>NZ_NMOJ01000251.1:67500-69551 GCF_002251635.1 Pseudomonas mandelii
TCGCTCAACGGATAAAAGGTACTCCGGGGATAACAGGCTGATACCGCCCAAGAGTTCATATCGACGGCGGTGTTTGGCACCTCGATGTCGGCTCATCACATCCTGGGGCTGAAGCCGGTCCCAAGGGTATGGCTGTTCGCCATTTAAAGTGGTACGCGAGCTGGGTTTAGAACGTCGTGAGACAGTTCGGTCCCTATCTGCCGTGGACGTTTGAGATTTGAGAGGGGCTGCTCCTAGTACGAGAGGACCGGAGTGGACGAACCTCTGGTGTTCCGGTTGTCACGCCAGTGGCATTGCCGGGTAGCTATGTTCGGAATAGATAACCGCTGAAAGCATCTAAGCGGGAAACTAGCCTCAAGATGAGATCTCACTGGGACCTTGAGTCCCCTGAAGGGCCGTCGAAGACTACGACGTTGATAGGTTGGGTGTGTAAGCGCTGTGAGGCGTTGAGCTAACCAATACTAATTGCCCGTGAGGCTTGACCATATAACACCCAAGCAATTTGTTGACCTGAAAAGGCACCAGATTGCGGTGTGTGAAGACGAAACGAACCGAAAGTTCGATTGTTCACAAACACCGAGATCTATCACATACCCATTCGCTGGAGCGTGCGCCGCAAGGCAAACGACCTGGCTACCGAATTTCTTGACGACCATAGAGCATTGGAACCACCTGATCCCATCCCGAACTCAGCAGTGAAACGATGCATCGCCGATGGTAGTGTGGGGTTTCCCCATGTGAGAGTAGGTCATCGTCAAGATTAAATTCCGAAACCCCTATCTGCGTATGCAGGTAGGGGTTTTGTTTTGTCCGCNTCTTTCTTTCATATCGAGCAACCCATGTAAGGACTACCAAGAAACATTCAATGTCCCCAACGAGCCTCATTTATCCTGAACAACGGAATGAACGAATATCTGCTGTCAGGGACTACGGATAGCTGTTAGGCCACGTTTATTGATATGTGCTCATCAATCAAATGCTGCACCACACCCGGATCCGCCAGGGTGGAGATATCCCCCAACCCATCGTATTCGGCGGTCGCAATCTTGCGCAGAATCCGGCGCATGATCTTGCCCGAACGGGTTTTCGGCAGCCCCGGTGCCCACTGGATCACATCCGGTGAAGCAATCGGACCAATTTCCTTACGCACCCAGTTTTTCAATTCCAGACGCAGTTGCTCGCTCGGTACTTCACCCGCGATCAGCGTGACGTAGACATAAATGCCCTGGCCCTTGATGTCGTGCGGCACGCCGACCACGGCAGCCTCGGCGACTTTCGGGTGAGCAACCATGGCACTTTCNATCTCGGCGGTGCCCATGCGGTGGCCGGACACGTTCAACACGTCATCCACACGACCGGTGATCCACCAGTAGCCATCTTCATCGCGACGTGCGCCGTCACCGGTGAAGTACATGCCACGGAANGTCTTGAAGTAGGTGTCGACGAAGCGGTCATGGTCGCCGTACAGCGTGCGCGCCTGGCCTGGCCACGAATCGAGGATCACCAGGTTGCCTTCGGCAGCGCCCTCGATGATGTTGCCCAGGTTGTCGACCAGCGCCGGCACCACGCCGAAGAACGGCCGTGCAGCGGAACCCGGCTTGAGGGCGTGAGCACCCGGCAGTGGGCTCATCAGGGTGGCGCCGGTTTCGGTCTGCCACCAGGTGTCGACGATCGGGCAACGGGATTGGCCGACGTTCTTGTAGTACCAGTCCCACGCTTCCGGGTTGATCGGCTCACCGACCGAACCCAACAGACGCAGGCTGCTGCCATCAGCGCCTTCAACAGCGGCTTTGCCCGACGCCATCATCGCGCGGATCGCAGTCGGCGCGGTGTAGAGGATGTTGACCTTGTGCTTGTCGACGATCTTCGCCACCCGGGTGATGTCCGGGTAGTTCGGCACGCCTTCGAACAGCACCGTGGTCGCGCCGTTGGCCAGCGGGCCGTAGACGATGTACGTGTGGCCGGTGACCCAGCCGACGTCGGCGGTGCACCAGTAGACTTCGCCCGGGCGGTAGTCGAACACGCGCTCGTGGGTCATGGCGGCGTACAGC
>NZ_NMOJ01000026.1 GCF_002251635.1 Pseudomonas mandelii
TCAACCTGGTCTCGATACCGTCTAGACCGCCAGCACGTTGCACGGCACCTGATACAAAATATGCTCGGTGGTGCTGCCCAGAAGCTTGTCGACGCCGGAGGACTGGACCTTGCCCATCACGATCACATCCACCTCGTGTTCGTGGGCAAATTCACTCAATGCCTGGACCGGATGGCCGGACACCCTGTGGCAACGATCCGCCGGCACACCGTATTGGCCGGCGAGTTTCTCGAAGGCTTGCTGCAGGTCCTTGCGCAGCGCTTTGGTCAAGTCCGCCAGGGTCAATCCATCCATGTCCGCCAGAAAAGCCGCCGAAATGTCACAGGCGTACAGCAAATGCAATTCGGCATCGCACTGGATGGCGAGGCTGGTGGCCTGACTGATGATTCGGTCGTTCAGTGTGTTGTCGGGGGACTCGGTGTCGAACACTTCCACCGCGGCCACGATCTTGCGCGGCCAGCCGTCGCCATCCCCCCCGCCCACCAGATAGACCGGCATCGGACAGTGGCGCAGCAAGTACCAATCCAGTGGCGTGAAAAAGACGCGTTTGAGCGCTGATTCGTGCTGCACCTGCTTGATCAACAGATCGGGCTGCATTTCCGTGACGTGATCGAGGATGTCTTGCTCCATATCCTCGGCCCAGGCCACCTCCGTGGTCACATCGATGCCCTCGCCGCGCAGCGTCTCGGCCTGCGCCTGGAGCCAGTCGCGATGGTCCTGGAAGTAGCGCTGACGAGCCATTTCCCGATCTCCTTCCTCCAGCAGCGACAACAATTTGAACGAAGGAATGAAGGCGGCGATATGCAGGCTCGCGCCGCTGGCCTTGGCCAATGCCGCCGCATGTTTGATCGCTGCGGAATGGCGCAGGGCCGGGTTGATGATGAGTAACAAGCGTTGATACTGGCTCATGATGTGACTCCCGTCAGGTGGACATTCGACACGCACCCCGGCGCGGCAAGACTCAGGGATTTGCCGGCGTCCATTGCCAGTTCAGCACCTCGGGCAGGTCTTGCCCGTGCTCGATGAGGTAGAGCTTGTGCCGCTCCATCGTCGACCAGTAGCGCGACCGCGCGGTTTGCAGCTGATCGCGCAGCCGCGGCACCCGCTCGACAACGTCCAGCGCCAATTGATATCGATCCAGATTGTTGATCACCGCCATATCGAACGGGGTGGTGGTCGCCCCCTCCTCCTTGAAGCCACGGACGTGGAAATTGTCATGATTGGTGCGTTTGTAGAGCAGACGGTGGATCAGCGCCGGGTAACCGTGGAAGGCGAAAATCACCGGTTTGTCGACGGTGAACAGCGCATCAAACGCCGAGTCCGACAACCCATGGGGATGCTGGAAGGACGGCTGCAATACCATCAGGTCGACCACATTGACCACCCTCACCCGCAAGTCCGGCACGTACTCGCGCAACAGGGTCACGGCGGCCAGGGTTTCCAGGGTCGGCACGTCACCGGCGCAGGCCATGACCACGTCCGGGTCGTCATCGTTCTGGCTGGCCCACCCCCAGCGACCAATGCCGGCCTGGCAATGGCAAATGGCGGCATCGATGTCCAGCCACTGCCATTCCGGTTGTTTGCCGGCGACGATGACGTTGATGTAATTGCAGCTCTTGAGGCAATGGTCAGCCACCGACAACAGGCAATTGGCGTCGGGCGGCAGGTAGATGCGCACCACGTCCGATTTTTTGTTCGCCACCAGGTCGATGAAGCCCGGATCCTGGTGGGAGAAGCCGTTATGGTCCTGGCGCCAGACATGGGAAGTGAGCAAATAATTGAGCGAGGCAATGGGTTTGCGCCATGGCACTTCGCTGGCAGTTTTCAGCCATTTGGCGTGCTGGTTGACCATCGAATCGACGATATGGATGAACGCCTCGTAACAGGACAGCAGACCATGACGCCCGGTCAGCAAATAGCCTTCGAGCCAGCCCTCGCACACCTGTTCGCTGAGGATTTCCATGACCCGGCCATCGGCGGCCAAATGGTTGTCGTCCGCCTCCAGTGGCGCCATCCACGTCTTGGCGCTGACCTCGTAGACCGCGTCCAGCCGGTTCGAGGCGGTTTCATCCGGGCCGAACAAGCGAAAGTTGCTCGAGGCCAGGTTGTTTTTCATCACATCGCGCAAAAACGTGCCCATGACTCGCGTGGCCTCGGCGCGCAAGCTGCCAGGAGCTTCGAGTTTCACCGCGTAATCGGCAAATCGCGGCAGGTTCAGCGGCCGCAACAACGCCCCGCCGTTGGCGTGGGGGTTGGCACTCATGCGCCGATGCCCGGTCGGTGCCAGCGCAGCGATGTCAGGCAGCAACGCGCCATCGGCATCAAATAGCTCATCGGGACGGTAACTGTTGAGCCATTCCTCCAGTTGCCGCAGATGAGTCGGTTGCTGGAAATCGGCCAAGGGCACCTGATGCGCACGCCAGGTGCCTTCGACACGATGGCCATCGACGAACTTCGGCCCGGTCCAGCCTTTGGGCGTACGCAACACCAACATCGGCCAAAGCGGCCGCTCTGGCGCCCCGGATGGTCGAGGCTGGCGCGCTTCGCGCTGGATCTCGCGGATTTTCAGCACCATCGTCTCCAGCGTCCGGGCCAGGGCCTGATGGACCTGCGCCGGCTCATCGCCTTCAACGAAATACGGGGCGTAGCCATAGCCATACATCAGGGCCGACAGCTCATCCTCGCTGATGCGGGCCAGCACTGTCGGGTTCGCAATTTTGTAACCATTGAGGTGCAGGATCGGCAATACCGCACCGTCACGCGCCGGGTTGAGAAACTTGTTGGAGTGCCAGCTCGCCGCCAGCGTGCCGGTTTCGGCTTCACCGTCGCCAATCACGCAGGCGACGATCAAATCGGGATTATCGAACGCCGCGCCATAGGCGTGGGCCAGGCTGTAACCGAGTTCACCGCCTTCATGGATCGAACCGGGAATCTGCGCCGACACATGGCTGGAGATTCCGTAAGGCCAGGAAAACTGCCGGAACAGGCGAACCAGGCCGTTGGTATTGCGCTCCACCGAGGGATAACACTCGGTATAGGTGCCTTCCAGGTAAGTCTGAGCCACCACGGCGGGGCCGCCATGGCCAGGGCCGGCCACGAACAGCATGTTCAAGTCGTACTGATTGATCAGCCGGTTGAGGTGCGTATAGATCAGGTTCAGCCCCGGCGTTGTGCCCCAGTGACCGAGCAAGCGTGGCTTGATGTGCGCCAGGGTCAGCGGCTCGTGCAGCAGCGGGTTGCCCTTGAGGTAAATCTGCCCGACGGCCAGGTAATTGGAGGCCCGCCAATAGGCGTCCAGCCCTTCCAATTGCTCATCACTGAGGAAATCGCTCATGAAGTTCTCCGTAAAAGATCCGACCGGCCGGCAATCCTTGATCAATTCTGGGAGCCTGGAACGCTCGGGACTTGATTTACATCAAGTGTCACCGTCTGCGCACAAGTTGAATGGCGCTGGAATGCGGTGAAGATCAAACAGCAGGGAGCGGCTTTCCCCGTTTGTCGATTACCCCGTCAAACGCTTGAATGAAACTTCCTCGCGATGGCTCACCAACTATGCTTAAACCACTCCCAGATGGCGTCCGCCCCCCATGCATGAAACTCGTCCCCTGCAAGTTCATTACCTCAAGGCTGCGTGTTCCAGCTGCAGTGTGTTGGAGCTGTGTCTTCCCATTGGCATGACCGGAGCGGAGGTTGAACGGCTCGATACGCTGATCGTGCAACGCTTCAAGGTCAAAAAGGGCGCCGCGCTGTACCGCACCGGCGACCCTCTGCGTTCGCTTTACGCGGTGCGTATCGGCTCATTCAAGACCTGTGTGGTGTCCGTCGATGGCCGTGAACAAGTCACCGGTTTTCACATACCCGGCGAAATGCTCGGTCTGGACGCCATCAGTGCCGATGAGCACGCTTGCACGGCGTTTGCCCTGGAGGACAGCGAAGTCTGCCCCATTCACTTTGCGCAGCTGGAAAAACTGGCGCAAACCCTGCCGTCGTTGCAGCACAACCTCAACCGGCTGCTGAGCCGTGAAATCGTGCGTGATCACAGCATGCTGATGTTGATGGGCAACATGAACTCTGATGAGCGCCTGGCGGCGTTTCTGCTGAACCTGTCCCAACGGTTCAGCATCCGTGGCTATTCATCCAAAGAGTTCGTGCTGAAAATGCGTCGCGATGAAATCGGTTCCTATCTTGGGCTACGCCTGGAAACCATCTGCCGGGGCATTGCGCACCTGCGGGACCAGGGGCTGGTGGAAATCGCCGGCCGCGACGTCAAGATCCAAGACATGGAAGGACTCAAGCAAATGGTCGCCGGCTGTCATCGCCAACCTCGCTGATTTCGCCCGCCTGGAGCTTCGTCATGCGCGCCATGGTTCTGTCTATGCCCGGCCAGCCGTTGCAATTGCAAGAACGCGCCATCCCAATACCCGGCCCACACCAACTGCTGCTTAAGGTGCTCGCCTGCGGCGTGTGCCGCACCGACCTGCACCTGGTGGACGGCGAGTTGCCGCAAGCCGTGCTGCCACGGGTGCCCGGCCATGAAATCGTCGGCGAGGTCACGGCGGTGGGCAGCGAAGTTACGCCCGACTGGATTGGCCGGCGGGTCGGCGTTCCGTGGCTGGGCTGGACCTGCGGTCAATGCGCGTTTTGTACCTCGGGCCGGGAAAACCTTTGCGACCACGCGCAGTTCACCGGTTGTCACCTGGACGGCGGTTATGCCGAGTACACCGTGGCCGACCAGCGTTTCTGTTTCCCCATTCCCGAGGTGCTCTCGGACCTCCAGGCCGCGCCGCTGCTGTGTGCGGGGCTGATCGGTTTCCGGGCGCTGCAAATGGCCAAGGGCGCTCGGCACCTGGGCCTTTATGGCTTCGGGGCCGCCGCGCATCTGGCGATTCAGGTGGCGCGGGGCCGGGGTCAACGGGTATCGGCCTTCACTCGACCTGAGGACAGCGAAGGCCAGGCCTATGCCCGATCACTGGGCGCGGAATGGGCCGGCCCTTCGGACCAGCCTCCGCCGCACCTGCTCGATGCCAGCCTGATCTTCGCCCCCGTCGGCGCGCTGGTGCCGCAGGCGCTGGCCGTCACCGTCAAGGGTGGCTGCGTGATTTGCGCCGGCATCCACATGAGCGACATCCCCGCCTTCCCCTATCGACTGCTGTGGGGTGAACGCAGCGTCCGTTCGGTGGCCAACCTGACCCGTGAAGACGGCACCGCGTTTTTCGAAGAACTGCAACACACGCCGGTGCATTGCGACGTCACCCGTTTTGCCCTGGAAGACGCCAACCAGGCGCTCGCGTGTTTGCGGGCCGGGCAGTTCAAAGGCGCCATCGTGCTCACCCCCTGACGTTCGACCTGACGGCCAGAATGCTGCCCGGCACCGAGTACAGCGCCCGCTCGGTGTTACTGCCGATCAACCGGTCGATCCCCACCCGGTGCTCCGTGCCCATCACCACCACATCCGCCAGGTAGTGCTCGACGAATTCACTGATCACCGGCACGGGCAGGCCCATCACGAAATGCCGCCGCTCTGGCGGTACACCGTAGCGGTCCGCCAGGGTGACAAAGGCCTGGTGCAAGGATTGGCGCAGCTCCTCGATGAAGTCCACGCCCCAGCCACCGCCAGCCAGCGGCGCGTCGCCGTTGAACGCCGGTGACAAGTCGTAGGCGTAAAGCAGGTGCAACGGAGCGTCGCATTGCAACGCCAGGGCGTTCGCGGTCTGGATGATGGTGTCATTCAAGCCGTTGATTTGCGTTGAAGGGTCGAACGGGTCCACCGCCGCCACGACCCGGTGCGGCAGGCCGTAACGCGTCTGGTTGACCAGATGCACGGGGACCGGGCACTCGCGCAGCAAGTGGCAATCGAGCGGTGTGATGAATACCCGTTTGAGCAACGGTTCGAGGGTGACGTCCTTGATCAGCAGATCCGGCTTGAAGTCTTCGACCGTTCGCAGAATATCCAGCAGCGGATGGGTGGTGAACACCACCTCGACCGTTGCGTCGAGCCCCATCTCGTTGAGCCGTTCGACTTCATCGGCGGCCCAGCGACGGTAGCGGCGCAAATAACCCTGATAGCGTGCGTCGTCGATTTTGTCTTCCCACACATGCACCACCGGCGCCGGCTCGACAAAGGCCCGCACCGCCAGTTCGGCCCCGCTCGCCCTGGCCAGCGCGACGGCGCGCAACATGGCGGGGGACTGATGCAGGGTTTGGTCGGCGATCAGCAACAAACGTTGATATTGGCCCATCACACACCTCGGCTCGACACCGGTCATCAAACGCCGGCAAGTGTCCAAGACTGCGCTCCTCGCCCCCTCCTCTCGCTTGATTTACATCAAACATGAGCCAATCAACGCCTGCCGTCGCGACTCTCTGATCCAGATCAGATTCCAGCGCCGCCAACGGCGTAGAAAGGAAGTCACCGAACGGCTCGCCATCGTGCCGCCCACCTTTCAAACCGGATGGAGGAACACACCATGCTGACTGTCAAAGACCACAATGACCGAGCCGCTGCCGCCTACGCCGCAGTCACCGGCAAATACTGGATCGAAGCGCTCAAGGACGGGCGTCATATTCTGATCCGGCCGCTGGCGGAAAAAGACCGCGAGCGTGAACTCGCCTTCATCAAGCGGTTATCCCCCGAGTCCCGGCACATGCGCTTCCTCGCCCAGATCAACGAGCCCGGCACCGCCTTGCTCGACCAACTGATGGACACCGACAACAAACAGCGTTCGGCCTACATTGCGCTGGTCCACGAAAATGGCCAACTGATCGAAATCGGCGTCAGCCGCTACGCCGCCACGGGCGAACATGAATGTGAATGCGCCGTGACCGTCGCCGATGAATGGACGCACTTGGGCCTGGGCAGCTTGTTGATGGAGCATTTGATCAAGGCCGCACGCAAGAACGGTTTCCGCCAGATGTATTCGGTGGATGCCTCCAGCAATGCGCCGATGCGCGACCTGGCCAAAGCGCTGGGTTTCGAGACGCACAATGACCCCGATGACACCCGTCAGGTCATTCACCGCCTCTACCTGTAAAAAATCGCCCCGCGATGCACCGGCCAACGGTTCATCGCGAGGCGATCCAGTCTTCAGGATTGCAAAACCCGGCCCGGTTTGATGGCCAATACGCTGCAAGGCGCCCGATGCAAGAGCTGTTCGGCAGTGGTTCCCAACAGTTTTTTCAGGCCTCTATGCTGTACGGTTCCCATCACGATGACATCGGTATGGTGATCGGCGGCAAAATCACAAATGCTCGTCAGCGGCGCGCCTTCAATGAAGTGGCGATTGTCCGGCGCTACGCCATGGCGTTCGGCAATCGCCGCAAACGCTTCGTGCTGGGCACTGCCCAGGGTTTCGTATATCCCGACGGCCAATGGCAGCGCGCCATAGCCCATGTCTTGGGCGTATACGGCCGTCCAGTCATACACGTGGACCAGCTCAAGCCTGGCATCACACTGGTCGGCCAACTTCACAGCGGCGTCGATGATCTGGTCGTTGAACACGTGGTCCTGGTCTTCGCTGCGCAACACATCGATGATGGCCAGCACGTTATGCGGCTTGGGGTTGAGGGCGTTGGTCACCAAGTGCACCGGCACCGGGCAATCGCGCAGCAACTGCCAGTCCAGCGGCGTGAAAAATACGCGCTTCAAGGCTGACTCTTCCTGCGCATCCTTGATGATCAGCGCCAAGGGCATCTCGTTGACGAAATGCAGGATCTCCTCATACGGATGCTGCACCCAGACCACCTCGCTGGTGACCTCGACGCCGTGCTTGCTCATCAGCGCGGCTTGCTCGACGAGCCATTGCCGATGGGTTTGCAAATACCCGTCCCGGGCCAGGCTGATCTGTTCCGGGGCAAACAACCCCGCCACCGCCAGGGCCTGCAAATAATCAAAGGCGACGATGTGCAACGGCATTTGCATGGCCAGCGCCAACGCGGCGGCACGGTCGAAGGCCGGCGTGCGGGTCATGGCTGGGGGAGCGATCAACAGTAAACGCTGAATCTGCGACATGGGGCACCTCGGCACGTGGCCATCGGGATGGGAGTGAACAGACGCTCAGAGTGAGCGTTCCGGGTTCCGGCGACTTGATCTTTGTCAGCTACCGGGCAAGACGTGCGGTCAGAGCAACAGAAGAAAAGTTGATTTTGATCAACAGATTCCCGGTCCCTTCCTCTTAGCCTGAATCAAGGCCTGATGCGTCCAGGGCTACATGGGAGGGGGCAATGATCGAATATGACCAGCAGGTGTTGGCAAGAGCATGGGACGCTGCGACTAACCCGGTGTTGATCACCGAGCGCACGGGATGCATCGTCTGGATCAATAATGCGTTCTGCCGCTTGAGCGGCTATTCCAAGCCGGAACTGGTGGGGAAAACCCCGCACCTGCTGTCTTCGGGTCGACAAAGTTCCACCTTCTACCGTGACCTGTGGCTGACGATTCTGGCGGGCCTGCCCTGGCAGGGCGAAATGGTCGAGCGACGCAAGGACGGCGCCAGCTGCACGGTCAATCAGATCATCACCCCCGTGCTCGACCCTCATGGCGTGGTGACGCATTTCATCGCCATCCTGCACAATTTCAAGGTCACGGATGAAGAACGCGCCAACATGCAGCAACTGGCGTTCCATGACGCCCTGACTGGATTGCCCAACCGCAGTCTGTTTCTGAACCTGCTCAATCAGGCGATCAACCATGCCACCAAACACCAGCAGCCACTGGCGTTGATGTTTATCGACCTGGACCACTTCAAATCGGTCAACGACACGTTGGGACACGCCTGTGGCGACAAGCTGCTGGTGGCCGTCGCCGAGCGCCTGGGCCAGTCCGTGCGCAGGTCTGACGTGGTCGCACGCTTGAGTGGCGACGAGTTCGCAATCCTGATCACGTGCATGGAACAAGCCGACCAGCTTGAAGCCCTGGCCAACAAGCTGATCGCCGCGATCGGTGAGCCGTTCATGATCGATGCGCACCGCGTCAACACGGCCATCAGCGTCGGGATCAGCCTGTTTCCTGCCAATGGCGCGAGTGTCGAAGACCTGCTCGAACAGGCTGACGGGGCCATGTACCTGGCCAAGCACGCTCAGAGTGAGCGTTCCGGGTTCCGGCGACTTGATCTTTGTCAGCTACCGGGCAAGACGTGCGGTCAGAGCAACAGAAGGCCCGCCCACATCGCCAGCGTCAGCAACACCTGGCCGGGCACCACATACACGGCGAACCGGCGCCCGCCGCTGACCCAGGCCACCACGCATTTGCTCAGGGAATTGCTGCTGACCGCGAGCAGCACAGGCGCGGAAATGGCATCAAACGGCAACAGCCCGGACTTGGCCAGGGCTGCAATCGAGGCCGTCGAGGCATGCGCATCGGCGAAACCGGTGAAGGCGGCCGTCAGCATCATCCCCACCTCGCCGAAGTAGCTGAGCATCATCGACGACAGGAACGTAATACAGGTCAAGGTCAACGTGACGACCACGGCCAGCTTGAGGTTGAAGGCCCCACCGACCTTGATCGGCTGGCTGGCGCCGGTCGCCGGCTTGTGAAACATCAGGCTCAGGCCATAGAGCGCAGTGGCGGCGAGCCCGCACAACAGCGGCCCCCACAGGTGACGCAACAGATCGGGGTCAACCGCCCCCAGGATCAGGCCGACCTGCGTGAAGGTGGCCAGGTTGGACAATATCGCCGCCGCGCTGAGGGTCTTGATGTTACCGGGCTCCTTGCTGACCAGGTGCCCCATCGCGGCGATGGTCACGGTGCTGGAAGCAAAACCGGAGGCGATGGCACTGAGCGCATAGCCGTAACGGCTGCCGAGCGTTCGGACGGCAATATGACCCACCGCGCCTATTGCCATCAGCAGCACGGTCAAGGTGCAAATGGTCCGCAGATTGATCGCCGAATAGGGGCCGATGAAGCGGTCCGGCGCCAACGGCAGCACCACCAACGCAGCCACCAGCAGAACCAAACCGTCGCGCAGTTCCGCTTCGGTCAATTGACTGCGCGCAAAGTGGTGCAACTTCTGCCGATACGCCAGCAACCCCGCCATCACCACGCCGATGGCAATGGCCAGCTCCGGCGCGGTGACGCACAACGCGCCCAGTACCAACACCGTGAGCAAGGCCACTTCGCTGGTCACTCCGGGGTCATCGCTCAAGCTGCGCCAGTACGCCACGGTGACCAGCAACGCCACACAGGTGGCCATGATCCCCAACAGCAGGCCACCGCCCACTTGCATCGCGCCATACCCCAGCAACGCGGTAATCGCGAACGTGCGCAAACCGGCGCAGGCACGGCTGTCCCCTCGCCCCTTGTGCCGTTCGCGTTCAAGACCGATGAGCATGCCGATCCCCAGCGCAGCCGCCGCGCCGGCCATGCCGCCGAGGGTTTCATTCATTGGACTCTCAATCCGGCCAGGCCGGGGGGACCTGCATTCAGTTGACGCGAGCGTGCGCCGAACCGTTCATGCCCAGGTTGATCATGATCAACCTCTTCGAGTATGGCCCAGGCGACCACATGGCGTCCGCTCCCGCGCTGGCACGCGCATGTTTGACAAAGATCAAGCGCCCCCTCCCGGCGGTCCGCCAATATGGGCCTCAGGTAAACGCTCCAGCCAACCCTCGCGGCCATTTCAGGCCAGCGTCTGAGTGAAGACCCCAGGGAGAATTGTCATGACTGAACAATCACGCTTCATGCTTATCGCCTCGCCCCTGATGGAAAACAGCCCCGCCTTCGACCGGGCCGCCGCGCTGGCCAAGGCAGAAGACGCGGCGCTGCACATCGTCGCGTTCGACTTCCTGGAAGGCCTGGCCACCGCCAGCCTGGTCAACCGGGACGCCCTGGAGCAGATGCGCCTCGGGTACGTCGAGCGCCATCGCCAGTGGCTGGAAGAACAGGCCCGCCCCTTGCGCAAAATCGGCGTGACCGTCACCACGGAAGTGGTCTGGGTCGAACGTCCGTTGCAGGAAATCCTGATCCACCTCAAAGAGCAGCCGATGGCCCTGGTGATCAAGGCACTGGAACACGAATCGCTGCTGTCGCGGATGTTGTTCACGCCGCTGGACATCCACCTGCTGCGCGAATGCCCGGTGCCGCTGCATTTTGTCAGCAACGTGCAACACGCCTTGCCGCGCCGGATCGTCGCGGCGGTCGACCCGTTCCATCGCGATGGCCAATATGAAGGCTTCAATGACCGCATCCTGCATGAAGCGGTGAAGCTGGGCACGGCCTGCAACGCTCAGGTCGACGTGGTGTACGCCTATGACCTGTCGTCCATCGGCGCCGATGAATTCGGCTTCGGCGACGCCACCAAATTCTTCTCCTCGACCACCGCCAAAACCCTGTTCGACGCGCAGGGCGAAACCTTCAACGCGCTGGCCGAACGCAACGGTATCCCGCCGGAACAGCGGCACATGGTGATGGGCAACCCGGCCAAAGTCCTGGCCAGTTACGCCGATGCCTACAACGTCGACGTGATCGTCATGGGCCGGGTTGGCCACCACGGCATCGGCCGGCTGATCGGCAGCACGGTGGAACACCTGCTGTACAAAATGCCCTGCAGCGTGTGGGTGGTATCGCCGGAAATCCTCGAGGAATAAGCAACGACCGCGCACCATCCAAAAAAATGGGCCGCCGTTTGCACGGCAGCCCATTTTTTATGGCACGGCGCTACACCAACCGCTCAATCGCCTGATGCTTCCAGACCCTTTTGTAATACGCCGTCTGCAACACCAGCATGCCCAGGTACGCCACGGGAAAGGCCATCCACACACCCTGCAACCCAAACTGCCCGTCCAGCACATACGCCACCGGCAGCTGCACGCCGACCACGCAGAAAATCGAAATCGCCATCGGCACCAGCACCGAACCACTGGCGCGCATGATGCCGCCGACAATCGCCTGGAAGCCAAACACCAACAGGCTCCAGAGCATGATGTGCAACAGATGCTCCGCCATCGCCCGGGTCGAATCCTCGGTGAGAAACAACCCCAGCAACCAGTGCGACAGCAAATAACCCAACACCACCAGGCCGCCGGTCAGGCACACATTGATCAACAGCCCCGTGCGCAAAATCGGCCCCATGCGCTCAAGCCGCCCTGCCCCGATCGCCTGTGCGCCGAGGATCGATGCGGTAATCGCAATCGACAACGCCGGGAATTGCACATAGTTGACGATCTGCGTTACCGCCCCATACGCCGCCGTCGCCTGCGAACCGTGCTGATTCACCAGCGCCAGAATCACCAACTCCGACACCGACAACACCACCATCTGCAACCCGGTCGGCAAACCGATGCGCAACACCTTGCCGAGAATCACCAGGTCCAGGCGCATCGCCGCAAACATCTCCCGATCCGGCGCCAACGGATGCCCCTTGCGAATCAAGCGCCACGCCAACCACCCCATCGCCGACAAATTCCCCGCCAGCCCGGCATACGCCGCACTCTGAATCCCCATCATCGGCAACCCGAACCACCCCCGAATCAACGTCGGCGTCAGCGCCAACCCGATGCACGTCGACACCACCAACGCAATTAACGGCGACACCGTATCGCTCACCCCGCGCAACAGCTGAGTGAACAGCACGTAGACCAGCAGCGACGGCATGATCCACATCATCACGTGGGCGTAAGACACGGCGTCGTCGAGCACATCGGCCGGGGTTCCCAACCCCTGCAACGCTGGCCTTGCGAAGACGCTGCCCAATATCGCCGCTACCAGACCGATCATTGCGCCCAAGAGCAGCGTGGTGCCGGCGATGGTTTTCACCAGGTGCGGCTCGCGTGCGCCCCAGGCTTGGCCGATGAGAACGCCGGCACCCGCGCCCAGGCCGATGACCAAGGCGATGAAGAAGAAGACGATGGGGAACATGCCCGAAACGGCCGCCAGGGCTTGGGTGCCGAGCATTTGGCCGATGTAGATGCTGTTGATGGTGCCCGACATGGATTGGAGGAAATTGGAGAGGACCATGGGGGCGAGGAAAAGGAGGTAGGTTTTCCAGAGGGCGTGTTGGGTGGTTGGGGTTTGCATTGAGGGTCCGTCTCGGGTGTGGGCTGGGGCTTGGCGAATTCTAAGCTAGGGAGCTGACGCCAACGCGCCCCCATTTCGAAGAGTGAGTATGGACGATGTCAGCTGTCGGCCAAAAGCAGTCATCGAGTGCTTAGGAAAGCCGAGACAACTGACTATGGGCGTTTGATTGCTGTTACAGGTGCTCTGCTAGCAACTCTGCAGGCCTTGGCGTCGTAATACTCCAAGGGTAAACACAATAAATGCGGACCAGGGTGCGGAGCTAGAGTATCGAGTCAGTGGAGCACCGTCGCACAGCCCCCAATGCGCCATGCAGCCACCCTGTTATGACCTGCGTTTTTCATTTCTTTGTACGAAATTATTCCCGACGTCAGAAGCTGTTTCGGGAGTGTGCTTGCAAACATGAGGAGACACGACATGCTAGCTCTGCTTCCCAGACAAATAGTACTCGCGGTGTTATCGAGTTGCGTGGTAATCGGCGCGGTGCAGGCCGCACCTAACGACGCCACCGATGCAACTCGAAAAGCCAACGATGCTTTGCTCAGCTATTTGCCCTTTGCCAATAAACAAGACTTCGACGATGCGAACCACGGCTTCGTTGCCGATTTACCCAGTCCTGTGATCAAGGGCGATGCGGGCAATACCGTTATCGACTTGTCTCAGTACGACTTTCTCAAGCAAGAAGGCCCGACACCGGCCACCGTCAACCCGAGTCTGTGGCGGCAATCGCAGTTGCTGACGATTCGAGGGTTGTTCAAAGTGGTGGATGGCATCTACCAGGTACGCAATATCGATCTGGCCAACATCACCTTCATCCGTGGCAAGACTGGCTGGATCGTCATTGATCCACTGACTTCGGCGGAAACAGCCAAAGCGGCGCTGGGGCTGGTCAATGACAAAGTTGAAAAACTACCAGTGTCTGCCGTGATATTTACTCACTCGCATGTTGACCACTTCGCTGGCGTGCGCGCGATGGTCGACGACGCCGATGTGAAGTCCGGCAAAGTGCCGCTGATCGCCCCTGAAGGCTTTATGGAAGAAGCGGTCAGTGAAAATGTGTTTGCCGGCACCGCGATGAGCCGTCGCGCTTCTTACATGTACGGCAATCTGTTGCCAAAGGACCCCAAAGGTACGGTCAGTGGTGGCTTGGGTATAACCACAGCAGCAGGCACCATCACCCTGCTCGAACCGAACAAACTGATCGAGAAAACCGGAGAAACACTCACCGTCGACGGGATCGAGGTGGTGTTCCAAATGGCGCCCGGCACAGAAGCTCCGGCTGAAATGCTGTTCTACTTCCCGCAATTCAAAGCCATTGACTTGGCCGAGGATGGCAACCACACCTTGCACAACATTCTGACCCTGCGTGGTGCAAAAGTTCGCAGCGCGCAAAAGTGGGCGAGTGCCCTGGGGCAAACCATTGATCTGTGGGGGGCGGATGCCGTGGTGTCGTTCGGTAGCCACCATTGGCCGCAGTGGGGTAATGATCGCGTTGTGCAGCATCTGGAGAAACAGCGCGACCTCTACAAGTACATTAACGATCAGACGCTGCGCATGGCCAACCAGGGCATGACCATGAACGAGATCGCCGAGGCGTTCGTCCTGCCTGACAGCCTGGCGAAAGAGTTCTATAACCGCGGCTACTACGGCAATCTCAAACATAACGTGCGCGCGACCTATCAACTCTACCTGGGCTTCTGGGACGGTAACCCGGCCAACTTCGATCCATTACCACCAACCGATGAGGCTAAGAAGTACGTCGAAATGGTGGGTGCCGACAAGATGGTCAAAACCGCTCAGGATGCCTATGCCCAGGGCGACTACCGCTGGGCGGCGACTGTCGCCAACAAGGTGGTGTTCGCCGATCCGAAGAACCAGGCTGCTCGTTCTGTCGAGGCTGACGCCCTGGAACAGATGGGTTACCAGGCTGAATCGGGGCCTGCGCGAAACTTCTATCTGTCCGGCGCCCAAGAACTGCGTGGGGGCGTCAAGAAAATGGTCACGCCCAACACCAGTTCACCTGACATCATTCGCGGCATGACCACTGAAATGTTTCTCGACTTCCTTGCCATTCACTTGAATGGCCCGAAAGTCGGCGAGAAGTCCTATACGTTCAACCTCAACTTCCCGGACACCAACGCCACGTACGTGTTGACTGTAAAAAACGGCGTCATGAACTACAAAAAAGGCAAGCCATTGGATAAGACCGACGGCACGGTCACTCTTAACCGGACCACCCTCGATGACATCGCCTTGGGCAAACTGAAACTGGGCAACTTATCGGACAGTGGCGAAGTGAAAATCGAAGGCGACAAGGACAAGTTTAAAGACATGCTGACCCATTTCGACAAGTTCGATTTCTGGTTCACCATCGCGGAACCGTAGCGCTTATGCGCTTGGCACTCTGGCAATGGGTTTGATTGGTTTGCCTGATGAATCTCAGAGGGTGCGCTATGTATCGAAGCAGCCACGCTCGCCGACTGAATATTGCTCCATTGATCCTTGTTTTGACCCTATTGGGCAGTAACGCCTGGGCTGGCGGGATCCTGATTTACGAGGCCGGCCAGATGATTCTCAGATTTATTAATAGGGCAGGCAGTCCGCTCTTGGCCGATTTCTACCCGTCGCGAAGGGCAGTCATCGACCCAAAGCGGACGTCGAGGGCGAGCTTCTGAGAATGGTCGATAAGACGATTTACGCGGCAAAAGTAAGCAATCTTGCCTCTTGAGTATCTGCTATGAACGCATTGACTTGCTCTTGCGGATGCGGGGAAAGCTCTGGGTATTCATCTGCAAGGTATTGGATGACCGTATCTTCTTCCCAAGGGCCGAGCGAAGTCATGTAGTCAGGGTACTGATTTTGAATTTCTCTCCATGATTGGTAAGGATGCTTGGAGAGCAACATGACTGTTCGGGTGTAGATAATATGAATCTGCACGAATCTATTTCCGTATGTTGACGGCTGGGAAATCGCCAGGCGAGTTTAAATCCTTTTCAAGATTGCCTTCCTGTCGGCAGCTTTTGCCTGAAGAAAAGTGGTGGGCTGGACGTCCGCTTCTGGCCGTTTTCTGCCTGTCGCGACCGGTTGAATCCACAACCCTTAGCTGCCCTTCGGAGAAGGCGGGTTACGAATAAAAGCAGGCATTATAGATCATTGGCCGTCTTGTGTTTTCAATTCGAACAGTCGGCTTACCTTCTGATCAGTTCGGTGTTCGAAGGACCAGAAATTGAACCAGTACGATCACCCAATAAAGGAAGGTACTGGCACCCAAAAACATCAACATTCGCGCGATGTTGATTTTCAGGGGGGAAGTATATCGAAACCAAGAAAGCCTAACGTTCTGAGCGGTACATTCTGCACACCGGACCACAAGGAGGGCCGGTAAGTCTGCGTTGATGCACATTATCTCAATACCAATTTCCTCCTTGGGGGATAGGTTATCGAAAATCAAAATGTGGCGAGAGTCCTGGTCCGTTTTATGCTCGTAATGTCGGACAGGCCAGATATTTATGTATTGGGGCTTCCAGTTGAACACTAACTCAATTTTGTTAGCGGTCTCTCTTCCAGAATTAATTACCCTGATTGACGCAGTGCATACACGCTGGGTTGTACTAAGAATCTGGCCGTCGGGATCCTTAAGAGGCTCTTGGACTAAAAAGTGGAATGAGTGAGGACTAGTCCACACCAGCTTTGCTTTCGCCTTGAGTCCCGAATTGAGAAGCCAAGTTAGCAATGGCACGATAAGCGAAACGATTTCCTTGCCATAAGCACTTAGAAAATTCATTTTCCCCCCTAATCGAATTAATAATCCTATACCAATTATATTCCAGTGAGACTGAGGTTTGGTTCGCTTATGCCATCATTTGATCTGAGCAACATTTCGTGAAATTAAGTATCCAGCCAGAGGCAGACATTTGGAGTAGAGAAAACCGATTTACCGTCCGTGATGCGGCATAGTGGCGTGATTCTTTAACCCTCTTGAATTCCAAGTGCCATAAGTAGTTTCCCTGGAGAGGCCACCACCTGCGTCCCAAATCGCTTGGGGATCAGCGGCTGCACGACACTGCACATGTATCTGTCAGCTCTGAAATATGAGACGTAAGGAACGTAGAGAGCATGAATTATATCCACGAAATCGCTAGCTTTCATGACCCGTGGGCTTTCTGTAAAGGAGTTCTGAAGCGAGTTGTAAAGTGTGTTGATGCAAACGTGAACTCCAGGGCAAAAATCTTCGATATCCTGCGCGTTATCGCATGCCAACGTCCCGGGGAATACTTGCGTGAGCAAGCGATTTACTATATCGATCATCCCTTGCTGCTTCAATTTTTCCCAGCTTGCGCCGTTTACGCTCCTAATAGCTGCAGGACGATCACTTTCTGGCAAATTGGCCAAGTGTGTTCGCAGTTCCGTTATAGTTTTTTCGCAGCTTTCTAGAAGTTGGCGGGCTGGACGTCTTACCCAATCCACGATAGGGCCCAACTGGTGATGATTGTGGATAAACCATTGAGCCATGTAGTCGGGATCCCGCAAGCTTTCTAGAAAAGCTCTATTGGCTTCTCCCCGTGACGCTCGGCCCAAGACATAATTCTTGAGCACCGTAAAGTCACGAGGTCGCATCGGTACCCTATCGATCAACTCGCTGTAATCTGCCTGGCCAAAGCGTTTTTCAACATCGCTACGAAGTCTGCCGCTATTGTTGGTTGTAGTTGCTTTGACCATCCTCCGCGCTTTCCGATTGAGTGCATGCTTTTCCATTTCCTGCCGTAATTTTCCTGCGACGTCAATCTCATCGATGGGGTTCATGAGTGATCCCAAATCTGGAAACCATTCGCCATTCCTATCAAGGACGGTCACGGATTGGGAGCTTCGCGTGACCAAACGAGAAAGCTCAGCCTTGATTAGTCTGTCAAAGGAAATCAATGTATTACGTCCGCAAAGCTCCACCATCAAACTAGTGCGTTCTACTGCGGCAGTGGCGTACTTCTGATCGAGAGGAGACATCTCTGAGATGTGCGCACCGGAGTATACGAAAAGAACCGTCCTACTGAGCTTAAGCTCTCGAAGGGTTGCCAGCTGCTGCGCTTCAGTCTCAGTGAGTTGAGGTTTGCTCAGCGCGGAGTAATCGCAACTGTCGAGGTAAACGATAGCCGGCTTCATAGTTTGCAATTGTCGACGTCCTTGTTGTTCTAAATTTGCACAAGTGTAGACGATGCACTGGATGGTCGTACTGCCATATGTTTTTCGAATGAGTGCTTTTGGTTACGAACTGCCCGCTGTGAACGGCAGCTTCTGGCCGAGGCTGTGTAAAAACGTTTTTCAGTGCAATTGGAGCCCAGTGTTGGACTGAAAATCGCGTTTCTACGCAAAATCCAGATCGGCCTGAGCAGCCGATAATTCTCAGATTTCGCATAGACGCGCAAACTTCAATTTTGACGAAGCGTTTTTACACACTCTGGGCCGATAGCAGTCGCTCACAGAAGGGATGTAACGGTGGGGGTTGGGGATAGGANCGTNGTGNGTGGGCCAGCACTTTGATGCCTTGCGGGGGTTTGGG
>NZ_NMOJ01000027.1 GCF_002251635.1 Pseudomonas mandelii
GCGGGGCTTGTATTCCGGCCCGTCGCCCATATGGCGATCAGGTTTGGCGACCTGACAACAGAGTGCAAAAGCAACCCGCTTCCATGCAGGTGTTTTTGCACCCGCAAAGCTGTGCATGTTATGGCGGCTGTGCGCGGGAGACCTTCGGGTCTGCCGGTTACTCTGTTCCGGTTCGCCAACCTGCGTACAGCTGCCACCCATTCGTTTGGCGACGAATGCGTGGTGGCTTAATCCACCAACAGAGTACTGAAAATGAACCAATACATGCCCCTAACGGGCCACGACTGCACCGTCCCTTCCCTGCTCATCGACACCCAAGTCCCACTGGACGTGCTCCACGACGCCGCCGTCTACCGCATCCGCGCGGTCACTCAAGTCATGGAAAACCTCGCGTTTCGCGAAGGCCTGCAAACCGACACCCTTGTCCTGCAGGACTTTGCCCTGCTCTGCGCCATTCCGCTGCGAGATGGCTGCGACTTGCTCGATGTCATCAGTCGACGCTTGCAGGCTTAAGCACCCGACGCAAAAAGGGCGACCCTAGATCGGGCGCCCGTTTTGTTTGCGGTCCGGAATGCTTTACTGGGACGTAGCATCGGACAACTCAACACCCCTCCCCTCACTGCAAAGGACTGCCAAGTGAACACCTCCGTTATCCTGCACCCCTTACTCAACATCCTGGTCTGGCTGCTACCGCTGATGCTGGTATGGACGCTGCTGCGCACGCGCCTGTTCAAAGGCTGGTTCGGTGAACGTCTGGTGCGTTTGCGCGCACACTTTAGATTGGATCGTCAGGTTTACCGTCGCCTGCATGACGTGACACTGATCACCCCGGACGACACCACGCAGATCGACCATGTGTTTGTGTCGCCCTTCGGCATTTTTGTGCTGGAGACCAAGCACATGAAAGGCTGGATCTTCGGTGGTGAGAAGCAGGCTCAGTGGACGCAGCTGATTTACAAGAAGCGCTTCGCCTTCCAGAACCCGAACCGCCAGAACTACAAACACTTGAAGGCCCTGCAAGCGGCGTTGGGCATCGGCCCGGACTTTGTGCATTCGGTCATCGTGTTTGTCGGCCCAAGCACTTTCAAGACCAGGATGCCGGCTAATGTCACCCGAGGCGGTGGCTGGGTCCATTACATCAAGTCTTTCCAGCAAACGGTGTTCAGCGAGGCGCAGGTGACGGCCATGTTGCAGACCTTGCAAGCAGGTCGCCTGGCGCCGACGCTCGCTACCCGGCGTGAACATGTGCTACGCCTGAAGCAACGCGACGATCCATCGGCCTCGCGCCAATGCCCGCGCTGCGGCAGTGCGCTGGTGGTGCGGACATACAACGGTGGCCCGAGGAGCGGTCAACAGTTTTGGGGCTGCAGCACTTTTCCCAAGTGCCGAACGGTGCAGCCCATTTCGCCAGGCAGCTAAGCTGAATGAGTAGGCCCTTTCGCGAAGTGCCGCAATTCAGGAGGCGCAAATGAGCAAGCAACCTCAACCCCGTAGCCGCTCCAACCCTCAGCCCAAGTCCCGCCCGGTCGTACCTGACCGCGCCCTAAAGGCCTGCTTGAGGATCGTCCAGGTGCGTTTTCGGCCGGCAGCAATCGGCCAAAAGCAGGCACTTTAGGTAGTACTTGGCGATGGTGTTTTTGGCGAATGGCTTTATGAAGCAAAGCAGTATGACGCTCTGATACATTCGCCCTTATTCAGGAGGGAAAAATTATGCGAAGGATTCTCGCAACGNACCCCTTAATAGGCGAGAATCAGGTCGACACGTTGCGATCCTGCTGATCGCACTTGGAAGTTGCGGACCCAGGAGGCGTAGCCTCCGATATCGCGTGGCACACATTTGTCAGGTTACTTCTATGTCGATCGCAGCAATACGGCTCATTGGCTTCATCTTAGGTATTTTTCTTATTACGTTGGCCGTCAGTATGGCTATTCCCATGATCACGTTGGTGGTCTATGAGCGCCGCGACGATCTGTCAGCCTTTCTCTGGTCCAGTTTGATTACCTTCATCTGTGGTCTGTTATTGGTCGCTCGTGGGCGCCCCGATACTGCGCAACTTCGTCCGCGAGATATGTACTTGCTGACCACCGGCAGTTGGGTGGTGGTGTGTACCTTCGCTGCGTTGCCGATGGTCTTTATCAGCCAAATCAGTTACACCGACGCTTTTTTTGAAACCATGTCCGGTATCACTACTACCGGATCAACGGTACTGAGTGGTTTGGACACAGCCTCTCCTGGATTGTTGATCTGGCGTTCGATGTTGCACTGGTTGGGAGGTATCGGCTTTATCGGTATGGCCGTGGCGATCCTTCCTCTATTGCGAGTGGGCGGCATGCGTCTTTTTCAGACAGAGTCTTCAGACTGGTCGGAGAAAGTGACCCCGCGCTCCCATGTGGCAGCCAAGTACATCCTTTTCCTCTATCTGGGGCTAACGGGCGCCGGAGCACTGGCGCTCTGGATGGCCGGAATGACGCCGTTTGAAGCAGTCAACCACGCGATGTCAGCAATTTCCACTGGTGGTTTTTCCACCTCCGATGAATCCCTGGCCCACTGGAAACAACCGGCGGTGCACTGGGTAGCGGTGGTTGTGATGATCCTCGGCAGCTTACCGTTCACCTTGTACGTCGCGACATTGCGCGGCAATCGCCGGGCGCTACTGAAAGATCATCAGGTGCGCGGATTTATCGGGTTCTTGATCGTTACCTGGCTGGCGGTGGGGACCTGGCTGTGCTTTCACAGTGATTACGGATGGTGGGATGCGTTTCGTATCGTGGCAGTCAATGTGACCTCGGTCGTCACGACCACCGGTGTTGCGGTAGGTGATTACACCTTATGGGGCAGCTTCGCCGTCCTGCTCTTTTTCTATCTGACCTTCGTCGGTGGATGTTCAGGCTCCACGGCCGGTGGTCTCAAGATTTTTCGTTTTCAGGTGGCTGCCGCGTTACTGGTCAGTAGCTTGAAACAACTGATTCATCCACGGGCAGTGATTCAGAAAAAGTACAACGGCCATCCGATTGATGAGGAGATCGTGCGCTCACTTTTGACCTTTTCGTTTTTCTTCACGATCACGATTGCCGCTATTGCCCTGGGCCTGGCTCTGATTGGACTTGACTGGACAACAGCATTGAGCGGCGCCGCTACGGCGGTGTGTAACGTAGGGCCAGGGCTTGGCACGATCATTGGGCCAGCAGGTAATTTTTCATCATTACCTGATTCCGCAAAATGGCTATTGACCGTTGGAATGCTCCTTGGAAGGCTGGAAATTCTGACGGTGCTGGTGCTTGTAATGCCAGTGTTCTGGAAATATTGACCCACCTTGTCGAGGGCTGAGTCTAAAAAGTACATGGGGGGGCGGCGAGTACTGCCATATAAAGATCAGTAGCCGTTTGAGTTGCGGCTTCGGCCGATGACTGTCCGTCGCCGTTGGCAACAGGCCTATTGCATCGGTAGCGCAACGCGTCTTCGTGAAATCCCGTCTCCGGCAGACTGGGCAGACCTGCTTGGCGCGACGGACGGGCATTCACTATCTAGCGTCGACTGCCGACAACCTGATATGTAAATAACTAGCTTCAACGAGTACCGGTCATTTATGCCTAACGCTCTCCCCACCATCTCTTGTTCTTCAACCAATCGCTCAAGCGTGGCCCTGACTCGAACTTCGCTATTCAAGTTTGTGGGTCTTTTGGCGGGGGTTTTCTTATTTGCCTGCTATTCACTTGTTTATGTTGCGCAAAATCTAGATCGGACGGAGGAGCGTGACAGTGCGTTTTACACGAAGAAAGCCGTGGAGTCGTTGGAAAAATCGCTGCGCTCGACCGTCAAGGATTACGCCTTTTGGGGCGATGCTTACAAGCACTTGCATACTCAGGTAGACGTGGACTGGGCGTACGTACGGCAAAATCTCGGGACGACACTTTATACAGAGTTTGGGTTTCGGGGAGTGTTTGTAGTCAACGATGTCAATCGTACCGTTTATTCCTTGGTCAAGGGTCAGAGGGTGTCAGTTGAAGTCGAACAATGGCTCGAACAGTCTGTTGATGCGATTCTCGATCAAGCACGTGAGGGAGCGGAAACCGAAACGCCGACGACTACGTTCATCAATGTGGGAGGGATACCTGCCCTCGTCGCTGCGGCTGCGATTACGCCCGGAACCGATCCAACGGTCATAGCGGATGATAGATCGGCGTCGGTGTTGATATTCGTTGAAATGTTGGACAGCGCCAAGCTCGCAACAATAGGCCGGGATTTCGGGGTAGATGGCCTGCACACGGCCGCTCCCGACGAAATTCCCTTGGTGTCTGCCTATCCCCTGGGCGAGGCCGGTACAGCAGGCGTCCTGCAATGGAGTCCGCACAAACCAGGGCTGCAATTATTGGCGCTGGGGTTGCCCTTGGTGGGACTCGCTGCGCTGCTGGTGTGCCTGATGACTTGGGTGATCTTGCGTCGTACGACGGCCGCTGCGCAGGCGCTTGACGCCAGCTATGCATCGCTGCAAAGCAGTCAGACCGACCTTGCCACCAGTGAGGCGCGCTTTCGTGATGTTGTTGAGGCCAGTTCGGATTGGGTATGGGAAATGGACGCCGGTTGGCGTTTCACCTATCTATCCGAGCGATTTGAAGATATCACGGGCTTTTCCAGGACTGCATGGATTGGTGCGGCGATGGATGATCTGCTGCGCACTGAATTAGGCACTTTATCTCAGTGGCTCAGTATTCCGAACCGTCGTCCGGATATCAGTGTTCAGTGCCGCTACGTGGATACAAATGGCCAAGAGCGAATCACCCGTCTTTCGGCGCGAGTCATGGCAGGAGGAGGATTCCGGGGGACAGCAACCGACGTCACGGAGGAAGTTGAAGCCCGTCGACGAATCGAATTCCTCTCACAACATGATGCCCTGACCGGCCTTCCCAACAGGACACGACTACAGGAGTTTCTTGATGGCAAACTCAAAGCGTTGCCGACACTAGAACAACCCTTGGTCATGCTCAGTCTGGACCTTGATCGATTCAAACCAGTGAATGATCTGTTAGGACATGCCGCAGGTGACCTGGTGCTTAACCAGGTGTCGAGCCGCTTGGCAGACTGTGTTCGCCACGGTGATCTTGTCGCTCGGATCGGGGGGGACGAGTTTGTACTGATACTCACCGATGTCAGTTCCCAGGAGGAAGTCGAGGCGCTTTGTCGCCGTTTGATCGAGTCCATCGAGCAGCCGATTCAAATCAATGAGCAAGAGGTATTTGTCAGTGCCAGTATTGGTATCGCGATGGCGCCAAATGACGCTTGCGAGGCGACTGAGCTGCTACGTTATGCGGATATTGCGTTGTATGAAGCCAAGGCTGGAGGTCGTAATACCTGGCGTTTCTATGCGGGGGATATGAACGCCAGGATTATTGAGCGACGTCGTCTGGAAAGTGATCTGCGCTTTGCAATAAAAAATGGAGAACTTCGACTCCACTTCCAACCGCGCTACCGTATCTCAGACGGGCAGATGGTCGGTGCTGAAGCGTTGATACGGTGGCAACATCCTGAGCGCGGGTTAATACCTCCCGATACGTTCATCCCCATAGCTGAAGAATCCGGCCTGATTCTTTCCTTGAGTGACTGGGTCATCGACACCGCCTGCCGTTGCGCCGCACGGTGGCCGGAACATTTGTTTGTATCCGTCAACCTTTCACCTAGCGAATTCAAGCGAGGCAATTTGGTGGAGCGTGTGCAGACAGCACTTCACAACTCGGGAATCGCGCCTACCCGGGTAGAGTTGGAGATTACTGAAAACGTCATGCTCGAAGATGCCCCCGGCGCACTAGAGCTGATGCGTACATTGAAGCGCCTGGGCGTGCGCATATGCATGGACGACTTTGGCACGGGGTATTCTTCACTGAGTTATTTGCGCACGTTCCCCTTCGATGGCCTGAAGATAGACCGGAGCTTTCTGAACAAACTGGTCGAAAGTGATGATGAGTCCATCATCCAGGCGATTGTGGGTTTGGGCCGAGCGTTATCACTCACCGTTACGGCGGAAGGGATTGAAACTGCCGAACAGTTGGATTTGCTCAAAGCAGTGTCGTGCGATGAAGGCCAAGGTTTCTTTCTAAGTCGGCCACTTGATACTGACGCCTTTAACCTGTTGGTGAAGGCCCGAAAAAACACAGACGCCAAGAGCAAGGTTTAGTAAAAGGTAACAAATCCATTTAAAGCGTTTTTGGCGAATGGCTTTATGAAGCAAAGCAGTATGACGCTCTGATACATTCGCCCTTATTCAGGAGGGAAAAATTATGCGAAGGATTCTCGCAACGGGGGCTCTCTTGCTGGCTTTGGGCGGGTGCGCAACCTCGCCCATGCCGGTTTCTGAAGCCCGGCCAGTGCCGGCCGACAAGATGTACGCGTTCAAAAGCCAGGGCACGCAAGACCCTGGACGCCTGACGATTGTCCGTGATGACGGGTTTGTCGCTGCGGGATGTGACGCCATGTTCTACATCGGTGGTCAGCGCGCAGCCAAGATAGGTCCCGGTCAAAAGGCATCGTTCGTTTTGCCGGCCGGTGAAGTGAATCTCGGCACAGGGCTTGCCGAGTCTGGGTTATGCAGTGGTGCCGCGATCAAAACGGTTGCGGCCAAGATCAAGCCAGGGAAAGAAGTGGTTTATCGAATCAACTGGGATACGCAAGCTTTCTACTTGAGCCCTTACGTTGAATATGGACGTTGAGTCCGGACGGTTCTGGCCTGTTTCGCACGCACACCACCTATCCTTTTCCGATGTTGTTTTATTTCAGTTCCGTTCTTATCCTTTTCCGATGTTGTTTTATTTCAGTTCCGTTCTTATTTCGGTTCCGGGCACGAAAAATTTACCGGGATCATCGACCTTCTTCAGGTCAACCAAGGCTCGGCAAATGCAATGTGAGAATTGTTTCTGCAACGTTTCGGGGTCTGTCCATGCTATTTGCGATGCTGGCAAATGTTGTGCCTCGGTCGATTTATAGCAGACACAATTGTCTAGTCGGGTGACGCCATTATCATTTGTGCTCTGACAAGCAGTGGTCAGCAAAGAAATCGCGATGAGCATGACGATACGTTTCATTGGCTCCCCTCCGAGGCTGTTGTGAAGGGCTAACGCTCAAGATCGGGCAGGATGTTGTGACGGCGTGGTGCCCGCTGAAGGCGGTTACACGCCATGGCCACAAAGCCCACTCTGCTCAATAAGCCCGGCTGTAAAAGGAAGCTTAGCTGTCATTTTGCGCCGCTCCATTCACTGGCTGTTTTTAACCGATCACCGTCATTAAAGGGCTCGTATTCAACACCCGTTTTCTGTCCCTCCCCACTCGGCTGTTTTGCAGAGAGAGGCAGCTCTGGCATAGACAACTGCCCCGTTTGATCTAGCCTTGAATGAGATCACGCGGGAGAAAACACCATGCCCCTCGCTCTCGGAAATCTGTCCGGCCTTGCTTTGAGCGCCTTCTTTTGCGTAGCCGCGTGGGGCCAAGGTGTAGCAGACACCAATTCCCCACCGGCCATACTGCCATTGGAGTCTGAGACAGGACCAAAACTCATTGCCTATCCGCCGCTCGCCGCGCCGCTCGCCCGTGGCGTTGTCATCATCCAGTATCGAACCGAGCACGCCCGGATCATGCCGGTATTTGGCAAAACGGCTGTCGAAGTATCACCACGGCTCGGCCACCTTCACGTGACCGTCGACGACTGGAAAGGTACTTGGGCGCACACCAGTGAAGACCCGATTATTTTGGTTGGGCTGACGCCAGGTGCTCACAAGGTGCTTCTTGAGGTGGCTGATCCTAGTCATAAGATTTTGACGAGTACGGTGGTGAGTTTTGTGGTTCCGGAGAAGAACCCAGCGGACGCCCCTCGCGTTGACGATAGCCACGCCGTGAAACCATAACGGTTGTGCGAGTCAGGGGACTGACCATTTGTCGCACGTCCTTATCTAAAATGAATCAGTCATCTTTGCCATGAGCGGTTCGTTTCCCGAACCGTGCAGCAAGCCAACTATCAGGACTTTCTCACCTCTTCGGTGCCGATGGGATAAGCCCGACTGCAACGCAAATGCAACGATCACCGTAGAGGGTGCGGAAAAACTGCTCAGGCCACCGCCGAAAAACATCAACGCAAGCCCCAAAGCGGTGGCACCAAACCACGCCGTCAAACCCACGGAATTGAACGCGGGCACCCGTTCGAGTGCCGCCATTTCATTGCGCCCGTAGTGTATCTGCGCCAACGCCACGCCGACCCAGGCCACCACGAAGATCCCCTGATAGGCCAACGCTTTGAGGAGGTAGGCAAACACGTCCGCGAGCATCAAGCCGTAGACGATCACCCCCACTACCAATGCCCACATCAAGTACGAACCGCGCAGGCCAAAACGCCCGAAGAACGCCTGCATGTTCAGTGTCGCCAGGTAGTAATTGGCGGTGTTGATCCGGGTTTGCGTGGCCCAGACAAACAACAAGCCCCACAAGCCCATCAATTGCAGAATCGCCATCACCACCGAGACTTCGTTCAGCGCACCTTCGTGGGGAATACTGCTGACCAGATAGATGCCCGCCGCGCCATTGAGCAGGAAGGTCACCGCGTAGAACGGCATGCCGAAGTTCCAGCGCCCGTGATACTCGGCGTCTTCAGGCTTGCCGAAACGCGCGTAGTCGAAGGTGAACAGCATCAGCACCCAGACCCCCATGTAAGCGACAAAGCAGTCCCACCAGCCGAAGGCGCTGGGTGTTGCCGGGCCGAAATCCAGCCATTGCGGCTGGTAGCCATATCGACTGATCGAGAGCCCGACCGCCACCAGCAAACCGCCCAGATACACCGGCAACAACACGCCGTTGAGCTTGTCCAGCCAATGCTGCACGCTGCCCAGAATCATTGGCACGCTGTAGAGCACCACCGCCAATGCGGCCAGCGGATAAACCAGCTCCGGATACAGGTGATTGAGCGCCACGGCGATTACCGAGCCTTCAAATACCGCGTAGTAGATCGCCGTGGAAAAGAAGATCAACGTTGCCAGGCACGCCCCGGTACTGCCGAACAGCAACCGTGAAAACAACGCCACCGACAAGCCGCTGCGGATCGCAAAGCGGCTGAGCACGCTATTGACCAGCCCATAGCTGATCACCGACAGAACCATGCCGATCAGTGCGTTGCGGGCTCCGTACGACAACGCCAGTGAGGCGCCGACCACGATGTAAAACATCGCACTGCACACCGCCCACCAGGCCATGGTCAGGGACAATCGCCCCATGCGCGCTTCGGCTGGAACGGGTTGATTGGCCGGGTCTTGCCCGGTTTGACTCGATTGCGATAAAGCAGCCATGTGCGTGAACTCCAAAACCAGTCAAAGGTTGAATGGCGG
>NZ_NMOJ01000028.1 GCF_002251635.1 Pseudomonas mandelii
CAGCTTCCCTATCTGTTGACTGATCCACCGCTATCGCAGGCAAGCCAGCTCCCACAAGAGTTTATGGTGTGTCAGGAGGTGAACAGTCCAGCCATTGCCTTCAGCCGTTTTTTGTACACCCGCCGCGCCTCCAGCGCTTCTTCCAACGTCACCGCCACAAACCCCGCCCGTTGGTTCGGCTGCATCTGCCCGATCAAGTCCAGGTCCGCACTGATCACCGTGCCGATCATCGCGTAGCCACCGCCCGACACCGCATCCCTGTGCAGCACAATCGGTTCCAACCCCGCCGGCACCTGGATCGAGCCTATCGGGTAACAGCTGTCGACGATATTCGACGGGTCGGACCCCGCGCCAAACGGTTGCTCACGAGGCTGAAAGCTCAACGCGCTGCCGCCTTTGAAGCGATAGCCGATGCGGTCCGCCTCGGAACCCACGGTCCACGGCTCGGCAAAAAAACTGCTCTTGGCCGCGTCTGTCAGGCGCTCGTAATACAGGCCCGGCACCACGCGCAACGTCACGTCACCACCAACTGAACGCCGCAGCGCCATCGGCAAACTGTTGCCCGCACGGCCCCGGCCGCTCGGCTCACCTATCGGCAGTTCATCCCCTTCCTGCAAGCGCCGCCCCTGGAACCCACCAAGTGCACCGAGGGTGTACGTCGAGCGACTGCCGAGCACCCGCGGCACATCAATGCCACCGGCCACTGCCAGATAAGTCCGCGCGCCGGCCTTGGGAAACTCAAAGCGCAAGACCTGCCCGGCACGCACCTGGAACGCGGTGTCCTGGTGCACCACTTCACCGTCCAGGCGCGGCGACATGAGCGCACCGCTGAGTGCCACCAGCGCGTCCTGTCGGAACTCAAGTTCAGGGCCGATCAAAGTGCATTCCAGGCCCGCCGCACCACTCGGATTGCCCACCAGATGGTTGGCCGCACTCAACGCGTATTGGTCCAACGCGCCCGACGGCGGAATGCCCAAGTGGTAATAGCCTTCGCGGCCGAGGTCCTGCACGGACGTGGCGAGGCCGGGTTTGAGGATTTTGATCATGCCAGCGCCTCCTGCAGGGTTTTCGGATAGCCGACGGGGTCGGCGAGAAAGGCGTCGAGGGAAAATTCCACCGGGCGGATGCGCAAGTCGAAACGCCCTGCATCCACCTCGGCAACCGCCAGGTCATAGGCCTCGCGGTCCATGGGTTTGAACTGCACGATGTCACCGGGCCGAAAGAACACCATGTGTTCCTTGAGGTACGCCAACTGCTGGGCCGGGTCGTAGATGGGTGCCGGGGTCACCCCAAACATCTGGTAACCGCCGGCGCCGCGCACCGAGTAGATGCAGCCAAAACAGCCACCATGGCCGAGGGTCAATTTGGGCGTGTCGGTGCGCGGGCGCAGGTACTTGGGCACCTGTAATTGCCGTTCACGCTCGACCATCTGGAACATGAACGGCAGGCCCGCGACAAAGCCGACCATCGACACAAACCACGGCGCGCCACTGTGGGCGGCGATAAACGCGTCGACGTCAGCCAAGCCATTGATGCGCGCCGCGTATTCCAGATCAGTGCCTGTGGGGTCTTGATGCCGGTCGCGAAAACGCATCAGGGTTTCATGGGTCCACGGGTCGTTATAGAGCACCGGGATTTCGATGATCCGCGTGTGCAAGGTGCGTTCGGCCACCGCCTGGGCTTCAGCGCTCTGCACGGCGTCGAGCAGCACATGCGGCGCGATACGGTCGGGGTCGAAGCGAATCTGGAACGATGCATTGGCCAGGCACACGTCCAGCACGCCTTCCAGCGCCAGGCGCTCCACGGCGCGGGTCACGGCCATGCCTTTGAAAAAGGCCTCCAGGGACATGCTGTCGCTGACCTCGGCAAACAGGTGTTCATCACCGCCGAAGCTGTAGCGGATGGGGGACGTTTGAGCCATGTCTGTTCCTCTTGGAATCATTGTAGAAAGGCAGGCAAAAAGTACAGGTTGGACCTTCTTATTGAGGCGTTTTGCTCCAGCAGTACGCCGTGCAGGGACAAGGTGCTGGCCATGCCAGTGAGCGTGGTTCGCCTTACCGCAACCCGCGCTCGGGCCAGGGCTTCGGCGCGATCAGCGCCATGCACGATCAGCTTGGCCAGCAGCGAGTCATAGTACGGCGGCACACGGTAGCCTTGATACAGATGAGTATCGACGCGAATGCCCTCACCCTGCGGCCAGATCAGTTCCTCGACCAGCCCCGGGCTGGGAAAGAAATCCCGCGCCGGGTCTTCAGCGTTCAGGCGCATTTGCAGGGCGGCGCCGTTGAGCTGGATATCACTTTGCTTGAAGCCCAGCGGTTCACCCCCGGCAATGCGCAACATGGCCTGGACCAGATCGATGCCGGTGATTAATTCGCTGACCGGGTGCTCAACCTGAATCCGCGTATTCATCTCGATAAAGAAAAACTCGCCGGTGGCGTCGTCATACAGATACTCCAGCGTCCCGGCGCCCTTGTAGCCGAGGGATTCGGTCAGGCGCACGGCGCTGGCGCAGAGGGTTTCCCGTTGCTGCTGACTGAGGACCGGTGACGGCGCTTCTTCAAAGATTTTCTGCCTGCGACGTTGCAGGGAACATTCCCGCTCAAACAAATGCACGGCGTGCTGACCGTCGCCCAAGACCTGCACTTCAATGTGCCGGGCCTTGCTGATAAACCGCTCCAGGTAAACCGCGCCATTGCCAAACGCGGCCTGGGCTTCACGCTGTGAGCGGGGAAACTCTTCTGTCAGTTGCTGGGCGTTTTCCGCCAGGCGAATGCCGCGCCCGCCCCCACCGGCCGAGGCTTTGATCAACAGAGGGAAGCCCACGGCTTCGGCGGCCTCAAGCGCCGATTCGACGTCGAACAATTCACCGGGGGAACCCGGCACCACCGGCACGCCAGCGGCTTGCGCAGTGCGTCGGGCCTCGGCTTTGTCGCCCATGCGCCGAATCGTGTCCGGGCTCGGGCCGACGAAAATGGCGCCGGCGGCAAGGACCGCTTCGGCAAAATCGGCGTTCTCCGAGAGAAAACCATAACCGGGGTGTACTGCATTGGCGCCGGTGGTTTTCAAGGCACCGAGCAACGCTTCGACGTTCAGGTAACTTTTATCCGCACGGGCCGGGCCGAGGATGTGGACCTCATCGGCCATGCGCGCGGCCTGGGAATCGACGTCTGCCTCGCTGCATGCCGCAACGGTGGGGATCCCCAACGCTTTGGCGGCGTGGATAATCCGCACGGCGATCTCGCCACGGTTGGCAATCAATAATTTACGAATACCTTGAGTCATGATCGCGCCCTCACTCGTCGTCGAGTGTTGCGACGACCTGACCCGGTTCCACCGGATCGCCGTCTTCTACCAGGAATGCGCTGAGGCGACCGGCCTTTCCGGCGGTCAGTTCGGAAAACTGCTTCATGACCTCGATCAGGCCAATCACCGTGTCGGCACTGACCTGCGCGCCCACCTCGACGAAGTTCGCCGATTCAGGAGTCGCTTTGCGGTAGAAGGTCCCGGGCAACGGGGTGATTACAGGGTGTTCGGCCATGTCTGTTCCTCTTGGAATAGTTGTAGAAAGGCAGGCAAAAATCTCTTGGAATCATTGTAGAAAGGCAGGCAAAAAGTACAGGTTGGACCTTCTTATTGAGGCGTTCTGACGACAATGCCCGCCTGGTCCAGGGCTTCGCGGGTGGCCTCCACCAGTTCGAGGGCGCCAGGGGTGTCGCTGTGCAGGCAGATGGAATCGAATTCGATCAACAGGTCTTCGCCTTCCACGGTGCGTACGCGCCCGGTCTGACAGGCACGCAGGACCCGCGCCGCGACGGTGGCAGGATCAAGCGCGCGCACAGTCCGCGTAAATACAATGGAGCCGCTCAGATCGTACTCACGGTCGGCGTAAAACTCGCGCACCACCGGTTGCCCAAGCTCCTTGGCGACGCGCCAGATGACCGAGTTGGGCATGCAGTACAGCAAGAGTGTGGGCTCAATGATTTGCAGGTTTTGCACCAGCAGCCGGGCGGCTTCTTCGTCGCGGGCCAGGTGCATGTAGAGCGCGCCGTGGGGCTTGATGTGTTGCAGCGTGACGCCTTGGGCGCGGGCGATTTCGCGCAGGGCGCCGAGTTGGTAGAGCATGTCGTCCACCAGCTCCTGGGCCGGTGCATTGATATGCCGGCGGCCAAAACCCACCAGGTCGCGAAAGCCCGGATGCGCGCCGATGGCCACGCCGAGTTGCCTGGCGCGCGCAACGGTACGGCGCATGGTGCCGGGGTCGCCGGCGTGGAAACCGGTGGCGATATTGGCCGAGCTGATATAGGCCATCAGCTCCGCGTCAACGCCATCGCCGATGGTCCAGGGGCCGAAGCCTTCGCCCATGTCTGAATTGAAATCCACTGCCTGCATCGGGAATTGCTCCGCCAAAGGTGATGCCAGGAAAGTAGGCTGGGGCTTGACCCCTTGGGAAGATCTATTATCAGATGGCCTATCTTCTGAAAAACAGATAAAGCCATGTCCCTGACGTTGCGCCAAGTCCGCTACTTTATCGCCACCGCCGAAATCGGCCAGATTTCCCAGGCGGCGATTCATCTGAACATCTCCCAGTCGGCGGTGACCACGGCGATCAAGGAGTTGGAGGCGATGCTCGGCGTGCAGCTGTTTGTGCGCTCGGCCCAGGGCATGAACCTGACCGACGCCGGGCGGCACTTTCTCAACCGCGCCTACGTGATCGTGCGCAGCGTGGATGACGCACTGAACAGCCCGCTGCCGGACTACCGCGCCAGTGGCGTGCTGCGTGTCGCCGCCAGCTACACCGTGCTCGGCTATTTCCTGCCCCACCACTTGCAGCGCATGGAGCACTGGCACCCGGACGTGACCATCGAGGTGTTCGAACAGGAACGCCAGGCCATCGAACACGGCCTGCTCGACGGCCAGTTCGACATGGCCGTGGTGCTCACCGCCAACCTCACTCACCCGGATATCGTTTCCGAAATCCTGTTCAATTCGGAACGCCGCCTATGGCTGCCCAGCCACCATCCCTTGTGCGAGCGCGGCGCCGTCAGCCTGGCCGATGTGGCGCAAGAACCTTACATCCTGCTCACCGTCGATGAAGCCGAACACAGCGCCATGCGTTACTGGGAACAGGCTGGGCAAACGCCCAAGGTGCGGCTGCGCACCAGTTCGGTCGAGGCCGTGCGCAGCATGGTTGCCAACGGCAGCGGCGTGGCGATTCTGTCGGACCTGGTGCACAGGCCGTGGTCCCTGGAAGGCAAACGCATCGAAACCCTGACCGTGACCGACCCGGTAGCGCCCATGAGCGTCGGCTTGGCCTGGCATCGCGAACGCGCATTTACCCCCGCCATGCAGGCCTTTCGGGACTACTTCCACGACGCCTTCCTCGCGCCGCAACAATTGTCGGCACGGCGTTAGAGCTGCGATTGCAACGTGGCGGCCAGCCAATCCATAAAGACCCGCACCCGCTGCGGCATGGCTTTGAGTTGTTCGCTCATCGGCATGTTCAGGTTCATTCCTTTTGGAGGAATCGGTGATTGAAACCACTTGGTGTATAGCCTTGCAAATTCGCCCGACTCCATCAGACGGGTTATGGTGCCATCGACCAATTGCTTGAATTCAGGATCATCTTTGCGAAGCATGCAGCCGTAGGGTTCGACTTGCAGCGCATCACCCACGACTTCGAGCGAATCAGGATTTTTCGAGTTCGCCATGAGGCCAAACAGCAGGATATCGTCCATGGCAAACGCCACGGCACGATCATTTTCAACCAGCGCCATGGAGTCGTCATAGTCTTTGCCCAAGACGACCTGTACGTCTAGATTGTTGTCGGCACTGTATTGGCGAAGGACCTTCTCGTTCGTGCTGCCAACGGTACTGGCGACAGTCTTCTTTGCGAGATCGGCGTAGTTCTTTATGCCGGAGGTCTTCTTGGTCAACAGGCGCGTGCCTGTGTAGAAATGGCTAATTGCAAAAGCCACATCCTTGCCACGGGCAGCGTTGTTGGTGGTGGATCCGCACTCCAGATCGTATGTGCCATTGACCAGCAACGGAATGCGGGTTTGCGAAGACACTGGAATGTGAGCCACTTCCAGGTTCGGCTTGTTGAGCTTCCTGCGCACATCATCAACGATGGCATCGGTTAAATCGACTGAGAAACCTACGGCTTCGGCAGGACTGATCAAGTAGCTGAAAGGTACCGACGCCTCCCGGTAAGACACGGTGATTATGTTACTGTCGGAAACTTTTTCGAGTGTCTGCGAATTCGCGGGAGATGCAATGGCGGACAAGCCTGCGGCGAGGATTGTCGTTGCTACGAAATATGAGGTTTTCATGGGACACCCTTGAAAGTATGAAAAAGGCAAAGACATCTCAAAACACACTGAAAAACGTAAAGGATGTGAGCACCAATTTCCGGCGTGTCTACGAAACGTTATTGCCAACACTACGCCCAGGGACGGTAGATACTTTGCGCCAGATCAGAAAACCGAGGCATGTGCGAGATCGAACGAATTCCATCGCGATGTTCAGGCGGCAGCTTTATCGGGGGATTACTTCGCGAAATGCCGACACGTCTGGNNNA
>NZ_NMOJ01000029.1 GCF_002251635.1 Pseudomonas mandelii
GCCAACTATCAGGACTTTCTCACCTCTTGAAGCGAGGCGACATGACCGGACGAGGACCGGCACAGGCTTCGCTGTTCTTGATAAAACGAGCAGCGAGGACTGTTCGATGGCCGGCGGCACGGGCGTTAGGCGCATCCATTGCCGCCATCGATAGTCACCATCAACTCAATGAAGTTCTCTAAAAAACTCCGGGGCGTAACATCGCCTCCATACCAAACAACTACACCCCGGAGCACACCATCATGAAACGCCAAATCCTTCTCAGCATCGCTTTCTCGGTTTTTGCAGTTAACGCTTTCGCCGCTTCTTCTGCTCACCCGGTTGTCGCTGAAGGCGGCTCGGATCGTCTGATTGAAAGTCGTGTGGCTGAGGGTGGTTCGGATCGTTTGATCGAAAGCCGTGTTGCTGAAGGTGGTTCGGATCGTCTGATCGAAAACCGCGTCGCTGAAGGTGGTTCGGATCGTCTGATCGAAAACCGCGTCGCTGAAGGTGGTTCCGACCGTCTGATCGAAAACCGCGTCGCTGAAGGTGGTTCGGATCGTTTGATCGAAAACCGCGTCGCTGAAGGTGGTTCGGATCGTCTGATCGAAAACCGCGTCGCTGAAGGTGGTTCGGANCGTCTGATCGAAAACCGCGTCGCTGAAGGTGGCTCCGACCGTCTGATCGAAAACCGCGTCGCTGAAGGTGGTTCTGACCGTCTGATCGAAAGCCGCGCTGCCTGAATGAATGGCTTTACTGCGGCATCCAACAAGAAGCCCGGCCTGACAAGCCGGGCTTTTTTACGCTCTGATTTTGTTCAGTCAAACTCTGGACAGGCAGAACGGCCGCACAGTGCTGCCACAAACGTCCGTCGATGAGCACCTGACTCTGCAATGGGCCGATCGTGGTCAGTACCAGAGTCAATCCACGATAAACAACTTCGCACCCGTGGTGCTGAAAGATCGATGCCCCTCAGCGTTGTTGCCCACCTGATAGCTCATCCCCGCCGTAAGCGTGAACTGGCGACCATCCTCCAGTTCCGTGTGCAACTCGCCTTCCAGGCACAACAGGATATGCCCTCTCCAGCACCAATGATCGGCCAGATAACCAGGACTGTATTCAACCATCCGCACACGCGTCGAACCAAACTGGCAGGTTCGCCAATAGGCGGTGCCCGTCTGTCCAGCGTACTGGACAGGTTCGACAGTCGACCAATCGGTCGTACCAAAGGGAACATCCGTTAGATCCATGGGTGGCTCATCAATGACAGAGGATCTGTGGACCGTACCGCTCCAGTGGGATTCTCGATAGATACAGATTCCCCGCATTTATGAGATACAGGCGCCCATTCAACCAAGATTGCCAGCTTGCAATCACTGACTCAAATGGATGCCGCTACGCCTGTGCCAATCAAGCCCGGCGTGTGGAGCAATACTCCACAATGAGTTGAGTGACCGCTGCCACCATCGCCTGATCCGCGTCAGGTGAGGCGAACAGCCGACATTGCGCATCCGGCAATGCCGGCAATCCTTGTTCAGCCCCGATAACCGTCAGTCCCTGCCCCAACTGACTGAGTGGCATGGGCGCTACCGCGAAGCCTGCCAGTGCCGCCGCCCGCAACCCGGCGGTGCTGCTGCACAACATGGCCGTGCGTTGGGCGATTCCCGCCTGCGCCAGCCTCGTCAGCGCGGCTTCGCGATAAGGGCAAGGCGCGGGGAACAGGGCCAGCGGCAACGGCGTCGGTAATCGGATGACGGGTTGCGCCGACCCCGCCCACACCAGCGGCTCTTGCCACAGCAGCAACCCCGCTTCGCTGGTTTCGCACAACGAACCGATGACCACGTCCAGTTGCCCTTGCTTCATCAGCGCCAGCAACGAACCGGGGATGTTCACCTGCACCTCGATTTCCATCCCGGGGTACTGCGCCGCGAAATCCTGAACAGTGCGCAGCAATCGAGACTCGACAAAATCTTCGGACACCCCGATCCGCAGCCGCCCGTGAAACGGTGTGCGTGTCAGGTCTGTCCAGGCATCACGGTTCAGCGCGAGGATTGTGCGCGCATAAGCGACCAGGCGCTCGCCATCGGCCGTCAGTTGCTGGGAACGGGTGGTACGCGTCAACAGCGGCTTTCCAATCTGTTCTTCCAATCGCCGCACGTGGCCACTGACCGCCGACTGAGTCAGGTGCAGCTTCTGGGCGGCACGGCTGAAGCCGTCTTCATCGACAACCGTGACAAATGTCTTGAGCAGCAACGTATCGAACATAGTTTTATTCGTGATTAATCGTGTTTGAATTTACGATTTATATTTCAAATACAACTATGTTGCAATGCTCCTCACCTGCCCCGCCCTCATCATTCAAGGTGTGCCATGACAACCCTTCTGCATATTCAATGCTCTCCACGCAAACAGCGCTCGGCTTCCCTTGAAGTCGCTCGCAGTTTCATTGCACGTTATCAAGCAAACACCCCGGACACTGAAATCGTCACCCTCGACCTCTGGAGCATGGCGCTGCCGGAATTTGATGATCTGGCGATGGAGGCCAAATACGCCGGACTCAATGGCACGCCGTTGACCACGGCGCAACAGGAGGCCTGGAACACGTTGAAAGAACTGGCTGCGCACCTGCACCGTGCCGATGTATTGGTGATGTCCGTACCGCTGTGGAATTTCAGCATCCCGTACAAACTCAAGCACTTCATCGACTTGGTATCGCAGAAGGACATCCTGTTCAGCGTTGACCCGGAGCGCGGCCTGGAAGGCATGCTGCACAACAAACGCGCCGTGGTGATGTACGCCCGCGGCCTGGATTTTTCGGCGCAGTCGACCACGCCAGCGGAGCGCTTCGACTTCCAGAAGCCCTACGTGGAAGCCTGGCTGAAATTTGTCGGCATCACGGATGTGCATTCGGTGATTGTGGAGAAAACCATCCTGGGGGAAGACGTTGACCTGCGCGCGCGTGAGGCCGCGACTCAGCAGGCCAGGTACCTGGCAGACAGTTTGTCGCTCACGCTTCAGCGGCCCCGGCCGCAGATCGATTCATTACAAACCGAAAAATTTGAATAGCCATAACCCGCCCACAAACGCGGGAATACCCCGAACAGGTCGACTGGCACGATTTGATGCCGAGCAACGTATAGACAGGGCAGAAACGGAAAATACCAGTGGCCAGCGGCACTAAACCTATCCAGCCCCATACGCCGATCACCCCGGACAGACTAAGGCCAATGAGAAGCAGACCGGCGACAATGCGCAGGGTTCGATCAATGGTTCCGACATTCGCTTTCATGGCGATCTCCCGATCAATGGTTGCGCCGGGTCTCCAGCGCAGTAAACAACAACATGCCGGCCAGCATGGCCAACATGAATAGGATTATTTGCCAGCGTCCTGTCAGCAGAATGGCCACTGCGGGGCCAGGACAAATGCCTGCTATTCCCCAGCCGATGCCAAACAACAGGCTCCCGCCAATCAGGCGTGGGTCCAACTCACGTTTGATCGGTAGCTGCATTGGCTTTCCCAGCAGCGAACTGGATTGCCGGCGTGCCCAGGTCAGCGGGCCAATGGCTATGCCGATTGCGCCGACCATGACCAACGCCAAGGAAGGGTCCCAGGCACCGGTCAGATCCAGGAAAGCGAGTACTTTGCTCGGGTTGGCCATGCCGGCCAGAAGCAGACCCAAGCCGAACAGCAGACCCGCAATGAATGCACTCAGTTTGATCATGTCCAACCTCCCAGAAGATGACGCAGGACAAACACTGTGGCGAAACCACTGAACATGAAGCACGCAGTGGCAACCATCGATCGCGGCGAAAGGCGCGATATGCCGCACACCCCATGGCCACTGGTGCAACCTGAACCGTATCGTGTGCCGATGCCCACCAATACACCGGCGACGATCAGCCCGAACCAGCCAGTTTTGAATTCGATCTGCGGCAGCGTGGCGAACAAGCCCCATAGAATCGGTGCGATGAGCAGGCCCAGGAGAAAAAGTGCTTTCTCACTCACCCCCTCGCTCCCACGCTGTAAAAGACTGCCGATCAGACCGCTGATGCCTGCGATACGCCCGTTGGCGACGACGAATAGACTGGCCGCCAAGCCAATCAGTGCGCCACCGGCAAGGGATGACCAAGGGGTGAAGTTGAGCCAGTCGACATTCATGAAGATTCTCCGGCACGAAATGGTTGATAGAGGGTGTGGATGACTGCCAATGCAGCGGGATTGCCGATGCGATCGAACACCTGCTTTGCGTCACGGCGACGTATGCACATGACTAAATAGCTTTCACTAGCAAGGCCACCGCCACCACCATGGAAACTGCGGCGAAGCCTTTTTGTAAGTGTGGACCCGCCAGCCGTGCAGCGATCAGACGCCCGCACACCATTCCGACCAATGCGCCAATGGAAAACGGAAGGGCGACCGCCCACTGCAAATGCCCGGCTGCGGAGCTTGCAGCAACGCCGGAAATGGAAACCAGCGCAATAACGGCAAGAGACGTTGCAAGCACCGATTGCGCTGTCAAATTGGTGTATCGCTGGAGTGCCGGCACCATCACAAAGCCACCGCCCACGCCGAGCAAGCCGGAAAGCCCGCCCGCGACAATGCCGGAAACGGTGAGTGCCCATGCACACGGCCCCGTCCAGTTAATCTTTCCTCGGTTCACGTCCAATAGACAAGGCGGTGGTTTGGATGTGACGGGGGTCTTCGACTCCGTGGAGGGAGAGAGCGATCGTCGATAGACCCGGAACGCAACGTACATCAGCACGAAGGCAAACATGATCGTCAACGGACGGTTAGGCGTGCGCTGCGCCAGCCAAAGGCCAAGTGGAGAACAGACGATCCCCGCGCCTGCAACTAAAAGCGCCGCTTTATAGCGGACGGTGCCGTTTTTGAGTCCCATTACGGCACCCAGGGTCGCGGCTAAACCGACAGCCAGTAAACCGATTGGCCCTGCCTCGGCCATGCTCAATCCCACTCCAAACACCAGTAATGGAACAGCCAGTATTCCTCCACCGGCGCCGGTCAGCGCCAGAATGACGCCAACAGTAAGCCCGAGCAGTAAGACGACGGTCATCTCAGTCTCCTTGCTTTCAGGTCTGATTTCATACGTCAGCCAACTCAGGTTTCGCCATCCACTCATGGCCCTTTAGCATTCCCTTCCAATACAGCGGTGGAAGAATCCGCTCTTTGAGCAGCCATGCCAGCCTCGATGGCCGGGTACCGTCAATCAGCCAGGATGGAAAGCTGGGGGCGACCTTGCCGCCATAGGTGAACTCAGCCAATACGATCTTGCCGCGTTCAACCGTCAGCGGGCAGGAGCCGTAACCGTCGTAATGGGCACTGCCTTTGGCTTTACCCATTGCGGCCAACACATTATGGGCAACGACGGGCGCCTGCTTGCGTGCTGCAGCCGCGGTCTTGGCGTTGCTGGTGTTGGTGGCGTCGCCCAGCGCGTGAATATTGACCCAGGTTTTATGCCGCAGAGTGGCTGGGTCGACATCAATCCAGCCCGCCGCGTCAGCGAGAGGGCTGACGCGAATGAAATCGGGTGCAATCTGCGGTGGCACCACATGAAGTAGATCGAAGTCGCGCGTAACAAGATGGGCGCTGCCATCCGGGTTGACGCAGTTGAACGTTGCAGTCCGTGCAGGCCCATTCACGCTGGTGAGTGTGTTGCCGAAATTCAGGTCGATACCATAGGCCTTGATGTATTCCATGAGTGCGGGCACGTAGTCGGGAACTCCGAACAGCACCGCGCCGGCGCTGCAAAACTCGATCTCGACTTTGTCCAATACACCGGTACGTTTCCAATGATCGGCAGATAAGTACATGGCTTTTTGCGGCGCCCCGGCACATTTGATCGGCATGGGCGGTTGCGTGAAAATGGCTCGGCCACCACGCAGTTGCTGCACCAGTTCCCACGTATAGGGGGCAAGCTGATACAGGTAGTTTGAAGTCACGCCGTTGCGGCCAAGGGTGTCCGACAAACCTTCGATTGCATGCCAATTGAGCTTGAGACCAGGGCACACGATCAGTTGCTCGTATTTGACGACTCTGCACCCATCAAGAATGACGGCATTTCTCTCGGGTTCGAAAGCGGCGACCGCCGACTTGATCCAATGCACACCGCGAGGGATGGTCGTGCCCATCGTTCGGGCAGTTTGTGGCGCATCGAAGACTCCACAGCCGACCAGTGTCCAGCCAGGCTGGTAGTAGTGCACATCGGCCGGGTCGATGATGGCAACGTCGAGTCCGGGTTCTCGTGCCAGCAAACTGGAAGCGGTCGCGATACCTGCCGCACCGCCCCCGATAATGACCACGGTATGCTGCGCCTCGGCCACTTCGACCGGCGTGCGCCCCTGATTCGCGATCCGGCGAATGACGCCTTTCATATCGAACCCGGCTTTTTTGGCCGTCTCGACGATCTGTGGCAGGGGTTGCTGGCCCGCTTGTGACAGTGCCCACATCGTTGTCGAGCGCATGCCGGAACGGCAATAGGCCAACACCGGCTTTGGCAGTGTTTCAAGGAGCTTGCCGAAGGCAATACCTTGCTCGTCAGTGACTTTGCCTGACTCTGCGGGGAGGTAGTGCGCCTCGATGCCGGCCGCTTCGGCGGCTCGTTTGATTTCGGCAAACAAGGGCTGATCACTGCCTTCGCCATCGGGACGGTTACACACGACGGTGCGAAAACCGGCTTCTTTGAGTTCAGCCAATTGGTTGGGGAAAATCTGTTCTGATACCGACAGTCCGGGCGCAAGGTGGCGAATGTCCATAAGGATCTCCGTTATGGGTATTTTTCTTATGCGTTTTCTGGGAAAGGCAACGTCAGGCGACGTTGAGCGGGATTTTCAGGTAGCGCGTTCCGTTCGCTTCAGGCTCGGGCAAGTGCCCTGCTCGCATGTTGACCTGAACCGATGGCAGGATGAGTGTCGGCATTTCCAACGATGCATCACGCTTTGTGCGCATCGCCACAAACTCCTCTTCGCTGATGCCATTACGCACATGAACGTTGTGCGCGCGCTGGTCTGCAACGGTGCTGACGAACTGCACCTCGCGGCCACCCGGCTGGTAGTCGTGACACATGTACAGCAAGGTATTGGCCGGCAGACTCAGCACCTTGTTGATTGACTGGAACAACGTGCGCGCATTGCCGCCGGGAAAGTCACAGCGTGCGGTACCGTAGTCGGGCATAAACAAGGTATCGCCAACGAAGGCAGCCGTTTCGATCCCATCGCTGATGACATACGTCATACAGGCGGGTGTATGGCCGGGTGTATGGAGCGCGTGGCATTGCAGCGTGCCAATGGCAAACGGCTCGTCATTGACGAACAGGTGATCGAACTGGCTTCCATCGCGGGCCATATCGCGACCTGTATTGAACAGCGTGCCGAACACCTCCTGTACCGTAGAAATCTGACTGCCGATCCCTATTTTCCCACCGAGCTTTTCCTTCAGGTAGGGCGCGGCCGTCAGGTGGTCTGCGTGGACGTGAGTCTCAAGAATCCAGTCGACCTTCGCATTGAGTTCCTTCACCCTCGCAATCAACTTGTCGGCAGACGTTGTGCTGGTGTGGCCGGACTTAGGGTCGTAATCAAGTACGCTGTCGATCAAAGCGCAGTGGTGGGTCGCCTCATCCAGCACAAGATAGCTGACGGTATTGGTAGCAGAATCGAAGAATCCTTCGACGTGAAGTTTTACACTCATTGGCCTGTCTCCTTAGGGGGCTTTTACCAAGCCGCTCACACTGAGGCAGATATAGCAATAAGTCTGCCAAGCCCTACCCGCACAAATATATGCTCCTACCTATTTGATTTTATTAAGTTTATTTTTTTCAGCATGGTTTGAGTTTTTCTACATTCACCTGGATTTACTGCCATTGGCAGTGCTTGTTGACAGAGGTGGCAGTGCCACAACAGGATGGATGGATTCTCAGGAGCCACGATGAAGATTATCCTGCCCGCCCCACCCCACTCACTCCCGCACTCGGATCAAGTTCAGTCACTTGTTTCGTTTCTTGAGTACGAACCCCAGCCGATGATCGTGCTCGATCCGGACTACAACATTCTGGCTGCCAACACGGCCTATCAGCGGCAGTTTGGCAGCGCTGACAAGCCCTTTATCGGCCATAAGTGTTATCAAATCTCACACCATTACGATGTCCCCTGTGATCAGGCGGGTGAGAACTGTCCGATGAAAAAGGCGCAGGAAATGCGCGGACCGGATCGTGTTTTGCACATTCACCACACGCCTCGCGGTCCTGAGCATGTCGACGTCGAATTGCGCCCGATTCTAGATGAGCACGGTGTTATTACTGCCTATGTGGAGCGTCTGACACTGGTTCGCAGCGCATCAGCGCGGCCCAGCAACGAAGGGTTGGTCGGCCGTTCACCCGCCTTTAACCGTGCCCTGTCGGAGCTGCAGCGGGTGGCACCCTCAATGCTGCCGGTGCTGCTGCTCGGTGAGTCCGGTACGGGCAAAGAACTGTTCGCCCGCGCCGTACATGAAACCAGCGAGCGGGCCACTGGACCCTTTGTCGTCGTTGATTGCTCTGGCTTGACTGAAACGTTATTTGAGAGCGAGTTGTTCGGCCATGAAAAAGGAGCATTCACCGGTGCCACCATGCGTAAGCCTGGCCTGGTTGAAACGGCCCAGGGCGGCACGTTGTTTCTCGATGAGATTGGCGATGTTCCGCTGGCGATGCAGGTGAAACTGTTGCGCCTGATCGAATCGGGCACCTATCGCCGTGTCGGGGGTGTCGAGACCCTTCACGCTAACTTCAGATTAATAGCGGCGACCCACAAACCACTGGAAAAAATGATGGAGAAAGGTGAGTTCAGGCAGGACCTGTACTACCGCATCAGCGCCTTTCCCATTCAGTTACCTCCCTTGCGCGACCGAATTGAAGACATTGGGTTGCTGGTGAATTCATTTCTGCAACGCGCCGGTTCAGGCAAGCGCCGACTGACAATAGACGCTGATGCGCTGACGCAATTGCAGCGGTTTTCCTGGCCCGGCAATATCCGTGAGTTACGCAATGTTCTGGAAAGAGCCAGTCTGTTTGCTGACGATGGTGTGATTCGCTCCATACATTTGCCTCAGGTATCCGTGGTGGCATCTGCTCAGGCCTCTACTTCAACTGCTTTCGATGGCAGCTCGCTGGTACAGGAACTGGCTACGTTCAAAGGTACCCGCGCTGAACTGGCCAAGCACCTTGGAATTAGCGAACGTACTTTGTACAGACGATTGAAAGAACAAGGTTTGGCGTAGTAGTGAGTGCTCACACCGTAAGACTGCCAATGACTGCCAACCGTGGCAGATTGGCAGCGCACTGACCTGCCAACACATTTCACGCATCGCTGGATTATCATCTAAGCGTCTGTTTTAAAACGATAAAAACTTACTTCCCCCCCCCTTGGCATGCCGTGTGCTAACTGCATAGTCATGACCATTTCCGACAAACGACTGCGACGCCATCTGCTCACAGCAGTAGTGATCAAGCTACTGGTGCTGACAGTGCTGTGGTGGCTGTTCATCCGGGATTCGCACGTCAGTGTCGACTCGAACACCATCGGAAACCGTTTCGGTGTACCCACCTCGACTCAAGGGGCAAGCAAGTGATTTCAGAACACCTGGTGGATTTGTCTCGGCTGCAGTTTGCAGCCACAGCGCTTTATCACTTTCTTTTTGTACCGCTCACGGTTGGCATGGTCTGGCTGCTGGTCATCATGGAAAGTGTCTATGTGATGACCGGTAATGTTATCTGGAAAGACATGACGCGCTTCTGGGGCAAGTTGTTCGGCATCAACTTCGCCTTGGGGGTGACTACGGGCATCACCCTGGAATTCCAGTTCGGTACCAACTGGGCGTATTACTCGCATTACGTCGGCGACATCTTCGGAGCCCCACTGGCGATCGAGGGCATGATGGCGTTCTTTCTTGAATCGACCATGATCGGCCTGTTCTTTTTTGGTTGGGATCGTCTGAAGAAAGAGCACCACTTGCTGGTCACGCTGCTGATGGCGATTGGTACAAACCTTTCAGCCTTGTGGATTCTGATCGCCAATGGCTGGATGCAGAACCCGGTGGGTTCAGAATTCAGTTACATCACCATGCGCATGGAGATGGTTGATTTTTGGGCAGTGGTTTTCAATCCGGTAGCACAGGCCAAGTTTGTGCACACCGTCTCAGCCGGCTACGTCACCGGTTCGATGTTTGTGCTGTCGATTTCCAGTTGGTACTTGCTCAAGAACCGTGATGTCGAGTTTGCCAAACGCAGTTTCCGGGTGGCGGCGGCCTTTGGTCTCGCATCAGTGCTGAGCGTGATCGTGTTGGGTGACGAGTCGGGTTACACGGTGGGTGAGGCGCAGCAAACCAAGATGGCAGCCATGGAGGCCATGTGGGAAACGAAGCCTGCTCCGGCGGGCCTGACATTGGTGGCCAGTATTAATGAAGCCGAGTCCAAAAATAACTGGGAAGTTGAAGTGCCGTGGCTGATGGGCCTGATTGGCACACGATCAGTCAGCAAGCAGATTCCAGGCATTCATGAGATCAAAGAAAAGAACCGCGCTCGTATTCTCCGAGGAATTACCGCCGTCAATGCCCTTGAAGCCGTCAGAGCCAATCGCACCGATTCGGCAGCTCTGAAGACATTCGATGAATACAAAACCGATCTGGGCTTTGGCCTGTTGCTCAAGAAGTATGTCGAGGACGTCAACCAGGCCACGCCGGCCATTATCGAAAAGGCCGTAAACGATACCGTACCGCGCGTGACACCCATGTTCTGGGGGTTCCGGATCATGGTCGCGCTAGGTTTTGCCATGCTTGTGCTCTTCGGACTTGCCTTTTGGAGCACCTTGAAGTCGACCTGCACACGACGCCGCTGGTTACTGCGTTGGGCGCTCTGCATGCTGCCTGCGCCATGGATTGCCTGCGAGCTGGGCTGGTTCGTCGCTGAATACGGCCGCCAGCCCTGGACCATTTACGGCGTGCTGCCGACGCACATGAGCGTATCCACGCTTAGCGTCAACAACCTCTATGGCTCGCTGGCGGGATTCATCGTTTTCTACACCGTGCTGCTGGTGGTTGAAATGTTCCTGATGGTCAAGTTTGCCCGTCAAGGTCCTGGCAGCCTCGGTACTGGCCGTTATGTACACGATGCCCATTTGAAGGAACTCCACCATGCTTGATTACTTCACCCTGAAAATTATCTGGTGGGTGCTGGTCGGTGTATTGCTGATCGGCTTCGCCATCATGGATGGCCACGACATGGGGGTCGGCACGCTGCTGCCCTTTGTCGGCCGCAATGACATGGAGCGGCGCGTCGTTATCAATACCGTCGGTCCGCATTGGGATGGAAATCAGGTCTGGTTCATTACTGCGGGTGGCGCATTGTTTGCGGCGTGGCCTGTGGTGTATGCCACCGCATTCAGCGGATTCTACTGGGCGATGATTCTGGTCCTCTGGGCGCTGTTCTTCCGCCCGGTGGGTTTTGACTATCGCAGCAAGATCCACAACTCCACCTGGCGCAGTACTTGGGACTGGGGACTCTTTGTGGGTGGAGCAGTGCCGCCTCTGGTCTTCGGGATTGCGTTTGGCAACCTGCTGCAAGGTGTGCCGTTCCACTTTAACGACCTGCTGGTTTCGACCTACACCGGCAGCTTCTGGCAACTGCTCAACCCCTTCGCGTTGCTCACCGGCGTTGTAAGCAGCGCAATGATCACCCTTCAAGGTGGTGCTTATCTGGCACATCGCACTGAAGGGGTTATCCAGGCGAGGGCAATCAAAGGCGGGGTGGGTGCAGCGATCGTGCTGGTGTGTTCATTTATCGTTGCCGGCATCTGGCTGCAATGGATTGATGGCTATCGCATTACATCGGTAGTTGATACGGCAGGACTGCCTGACATTCTCAGCAAGTCCGTGGTGCGCGAAGCGGGAGCCTGGATGGCCAACTATGGCCATTATCCTTTGCTGTGGCTGCTGCCCGCACTGGGATTGATCGGCGCAGCAGGTGCCGCCGTGCTGTTGATGGCGCGCCATACACTTTCAGCGTTTATTGCGTCATCGCTTTCAGTCATCGGTGTTATCTGCACGGCCGGCGTATCGATGTTTCCGTTCGTCATGCCGTCATCAACGATGCCTGCGGCAAGTCTTACCGTGTGGGACAGCGTCGCCAGTCACTTAAGCCTGGCCATCATGTTCTGGGCCGCGTTGATCTTCATGCCACTGATTGTGCTTTATACCTCGTGGGCGTATCGCGTCATGCGGGGCAAGGTCACCGTTGCACAGATCAAAGCCAACGAACATTCTGCCTATTAGTGCCGGCAAAGGAGTAATGAACATGTGGTATTTCGCCTGGATGCTGGGGGTCGGTTTTGCATTGCTACTGGCTATATTGAACGCGATGTGGGGCGAGAACGAAGTTGGCCGAGCCTTGAGCGACAACGACGAGACGCTGTCATGATGCCGCGCGTCGCTAACCCTCAACCAACCTCACACCTTCATTTGCCGAGTTTGGTGATCGCTTTAGCAATCATGCTCGCTTGCACGCTCTATCCTCCCATGATGGCCGCTCCTGACGGGAAGCCTGACCACGCGCTGGCTACAGCATTATTCGCAGCCATGAGCGTGGCCTTTGTGAAAGGTGTGGGTTTTGTCCCGCGGATGCTCGTCTGGCGCTGGCTTCTCTCAGGCTGGACTTGTTTCGTGTTACTTGCCGTTGCTGGCTGGGTAAAGTTTCTACAGTGAGGACTGACGACACGATTTGATCTGAGTCTTCAACATAAGGAACTGAGGCCGGTCAGATCATGCTCAGATCGGCCAGCGCCGCTCGCTCACTGATGGTTATTTCGCCAAGCTAACGAGTGACTGCCGCCCTCCTGGTCCCCGCAAACGCACTCGTCCCCAGCCAGCGCCACAGGTTTTCCGCGTCCTTCACCGCGCCATCCACACGCAGCTCTTGCGACTCAAGCACCTCCCGCGGTGTGCGGTCGCCCGCCCATACTTCGGTCAACGCGCGCACGCTGGAGTCCACGACCAGCGTCAGCTCGCGGCCCGGGTCATCGCGGCATAGATCCGCCACGCCCTGCTCCACCACCAGCCACCAGGCTTGCTCGCCGGGCCGCGCGTCGCGGAACGTGAACTGGATGACCACCGGTCGCGACGGAAACGTCTCAATGCGCACGAACCGCCGCACATCCCACATCAGCAGGCCGGCGTCGAGTTGGTCATCGCGCAGGCGACTGCCGATCCAGCGCGCTCCCCAGTGCCCCAGCGCCATGATGATGGGGCGCAGTTCCTCGCCCGCCGCGGTCAGGCTGTACTCCCAGACTTTGCCGGTGGCCGTGCGGTGTACGACGCCGATGTCTTCCAGATGGCGTAGCCGTTGTGCCAGCAGATTGGTGGACATTCGGGGGACGCCACGGTGCAGTTCGTTAAAGCGTTTGCTGCCGCACAGCAGCTCGCGCACCACCAACGGTGTCCAGCGCTCGCACAGGGCTTCAGCACCGCGGGCGACTGTGCAGAACTGGCCGTAGCTCTCTTCCATTGCCTGGACTCCGCAACTGCAACGCTTCACTTTTTGAACTAGCCCGGCCCCTTCGCCACGCGCACGCTCAAGCCTTCGAAAGCCAAAAGCCAATGGAGAACGCCATGACCAAGGTAGCCATCATTCAGCGCCCGCCCGTGCTGCTCGATCGCAGCGCGACGATCGCCCGGGCCGTGCAATCGGTCGCCGAGGCGGCGGCAGCAGGCGCCTCGCTGATCGTTTTGCCCGAATCGTTCATTCCCGGTTACCCGTCGTGGATCTGGCGACTGGCGGCGGGCAAGGACGGGGCTGTCATGGGCCAGTTGCACACGCGGCTGCTGGCCAACGCGGTCGATATCGCCAACGGTGATCTGGGCGAATTATGCGAAGCCGCCAGGGTTCACGCCGTGACGATTGTGTGCGGCATCAATGAATGCGACCGCTCTACGGGAGGCGGCACGCTCTATAACAGCGTAGTCGTTATCGGTGCGGACGGCGCAGTGCTCAACCGCCATCGCAAGCTGATGCCGACCAATCCGGAGCGCATGGTGCATGGCTTCGGTGATGCATCCGGGTTGCGTGCGGTCGATACACCGGTCGGCCGCGTCGGTGCGCTGATCTGCTGGGAAAACTACATGCCGCTGGCGCGCTATTCCCTGTATGCCCAAGGGGTGGAGATCTATATCGCGCCCACCTACGACACCGGCGAAGGCTGGATCAGCACGATGCGGCACATTGCACTTGAAGGCCGCTGTTGGGTGCTCGGCAGCGGCACCGCGCTGCGCGGCAGTGACATTCCCGAGGACTTTCCAGCGCGTATGCAACTGTTTGCGGATCCGGACGAATGGATCAACGATGGCGACTCGGTGGTGGTCAGTCCTCAAGGCCGGGTTGTGGCCGGCCCCTTGCATCGGGAGGCCGGCATTCTGTATGCGGACATTGACGTCGCACTCGTGGCGCCGGCGCGACGGGCGCTCGACGTCACCGGGCATTACGCGCGCCCTGACATTTTCGAACTGCACGTGCGGCGCTCGCCAGCGATACCGGTTCACTACATCGACGAGTGAAGACAGGCATCCGTGCTGTATCGGCCATTGATAAAGGAGTCATGCCATGAGCATTGAACGGTCGTACAAAGGCAGTTGTTTCTGCGGCGCAGTCGAGTTCACCGTCAGCGGCGAACCGGCCGCAATGGGCTATTGCCATTGCGAGTCGTGTCGGCATTGGTCAGCAGGACCGGTCAATGCCTTCACGCTGTGGAAACCCGACGCGGTGCAAGTGACTCGGGGTGCCGACAACATCGGCACCTACAACAAGACACCGCGCAGCTACCGCAAATGGTGCAAGACGTGTGGCGGGCACCTCTTTACGGACCACCCCGAGATGGGGCTGATTGACGTGTATGCCGCGGTCATTCCGGATCTCGCGTACTCGCCGGGCGTTCACGTGCACTATCAAGAGACGGTGCTGCGGATCAAGGATGGATTGCCGAAGCTGAAGGATGTTCCTGGCGAGTCAGGCGGATCGGGTATCAGCGTGGAGGAATAGCACAGCGAGGCTGAACGCTGATTCAAGCGTTAATCAAACGCACCGTTCAACACTTCATAAATCAGCCCGGTGGCCAGCGCCACCAAGATCAAATCGGTCCCCGCTTGCTGCCATTCGTATCCGTCGTAATGAGGCAGCCTGCCAACCAGGCGGCCATCCAGTTTTTTGGCAATGCCGGGAGGCAGCGGCTTACCGCGCGCGAGGTTCTTTTGGATACCCGGTGGTAACGCAGGGCCGGGGCTCCAGTAGTCCCGATAGCCGCCGACAATCCCCAGAATACTGTTGTGATTGATACTCGGGCCATGACCCCATTCGCCGCCCCCGGAGTTTTTGCCTTGGCCGGCCTGGCCTCCCTGGTTGCCATGGGCCTGGCCGTTTTGCGGGTTTCCCTTGCCGTTCCCCTGGCCCTTTCCATTACCTGGATCGGCCAATGCCGTTGCCGAGCCGCAGACCAGTGCAAGACTTGTAACCGATTCATTACAAACCGAAAAATTTGAATAGCCATAACCCGCCCACAAACGCGGGAATACCCGCTTGAAAGTTAGTCGCTTTGAGGAGCCAGTTCTCCCCTCCTCCAGACCGCACACTCAATTGAGTCAGTGATAACGACTGCAATGTCCATTGGTCAGGTAGCCTTGCTCTATAGATTCAATAAACCTATCTTTGAATCCATAGACTCAAGAGGAGATTTGTGAACATGGCAGTCCCCCTACAGGAACAAGCGTTCACCAAAAGCCAATGCGTAACAGGCCTGCGTGCCGCTGTCGGCATCCTCGAAAAGTGGAGCGCCACCAGCGATCAGGCCTGTCGCATCCTGCGCATCTCCCGCAGCACCTACACCCGCGCCCGGCAGCGCGATCCTTCGTGGTCCGTGGCGCTGGATTCAGACCAGATGCAACGCATCAGTTTCGTCGTCAATATTCACGCGGCACTGCGCCTGGTCTTCGATAACCCTGATAACGTCTACGGCTTTCCGTCGATGGCCAACCACAACGAGTTTTTCAATGGGCGCAGTCCGCTGGAGATCATGGCTCAGGGCGACATGATTTCCTTGTATGAAACCTTCAAGCGCATTGACGTGCTGCGTGGTGCGCAATGGTGACGGTGAGCGAACTGGCAGAACTGGCTGGCGAACAGCTGCAGGCTTATCGACTGGTCAATTCGAAGTTTCCACCGATTGCGATGTTTGATGACGTGGCGGATGCGGACGAGTTTGAGGTGCTGTATCAGATTCAGGCGCTGACCAATCCCCGGCTGAAGAATGAAGTGGGTCATCTTGAGTTGATTGCCCGGGATCAAATCCCGTTCGGCATCCCTGGCTGCTCTTATGCGACGGCGCCGTTTACCCACGTCAACCCGTCGGGTTCGCGGTTCAGCGATGGCAGTTTTGGGGTGTTGTACCTGGCGGACTCCATGGACACGGCGCTGGCCGAGGTGCGGCATCACCAGAGTCTTTATTGGTCAAATGTGCCGAGCCTCAATTATGAGCGGTTTGTGTTTCGGGGGTTGTCCTGCGCCTTCGTGGATGCGGCAATGAAAGACGCTGCCGCCATTGCGCTGACTGATCCGGTTTATGACCCTGACGACTACACGCACTCGCGGCGCTTGGGCAGGTCCGTAAAAGAGGCGCGCTGTCCAGGGATTCGTTACCACTCGGTGCGTATGCAAGGCAGTTATTGCTGGGCGCTGATGACGCCCAAGCCGGTTTTATCAATCATTCAAACAGCGCATTACGAGATGGTCTGGAATGGTCAGGTCACCAGCGTCAGCAAGATCAGCGAGGCTTGAAGCGTCTAAACNNAGCCTTCCGCACCTTGCGCTGAAAGCTGCGTTGCACGGGCCTGCCCATTGTCGTGATGGGCGGGCCTGACCACCGATTTGTACCCAGGTTTACATCACTCCACGCACCGTTTTGGCGTGATCCGGATTTCCCGATGCAGGTTATCTCCCGTGAGCTCGTCGGCGCGCCACGCGGGCTCTTTGCCTGCGCTCAACTCGACAGGGTATGGCCCGGTCGGTGCCAAGGCGGCCTGTGCCCTAGCGATGAAAGCATCGGCGTTTTGGGTGTATGTTGCCGGAAAGAGGGCCCGAGATCTTCGAAAAGTGCTTTGTATGCCAAGGCTTTGTCGAATTCCCGATCTTGCACACACGTATCGTAGGCCGCGCTGTGGACTGGGCCGTCATCCAGGCAAGGGTCGCGGTCGATCGGGCTGACCGGTGGGGGCGAACTGGAACACCCGGCGATGAAGACGCTTGCCAGAACCGACAACCAAACCAATGGCGACACGGTGGTGAATATTTGAGGCGTGTGGGTGTTGACGTGATTCAAAGTACCGTCCTTGGAGGGTGTCGCGAAAAATGGTTGGGGTCTGCGATTGGCCTGCGAGCATTGGCCATCTTTGCGTTTGATAGGTATCGGCCAGGGTCACAGGCAGTTTAGGGATATTCGGTGTCACGGAGCAGAAGACCGCGAGCTCGTCGTATTGCGTTTTCGTCGTGCCTCTTCCTCCTCCGCCAGTGCCTGACGCACCAGTGCCCGAGCCGCCCAGGCGGCGGCGTCGAGTGACTCTTCGACGCTCGCGCGACTGATATCGCGCACGGCGATCAACGCCTCGGTGCCCATGACGATCGACAGCGCCTGCTTCAATCGCTTTCGCGCCCGGGGTGAAAGCACGTCCTTCAGCGAGTCGACAATCGGCTCGATGTAGCTCATGCGTCGGCCCGGCCGCAGGGGTGCCTCACGGGATTCGTTTTCGAGCCACACCGTCATGAACGAACGCTCCATCACGTGCAGGCCGATCTCGTCGTCGATCAAGAGCTTGTTCAGCGCGTTCGCCGCCAGACCGATGCCCTTGACCGGATCGTCCCCGGGCCGCCAGATCTGCTCCAGCGGCGTCATGTCACGGTCTGCCGCCGTCTCGCTGATCAACGCCTCCGTCGACGGAAAGTAGCGATACGCCGTGGCGCGCGACACCATCGCGCGCTCGGCCACTTGCGCAACCGTCGGGTTATGGCCCTCGTCGCGCAAGGCGATGGCGGCATCGATCAGCGCCTGGCGCGTTCGGCGCTTCTGGTTGTCGCGGCCCTGATCGCCGTTACCGCTGGACGGGCTTGACTTCGAATTTGTCATGGAGTAAATGAGATCCTGTCTTGTCGTGAGACACGAGTCTCATAATAGACACTCGATATCCAACCAACAAGAGGTCGCCCGCACGACCGCGCGACGACTTCACATCAATTGTTTCAGTAACTGAACGCGCCTCTGGGCGCATGAGGTGAATGCCATGAATCACACACCCTGTTCGCGGACCTGGTTTCGGCTCGCTGCCCTCTACTTTGCCATTGGCGTGACGCTGGGCGTGGCAATGGGCGCTTCCGGCGATCATTCGCTCTTCGCGGTACATGCCCATGTCAATCTGTTGGGATGGGTGTCGATGGCCCTGTTCGGCATTATCGGCACCGCCCACCCGTCCATCACCGAAGGGCGCGTGGCTGCAGCGCAATTCTGGGCGTACAACGTTGGCGTCCCGGTGATGCTCGGCGCACTGACGCTGCGACTCAAGGGCTTCCCGTCAGTCGAGCCGCTGATAGGCGTCGCCTCCCTCCTCATCGGTTGCAGTGTGCTGCTGTTTGTGTGGCTGGTGTTCTCGCGCGTTGGTGTGACGGCCATGTACTTGAGCAGCCCGACAGGCGAGTCTCGCCAGCCTTGACGTGCTAAACACGTCGCCGCTTTTTGGGCCGCGTATCGGTCCGGGGTGATTCTGCCTCGGATCGATTGCTGCCTCCGACATTCTCCGACGGCAGTCCGATCAGCCTGAGTCTACGATCAGCGTCGCCCCCTCCAGGCGTGCACGGCAATACGCTGGACGCATCACATTTGATAACAGATCTCAAATGAGTATAAATCCTATTCCAGAATCAATTTCTATTGCGTATGATACGGATTCTCAATAACAGCAAAATCAAATGAGTGTCCGCATGACCGCCCCAATCTCCCTGTGTTCACAAGCCTCCGTGACGCCGCGCTTGCCTTCGACCTTGCGCCCCCTGGCGCTCGCAGTGCACATGCTGGCAGCCGGTATCGCCATCACTGCGCCCATCGTGCAGGCGGCGGAACAGACTGAGCAGACGAAGACTGGAAGCTCTGTGACCTTGGCCCCTATCGCGATCACGGAGACGGCCATTCGCGAACGCAACGCCGTCACCGAAGACACCAACTCCTACACGACTGAAGCTGCACGCACGGCCACGCCGTTGAGCATGTCGCTGCGGGAGACGCCCCAGTCGGTCAGCGTCATCACTCAGCAACGCATACAGGACCAGGATCTGCATACGATCCTCGACGTGGTCAACAATGCCACCGGTGTGTCGGTCAACCGCTACGAGACCAGCCGGGCGCAGTTCAACGCCCGAGGTTTTGAGCTCAACTCGCTGATGATCGATGGCGTGCCCACCATCTACGAGCAACCATGGAGCTCGGGGGAAATTTTCAGCAGCCTGGCCATGTATGACCGCGTTGAAGTAGTACGCGGAGCCAACGGTCTGATGACCGGTGCCGGCGATCCATCCGCGTCCATCAACATGGTGCGCAAGCGCGCCAACAGTAAAGACCTGAAGGGTTCTGTAGAACTGAGCGCCGGCACCTGGGACACCTACGGCGTCGAGGCTGATGTGTCCACGGCGCTGAACGAGGAAGGCACCGTTCGCGCGCGGCTGGTCGGGGAGACCAACGAGGGCGACACGTGGATCGACATGAACTCGAACAAGCGCCAGACCCTCTACGGCACGATGGATATCGACCTGACGCCCGACACCACGCTCTGGTTCGGCTTGAGCCGGCAAGAAAGCAACGCCGACTCGCCGATGTGGGGTGGCCTGCCAGTCTGGTACGCAGACGGCGGCCGCACCAACTGGAGCCGCTCGAAGTCAACTTCCGCCAAATGGAGCAAGTGGGACACGACCTACGAGACCTACTTCGTCAATCTTGATCACACCTTTGCCAACGACTGGCAAGTCAATCTGAGCTACAACCGTGGCGAGCGCACCGGCGACTCTTCCCTGCTGTACCTGTCCGGCAATCCAGGCAGGAACGGCAGCTCCGCGATGTCTTCGTTCCCGGCGACCTACAAGACCGAGACCACCCAGGATGACTACGGTATCCGCTTCAATGGCCCGTTCTCGTTCCTGGGTCGCGAGCACGAATTGGCCTTCGGTTATGTGGACAGCAAGCAGAAGTTCAACGTCGACTCACGTGACGCGCAAACAGGCTTTGGCGGTGTCGCCGATTTCGATTCCTACAACGGTAATTTCGCAGAACCGGTATGGGGCCCGAGGACCGACTACGGTTACAGCGAGACCCGCCAGAAGGGCCTGTACGCGGCAACCCGCCTGAATGTGACCGACGATTTGAAAGTGATCCTTGGCGCGCGTGAAAGCTGGTACGAGAAGACCAGTGATGACGTCTTCTCGGAAGTGAGCAAGATCGATGTCGATCATGAGCTGACACCCTATGCAGGTATTGTCTACGACCTCACCGACAACCTTTCGGCTTATGCCAGCTACACAGAAATCTTCCTGCCACAATCGGTACGCGACCGCAGTGGCCAGGAACTGGAACCGATCGTTGGCGAGAGCACTGAATTGGGCCTGAAGGGTGAGTACTTCGGTGGCCGCTTGAACGCCTCCGCGGCGGTTTTCCAGATCAAACAAGACAATCTGGGCCAGAACACTGGCGTGCTGATCGATCCTTCAAACCCGGTCGGCGGCTTCGCCTACGAGGCAAGTGAAGGCGCGACCAGCAAGGGTTTCGAGCTGGAAGTTTCCGGCGAGCTCGCAACGGACTGGAATGCATCGGTGGGTTACACCCAGTTCACAGCCGAAGATGCCAAAGGCGACGACGTCAACACGCTGTACCCGACCAAGTTGCTGCGCACCTTTACCACCTACCGCCTGCCAGGGGCTTTCAACAAGCTGACCATCGGCGGCGGGGTTAACTGGCAGGATTCGATCTACACCTACGCCCTCAACCCGGCCGGCAATTCCGAGAAAATCCAGCAGGATGCCTATGCGCTGGTCAACCTGATGGCTCGCTACGAGTTCACGGAAAACCTCTCGGGCCAGGTGAATGCCAACAACGTCACCGACCAGAAGTACTTTGACATCTTCGATGCCTACGGCGCCCTGACATACGGTGCACCGCGCAGCATTACGGCTTCGGCGAAGTACCGCTTCTAAGGCACACGGTCGGGTAGCGCTGCTCTCTCCTACCCGAGGTGTACACCACGAAGAAAACACAACACCGNGAAAACACAACACCGGCCTTGCGCCGGTGTTGTGCTTTCTAACGAATAGGCCAACGCTCTCGTTTCGCCTGCTCCTGACTTCCGCACTCATTGACCGCTGTGTATCATCAGCCCGGGCCGATGCTGCCCGCCGCTCGCTCCCGAAGGGAAAGGTGAAAGCATTGCTTCTCCCCCCAAATCCTGTCGTATCTCTTGAGAGCCGAGGTTTGGCAACGCGAGCACCAGAATGCCTTGGCTACAGGAGGAACGATGTTTTCAATCGAACAAGCCAAGCAGATGGCCAAGAGGCTGCGTGCCTCGCTTGAGGCGCGCCATCAAGAGGCGTCTCACTCAACCGCGCTTGAACTGGTCGCGCATCAACTGGGCTACAAGGACTGGAACACCGCGTCTGCGATGCTTTCCCAGGAACCTGACCAACCCGCCATTACCTTCGATAAAGCCATCCCGATATTGCGGATGTTTGACGAAACCAAGGCGCGCGAGTTCTACCTTGATTTTCTAGGCTTCAGCGTCGAATTCGAGCATCGGTTCGAAGCAGATCTGCCGCTGTACCTGGGCATCAGCCGAAACGGTCTGCAGCTCCACCTTTCCGAACATCATGGCGATGCGAGCCCGGGATCGACGATATTTGTCCCGATGCACAATATCGAAATGCTGCGCGACGAACTACAGGGCAAACGTTACGGATACGGACGGCCTGATATCGTTCAGCAAGGCTGGGGGCAAGTGCTGGAAGTCCATGACCCATTCGGCAACCGCATTCGGTTCTGCCAAAGCTGATCCTGACTGGCGGGCCTCCCTGAGAAATCAGCCAACCTTGATACTTGTCCTATCCTTCTATCCAACCCACAACGCCAGACACCGACATGGCCGCCTCCGAATCCACCCTCCTCGACAGCTGGCACCATAACGCCCACGCCTGGATCGAAGCCATCCGCAGCGGTGCCATCGAAAGCCGCCTCACGGTGACCGACCAGGCCATCCTGTTGGCAGTGCTGGGCCGCCAACCCGAGCGCGTGCTCGACCTGGGTTGCGGCGAAGGCTGGTTGTTGCGCGCGCTGGCTCAACGGGGCATCACGGCGGTCGGAGTAGATGGCGATGCGACGCTGGTCGAGGCGGCACGGGCGTCGGGGTCGTTGCAGGTGCATGTGGCGAGCTATGACGAGTTGGTGGAGGCGAAGGTGGACATCGGCCGCGATTACGACCTGATCTGCGCCAACTTCGCCTTGCTGCACCAGGACATCATCCCCCTGCTCGCCGCCATGAACGCCCTGCTCGGCCCTGGTGGTGCGCTGGTGATTCAGACACTGCACCCGTGGGCTGTCGCGGCGGGCGACTATCAGGATGGCTGGCGGGAAGAAACCTTTGCCGGGTTCAAGGGCCAGTGGCAGCCCATGCCATGGTACTTCCGCACCTTGTCCAGCTGGCTGAATGCGCTGGACATCGCCGGCTTTCGGCTGGCCGTTCTGCAAGAGCCGCAGCACCCGCAAAGTCCGGTGCCGCAGTCGTTGCTGTTGGTAGCCGAATGCGGGCAAGGGGCTGTTCAGACGGTCGTTTGAACAACCGCGGCCTGCCGCCCCTTGAACGCCAACGCAAAGCAGAAAAAGATCGCCAGGGCGAACCCCGCCGGAAACAACCAGATGTGCTTCCAGTCATGGCTGCCCGACAGCGCATAGTGGTCGGTCACCTGCCCTGCGACCCAGAACCCGATCAGCATGCCCAGGCCGTAGGTCGCCAAAGTAATGAGCCCTTGGGCCGAGCTTCTGAAACGCTCCGGTGCCTTGGCGTCGGTGTAAATCTGGCCGGACACGAAGAAGAAGTCGTAGCAGATACCGTGTAAGGCAATGCCAGTAAACAGCATGAACGCCAGGTCGCCATTATTACCGTAGGCGAACAGCAAATACCGCAAGGCCCACGCCAACATCCCCACCAAGAGCGCAATCTTGATCCCGAAGCGCTGAATGAACAGCGGCAGAAGCAGCATGAACAGCACTTCGGAAACCTGCCCGATGGCCATTTTCGCCGTCGGGTTGGTCACGCCAATCTCCGCCAGAAACGGATTGGCATTCTGGTAATAAAACGCCAGCGGAATGCAGATCAGAATGGAGGCGATGAAGAACACCAGGTAACTGCGGTCCTTCAGCAAACTCAATGCGTCCAGCCCGAGCATTTGCTTGAGGCCGCTGCGGCCCACCTCAGGCTTCCGTGGCGCGGTGCGCGGCAAGGTGAAGCTGTAGAGGCCGAGCACCAGAGAGGCAATCGCCGACATCAGAAAGGTGTTGCGCAGCCCGCCTGACGAAATCAGGGCCTGGGAATCCCAGGCAAACACAAAGCTGATCACCACACCGGCCGCGATCCAGCCGAGGGTGCCCCACACGCGGATGCGGGAGAACTCAAGTGCCGGGTCGCTCATCTGCCGGAACGCCACTGAATTCACCAATGCCAGGGTCGGCATGTACACCATCATGTACGCCAGCACATACGGGTAAAACGTACTGAAGTCCGGCGCTCGATACAGCTGATACAGCAACACGGCGCCCACCAGGTGCAGCACCGCGAGGATGCGCTCGGCGTTGAAGAAACGGTCGGCGATCAAGCCGATCACAAAGGGCGCGATGATCGCGCCCCAGGACTGGGTCGAGAACGCCATGCCGATCTGCCCGCCGCTGGCGCCCAGGTTACTGGCGAGGAACGTACCGAGGGTGACGAACCATCCGCCCCAGATAAAGAATTGCAGGAACATCATGGCGCTCAGGCGCGCGGTCATCGTGGACATAACAGTCACCGTCTTATTGTTTTTGTTGTTGGAGAGAGGAACGAAAAACGTCGTGATCAGGCCTCGGGCAACCCCAGCAATCGTCGATTGAAACCTTCGTCGGATTGCACGCTGGCGAAATCGTCGAAGGCCTTCTGCGTCTTGGTGATCATGTGCTGCGCGATGAACGCCGCCCCTTCTGCGGCACCCTGGGCGGAGTCCTTGAGGCAACACTCCCACTCAAGCACGGCCCAACCGCTGAAGTCGTATTGGGTCAGTTTGCTGAAGATCGATTTGAAGTCGATCTGGCCATCGCCCAGGGAACGGAAACGCCCCGGCCGCTCGACCCAGCCCTGGTAACCGCCGTAGACGCCCGAGCGTGCATCGGGCCGGAACTCGGCGTCTTTGACGTGGAACATGCGGATGCGCGCGTGGTAGCGATCGATGAAACCCAGGTAGTCCATTTGCTGGAGCAGCAGATGGCTGGGGTCATACAAAATCGCGGCGCGTGGATGGTGATCTACCGCCTCGAGAAAACGCTCGAACGAGGCGCCGTCGTGCAGGTCTTCACCGGGGTGGATTTCGTAGCACAGGTCGACACCGGCCTCCTCGAAGCAATCAAGAATCGGCAACCAGCGTTTCGCCAGTTCGGCAAAGCCCTGTTCGACCAACCCGCTTGGGCGTTGCGGCCAGGGGTAGACATACGGCCACAGCAGCGCACCGGAAAAGGTGGCGTGAGCCTTCAACCCCAGACGCTGGCTGGCCCGGGCTGCGAGCTTCAACTGCTCGATGGCCCATTCGGTGCGCGCCTGCGGCTGGCCGCGCAGGTGCGTAGGGGCAAAGTCATCGAACAGGGCGTCGAACGCCGGATGCACCGCCACCAGTTGACCTTGCAGGTGCGTCGACAACTCGCTGATCTCGACGCCCGCTTTAGCGCAGACAGCCTTCAATTCGTCGCAGTATTCCTGGCTTTCGGCGGCGCGGGCCAGGTCGATGTATTGCGTGCCCAGGGTTGGCAACTGGATCGCCTTGTAGCCTTGGGACGCCGCCCACTCGGCAATATTGGCCAGGGTGTCGAAGGGCGCTTCGGCGGACATGAACTGCGCGAGGAAGATCCCCGGGCCGCGCAGGCCTGCTTGAGAAGTAGGGTTCACGGGCGAGTGCTCCGGGTTCATTGAGGGCAGACCAGTTCGGTCCATTTCGTGTCGCCACGATGACTGGCAATCACGGTTTCGATGAAGGCCATGCCGCGCAGTCCGACGTCGATGCCGGGCACGCCCGGGGCCGCGTTGCCATCGACGTTGCTGCGAATCGCCGTGGCGAAATCGCCATAGAGGTTGGCCATGGCTTCCAGATAGCCTTCGGGATGCCCGGCCGGCAGACGCATGCGCCGGATCGCGGCGTCGCACAACCAGGGTTGGCCGACACCGGAACGCAGCACGCGCATCGGTTGGTCAAGGGACCGATGGATCAGGCTCGACGGTTCTTCCTGACGCCATTCCAGGCCGCCCTTGTCACCGTAGATGCGGATCTTCAACGGGTTTTCTTCACCCGCGCAGACCTGGCTGGCAATCAACACACCACTCGCGCCGTCGGCCATCTTGAACAGCATCGCGGCGTCGTCGTCCAGTTGCCGGCTGGCAACGTGGGTATTCAACATCGCGCACAGGTGCTGGATGGACTGGTCCGCCACGAATTCGGCCAATGAAAAGGCATGGGTACCGATATCGCCGATGCAGCCGCCCAACCCGGACTGCTCAGGCTGGTCGCGCCAGCCGGCCTGCTTGTTGCCCTGCCCCGCCACATCCTCGCTCAGCCAGCCCTGGGGGTACTCGACAATCACCTTGCGCACGGTGCCGATCACGCCGTCGCGAACCATCTGCCGCGCCTGCCAGACCATCGGATTGCCCAGGTACGTATGGGCCAGGCCATAGAGGCGATCGCTGCGTTCAAGCACAGCCTTGAGCGGCAGCAACTCGGCCAGATTCAACGCCGCCGGTTTCTCACTGAACACATGAAACCCCGCACTCAGCGCCTGGCTGGCAATCGGCGCGTGCAGGTGATTGGGGGTGACAATGATCAGCAGCTCCATACGCTGATCGGCCGGCAGTGCACGCTCGGCCTCCAGCATCTGCCGCCAGTCGCTGTAGCAACGGGAAGCGCACAATCCCAGCGCGGCGCCGGTGTCCTGATTGTTGCGGGCGTCGCGACTGAACGCGCCACACACCAACTCAAAACGGCCATCGAGCCCGGCGGCCTGACGGTGGGCTTGACCGATGAAAGCGCCCTCCCCACCACCAACAAAGCCCATTCTTATTTTTTGCACGGCAACACTCATCGCAACGCTTCTCTGTTTGAGGCGGTTTCCGGCGGCTTTACAGGAATGCATCCGAAAGCCGATGTAACCGGTTACATCGTGACGGAAATTTAGGCCCTGTTTTATGAGGTGTCAAACCCGAAATGAATCGCCAGGAACATTTCGGGGTGGCGCTGACCTGCGCTAAGCTCGCCGCTGCACAGTTCGATAACGAGGTGGTCTTGTCCAATATCCGCGAAGTAGCCAGGCTGGCCGGCGTCTCCGTCGCCACGGTGTCCAGGACGCTGAAGTCGCCTGAGCGGGTACTCCCCGACACGCGCGACAAGGTCAACGCCGCCGTGGAAAAAGCCGGTTATCGACCGAACCAGATGGCGGTGCAATTTCGCTCGCGCAGAACCGGCAACCTGGTGATTCTGGTGCCGACCATCGCCAACACTTTTTTCGCCAAGGTGATCAGCGGCGCGCAACAGGCCGCCCAGCTCGCCGGGTATCGGCTGTTGCTGTGCGACACCCAGGGCCGCGAGGAAGTGGAACGGGAATTTGCCGAATTGGTCTACGCCCATCAGGCTGATGGCGTCATTCAGTTGCGCGCCTATGACCCTTTTGAAGCGCCCTCCCCCAGCGCCGACTTACCGCCGATCGTCAATGCCTGCGAAGTGATTCAGGGCGGTCGTCATCCCACCATCAGCCTCGACAACCGCGCGGCTGCCAAGGCCATGACCGAACATTTGATCGAGTTGGGACACCGCCGGATCGGCCTGATCAAAGGCCCGAAAAGCAGCCCGTTGACCCGCGATCGCGTGGCCGGTTATCAGGACGCCTTGCAACAGGCCGGTATCACGTCGGATGCCGCGCTGATCTGCCACGGCGATTTCAGTCTGAAGGCCGGTCATGACGGCGCCGCCGTGATGCTGAAATTGCCTGACCGTCCCACGGCGTTGTTTTGCGAAAACGATGAAATGGCCATCGGTGCGTTGAAACGCATCAAACAACAGGGCTTGCGCGTCCCGGAGGACATTTCATTGGTGGGCTTCGATGACATCCCGTTCGCGGCGTACTGCGATCCACCGCTGACAACCATCTCGCAACCTGCCGAAACGTTCGGTCAGAAAGCCGTCGAGATGTTGATCGCGCTGATCGAGAAGAAACCGATCACACAACGGCATGTGGTGTTGCCGTTCAAGTTGACCTTGCGTAACAGCACGGCGGTTGTCAGGGAACGCTGACGGATTTCCCAAGTGACCGCGCTCCGATTGCAGCGTTAAAATTCGGCAGTTTTGGTCCACAGTTTGAGGAACCCCCGTTATGTCCAGTCTCGACACCTCCCTGCAAGACACCGCCGCACCTGAAGGCGTTTGTTATGGCTGCGGCAGCAGCAATCCGCACGGCCTTCACATCAAGAGTTTCTGGGACGAGGACGGCGTGCATGTGATCGCCGAGCACTTGCCTGATCCCATGTATTGCGGCTGGCCGGACTTGGTGTACGGCGGGTTGCTCGCGATGCTGGTGGACTGTCATTCCAATTGGACGGCGATGGCTTATCACTACCGTGCGGAAAACCGCGAAATTGCCAGCCTGCCCCGAATCAATTGCGTCACCGGCAACCTGGGCATCAAGTTCATCAAGCCGACCCCGATGGGTGTACCGCTGACCCTGCGTGCAAAAGTGGAAGGCGATGTCGGGCGCAAAACCCGTGTGATCTGCGAGGTCTATGCCGGGGACGTGCTCACGGCGGTTGGCGACTCCGTTTTTGTTCGCGTGGATACCGAGCAATTGGCGGCGTTGGCGCACAGTNGTTAGTGGGCTCGCAATAGAGTGATCGATCCTGCGTGTCGGTACCGTAAGTTACAGGAGGTTTTATGAGCAACTTCCCAATCGTTGCCACGGTACTCTCGATGATATTGGGGCTCTCCGTCACTCGCCTTCTTCTGGGTGTGTTGACGGTGTTCCGCATCCGCCGCGCCGCTGCGCCTGATTGGGTCGCGCTGGTCTGGGCCATCATGCTTTTTACGACACAGCTGGAGTTCTGGTGGGCCGTCAACCAACTGCCTTCGATAAAAGTGACCTTTTCGTTTGCGGAATTTCTACTGCTCGTTCTGTTGGCGCTTTCGCTTTTCGTCTCTTCCGCGTTATTGCTTCCCAGTCGAAGTGAGGACGAGCAAAACGGGCTTCGCATTTACTTCGAACAGGATGGCCGCTACGCACTTCTATCCCTGTCGACTTTTCTTGTGCTCGGGCTCTTCGTGAATATCATTTTCTTTCAAGTATCGCCGGTAGCGCTTTGGGGCGCCCTGGATGTCCTGATGATTATTCTTCCTGTCTGCGCATTCAGTGCCAAATCGCGAAAAGCGTATTCGATAATAACGTTGATCTACGTGCCCATTAACGCGTTTGATATAGCCGTTTCACTGACCAACTAGGCGTTTCGGATGATTATTCCGAGCAATCGACGATGTCGGGGGGTGAATAGACTATCTTCGCAGTTGGCGAGAGTCGGCATGGCAGCTGTCCAGTCCAGTACAAGCGAAATCAAAAGGCAGCAATCGGCCAGGAGGGTCCACCTCGCCAGCCGCCTCAGGGACGAGCTGGTTGGACGGCAACTGGCGAGGCGAACACATAGACAATAGCTTCCCTTGCTGAACACGCCTCACGCCGCTCATCAAATACCCCTGCTCGTCCGCCGCCTCCCTCGGCAGCTTTCGTTTAGACGTAAGCTCAACTACGGTGATTCCAAGACCGCTGTCCAACCGAGGAGCCCAGTGCATGTCCAGAACCTTCTCTCTGATGCTCGCCGGCCTGGTTCTGTGCACCAGCCAGGCGATGGCAGACACCCTCAAGATCGGCGTGATCGGCGCCGGCAAGGTCGGCGGTACGCTTGGCACGCTCTGGGTTAAGGCCGGGCACTCGGTGATGTTTTCATCACGCCACCCCGAGGCGCTGGCGGACCTGGTCAAGGAGGCCGGCCCCAACGCGCGGGCCGGCTCGGTCACCGAGGCCGCGGCCTGGGGCGATGTGATCGTGTTGAGTGTTCCCTATGGCGCCATGCCGGCGCTGTCCGAACAGTTGAAGGGCAAACTGGACGGCAAAGTGATATTCAGCACCAGTAATCCATTCGGCGGCCGTGACGCAGATGTCGGGCGCAAGGCGCTGGACATGGGCGTGGCCCTGGCGGATCAGCAGTATCTGTTGATCTACGTGCCCATTAACGCGTTTGATATAGCCGTTTCACTGACCAACTAGGCGTTTCGGATGATTATTCCGAGCAATCGACGATGTCGGGCGCAAGGCGCTGGATACCGGCGTGCGGTTAGTGCGTGATGCCGGATTTGTATCGGTGCTTTTCCCGCTCGCGCGCGCCAATGAGGGTTTGCCGGGCGGCCCGCTCAGCGGGGTCTGGAGTGAGGCCGAAATCTAGCAAAAGCTGCGGCGTTAACGAGCGATCCCGGGTTATTCCCTGAAACTCGCTGCCGATACNGAAACTCGCTGCCGATACGAGGCCAGGCCCAACACGGTCTAATCTGAATGGAGCACGACCGCAAAAACACGCCTCCAGCCTCTTGATACAGGGGAAACGGGATGATCGTTGAAACAGCGCGCCCATGCTCGTCATGGGTCATACCCTCCCTGCTCGCCATCAGCCTGGCACTGATCGCAGGATGCGCAGGTAAAGCCGCTACAGCTCGTTATTCGGCCGCAAGTGTCGGCTCGGCCTGCTATGCCAAAGCGCTCCCCACCGCCGGTGAGGGCGGTCTGGCCTGGGGCACCACCTTGAGCATGGCGCGCAAAAAATCCCTGGATAATTGCATCCGCTATGCCGGTCGATCCGGTGGCACGCCGAACACCTGCCAGGTGGTGTTGGCGGAGTGCAGGCATTGAAACCTATGCAAAGCCGAGGAACGACAGGATCACCACGACGACCACCACTAACCCGACGATGTAGATGATGTTGTTCATGAAACCCACCTCTCAACCAGAATAGGACTGCGGCACGAGGGCTTACACCTACACGGTAGTGCAGCTTTGCTCACTATGCCATTGAGCAGGACCTGATTGATCCAGCCGGTTTCGCGTGCTCACCGACTAGAGCCGAAAGTGCTGCTGCATGGCTTGGGAGAGCAAATCCACCGCTTCATCCGCATCTGACGACGGCGATCGGATAAATACGACCTCATGCTCTGGTATGGCGGGCAAACCGTCGAGAATCTGCATGTTTTCCGTCACCCGTGCGCGGTCTATCAGACTGATCGCCAACCCGACCTCCACGCAGGCGCTGACGGCCTGGTTGGACGGACTGTCCAGCACCACGCGCAACCGTCGGCCGCTTTGTTTGAGTGACGCCACCATGGCTTGCCGATAAGGGCATTGCGCCGCATGCACGGCCAGCGGCAGCGGATCCATCAAGGCCAGAGACTTGTTCGCAGGTCCCACCCAGACCGGCGTGGTGGCGACGAGAAATTGCGCCTGCGCAGTCAGTTGCCCCTTGGCTTGGGCAATCACCGCGGCCTGAAGCTTTCCACGCTGGACCTGGTCACGCAGCGAGTCACTGGGGGCTGTCTTCAGCTCCAGCACCACGTTGGGCCAGGCGGCGGTGAAGGTCGGCAAGATGTCGCGGATGACATGGGCGGCGTATTCGTCGGGTACACCCAGGGTAATGCGCCCTGCCAGATGGTTCCCATGCAGGTCGGCCAGCACCCGGTCATGGGTGCTCAGCAGTTCTGTCGTCGACACGAGCAAACGCTTGCCCAGTGCGGTCAGGGACACAGATTGATTATCGCGATTCAGCAAGCGGCCGCCGGCCACCGCTTCAAGCCGCTGGATATGCACGCTCACCGCCGCCGGGCTTTTATGCAGCTGCTCGGCCGCCGCACTGAATTTACCAATCCGCGCCACCGCATGAAATGTACGTACCAGCTCGATATCGAGTATCGCCGTCATGATTTAATCTTCGTGAATGACTGCTGCATTTTATTTTGATTTATTAGATTAGGCCGATTTCATAGCCTGTGGCAATGAACCAGCCCACACCGATCTCCTGTCAGCCGCAAGTCACCTCCCACTGGCGCCAGAAGATGCCGCTGCCACTGCTCGAGGCGGCATTGATTCTGACCTGGAGTTCCGGGTTCGTCGGCGCGCGATTCTCGATGGATTATGCGCCCGCCTTGTTGGTGGTGTTTTGGCGCTGCGTCGTGGTCACGCTGATCCTGTTTCCTTTCGTCGCCAGGCAGTTACGGCAAACCTCCCCTGCCGTGTTACTGAAAAACGCCGGCATCGGTCTTCTGGCCATGGCCGGCTATCTGGCCGGCGTCATTCAAGGCATCGCCCTGGGTGTACCGGCAGGTCTTGCTGCGGTGTTCGCCAACCTGCTACCGATGGCCGTCGCCTTGCTGGCGGCTGGCGTGCTGGGGCAAAAACTGGCCTGGCAAGTCTGGGTTGGGCTGGGCATCGGCCTGGTTGGCGTTGTGGTGGTGACGCTTGGCGCGTTGGCCTGGGGTAACGCGCCCCTCTGGGCGTATGGCCTGCCGGTGCTCGGCACCCTTTCGCTCGCCGTCGCAACACTCTGGCAGAAGCATCTGCATGCCTCTGAATCGCTGGACCTACTGCCCAACCTGTGGCTGCAATGCTGCGTGTCGAGTTTTGCATTCGCCCTGATCGAGGGCACGCAAGGTAGCCTGGCGCCGATACCCAGCATGGGGTTTGCGCTGAGCGTACTGTGGACCGTGGGATTGTCTACGTTAGGCGGCTACGGGCTTTATTGGGTCTGCCTGCGCCGGGCGACAGCCACACGAGTGGCCAGCGTCTTGTACCTGTGCCCACCCGTCACGATGCTGTGGGCCTGGGCCATGTTCAACGAACCGTTGTCATGGCAAATGGTGTCGGGCATGGCAGTGTCCGGGGTCGGCATCTGGATGGTGGTGCGGTCGGAGACTCGGCAGATCCGGTGGCAAAGCTGATGGATGTTTCGGGGCAGAATGTAGTCACAATCTTCTATTCGCAGTTTGTTAACAAGGCCAAAACTGGCGATACAAAAAACCACCCGAACGGTGAAGGATCGAGCGGTTTTTTGGGGGGTGATCTATCAGGCCTAACCTATGACATGAAAATCCCGGTCTAGCGCTGGTTTTTAGATTATGCGCGGGACTCGGAAGGAATGAGGAGGACCAGATCAGTATCGCCTACGTCGACACCCGCTTGTGACAGCAGAGTAGTAACTTGGCCTCGGTGATGAGTCTGGTGGTTGAAGAAATGCATGACCAAGCCATAAAAGCTCCTGTCAGCGGGGGTTCCTTTCATGCTTGTGTAATTGAGGGTGTAATCTAAATCCGCCTCTGTAATCGAGCGAGACCACTCGACAATCACCTGATCGAGCCAAACGCGATGTGCCGAAAGTTCTCGGATATTTGAGAGCAGTAACTGGTCGAGGCTTTTAGGGGCCGGGAGCTGTCGAATCGGCTCCAGAGCCAAGTAATTCGCCGGGTGCCTGGCAAATCGCTTTAGCCAGATAGTGTCCCCGGCCACCAGGTGATTCAACGTCCCGAGAATAGAACCAAAGAATGCTTTCCTATCCACTGACAGCTCTTCATCTGTCAGACTTCTGGCCGCCTCATAAACCTTTGCGTTCATCCAATCGTTATAGATAGCCATCTGGCAGATATGGTCGGTGCGGCCCATCGTGTTCATCCTTTGAGTGAATACTAGACAAGCGTTCCACGCTCATCTGGGGCATTCTAGAGCAAGGCTTTTTGAATCGCCCTTGATTTCGTAGACACGTGAAACAAGCGCCCGCAAATTCTGTTGAATGGACGGGCGCGCGCTCACTTTGAGCAATAAAAGGCATGGACGTAGCGATAGCTAATGAGTAGCTATGCTTGGTCTACCGCCGGAATTAATTGAGTAGATTGGGCTTTGCGTCCATTTTCATCGGTTACCCGACTGTCACAACGCCCGGGCTAGTCAGGCTAGACGACCCAACGAGGAAGTTATCTACCAAGCCCGTGAGGGTGTTATCACCCCACTTGAGTTCAATTTAGAGTCAGGCCCAAAGAGGAGTCCGCCATGACCGTAGTCGATCGCCTCAGGTATTTGCGCGTCGTTCTAGTGTTGGCTGGCCTCGCGTGCCTTGCTCTCTACCCACTTATGTTGTTCTGGCCGTCCGGCTGGGCCTGGCACGCCGGTCACTCGGACTACCCGATGATGATCGTTGGCATCTACGCCACACTTGGCGTGTTCTTGATCTTGGCCGCACGAGATCCATTAGCCAATCTGAGCCTAATCTGGTTCACCGTGTGGTCTAGCGCCGTGCACGGCGGAATCATGACCGTCCAGGCGGTCACCCAGCCGGGGCAAATGGGGCACTTGGCTGGTGACGTGCCGGCGCTCTTCATCATGGCGGTTGCCTTGGCCATCTTGACGCGCCGCTCGCAATTGGCCGCTCGGCGCCGGACACACGATGGGGCCTAAGAGCGGGTTTGACTTTCAGGATCGAGACGAAAATCTCGTCTCTACGCAAATTTTTGCGTCTGCTGATCAACCAAGCGCCGTCAGATTTTACGTAGCAACGCAGTCTTCAAGACTGTGCCCGCTTTTTTTCAGCCTGAGGCGTTTTCTACCTGTCACGTGACGCCGACGCCGGTCAGCGTCGGGTGCGGCGCATTACCCCAGAACTCTGGCAGAACCTTCCAGATCGTCTCGAACTTTGATTCGGGATCGACGATGAAGACGGTGACGTCAATCACATCGTCGAAGGTGCAACCGGCAGCGCCCAGGATTGCATTCAAATTGTTGAACGCGAGTCGAACCTGGGCCTCCAGATCGGGTTCGGGCGAGCCGTCTTCGTTACTGCCGACTTGTCCCGACACGAATAGGAAACCATTGGACTTGATAGCCGGCGAATAGCGATTGCGCTCATAAAGCGCCTGGCGTCCGGGTGGAAAAACAACATCACGCTGTGTCATAGGTGCCTCCATCAATGGGTCTACGCAGACCCGGAACAAACGATGTCGAGACTGTAAGGACTTGTGCCTGGGCGATAAACAAGCAACCGTAGCTATCACTGTTTGTGAAATCCAAACAATCTGATCGATAGCCGGGGCAGCAATGGACCGTTTTGATGCAATGCAGGCATTTGCTCGAGTGGTGGAAGCGGGCAGCTTCACCAAGGCAGCCGAAACACTGCACATGAGCAAGACCACCGTGACACAACTGGTCCAGCAGCTTGAGGCACGGTTGCGCGTCAAATTACTTAACCGCACGACTCGCAAAGTCAACGTCACCGCCGACGGTGCCGTTTATTACGAGCGAGTGCTTCAATTGCTGGCCGACATGGACGACGCCGAGACCAGCCTGTCCGGCGCCTCGACGCTGCCCAGGGGCCGGTTGCGAGTGGATGTGCCAAGCCCGCTGGCCAGCATGATTCTCGTACCCGCGTTGCCTGCGTTTTACGAGCGGTACCCAGACATCCAGATCGACATGGGCGTCAGCGATCGTATCGTGGATATGATTGATGAGAACGTCGATTGCGTGGTGCGCGGCGGCGAGCTGACGGATCAGTCGTTAATGGCCCGACGAGTAGGCGACCTCCAGCTTGGTGTTTTTGCAGCGCCCAGCTACCTGGCACGCGTCGGTACGCCTGCGCATCCGCGGGAGCTGGAAGATTCGCATCACCGTATCGTCGGTTTCCTGTGGGCGCGCACCGGCAAAGCCGTGCCCTATGCCCTGCACAACGACGTTGAGAGTGTCCGAATCAAAGGTCGCTACGCGCTGGCAGTCGACGATGGCAATGCCTACCTCGCGGCCGGCCTTGCCGGACTGGGCGTGCTGTGGCTGCCAAAGTACATGTCCAAGACCTTCGAAGCACGCGGCGAGTTAGTGCCCCTGTTCGAGAGCTGGAAACTCGATCCGATGCCCATCTACGTGGCATTTCCGCCAAATCGGCATATCAGTATCAAACTGCGCGTGTTCATCGATTGGGTCGCTGAGCTGATGGCACACCATGCGCCTGTCAGCGACGGACATGACTCGTGAATACAGCGTTGGGGAATTCGCCATGGCGGTCGCTTTGTCCAAATGATCGCTGTGACGGCTCCCACCACAATCAGTGCGATGCACCTCCGGCACCGAGGGCCCTGGTAAATACAACAGCAGCCCCAGGCAGGTCGCGAAGATCATTTCCAGGGACAGCAACAGGCTGGCCAGTGTCATGGGCAGGCGCCGGGACGCGATGGTCCAGCCGCCCTCCTCTTTTCAAGACCTGAAGTGAGTCAAGACGATCTGCACAGTTCTCAATACGTTCAGAAGCCAAGAGCGTGGGATCAAAGGCAACACTGTGTCCACTCCCAACGTAAACCGCGCTGGGTTTGAATCCCCACATTATTGGAAGCCTGAATCATGACTACCTTGAACAATGAGAACTGCAGAACGTCCGGCGTCACTCAGAAAGCATCGCTCGGGGTTAGAACCACGGCGATCGGCACCTACGGTGCTTACGTTGCTCTGGCCATCATTTACTTCTGGTTCGGCGGCATGAAGTTCACGCACTATGAAGCCGAGGGCCTGGTCCCGTTGGTAAGCAACAGCCCTTTCCTCGGTTGGGTCTACAACATTTTCAGTGTGGATACGTTCTCCAGTCTGCTCGGTATCCTGGAAGTCTCGATCGGTCTTCTTATTGCGGGGCGCCTGCTGTCACCCAAGCTTTCATTGATCGGGGGTGCGTTGTCTGCCGGATTGTTTTTCACGACCTTGAGCTTCATGTTGTCGACACCTGGCGTGATTGAACCCGGCCTCGGTTTCCCGGCCATTTCGGTTGCACCTGGTCAGTTTCTCCTGAAGGATATCGGCTTGCTTGCCGCTTCGGTTTTCGTGGCCGGCCATTCTCTGACTGCACTGGAATCGCGTTGAACCGATGATTTGTCCTCCAGGAATGGCCTGAAACCGCTCGAGGTTTTCAGGCCATTTCGCCATCAGCCTCTCCTGCCGAATCCTTCATCCAGTCCCGAGGGCTGTAGCCCGTCTTGCGACGAAAAGCGCGGGCAAGCGCCGAAGGACTTTCATAACCGACCTCGGCGGCGATCAGCGTGATCGGTCGCCCCTCACGCAGACGCTTCTGCGCCAGGCTGATACGCCAACTCAACAGATAATCGGCCGGTGTCTGCCCGATGACGGCCCGGAAATGCACGGCATAGGCCGCGCGCGACATGTTTGACTCGCTCGCAAGCTCGGCAATCGACCAGGGACGATGCGGTGCGTTGTGAATCTGGACCAGGGAGCGCGCCAATCGTGAATCGGCCAGCCCGGCCATCATTCCGGTGTGCAACTGGTGGTGGTCGAGCAGATGCCGAAACAACAGGATGATCAGCAATTCGAACAAGCGATCCAGCGCAGCCTCCCTGCCGCAATGTCCGCCCGCCGCCTCAACAAACATCCATCTCAACGTGTCGGCCAGCATCGGTAGCTCATCCAGGGGCAGCACCAGCAAATCGGGTAACGAAGCCGACAGCGGGTTATCAACCCCACCCTCGAACTCCATTGATGCGCACAGGAGTTGAGCCCCTTCGGGTTCATTGGCGAACAGTTGATGCCGGCGTGGTCGGGGCAGAAAAATCAGACTGGGACGAGTCAGCAGCAAGTCCTTGCGATCGAGCCCCAGCAACGTGAGGGAACCGGCCTGAAGCAGGTGAATATGACCTCTCGTGTCAGCACCGTCGTAAGACGCCATGCCGCAAAGCTTGCCGTTGTAAAAGACAAAAGCACGCATTGCTAAAAGTTGGTTCACTGTGGTCTACCCGCTTCATGATGAAGGTGCAGCCTTACTGTCCATGAATCTGCACAGTGATGACTGAAATCAGTATGTTTGTTCCGAGTTTCAGTCTAACTCAGCGGGCGCTCCAGGCGTTGTATGCTTGGTGCCCCTATGTGATACACAACACCTGATTGTGTGAGTCCCGAGTTCTGACGAGGTTTTGCTTATGCCCCACTCCCCACGCATCCCGCACCTGCTGGCCTGCGCCTTGATCGGTTTATTCACTGGCGGCGCACAGGCGAGCACGCCCTCCCCTGTGCCCGAGAGTTTGCAACCGCTGCTGGTGACGATGAACGAGCGCCTGAACATTGGTGATCTGGTGGCGCTGACCAAGTGGGACAGCGGCAAACCCATCCAGGACAGTGCCCGTGAAGCGCAAGTTATCGCTAACGCCAGGAAGATGGCCGTTAAACGCAAACTGGACCCGGAACAGGTCGCCGAGTTGGTCGCCGCACAGATTGAAGCCAACAAGCTCGTGCAGTACGGGCTGCTCGCTAATTGGCGGGCGGCCGGCAAGGCGCCTGACACACCACGGCCGGACCTCAACAAACAGATCAGGCCCCAACTGGATGAACTGCAAAACCGTCTGTTGCAGCAATACGCTGAGTTCGCACCCTATCGCAAAGACCCGAACTGCCCGGACTGGCTGGGCGAGGCACGCGCCGGTCTGATCAAGGACCAACTGCATGGTCAGGCATTGATACGCGCGACCGGGGAGCTGTGTGTCGCCGATCAGTGACAGGCCGACGGCGGTCTCTGGCAGCCATTGACCGCATCAATAGTCACCATTAACTCAATGAAGTTCTCTTAAAAACTCCGGGGCGTACCATCGCCTCCATACCAAACAACTACACCCCGGAGCACACCATCATGAAACGCCAAATCCTTCTCAGCATCGCTTTCTCGGTTTTTGCAGTTAACGCTTTCGCCGCTTCTTCTGCTCACCCGGTTGTCGCTGAAGGCGGCTCGGATCGTCTGATCGAAAACCGCGTCGCTGAAGGTGGTTCGGATCGTCTGATCGAAAACCGCGTCGCTGAAGGTGGCTCCGACCGTCTGATCGAAAACCGCGTCGCTGAAGGTGGTTCGGATCGTCTGATCGAAAACCGCGTTGCTGAAGGTGGTTCCGACCGTCTGATCGAAAACCGCGTTGCCGAAGGTGGTTCCGACCGTCTGATCGAGAACCGCGTTGCCGAAGGTGGTTCCGACCGTCTGATCGAAAACCGCGTCGCTGAAGGTGGCTCCGACCGTCTGATCGAAAACCGCGTCGCTGAAGGTGGTTCGGATCGTCTAATCGAAAGCCACGCTGCATAAATGAATGGCTTTACCGATGCACCCAACGAAAAGCCCGGCCTGATCAGCCGGGCTTTTTCGTGAGCTACTTTTAATAAATTCGCATAGCCGCCAGTCGATCCTCGCGGCACTATTGAAGTTCTGCAGCAAGCCATCGTGCAATTCTGCATATGCAACACTGAAGCGTTCACAGAACAACAAAAATACAGGAGTTGAAAATGTCTGAGCTGAACCTGCATCCCAACGCCGCAAAGTCCTTGCATCAATGGCACGACATGATCCTCAAGGGCAACTTGAGCGCCCTGCCCGAGTTGTTGGACCCGCAAGCGGTGTTCCGCTCGCCCATGGCCCACACGCCCTACCCGGGAGCGCCCGTGGTATCGATGATTCTCAACACGGTCGTCAAGGTGTTTGAGGATTTCACCTACCACCGCGAACTGTCGACCGCCGACGGCTTGAGCGTCGTCCTGGAGTTCAGCGCCAAAGTCAGCGGTAAAGAGTTAAAGGGCATCGACATGATCCGGTTCAATGAACAGGGGAAAATCGTTGAATTCGAGGTGATGGTCCGCCCCTTCAGTGCCTTGCAAGCCTTGGGCGAGCAAATGGGACAACGCCTTGGCGCTTACCTGGCGGCCAGCAAAGCCTGATTGCGTTGCCTCGTCCGGAGTGAGGTGCTGCCGCTTGGCACCTACCGGACGGCGATAAATGAGCTATACCGGCTAATCACCCATTGCAGTTTCTACGCAGGAGTTGGCAATGAACCTCAGACACTCACTTGCAACCCTAATGATCAGCGCAAGCCTCTTCGGCTGCGCCACTTCAACAGACCATGGCGTGTCTGTCCCCTTGGTCGCCACCCGACAGAACACCGGGCAGATCGGCAACGTGACGCTGACAAGCTGGGACAAACAGACCGGACTCAGTTTCTTCATCACGGGTGCTCCAAGCGGAGCGACTCTACCCTTGCGTCTCTATAGCTTCATCCATAAAGGCAGCTGCCAGCAACCCGGGCCAGTGGCCTTTGCAATGAACGACAAGGTCAACACCCAGCGCGAAGCTGTACGCGGCTGGTCGTTCTCAAGAAGTGCACCGATCGCCCTGCAAGACCTGCTTTCCGGCGGGTATTCCATCGTCGTGCGAACGGCTCCAGAGAGTGGCAACGTCGATATTTTTTGCGGTGACATCAAGCCGGGAGGCGCAGTGAAGTAGCCATTCGAAACGGCTTATTCCCTGTCTTTCGTAGTACGGATGAGGTTGTCCCGTAATTTCACAATGGCTTTCTGCATTTGCACAAATTCGTCGGGATCAAGACCGGTTTGCGGGAAGCCATCTTCCGTGAGGCCCTCACGCAGTTTTCGCCCCTCGCTTGTGAGGCTGATGCGGACCTGGCGCTCGTCTTCCGGGTCGCGTTGGCGCAGCAGGTAACCCATCGCTTCCAGTTTCTTCAGGATCGGCGTGAGGGTGTTGGATTCGAGGAACAGCTTTTCGCCGAGGCTGCCAACGGTCTGGTTGTCTTCTTCCCACAGCACCACAAGGGTGATGTATTGCGTGTAGGTAAGTCCGAGCCGTTCGAGCATTGGCTTGTATGCCTTGCCGAAAGCGAGGTTAGAGGAATAGACCGCAAAGCACAGGAAGTCGGCAAGCTTCAGGTCGAGGGCGGCTGTTTTTTCGGTGGGTTTCATGAGCGTTCTCTGGGGCCGAAGACGGATGGGCTGGAAGGTCAGACTATACATCGCATGCGATGGTATCGGAAGTGCTCGCTGCTACGGTCGTCGCTTTCAGGTCGATCACGCCTGTGAAGGCCGACGACCGGTTCAACGGGAACGCGCCCTGATCGCGCGGTTCGGGTCACTTTCACGCATGAC
>NZ_NMOJ01000003.1 GCF_002251635.1 Pseudomonas mandelii
CCTGCCTGTTTTAAAAGCCACCTTCGGGTGGCTTTTTCATTTTCCGCCCCCATATCGCTTGCAACGCTTGCCCAACGGACACCTGCGGTTATGCTGGTTGCCTGCCGAGGAGATTGAAAATGGCCTACGATTTTGACCTTTATGTGATTGGCGCCGGTTCCGGCGGTGTACGGGCGGCACGTTTTTCGGCTGGTTTTGGTGCGAAAGTGGCCGTAGCCGAAAGCCGTTACCTGGGTGGTACGTGCGTGAACGTCGGCTGCGTGCCGAAGAAATTGCTGGTCTACGGCGCGCACTTCGCCGAAGACTTCGAGCAGTCTTCGGGCTTTGGCTGGACGTTGGGTGAAGCGAAGTTTGATTGGGCAACGCTGATTGCCAACAAGGATCGCGAGATCAATCGCCTGAATGGCATTTATCGCAACTTGCTGGTCAACAGCGGTGTGACCTTGCATGAAGGCCACGCCAAAATCGTCGACCCGAACACGGTCGAAATCAATGGCGAGCGCCACACCGCCAAGAACATCCTGATTGCTACCGGCGGCTGGCCGCAGATTCCGGAGATTCCGGGGCACGAACACGCCATAAGTTCCAACCAGGCGTTTTTCCTCAAAGAGCTGCCCAAGCGCGTTCTGGTGGTGGGCGGCGGTTACATCGCTGTCGAATTCGCCGGAATCTTCCACGGGCTGGGTGCCGACACCACGTTGGTGTATCGCGGCGAGCTGTTCCTGCGAGGCTTCGACGGTGCGGTGCGCAAGCATTTGCAAGAGGAGCTGACCAAGCGCGGCATGAACCTGCAATTCAATTCCGACATCGAGCGCATCGACAAACAGTCCGATGGCAGCCTGAAGGTGACGCTCAAGGACGGTCGCGAGCTGGAGGCGGATTGTGTGTTTTACGCCACTGGTCGCCGGCCGATGCTCGACAACCTCGGGCTGGAAAACACCGGCGTCAAACTCGACAAGAAAGGTTTCGTCGAGGTCGATGATCAGTACCAGACTGCGGAGCCGTCGATCCTGGCGCTTGGTGATGTGATCGGCCGTGTCCAGCTGACCCCTGTCGCTCTGGCTGAGGGCATGGCCGTGGCGCGTCGCTTGTTCAAGCCTGAGCAATATCGTCCGGTGGATTACGCGATGATTCCGACGGCGGTGTTCAGCCTGCCGAACATCGGCACCGTCGGCTTGAGCGAAGAAGAAGCGAAGNAAACTGGCCACGAGGTGCAGATTTTCGAAAGCCGTTTCCGGCCGATGAAGTTGACCCTGACCGAGTGCCAGGAGCGCACGCTGATGAAGCTGGTGGTCGATGCCGACACCGACAAAGTCCTGGGTTGCCACATGGTCGGGCCGGATGCCGGCGAGATCGTTCAGGGGCTGGCGATCGCGCTCAAGGCGGGCGCGACCAAGCAACATTTCGACGAAACCATCGGCGTGCATCCTACGGCGGCGGAAGAGTTCGTCACCATGCGCACACCGGTTGCCGGTTAATCGTTCTTTTCGCGCTCTGATGTGTCTGGCGCTGTTGCAATGACAGCGGCCAGGCGCAGGCTTTCATCGAGGCTCGCCCGGGTCTTGAGCAAATCGATTTCCAGCGCTTTGTTTAACTGCGACTGCTCGTCGACGCTTTGCTTGAGCGACTGACTTTCCAGCAGCGCGGCACGCAAGCGTTCCTGGAGGAGGGTGCGTTCACTGTCGATGCGGTTGACCTGCTCCAGCAGTTGATCCTGGCGGCTGTGGGTGTGTTTGAGTTGCTCTTGCAGCAGCCCCAGTTCGCGCAGTGTTCCACGATTCTCGGTGAGCAAGCGCTCGTTGTCGCGGTGCAATTGAGTGATCTCGTCCTGACGCACCAAGGCGCTTTGCTGGGCTTGGCGCAATTCCNCCTGGACCTGCTGCAACTGGCCTTCGTGACGTCGCTGTTCCTGCTCGCGCTGCTCCTTGACNGCGTTGCGGTAATGTTCCAGCGCATCGCGTGCGTGCAGGTGCTTTTCTTCCAGNGAGCGGATTTGCTCATCCTTGTCTTGCAAGCGCAGTTCGAAATCGGCCAGCGCCTGTTTCAGTCCGGCGTTGCGGGTTTGCTCGGTCTGCAGCATGGAGCGGGTTTCGTGCAGCGCTTCGGACTCTTGAGTCAGCGCCAGGCTTTGAATTTCGTATTGCTGGTGCAGTTCAGTGTTGGCTTGCCGGGCTTCAGTCAGCTGGATTTCCAGTTCTTTTCGTTGCTGATCGAACTGCGTGCGTGCCTGTTCGATGGGTTCTTGCGCCTGTTCCTTCAGGCGTTGCGCCAAGCGCGAGACCAAGCCGGCGATCTCGTCATCGATGGGTTCCGAAGGCGTCTCGACGCGTTCGCCACCATCGTCCAACTCCTTCAAATAGCGGTGAATGGTGGTTTTTGAGCCGGTATTGCCCATCTCAATCCGTACTGCATCGATGCTGGGGTTTTCGCCACGGGCGAGGATTGCCAACCGTGCCGCCTGCACCACCGCTTTATTTACGCCGCCACGAGCCATGTGTTCTCCTACGATTTCGTACTGTGGTACATGCCACTAAAGTACGCAGTGTACCATCATCAATAAAAAGATAAAAAATGTAAGTTATTCATGCGGGATATACTGGTATTACCCCGTGTGATACGCCGCGTTACAGGTTTTACTTCACCAAAGCGGTACATTTTCGAGAGATGAGCCCATGACTGATCTGGATCGCTACCTGCAAGCCGCCACCCGCGACAACACGCGGCGCAGCTACCGGGCGGCTATCGAACACTTNGAGGTAAGTTGGGGTGGNTTCCTGCCGGCGACGAGTGACAGCGTGGCGCGCTACCTGGTGGCCCATGCGGGGGTGCTGTCGATCAATACGTTGAAGCTGCGCTTGTCCGCGCTGGCGCAGTGGCATAACAGCCAGGGTTTCGCCGACCCCACCAAGTCGCCGGTGGTGCGCAAGGTCTTCAAGGGTATAAGGGCGTTGCACCCCGCCCAGGAGAAACAGGCTGAGCCATTGCAACTTCAGCATCTGGAGCAAGTGGTGGCATGGCTGGAACAGGAGGCGCAAACCGCCAGGGCGCAAAACGATCAGCCGGGATTGCTTCGCGCCAGACGCGACACTGCGCTGATCTTGCTGGGCTTCTGGCGTGGCTTTCGCAGTGATGAGTTGTGCCGCGTACAGATCGAACACGTGCAGGCGAGCGCCGGCTCAGGCATCAACCTCTACCTGCCACGCAGCAAGAGCGATCGCGAGAACCTCGGCAAGACTTACCAGACCCCGGCCCTGCAGCGCCTCTGCCCGGTGAACGCCTACATCCAATGGGTCACGGAAGCTGCGCTGGTCCGTGGGCCGGTGTTTCGCGGAATCGACCGCTGGGGCCATTTGAGCGAGGAGGGCTTGCACGCTAACAGCGTGATCCCTTTGCTGCGCCAGGCCCTGGAACGGGCCGGCATTTCGGCCGACCACTACACCAGCCATTCCCTGCGACGCGGTTTTGCCAGTTGGGCCCATCAGAGTGGTTGGGATCTGAAATCGTTGATGAGTTATGTGGGTTGGAAGGATGTGAAGTCAGCCATGCGCTATGTTGAAGCCAGCCCGTTTCTCGGAATGGCCCGAGTCGCCGAGAAGCCAGTGGCGCGCTAGATACCGTTTTCTTCTATTAATACTGTCTGCTAATAGCGAAAACCAATCAGCAGCATGAGCTTTGCCAATGAGCCAGGCGGCGATCGAGTGGGTAGGATTCACCC
>NZ_NMOJ01000030.1 GCF_002251635.1 Pseudomonas mandelii
GACCAGCATGCTGATTTCATACTCGCGCTTGCGTCACCGGGCCAAGGGCTGAGCCTGCCCCCTTCTCCTTTTCACTTTGACGCATGACGAGGATCGTCACGACGGTCAATGTACTCAAGCCCCAGCGGACCTGTTCCATACACCTGAGAAATATATTCCCCCGATCTGGCCCAATGAAAATGCGGAGTATTGGCCGGGAGCACCACGACACTGCCCAGGCCATAAGCGATCAACTTGTCCGGATCAAATACCGAGCCAAAACCAATGTAAAACACACCGGACATGACGGTGTATATACGGTCTTCAGGATGGGTATGGGGCATTAACTTCGTGCCATTCGGCACTTTGACTCGCACAACGTAGGGGCCTGGCTTGGCGGGATCACCGACCAATACGGCGAGTTTTACTTCTTGCGGAAACGCTGGAAAGCTTCGCCACTCCACCTCTTCGTTATACGAAGCACCGGTTTTACCGAGCGGCAGTGGTTGTGCTTGAACCACCGACAGGGTTGTACACAGGGCAAGAAACGTTGTCAGGCAAGCAGTTTTCATAATGCTCTGAATCATGGGAGGCACCCGAGAAAAATGTCCTCTCCACTGTAGTGGCAGTGCTCTCCTGTGATAATGCCGCTGATGCGTATTTCAGTTGATACGCAATGTAATCAATTCAATAACAAATGTAAGAACAGCTTCCCGGTTCACGGCGATGGCTAGCTGTGATCTCACTTCGTGAGCGTATGCGCTAACACAACCTCAACTGGATGGCNGAATTCGGTCCGGGCTCTGCAAATCAACAGTTCGCTCGGACACGCACCCTCCCCCTCACACCTGATCCATCGCCTCGAACACGCCCTTGTCTTCTCCCAGGAACCCGCCGCTTTGATGCTGCCACAGCCGCGCATAGACGCCGTTCTTCGCAAGCAATTCGCTGTGAGTGCCCTGTTCGATGATGCGTCCGTCATCCATGACGATGAGCCGGTCCATGGCCGCAATCGTGGACAGACGATGGGCGATCGCGATCACGGTCTTGCCCTGCATCATTTCATCGAGGCTTTCCTGAATGGCGACTTCGACTTCCGAGTCCAGCGCGCTGGTGGCCTCGTCAAGCAGCAGGATCGGGGCGTTCTTGAGCATCACACGGGCAATTGCGACGCGTTGGCGCTGGCCGCCCGACAGTTTGATGCCGCGCTCACCCACAAGGGTGTCGTAGCCGGTACGGCCTTGCCGGTCGCTCAGTTGGCTAATGAACCCATCGGCCTGGGCATTGGCCGCGGCGCTGCGAATTTGCGCGTCGGTCGCATCGGGACGGCCGTAGGCGATGTTGTCGCGAATAGAACGGTGCAGAAGGGAGGTGTCCTGCGTGACCATGCCGATGGAGCCGCGCAGGCTTTCTTGCGTCACATGTGCGATGTTTTGGCCATCGATGCGAATCACCCCGCTGTCGACGTCATAGAAGCGCAGCAGCAGGTTGATCAGCGTGGATTTACCAGCGCCAGAGCGGCCAACCAGGCCGATTTTTTCGCCCGCACGAATGCTCAGGCTCAGGCCATCGAGCACTTGGCGCTCGCCATTGTAATTGAAGCTCACCTTCTCGAAGGTGACTGCGCCGCCTGAGGTCACTAGCACGCCCGCACCCGGTGCATCCTGCACCTTGGCGCCCAGGGTCAGTGTCGCCATGCCATCCTGTACGGTGCCAATGCTCTCGAACAGCGAGGTCATTTGCCACATGATCCAGTGCGACATGCCATTGATCCGCAACGCCATCGCGGTGATCGCAGCCACGGCACCCGCGCCAACCTCCCCCAGGTGCCATAGCCACAGGGCATAACCACCGGCGGCCATGATCAACGCCACCACTAGTGCCTGGTTGACGATCTCGAACTGGCTGACCAGACGCATCTGGCGAAAGCCGGTTTGCTTGAAATCCTCCATCGCGGCACGCGCGAAGTGCGCTTCACGATTGGAGTGAGAGAACAGCTTGACCGTCGTGATGTTGGTGTAGGCGTCCGAGATACGCCCGGTCATCATCGACCGCGCATTGGCCTGTTCCTGCCCGACTTTCCCCAGACGGGGAACGAAGTACAGCATGGCCAGACCGAACAACACGACCCAGGCAACGAACGGCAGCATCAGTTTCAGCGCGAAGCCGCCGGCCAGTGCGATGATCGCAATGAAATACACCCCGATCCCGGGTGCGATCTCGATCAGGGTGAAGAGCACGTCGCGCACCGCCAGCGCCGTCTGCATCACCTTGGTAGTGACTCGGCCGGAAAACTCATCGGAAAAAAACGAAAGGCTTTGCCGCAGCATCAGGCGATGGAAGTCCCAACGCAGCCGCAACGGCAAGTTAATCGCCAATATCTGGTGCTGCACCATGGTGCGCAACGCCACCAGCCCGACGCTGGTTACCATGACGATGCCCATGCCCCACAACACGCGACTTTCCTGCGCCGCCGCTTCACCACCCGCCTGCCAGGTCGAGAGCAGGTCCACGACCTGACCGAGGAAGGAAAACAGCCAGGCTTCGTAAATCGACACGCAGGCACTGAGCAGCGCAAGCGCAAGGATGTAACCGCGGGCGCCCCGGGTACAGGCCCACAGGAACCGAGCCAGGCCGGCGGGTGGCGGTGGTACCTCGTCAGGAGGAAAAGGGTCGAGTCTTCGTTCAAACGCACGAAGCATGGTGTTCTCCAAAACGATCAAGTGGGGGAGATTCTGCCATTGAACGGTTGCTTTGAGGGTTTTGTGAAATTGAGGTAAGGCGCTGTTGGCCGATTGCACCGCCGAACTGACTCAGCGATGGCAGAAAGTGCCCGGATTCATGTTCGCTTCGAGCGCTAAGGCGCGGCGCGATCCATGGCCCCGGTCGCAGGAATTTGAAATGCACGGCGTTGCTCGCCAGAATGGCGCCCCGATTCGGCCAACGTGCCGGACGTTCGTGGTGAAAAGGGGTTGCGGTTGAACGAACAGACATTGTCCATGCGCCTGGAACGCGTGGCGGCGCAGGTGCCNGTGGGCGCGCGCCTGGCCGATATCGGCTCGGATCACGGCTACCTGCCGGTGGCGCTGATGCGCCGGGGCGCCATCGCATCGGCGGTGGCCGGCGAGGTGGCATTGACGCCGTTCCACTCGGCCGAACGCACCGTGCGCGAGAGCGGCCAAGACCTGCAAATCACCGTGCGCCTCGCCAATGGCCTGGCGGCCATCGAACCCAGTGACGGCATCACGGCGATCAGCCTCTGCGGCATGGGCGGCGAGACCATTCGCGACATCCTCGACAGCGGCACTTCGCACTTGAGTGGCCGCGAACGCCTGGTCCTGCAACCCAACGGCGGCGAACAACCCTTGCGCCAGTGGCTGATGGACAACGGCTACCAGATCCTGCACGAAGAGCTGCTGCGGGAAAACCGTTTTTACTACGAGATTATTGTCGCCGAGCGCGCCGAGCCGGTTACCTATACCGCCGAGCAGCTGTACTTCGGCCCGCTGCAAATGCAGGCCCGCAGCCCGGCGTTCCTGCTCAAGTGGCAGCGCATCCTGCGCCACAAGCAGCAGACCCTGACCCACTTCGCCCGGGCGCGGCAGGCCGTGCCCGAGGAGAAGGTGCAAGACATCGCCCGGCAGGCCCGATGGATCACTGAGCTGCTGGCTTGAAATTGTAAAGGGCTTACGCGAACAGTGCCGAGCGGTGATCCGGCAAAGCTACAAACGCCTCAGGCAACAGCATTCCCCATCCCGACGGCGCTGTTCGGATCATCATATTCACCTGTAGCAAAAGCTCCCCCCTCAAGGTGATAGACCGTCGGTTCTTCCGAAAAATATTCCTCCAAGCCCATCATGAATAGCCGATGGTCTTCACTCGCCTCGAAGCCCGGCGTGTGATCCTCGAGTGATTGCCATCGCACGATCAGGTTGAATAGCTGGGGGGTTTCGATCCCTTGCGCGAGCAAGTGACCGCGGTAACCCTTTGCTCGGCAGAGCAAAGGGGCGACCTCGGCAAATGCACGCCTGAACGTTTCAATGTGTTCTTTGTGCACGGGTAGCAGAGCGATTTCATAAATCATGGCGTTCCCCTAAAGCGAGTTCAACGGTCAACATTACGCACTGACGAGATGGGACGACGGCCCTACGGCAATCGCGATTTTTCCTTGAAGACCGTTGTTGGGCCTCTCCAGAAGCGCATGGGCGAGCGCAATGTCGGCGAGCGAATAGACGGCGCCAACGTGCGGTCGCAGCTGACCGCGCGCTATCAATGCGCTCAACTCATCAAGCTTGCCGCGGTTTTGTCTTGTGAAAACGAAGTGATAACTCGCGTTCTTGCCCCAGGCCTGAACAACATTTTGTGGCTGGGCAATGTCCACAATCGAGACCACGCGGCCAAGTTGTGCGAGCACGTCGGGGCTACGCGACAGTGTGTTGCCGCCGATGGTGTCGAACACGACATCGACTCCGCGACCACCCGTTTCCCGGATGATGGCGTCGACGTAATCCTCCTTCTCGTAGTCGATGATCACGTCGGCCCCCATACTTCGTGCGAACTCAACGTTTGCTTCGCGCACGGTCGTGAACACCCTTGCTCCGATGGCTTTTGCCAGCTGGATCGCCACATGACCGACGCCTCCCGCGCCGCCGTGGACCAGGATGCTTTCCCCCACTCTGAGCGCCGCACGCACGACCAGTGCTTCCCACGCCGTTCCGCCGACCAGGCTCAGGCTTGCCGCCTCAAGATGGCTGAGCGAAGGAGGCTTCTTCCCGACAATGCTTTCGGCAGCAACGTGGTACTCGGCGTAACTGCCTGGCCCGTCAAATATTTGCGGGGTGTACCAGACCTCGTCTCCCGGAGCGAAGGTCGTCACACCCGACCCGACGGCTTCGACAACGCCAGATACGTCGTGTCCGGTAATGGCCGGCAGTTGTACCAGGTCGGGATAATCGCCACGTCGTACCTGGTAATCCAGCGGATTGATGGAGGTTGCGTGTACCCGGACCAGGACCTGTCCTGCGTGCGGCACTGGCTTGGGCACGTCGCGAAGTTCGAACGATTCCGGGCCGCCAAATGATTTGAGTATGAGCGCTTTCATGGTCAATCCTCGTTTCGATAAAAAGGGATATCGGGATTTTTCGATATCTTGTGGTAAAAAAAACTACAGTTCTTGCCCTATGATCTCGGCAAGAGCCCTGATGGTTGCTTCATTGCGCTTGTAGTAGGTCCACTGACCGATGCGCCTGACTTCGACCAAGCCCACTCGTTGCAGCGTTGCCAGATAATCAGACACCGTCGACTGCGACAGGCCGACGCCTTCTTGAATACTACTGACGCAGACGCCCACCGTATGAACGTCACCTTCATCCTGCGGAGGGAAGTTCTTGGCCGGATCCTTCAAACCTTTCAAGATTTCAAGGCGTGTACGGTTTGAGAGGGCTTTGAATATTTCGAGTAATTCCATGACCCGAAGATATCGAAATTTACCGATATGTCAATATATCAATGCACGAGCCTCCGGCTGAGGCTTGCCTCAACCTTTGCCCGAGCGGACGTTAGTCGTAGAACGGCTCAACCGATACCCGACTGCCGACAAAAAAACTGTCGGCAACCAGTCGCAGCGGCTGGAGGTCCAGGTCACTGGTTTTGTCGCCAATCAGCTGTTGAAAATGTCGATACACCGCCGCGTACTCGCCCTCCTCCGAGACGGCCTGGCGCACGCCGTCGATACTCAACAGCGCGCCACCATTGTCCAGTCGCAGGGTGCCTTCGGTGCAGCGAATCTCGATGCTCCAGAGTTCCTCATGTCCGTGATCGAAATCGAACGCTGCGCGGACGTCGAGGTGACAGGCGTCAGACATTTTGATGGAAGCGGCAATCGGCGACTGGCAGTTGCTGGGGACTCGCAGCTCGGCAGACTCGACAAACAGCGGCAGCGGCAGCAGATGGGTTGCAATCGACAATGCATTGATACCCGGGTCGAAGACGCCCAGGCCGCCGGGTTGCCAGATCCAGGCCTGACCGGGGTGCCATTTGCGCACGTCTTCCTTCCAGTCGATCTGCACGCTTTGCAGGGTGCGGTTGGCCAGCCAGGCTCGGGCGGCTTCGATGCCGGGCGCGTAGCGTGAATGCCAGGCGAACAAACCGCTGACGCCTTGCTCCTGCGCCTGGCTCACCAAGGCCATCGCTTCACCCAGCGTGGCGCACGGCGGTTTTTCGACCAGCACGTGCTTGCCAGCGGCCAGCGCTTGTTGCACCAGCGCGAAGCGACCTTGCGGCGGCGTGCAAAACGCAATCGCATCGACCTGCGGACCCTTGTCGAGCAGCTCGCCCAGGGACCGAAAGTTCTCGACCCCGGCGCAGGGCTGCCCTTGCGTGGCGACAGACACCAGCTGGAACGCGGGGTTGGCGTGGATCGCGGGAACGTGTTGGTCCTGGGCAATCTTGCCGTAACCCACCAGACCGAGACGGATCGGTTGCATCGATGACTCCTGATTCTTTGTCTTGTTTTAGTTGTCGAGTCGGCAAGATTACGTTTGTGTAACGAGGAAGTCATTGATGACGTGCTTACGTTTCATCCTGCACGAGAGCTTGAGCGCCGGCATCCCTGCTAACGAACGCTTTGGGTCGATATCAAGCCGCCGGCTGATGACTGGTCACACAGTGAATCCCCCCGCCACGCACCGTCGCCACGCCGGCGCAAAAACAGGTCAGCTCATCCAGTTACCGCCGTCGACGTTGTAGGTTTGGGCAACCACATAGTCGGCCTCTTTCGACGCCAGAAAAATCGCCATTCCGGTCAAATCCCCGGCCGTGCCCATGCGCCCGAACGGCACCTCAGCCCCTACCCGCTGCTTCTTCTCACCGGGCGCCAGGCCTTCATGCTTGGCGAACAACGCGTCCACGCCGTCCCAATGCTCACCGTCCACTACACCGGGAGCAATGGCGTTGACGTTGATGCCCTGCTTGATCAGGTTCAGCCCCGCCGATTGCGTAAGGCTGATCACCGCGGCCTTGGTCGCGCAATAGATGGCCACCAACGGTTCACCGCGCCGCCCGGCCTGGCTGGCCATGTTGATGATCTTGCCGCCGTGCCCCTGGCTGATCATTTGCCGCGCCGCCGCCTGCAAGGTGAACAGCGTACCGGCCACGTTGATCGAGAACAGCCGGTCATAGCTGTCGCGGGTGATGTCGACGATGGGTGCGAGGTCGAACAGCGCGGCGTTGTTGATCAGGATATCGAGCTTGCCGGCATGGGCGACCACAGCGGCAATCGCGCCGTCGATGGAGGCTTGGTCGGTGACGTCCATCGCCACCGCATAAGCCTGTGGGCCCAGTTCGGCCGCCGTGGCTTGGGCGCGTTGCAGGTTGATGTCGGCGATGGCAACCGTTGCGCCTTCGGCGATATAAGCCTGGGCAAAAGCGCGGCCGATCCCGCGCGCCGACCCAGTGATCAGCGCGCTCTTACCTTCCAGTCGTTTCATGGGGGGTTCATCCGTTTTCTAACATTCGGGTAAGCCCGATCAAGGGCAGGCGGGGTGTAGCGTTCAGGCAGCGAGACGCATCAGGACAGACCCGCTCCCACATTAATTGCGCAATCCTGTGGGCGCGCGGCTTGTCCGCGATGGAGGCCACTCGGTGTCCAGACAAACCGGGACAGTGGCCCCCGATGCACCGTTGGCTACTTGGGATAACCGGCGCGTTTCATTTCACGTTCGGTGGAGGTCTGTGCGGCAGCGAGTGCCTGATCGACCGACATTTGCCCCGTCAGCGCAGCGGAAAACAGTTTCCCCACGGAGGTGCCTATCGCCTGGAACTCAGGAATCGTGACGTACTGAATGCCCACGTAGGGCACCGGTTTGGCCGAAGGGTGCGCGGGGTCTGCGTGTTTCATCATTTCCAGCGTCACCTGGGCAAACGGTGCGGCCTTCAAATACGCCTCGCTATAAGTGGACTGGCGGGTGCCCGGCGGTACGTTGGTGATGCCCTCTTTATCGGCGACCAATTGGATGTAGTCCTTGGAGGTTGCCCAGCTGATAAAGGCTTTGGCGGCGTCCTTATGCTTGGACGTGGCCGGGATTGCCAGGGACCAGGCATAAAGCCAGGAGGAGCCCTTGTCAGTGACTTCGGTTGGGGCCGCGGCAAAGCCTACGTCATCAGCTACCTTGCTCTGGCTCTTGTCGGTGGTGAAAGAGCCGGCGACGCTGGCATCCACCCAGATCGCGCATTTGCCGCTGTTGAACAGCGCCAGGGTTTCGTTGAAACCGTTGCTGGAGACGCCCGGCGGGCCATAGTTTTTCAGGGTGTTGACGTAATAGTTGGCGGCTGCCGTCCACTCAGGGCTGGTCAATTCGGGCGTCCACTGTTCGTCGAACCAGCGCGCGCCAAAGGCGTTGGCCATGGTGCTGAGCAGTGCGATGTTCTCACCCCAGCCGGCCTTGCCGCGCAAGCACATGCCGTATTGGCCTTTATCTTTTGCGGTGAGCTTGGCAGCGAACTCACCGAGCTGGGTCCAGGTCGGGTGCGCGGGCATACTCAGGCCGGCTTGCTTGAACAGATCGGTGCGGTAGTAAGTGACCGTGCTTTCGCCGTAGAACGGCAGGGCATACAGGGTGTTGTTGACCGACAGGCCCTGGCGCACCGAAGGGAAGATATCGTCAGCGTCATAGTCAGCCGGCAATTGGGTCAGCGGTTCCAGCCAGTGTTTGGCGCCCCACAGCGGCGTTTCGTAGGTGCCGATTGTCAGCACATCGAATTGCCCGCCCTGGGTGGCGATATCGGTAGTGAGGCGCTGGCGCAATACGTTTTCTTCCAGCACCACCCAATTGAGCTTAATGTCCGGGTGCTGCTCCTCGAACACCTTGGACAGGCGCTGCATGCGGATCATGTCGCTGTTGTTGACCGTGGCGATCGTGACGGTGTCGGCGGCGTAGCTGGGCATGGCCAGCGCCAGGCCGGTCAGCAGGAACAGCGCTTGCGGGAGCTTGGCTTTGCAGGTCGGGAGCATGGCGGTTTCCACCTGTTGTTTTTGTTGTTGAGCGTCGATTACAGCAGCTTCAAATACAGCTGCGCAGCCATGGTGGACGGCTTGATTACACCAGCTTGGAAAACCCCGGACAAACGCACAGCGAATGCACAGCTGATACTTTTTTAACC
>NZ_NMOJ01000031.1 GCF_002251635.1 Pseudomonas mandelii
CCAGGCTCCAGGATCAAAAAAGTATCAGTGCCAGGCGAAACCGGGGGTAGCGTATTGAATGCCTGTGCGCGTATTTTGAGGCGACTCAACAACTAAAAGAGGCATCACCATGCCCGTCAGTCGCGCCGAGCTGTTCGAGCACCGCCCCGCCGAACTGGAAGTCATCCTGCCCGAGCCGGACCACTGTTTCCGCTGGTTCGAACATGACTACCCGTATGACCTGGCACGCTGGAACCACCACCCCGAGTTCGAAATCCACCTGATCCGCCAAGGCAGCGGCAAGTTGGTGGCGGGCGACTATATCGGCGCGTTCGGTGCCGGGCATGTCGCGCTGATCGGCCCGGACCTGCCCCACGACTGGATCGGTGACCTGGCCCCCGGCGAATACCTGACCGGCCGCGACGTGGTGCTGCAGTTCGACGGCGCCGCCCTCCTCGCCCTGCGCAAGACCCTGCCGGAACTCGGCGATCTGCAGCCGCTGTTCGAACAAGCCCGGCGCGGCCTGCAATTCAGCGGTGACACCGCCGTGCAGGCGGCACGCCTGATGGAAAGCATCGGCAACGCCCATGGCCTGCAACGCTTGATCCTGTTCCTGCAACTGCTCGATACCCTCAAAAACGCTCCGCCACCGCACGTGCAGGCGCTGGCCAGCCCCTGCTATGCCCCCACCCTGGACGCACGCAGCGCCGAGCGCATCAATAAGGCTTTCGATTACCTGATGCGCGAGCTGACCGGCGACTTGCGCCTGTCGGTCATCGCGCGCCAACTGGAGATGAGCGAACCGGGCTTCTCGCGCTTTTTCAAACGCAACACCGGCCACGGTTTTATCGAGCTGATGCGCAAGTTCCGCGTGCAGCGCGCCTGCCGGCTGTTGCTGCAAAGCGAGATGTCAGTGGCGGATATTTGTTTCGAAGTGGGCTACGCCAACCTGTCCAACTTCAACCGGCACTTTCGGATCGAAATGAACCAGACCCCGAGTGAGTATCGGCGGGAAACCGCGATGCATCTGTTCAACCGCATCGCCGATCAGCCGTTGCCCTACACCATCGGCCATTGAGCCAACGCCCATTGCGCCAGCCCTGCTAACGAACGCTTTGGGTCGATATCAAGCCGCCGGCTGATGACTGGTCACACAGTGAATCCCCCCGCCACCCGCCGCGACGGCGTCGATGTTCAGCTGCACCACCTCCCGGTCCGGGTACAGCTGCGACAACAGCTCAAACGCTTTCGTATCCGCCGGCTTGTCACCAAACTCCGGCGCAATGACCGCGCCATTCACCAGGAAGTAGTTGATGTAACCGGCAGCAAAGTCCGGGTTGTCGCGGTTGAACTGGCTTTTGCGTGGATTGAGCGGTGGCGACAGGGTATGCACTTGCAGCTTTCGGCCGTCGGCATCGGTGGCGTTTTTGAGAATGTCCAGGTGCGCCAATGTCACTTCCCGATCGTATGACGCGGGGTCGTTGTCGAGATTGGCGACCACCACGCCCGGCTTGACGAAACGCGCATAGAAATCGACGTGGGCGTCGGTGATGTCCTTGCCCTTGATGCCCGGCAGCCAGATTATTTTGCGCAACCCCAAACGGTCTTTCAGTTCCTGCTCGACCTCGGCTTTGGTCCAGTCGGGGTTGCGGTTGCGGTTGATCCAGCTGCTTTCGGTCATGATCCCCGTGCCGTGGCCATCCACTTCGATACCGCCGCCCTCGCCCACCAGTTCGCTGCGCAGGTAACGGGCATCTGCCGTGTCAGCCACCAACGCGGCCAGTTGCGCATCCTTGTCATGCTGCTGCTTGTTGCCCCAGCCGTTGAAGTTGAAATCCACGGCGCCGAGCCCGCCTTCGCCATCGATGACGAAGTTGGCACCGATATCGCGCATCCAGATGTCGTCGAGCTCGGTGGTGACGTAGGTGATGTTGGTCGTGCCGCACTGTTGTTCGGCCAGACGCCGCTCGCGCTGGCGGCAGAACACGGTGACCGGTTCATAGCGCGCGATGGTGCGGGCGATCAGGCCAATGGCCGCTTGTACATCGGGCGTGAAATCCTCCCAGATGGCGCTCTGTGCGCCGAACGCGATGAAGGCTCGTTCGTGTCGGTCGCCCTCATCCGGCATGCGCCAAGGACCTTGTGTCGCCGCGTGCACGGGCGCAACGCTGAAACCGAGGGAGGCAGCGGCGCCGAGACCGGCAATGACCGACACCTGCTTGATGAAGTCCCGACGTGTCGGCCTGTGTTGATCTTTGTCTGAAGCACTCATTTTGCAGTGGCCGTCTTGAATTTGGTCCAGGTGCGCATCCGCGCCCGCATGTCGGATTGGGGAATGTCCTTGCCCGGAATCAGCCGCGCATAGGTCGCCTCATCGAGGTAAATGTCCGGGTTGTTGCGCATACTCGCATCGACACTGGGACGGGCCTTGGCGTTGGAAGTCGGGTAGCCGGTGAAGTTGCTGATGGCGGCCATGTTCTGCGGGCGCATGACGAAGTTGATGAACGCGTAGGCGTACTCCGGGTGTCTGGCGTCGACCGGGATCGCCATGGTGTCCATCCACACCGTCGTGCCTTCGCGGGGAATGCGGTACTCGAATCGGGTGTGCTTGCCGGCGCCGTCAGACGTACGTTGTGCCTGGGTCATGTCGCCGCTGTAACCGAGGGACAGGCACAGGTTGCCGTTGACCAGATCGGTCACGGGTTGCGACTGGAACTTGCGAATGTGCGGTCGCAGTTTCATCAGCAACTCACTCGCTGCGGCCAGGTCTTCAGGCTTGGCGCTGCGCGGTTCGCGCCCGAGGTAGTTGAGCACCACCGCCAGCACTTCGTCTGGCGAGTCGATCATCGAGATGCCGCAATCGGCAAATTTCGCCGCCAGTTCCGGTTTGAACAGCATGTCCAGGCTGTTGACCGGGGCGCTGGGCGAACGCTGTTTGACCTGTTCGTCATTGTAGGTCAGGCCGATGGTGCCCCAGGTGTAGGGAACGGTGGCCTGGCTCGACGTTTCGTACTGCCTGCGCAGCTTCTGCAAACCGGGTTCGATGTCGTCCACGGCGGTGAGTTTTGACTGGTCCAGCGGCAACAGACTGCCGGCGCGCATCAAGCGTTCGGCAACGGTGTCGCCGGGAAAAATCAGGTCATAGCCACTGCCGCCGGCGAGCATCTTGGCTTCCAGGGTTTCGCTGCCATCCATGACGTCGTAGATCACTTTGATCCCGGTTTCGGCGGTGAATTTGGCGAGGGTGTCTTCGGCGAAGTAATCGGCCCAGTTGTAGAGCCGCAGGGTTTTTTCTTCGGCGTGCAGCGACGACGAGGCGATTACCAGTCCCAAGGCGCCGAGCAACAGCTTGTAGGGAGTGCACATATCAAACTCCTTGAGTGTTCCAGCGTGCATGAAGGTGACGACCGTCCTGACTCAGCAACGCCCCGTACATGTCCGGGCGACGGTCGCGGTAGATGCCCCAACTCAGGCGTTCTTCGCGGATGGCGGCCAGGTCGAGGCTGCGCACCAGCACACCGCTGCTGTCACGGTCGGCTTCGGCGAGCAACTTGCCTTTGTGGTTGCAGATGAACGACGAACCGTAAAAGCTCATCTGCAACTCCGGATCGGTGGTCGCCACTTCCCGGCCGACGCGATTGGCCGCCACCACCGGCAAGATGTTTGCAGCGGCATGGCCGCGCATGGTCATCTGCCAATGGTCACGGGAATCCAGGGTTTCGCAGCCCGGCTCAGAGCCGATGGCGGTGGGAAACAGCAAGACTTCGGCGCCCATCAGCGCCAGGCAGCGGGCGGTCTCGGGGAACCACTGATCCCAGCAGATCCCCACGCCGAGGCGCCCGAACGCCGTGTCCCAGACACGGAAACCGGTGTCGCCGGGGCTGAAATACTCCTTCTCCTGATAACCGATGGCATTTGGGATGTGGGTCTTGCGATACACCCCCAGCAAGCGCCCGTCGGCGTCGGCCACACTCAGGGAATTGAAGTAGGCATTGCCGGCCTTCTCGAACCAGCTCAGCGGCAGCACCACCCCCAACTCCTTGGCCAGCCCAGCAAAGCGCTTGAGTAAGCCGCTGTATCGATACTCTTCGGCCAACGCCAAATGCTTATGGCTTTGTTCGATGCAGAAATACGGCGTGGCAAACAGCTCCTGCAACAGGATGACTTGGGCGCCCTTCGCCGCCGCCTCGCGGACCAACTGCTCGGCCTGATCGAGGTTCTTCGGCAAGTCCCAGGTGCACGGCATCTGGGTGGTGGCAATCGTCAAAAGGGTCATGGCATCACCCCTGCACTGGCCAGGCGGGCTGCTGCTGGGTGATGCAATGCACCCCGCCGCCGCCATGGGCCAGGTGATTGATCCGCACCGGCACCACTTCGCGTCCCGGGAACGCCCGGGCCAATACCTCGGCCGCCGCGTGGTCGGCGTCGATGCCATAGGCCGGCATGATGATCGCGTTGTTGGCGATGTAGAAGTTGGTGTACGAGGCACAGAACACTTCGGCTTCGGTGTCCACGGCGTCGGTGGCTTCATAGAGTTCGATCAGCTCGAACGTGCGCCCGAGGGCATCGGTGGCCAGTTCCAGCGCACGACGGTTTTCCCGTGCAACCTCGGCGTACACCGAATTTTTGTCGTGGGTGGCATCCACCAGCAACACGCCGGGGCGGGCGAAGGCGCAGACGCCATCGACGTGGCCGTCAGTCATGTCGCCGGTCACGTAGTCCGGGTCACCCGGCAGCCAGATGGTTTTCTTCACGCCCAATAACCGCGTGAAGATTTCCTCGATCTCGGCCTTGGTCATGCCCGGGTTGCGATTGGGGTTGAGCAACACCGATTCGGTGGTGATCAGCGTGCCCTCGCCGTCCACATGAATCGCACCGCCTTCGTTGCTCAGCGGAGTGCCGAAACATGGCACGCCGAGATGATTGAGTGCGCGGCGCCCCAGGCTTTCGTCCAGGTTATGCAGCGACTTGCCACCCCAGGCATTGAAACGCCAGCTCACCCCGCCCAGACCGTGTTGCGGATGGCAGACAAAGCTCGGGCCGGAGTCCCGACACCAACTGTCGTTGACCGCCAACGGGATGAGTTCGATGTTGGGTCCACACAGCGCTTTGGCACTCGCGACAGCCGTCGGGTCGACGACCATTTTCACCGGTTCGAACCGGGCGATGGCGTTCGCCACCCGGGCAAAATCCTCTTGCACCAACGGCAAGGTGACGCCCCAGCCCGACTCCCAAAGTGCCTGGTTGTGCGGCCAGACCATCCAGGTCGCGGCGTGCTTCACCCACTCTGCCGGCATCCACCAGCCACTGTTCTGAAGTTCGTTCTGCTGCATGACAAGCACCCTTGAGTTAAGTCATTGTGTTCAATGAAAACTGCCTTCGCGGTCTTGGCATGCATGCTACGGCCGTAAAACAAGGCCAACAAACGATGGATTTTGTAGACAAGTGATTAGAGGAACTTATCGATATGCTTAAGCACTGGCCTCCGCTCAGCACCCTTCGCGGCTTTGAAGCCGCTGCCCGCCTGGGCAGTTTTCACAAGGCCGCCGACGAGCTGCACCTGACCCAGTCGGCCATCAGCCAGCAGATCCGCACGCTTGAGGCGTACCTTGAGCAGCCGTTGTTCTTTCGCAGTGGACGCAGCGTCAGCCTGACCGATGCCGGTCACGATCTGCTCAGCACCACCCAGGCGTTATTGCAGCAACTGGCGGTCGGCATTCGTCGCCTAGGGCAGTATCAGAAACCCAACCAACTGGTGCTCAACACCACGCCGACATTCGCCCGTCATTGGCTACTGCCTCGACTGGGGGATTTTCGCCGGCAGCACCCGGAAGTCGACCTGTGGATTTTCAGCACCGATGAAGTCCCGGACATGACCACCCAGACCATCGACCTCGCGGTGCGCGATGACATCAGCTCCCAGGCCGAGTGCAGCTTCAAGGTGCTGCACGCCGACCGCCTCTACCCGGCCTGCCATCCAGACCTGCTGGCGGTGCCCGTCGAGCAGCGCACCACCCTTCACGGCGAGCGGGAAATGGACTGGAGTCATTGGGCGGTGGAGGCTGGGATTGATGTCGGGCAGAAGGATCAGGGGCTGAATTTCTCCGACCCCGGCCTGCTGCTGGACGCCGCATGCGCGGGGCTCGGCATCGCGTTGGTCAGCCAACTATTGAGTCGGCCAGCGAGGGACAGCGGACTGTTGCAACCGTTGGTGGAAGACACCATTCGCGGCCCGAACTGGGCCTTGCTGACCCACCGTGACAGCGAGAACAATCCGCTGGCGCGAAGCTTCGTCGAGTGGCTGTTGAGCAACCTGGGAGCAGCGAGCCAGACGCAGTAAGGGTCTTGAAGGCACCCGCGACCACCACTGGCTTTCCGCGCCGCGCGGTCTAACCGTTGATGAAGTTCATATTGAACAACAGAACACTCAGCCTAGTGCTATTGAGAGAAGTCGCTTACAAAAAACTTAATTAGTTCAAAAGAACTTCCAGTGCGCCATGACATTATTCAGGCGCCATTTAAGTGACTTGTATTTCACAAAAACCACTCGCTAATGCCGCCGACCGAGACTGCAACAATCATTCAAAAATTCAAACACACCGACGAATGGACTTTAAATATTAAAACCCTTTAAAAACAATAAGTTAATATTCTATTACCAACTAAAACAAAACCCCTTCAGAAAAACACAAAACCAAAAAAAGACAGGGATCAGTTATAAAAGTTTCAAACTCATTTAATAAATAATAAATCCCATGTAACGCTTTAAAACATCTCTCTTCAATGCTAATAATTCCGCCGCTTCCGGGCTTACAGGCGCTTTCCCCCTCACACGAAGTGAATATCAGCATCAACGCTGATCCCCGGCATTAATCAAATTCAAATAACACCGGCTTGCTCAAGTTCAATAAAACTTGGGCCTGCATTGTGCTGCGCACTGAAACTGCGCGAGGAAGGCATCATCGCTCGTCATCATTCAAGGATTAAAATCCTTTCGATCTTCGGTACCCGTCCAGAAGCCATCAAGATGGCGCCGTTAGTCAAAGCCCTCGCTGCGGAACCCGGCATTGATTCGCAGATATGCATCACCGGCCAACACCAAAGCATGCTCAAACAGGTGTTGGACCTGTTCGACCTCAAGGCCGATTACACCCTCGATGTCATGACCCCGCAGCAAACGCTCAACTCCCTGACGGCGGCGCTTTACGGGGCGATCGACCCGGTGCTGGAAATGACCTGCCCGGACCGGGTGCTGGTGCACGGCGACACGACCTCGGCCATGGTGGCCGCGATGGCGGCGTTCCATCGACGGATCCCGGTCGGCCATGTGGAAGCCGGGCTGCGAACCGGTGATATCTACAGCCCGTGGCCGGAAGAAATGAACCGTCGCTGCATCGACCTGGGGGCGGACATGCTGTTTGCGCCCACCCACGAGTCGCGCCAGAACCTGCTCGACGAACGCCTACAGGGTCGCACCTTCGTCACCGGCAATACGGTGATCGACGCGCTGCAGATGACCGCACGGCGCATTGAACAGGATGCCGACCTGCGCGCAAGCCTGGACCGGCAGTTTTCGTTCCTGCAGACCGGCCGCAAGGTCCTGTTGGTGACCGGGCATCGTCGGGAAAATTTCGGTGAAGGCTTCCTGGATATCTGCAAGGCCCTGAGTCATCTGGCTCGGCGTTCGGATATCCAGATCGTTTACCCGGTGCACTTGAACCCCAATGTCATGGGCCCGGTCACCGAGCATCTGGGCGGTCTGCCCAACGTGCACCTGATCCAGCCGCTGGACTACCTGGCCTTCGTGCGCCTGATGCAACGGGCCCATGTGATCCTCACCGATTCCGGTGGCGTGCAGGAAGAAGCACCGTCCCTGGGCAAACCGGTGCTGGTCATGCGTGATGTGACCGAACGCCCGGAAGCTGTGGCGGCGGGCACTGTGCGCCTGGTCGGTACCTCGCCGGGCTCGATCATCGCTGGCGTTAACGCGCTGTTCGATGACGACCTGTTGTGGCGCCGCTGCTCCCAGGCGGCCAACCCTTACGGCGACGGCAAGGCCAGTGCGCGCATCGTCGATGCCCTGATGGGCCGTCCGGTGGACGATTTCATCGTGGCCGGCCAGTCCTTGCCCAAGTTCCTGCAATACCCGTCTGCACAGCCTGCGCCCGAGAAGCATTACCCCGCTTTTACCTCTCGATAAACCAAACCGTTTCTCCCCTTATCAGCTCGAGATCTACCTGAATGAAGTCTTCCGTTGCCATCCATACGGGTGCCCTCAGCGCCCTTGCCTGTGGTGTGAGCCTGCTCGCGCTCATGCCGACCTTTGCCTTGGCCGCGGACAGTCCGCTCACCCAGGCGATCAACCGGCTCAACGCCGACACCCGACAAGAGCGTGAGGTGCGCTTGAGCGATCTGGGGATCGATGCACCGATCATCCTCGGCTCCACCGATGCCCGCCGCGAACTGTATCTGCCGGTGCCGGCAGGTGTTCCGCTGACGGATGCGACGTTGAATTTCGACGCCAGTTACCTCAATGGCGAAGGCGGCCGCAACACGCTGCTGCTGTCGCTGGACGGTTATCCGGTGCGTGCCGAAGGGCTGAGCGAAACCCAGGGTGACGCCAGCGTCACGCTGGGCGTGGACAAAAAAGCGCGGGACAGCGGCTCGCTGCGCCTGGGCATCGCCTGGTCGTCGATCGTGTCCCGTGTGCTGTGCGAAGACGAACGCGCCATCGGCAATGTTCTGCGTATCGAACCCGACACCCGCCTGACTTACAGCTATGACGCCAGCCAGTTGCGCGACGTCGGCGCTGCGTGGACGGCCTTGCCTGGCAAACCGGGGATCATGGTCGCGCCCGGCACCTTATCCGCTGAAAGCTACGATTCGGCATGGCGTCTGGGCGTGGCACTGGAGCGGATTGGCAAGCGCAGTCAAATCCTGCCCTTCCCTGCCGTACAAGACAGCGTCGACCTGAGCGGCCTGCGCATTCCGGCCGAACTGCAAGGTATTCCAGCGTTCGCCAGCCTCAACGGCAAAGGTCCGCACACGTTGGCAAACCCGGCGGAGATCGGCGCGTTGCTGGTATTGGGCCAGACGCCGAACGTCCAGGCGGATCTGGCGGTCAACGACCCGCAACTGCTCACAGCGATTAATGCGTCCCTCGACGCGCTGCAGAGCCAGATCCAGGGCTTCGATGCCACGGCGGCCAACGCGTTCACGCAATGGCGTGAGACGCATATCAATGCCGGCCTTGCCGCCGATGGCACTGACAATGTGCGCCTGGCCCTGGTGGGCACGCGCCCTGTTCTGATGATTGCGCCGCATGCCACCGGCAAGGCGCTGTCCTTGTTCAGTAGCGCCTGGAACAAACTGGCACGCAGTCGCCAATTGACCGTCAGCGAAGCGCAGCTGCCCTTGAGCAGCGACGGCCGTGTCGCCCTGTCTCGCCTGGGCGGCAATCCCGGCGCCATCGACGTGCTGGCCAAGTCTGACTGGAGCACGTCATTCCCTCTGGGCAGCGTGGCTTACGACGGTCGCTTGCCGGTGAAGGCTGTGGTCGACGTGTCTGCCGCGCCCGGCGCATCAGACACTGCGCCGGTGGCCTCGCTGTTTCTCAATGACTACCTGATTGGCGCGCAGCAGCTGGTGGCCAACGGTGAAAAACAACGCATCGAAGCGCGCATCCCGCGTTACGCCGTGGGCGCGACCAACGTGCTACGCGTGTCGTTCCAGCGCCAGCCCGTGAGTGATCGTTGCCTGGAAACGCCGCAAGCCTTCCCGGTTTCCGTGCTGCCGACCAGCCACATCGTGCTGGAAAAAACCGCGCTGGGTGATGACTTCTCCGGCATGGCCGCGCGCTTTGCCGTGGACACCCAACTCCTGGTGCCTCAGGCCTACCTCGATCATCCGGCGAGCAGCTTGCCGCAAGTGATTTCAGTCGCCGATGCCGCCGGGGTCTCGCCGCTGCGTTCACAATTGAAGGTCATCACAGATCCGAAAGCCTCGGTCACGCTGGACAAGGCCTTCCTCGCCTTCGAGCTGCCGATCAAAGACAGCAAGGAGTCCGTGCAGGTCGATGAGCAGGGGCGCCTGCGCATCAATCACAAGGATCAAGTGTTGCTTGACGTGCATCCGCTCAATCACCTTGCCTCGTTGCAAGTGGTCGATGCCGGCGGCCAGCGCGGTATGGTCTATCGCGCATTGGGCAATGACTCGCCACGCTTCGCCAAACAGATTCTGCTGACCCGCGGCGATGTGGCCATCCTGGGCGACAACGGTGCCCTGACCACCTTCGACACTCAGGATCCAAGCGGCAGCCAATTGATCGACAACGAAGAACCCAAGGGCCTCGACGCCTGGCGGACACCGTCGCTGTTGTGGCTGATTCCGGGTGGCATCCTGTTGGTTCTCATCCTGTTGCTGGCTGGCCGTAATGCCCGTCGCAATCGCCAGTAACGGAACCCTTCGATGACGTCGCTTTATTGGCCCTATTGGCTGGCTCACTACTACAGCTTTCTGGAGATCTCGACCATCGTGGTCGCGGTGCTGATCCTGATTTCCAGCCTGGACGATCTGTTCATTGACCTGTGGTACTGGTCGCGCCGCCTGTTTCGCAAGTTCACCGCCGACCGGAAATACCGGCCGCTGACCGCCGAGCAGTTGATGGCCCGGGATGAGCAGCCGCTGGCAATCATGGTCCCGGCCTGGCTGGAATATGACGTCATCGCGCCGATGATCGAAAACATGGTGTCGACCCTCGATTACCAGAACTATGTGGTTTTCGTCGGCACCTACATCAACGATCAGCGCACCATTGACGAAGTGGAGCGCATGCGTCGGCGCTACAAGCAGTTGCACCGCGTGGAAGTCCCGCATGCCGGGCCGACCTGCAAGGCCGACTGCCTGAACTGGGTGATCCAGGCGATCTTCCTGCATGAGAAAACCCACGGCATGACCTTCGCCGGCGTCGTGTTGCACGACAGCGAAGACGTGCTGCACCCGATGGAATTGCGACTGTTCAACTACTTGCTGCCGCGCAAGGACATGATCCAGTTGCCCGTGGTTTCGCTGGAACGCAACTGGTACGAATGGGTGGCCGGCACCTACATGGACGAGTTCGCCGAATGGCACGGCAAGGACCTGGTGGTGCGTGAAAGCATGACCGACACGGTGCCGTCTGCCGGCGTCGGCACCTGTTTTTCCCATCGCGCGTTGCGTGTGCTGGCCGGGGAAACCCAGAACCAGCCGTTCAACACTGACAGCCTCACCGAGGACTACGACGTCGGCGCACGCCTGGCCAAGGTCGGCATGAACGCGATCTTCGTGCGCTTCCCGGTGCAATTTCGCGTGCTGCGCAAATCCTGGTTTCGCAAGCCTTACGAATCGACGCTGAAGATGCCGTTGTGTGTGCGCGAATTCTTTCCCGACACCTTCCGCACCGCGTTCCGGCAGAAGGCTCGTTGGACGCTGGGCATCGGCCTGCAAGGCTGGGAGCAAATGGGCTGGAACGGTTCGCTGGCCAACCGATATCTGTTGTTCCGTGACCGCAAAGGCGTAGTGACGGCGTTTGTCAGCATCATCGCCTACGTGATTCTGGTCCAACTGTTGGGCCTGATCATCCTGCGCCAGAGCGGCCTGTGGGACGTGAGTTTCCCCACGCCGTTCGAAACCAACGGCTTCATCAAATACTTGCTGCTGGCCAACGGTGTTGCGCTGGCCTGGCGCATCGCGCATCGCTGTTACTTCACCACCGTGCTGTACGGCTGGCAGCACGGTTTGCTGTCGATCCCGCGCATGGTGGTGGGCAACTTCGTCAACTTCATGGCCGCGTCACGGGCCTGGCGCATGTTCCTGGTTGGCAAGGTCATGAACCGCAAACTGGTGTGGGACAAGACCATGCACGACTTCCCGTCCACCGACCTGGTCGCCGCCGCCCCGCGCAAGCTGGGCAGCGTGTTGCTGTCCTGGCAGGCGATCAACGAAACCGACCTGCAAAGCGCCCTCGCCGAACAGAAAACCCGGCACATGCCCTTGGGGCGGATCTTGCTCAGCAATGGCTGGCTGGACGACGAGACGCTGGCCGAAGCCATCGCCTTCCAGAATGACCTGCCGCGGGTGTTCGATGTGGCCCACAAGGCGCAGGCGTCAACCCTGACCCTGGACGATGAATTCGCCCTGCGCTGGCGGGTGGTGCCGGTGGGCTTGAACGCCGACGGCCGAGTGCAATTGGCCGTGGCCAGTCCGTTGCCGGCCGAAGGTCTGCAACAAGTCAGCGAGGTACTGGGCGGCGAGCCAGTGCAGCTGATTGCCCGTGAAAGCGAAATCGTTGCGCAGTTGCGCCTGATGAATGTGCGCGAAGGCCAGTCGGTACCAGATGCCCGCGCGCCACTGTTGGGTGACCTGTTGATCGAAATGGGCCTGCTGGATCGCGAAGTGTTCAACCGCACCATGTTGCAGTACCGCCCGCAGCGTCACGGTCGCATCGGCGACTATCTGGTCGACAGCGGCGTGCTGCCCCGCGCCACCATCGAAAAGGCCGTGGCACGTCAGCACAGCCACTACCCTGCGGAGCTTCCGGCATGAATCGCCCCTTGCTGACCCTCATGGCCACGGGGCTGAGCCTGATACCTGCGCTGGCTCATGCCGAAACACTGCCATTACCGTTGACCGGTCCGGCCTACGTCACCGCCAACGAGGCCTACAGCGCCTACGAGCGCAAAGACTACGACCTGGCCATCGCCAAGGCCCGCGAAGCGTTGCGTCAGCGCGCCGACATCACCCGTTTGAACAGGCTGATCGTGCTGGCTCAACGGGACAAGGATCTGCGTGATCAACCCAAGCGCTACCCACAGTCACGTCAGGCTCCAGGCTTCGGCGCCGCCGCCCAAGCCTTCAAGGCCTATGATCGCGATGATTTCGGCGCGGCGGCACAAGCGTCACGCAAAGCCATCGCTCAGGCACCCAAACGCATGGATTATCGACTGCTGCTGATCGAGTCGTTGCAGCGTCAACAACATCTTCAAGAAGCGGATCAGGCCACCACTCAGGCATTGGCCGTGTTCCCGGACGACGATACGTTGCTGATGCGCCGCGAAGCGATTCGTCGACAATTGGCCGCACCGCTGGCCGTCGAAAGTTATCGCGCCCTGGAGCAAGGCCAGGTGCCGTTGGCCGTGGATAAGGCCCGGAAAGCCGTCGCCTGGGCACCGGAAATCGGCGCCAATCAGCAACTGCTGATCAGCGCCCTGCTCGCAGCCAAGGATTACCGAGGGGCCGAGCTGGCCGCGTCTGGCGCACTGGCTCAGGACGATGGCGAAATCGCGCCGTGGATCCTGCGCAGCTACGCCCTTGATCGTCAGGGTAAAACAGCGGCAGCCGAGGCTGACCTGAATCACGCCCTGGCCATCGATGGCCTGCTGGAAACCGAAACCCGCGACATTCGCTTCTTCGCCGCCGACGCTGCGCTGGCCCATGGCGAGCCTCAGCGGGCGCTCGATCAGCTACAACCTTTGATCGATGACGAAGGCGGCGAAGTGGCCCGTCGACGCACTGCCGCCCGGATGGCCCTCAGGCAAAAAAACAACGGGTTGAACGCTGTCGCCCAGTTTCCGGCCCCGGCCCTGAACTGTCAGGAAACCGCTTTTGGCCTGGTCTGCGATATCTGGCCGGGCAACCAGCGCGACGGCGGCACCGACAAGGCCGGCCAGGCTTACGCCGCACTCGCCAGCAAGGACCCCGCCTCGGCCGTCGTCCTGGCCAACGAAGCCATTGCCCGTGCGCCGAAGAATCCGGCGTACCGACGGTTGCTCGTCAGCGCCTTGAGTGACCAGAAGCGAGTGCCCGAAGCCATCGCGGCAGCCAGCGAGGGCCTCAAGCTCAGCGGCGATGACGCCCGACTGCTGGCCCAACGCGGTCGTCTGCGCCAGCAATCGGGTGACGACGCTGGGGCTCGCGAAGACTTTACCCAGGCCTTGGCGCTGGGGAGCCTGCCTGCCTATGAAGAAGCCAGTTTGTATAGCGCCATCGGCCAGCGCCGAACCGCGCGCGAACGGCTGCAACAAGCGCGGGACACGGGTGAACTGGAATCGATGAGCGACCTGCAGATCGCATACTTATCGGTCCAGGCCGGCGACGATGACGGTGCCCACGCATCGTTCCGCAAGGCCGATGCCGAGACGCGACTGACGCCGACAGCCACTCAGGACGCGGCCTATAACGCGATGCGGGTCAATGATGACGAACAAGCCGTCAGCTACTTCAAGCGCGTCATCGACGCAAACAATGCCGGTGAACCGGACCTGTCCCCGCAGCAGCTGTTCGACACCCGTCGCACCGTGGCCGATGTGTCGCGCACCTGGGGTTTGACCAACACCACCAGTTACCGCGGCAACAGCACCAGCAGCGGCCTGAGCTCAGCGCCGAGCGGCGGCAATAGCAGCAATGACAGCCTGCAGAACAGCACCGAATTGTCCTGGCGCCCGTTGGGCTATCGCAATGCACGCTTTGTCGAACTCTACGGACGCGTCACCGACACGCTGTGGAGCAAGAACAGCGATTCGGACACCGGTTTCGATGCGCTGCAAGGCGCGGTGGGTGTACGGGTCAAACCCTTCACGTCGCTGAACGTGATGGCCGCCGTCGAGCGCACATTCCCCTTGGGATCGTCGGACGTCGACGGTGACTGGCTGCTGCGTCTGGGCTATGGCGCAAGCGTCGGGACCGATCTGCGGGTCGATGCCTCCAGCTGGTGGACTTCGCAGTTGTTCGCTGAAGCCGGACATTACGTCAACGACTCGCGGGACTATTTCAACAGCGAATGGCAGGTCGGCCGCAGCTATGCCATCGGTGGCGCGGGCTCACGCTGGGTGACATTCCCCCATGTGGTGGCCGCGTTCGATTACGACTCGAAGATGAACAGTGGCACCGACTCCGATGGCAAATCGGACTCATCGTCCGGCAAGGCCGGTGGCATCGGTGTCGGCAACAACGTGCGCTACTGGTTCCGCGAAGATGCGTACAACGCGCCCCGCTCCTATCTCGACTTCTCCCTGCAGTACCGCGTCAAGGTGCTGGGCGATGATCGCGCTCAAGGTGTCTTCGGTCGCCTGACTTATTCCTATTGAGGACTTGCATGAACATTCGATTCTGTTTGTGGTTGGGACTTGGCCTGATCCCGATGGGGGCAAACGCTGCCCCTGAAATTGCCCAGTTGTACGCGCCAAAACTGCCGGAGGGTTCGGCCTGGGTGCGGGTGGTCAACCCCTCCGACACTGCCATGCAGGTCCAGGTGGGCCAGGGCGCGAGTTTCGCCCTTTCGACCCAGGCGACGGTGGCCAGTCCTTTTCAGGTCGTGGACTCGCGACAGCCGCTGCAAGTGACCGTCAACGGTCGCGAAATAAAAGGCCTGAGCGCACCGAAAAGTGCGTGGGTCACGCTGATTCTCGACAGTGACCCGGCGCGGGCACCCCGTCTGGTCATCGACCCGCCGCTGCGCGGCAAAGACTTGCGCGCCGAACTCAACCTCTACAACCTGGCCAGCGGTTGCGAAAAGGCCGGGGTAAAACTGGCTAACCATGCCCCGGTGTTCAATCAAGTGCCGTTCAACGGTCAGGCCCAGCGCACGATTAACCCGGTGCAAGCAACGCTGGTTGCCAATTGCGAGCAGAACATCAGCCTGCCGTTCAAGCTGGCGCCCTTCAAGGCCGGCGATCGTTACAGCCTGTTCCTGGTCGGCTCCCGGCAGGCTCCACGCCTGATCGGCCTTGTCGACCAGACCGCGCCATGACCCTTCAATGGAAATCTCGCTGGCCGGTTTCCGCCCTGATCGCCGGTGTCTTGTTGAGCCTGTCGGGCACCGGCGTTGAAGCGGCCTCGGCGGTCATTACCGGCGAAGGTGGCTGGCTGTTCCCGGCCTGGGAAAGCCTGAGCAAGGTCGATAACCCCGGCATGACTCGCAACATTGCGCTGGTGAAACAACTCCAGCAGAACCTTGCGCGGGAACACATCAGTCTGGTCGTATTGGTAGTGCCGATGAAAGCGCCGTTTTATGCCTCGCGCCTGCCCGCCAATCAGCCCTTGAGCCCGGCCGTGATGCAGCGCTACGACCACTTACAGAGCGAGCTGACTCAGGCAGGCCTGACCACGCTGAACATCAAGCCCGTCCTGCAACGCACTGAACACGGCAAACAGACCGCGTTTTATCGCGCCGACTACCACTGGACCGCCTGGAGCGCGGAAAACACCGCCGACGCCACGGCGCAACTGATTACCTTGCGTTACCGCCTGCAAGGCGAACCCGGCGGTGGCGCGGCGCTGGGCGAGTGGTTCGACCGACGCGCGTTCGGCGATCTGGCGAGCAATTTCCTGCCGGCGATCAAACGTAAATCGATTGGTCGCGACATCTACACCGTTCGCCATCAGGCCCAGAACGACTTGCTGATCGATGACGCACCGGCACCGGTTCAGGTGATCGGCAACAGCTTTGTCCAACCTTACCTGGGCTTTACGCAAAAGCTTTCCAATGCCCTGGACCGTCCCGTCGCGCTGACCTGGAATCCTGGCGATGTCGGCCCATGGGCTACGCTGCTGCAATACCTGGAGTCTGCGGATTTCGCCCAACACAAACCGCAAGTGATCGTCTGGCAATTCAACGAGGGCCAGTTCCACCTCGGCCCCGATGCCGCAGCTAACTGGAACGCCAAAGGCGTCACCTCGCTGAGCCAATGGCATCAGCGCATCAATAAGGCGCTTCCGTGAACATTCTTGGTTACACCGCCAGTCGCGCGACCATTGCGGGTCTGTTGTTTGCCGCCATTCTCGGCACCGGGACCGGCGTGCTCTACGTGACGGACAAAAAGGCCCAGACCCCAGGGATCGTCGGCATCGTCTGGCAGCCGGACAACAAGACCGTCGGCATCAATGGCCACTGGGAAAAGCTGGGGGCCCGCGAGCTGCTGGTGCAATGGACTGTCGTCGACGATCAGGCATTCGTTGCCGGTTCCGGCCTGCCCAGCGTGCCGGTTCTGCCCGATTGGGCACGCATTGCCAAGGCCCCGTGGGCGCAAGACGTCATCCTCGGACTGGCCGGCTATTTCAGCGAAAACCGCTCACGGGACAACATCGAGCAACTGGCGGCAGTCTCGGCACACATCGCCAAATTGCCGACGCCCTTGCACGTCACCGGCTGGTATTTCCCCGCCGAAGTCGACCCCAGCTGGACCCGCGCCAAAGAACTGCCCGCCCTGCTGGCCAAGCTGCCACGACCGTTATGGATCAGCGTGTATGACGGTGCGAACATCGGCCCTGTCGCCACGGCAGAATGGCTCAAGCAGTGGCTGCCGAATGATATTGGCGTGTTCTTCCAGGACGGCGTCGGTGTCTACGCCCGCACCGCACCGGTCGCCAGGACCTACGCCGACGCGTTGCGCGAGCGTCTGGGCAAAGACCGGGTGCGCATCATCGTCGAAGCCTTTCGCCCCAACTTCGGCGGCGGATTTCGCTCCGCCACCGCCGCCGAGCTCAAGCCGCAATTGGCGGCCTATGACGGTTATCCGCTGTACCTGTTCCTGGGAGCAGCGAGCCAGACGCAGTAAGGGTCTTGAAGGCACCCGCGACCACCACTGGCTTTCCGCGCCGCGCGGTCTAACCCTTGACCGCCGCTTCGATCGCCGCGACGTCGATTTTCCCCATCTGCATCATGGCGTCGAACGCTCGCTTGGCCGCCGCTGGATCAGGATGGTTGATGGCGTTTGTCAGGACGCGGGGCGTGATCTGCCACGACAGTCCCCACTTGTCCTGGCACCAGCCACAGACGTTTTCCTGGCCGCCGTTTCCGACAATCGCGTTCCACAAGCGATCCGTTTCGGCCTGGTCGTCAGTCGCCACCTGGAACGAGAACGCCTCGTTGTGTTTGACCCCAGAGCCCCCGTTCAGGCCGAGACACGGGATGCCCATCACCGTGAATTCGACCGTCAACACATCGCCCTGCTTGCCCGCCGGATAGTCGCCAGGCGCGCGAAGGATGGTGCCCACCGCGCTGTCGGGAAACGTTTTGGCGTAGAACGTCGCGGCGTCCAGCGCGGCGCCGTCGTACCAGAGGCAAATCGTGTTTTTGCTGACCATTCTGGTTCTCCATCAATGGGGAATGAATGCTCATTCTAGCTGAGCGACCAGCGGGACCACGAAGAGGGCCCTGCCCCTTGTCGGCAGATCAATGCGGCGACGAAGTCCAGAGTGCTCATTACTGGAAACTCGGCTCGGCACAAACCGCTGACGTGGCGCGAAGTGTACGCAGCCCCAACAGTACGATCACCACCATCACCAGCCCCGCACCGATGGCGACGCCGAACCCTGCCCGTGCGCCATAGGCGTCGATGACCAGACCCGCGAGTACGCCACCGAGCGCCACGCCGATGCTGATGCCCGTCGTCATCCACGTCAGGCCTTCGGTGATCCTGGACGGTGGAACGATGATCGTACCAAGGTTCATGACGACGACCATCGTGGGTGCGAATGACATGCCTGCCACAAACAGCATCCCGGAAAGGATGTAGACGTCTGGCGAGAAAATAGGCAAGACGGCTGTAACTGCCGTGATCAGAACCCCAACGAAGAACTGCTTTTCAATCGCCAAGGAGACCCTCAACGCGCCGAACGTCAGGCCCGCGATCATTGAGCCGAGCGCATAGGCTGCGAGGATGAAACTGGCGGACGCTGGCCAGTCTTGTGCGTTGGCGAAGGCCACCACCGCCACATCGATTGATCCGCCAATCACCCCCATCGCCAGGAGTGCCAGAACGATGGTGCGAACGCCGGGAATCAGCAAGGTCGAGCCGGTGCTTTTCCTGACGCCCACGACGACCTTCGGTTCTGTCTGCTTTTGCAGAAGAAAAGCGCTCACGCCGATGACCAGCAACAAGACCGCCACAAGAGGTCCGGCTTCGGCGAAAAAGCTGACGCTCAGACCGATGGCCAGGGGTGGACCGATAATGAACGCGAGCTCAGTCAGCACCGTGTCCAGGGAGAAGGCCGTGTGCAGCTGCGGCTTGCCACGGAAAAGCTGTGTCCAGCGTGCTCTTATCATCGCGGGCATGCTGGGCATCGTGCCCGCCAGTGCCGCAAGAATAAACAACAGCGGGGTCGGCGCCCTCATAGAGACGGCAACGATCAGCGCCAGCAACATGCCAATGCTGAAGGTGGTCACTAAGGGCAGCACCCGACTCTGCCCCCGCTGATCGACGAGTTTTGACACGTGCGGGCCGATCAGCGCATTCGCCAGGGTAAAGGTACCGGCGACCGAGCCAGCCAGCCAATACAGACCCGTCTGCTGCACCAGCATGGTAATGATGCCGATGCCGATCATTGCCTGCGGCAGCCGGGCAATGGAACTCGCGATCACCAACCCCATGACCCCCGGGGTGGTGAGCAGTTCGCGGTAGGGATTTGCCATGATTTCTCCTTTTTATAATGCTTCGCTGATGGGTACCCCGCTGCACGCCCGCAAACTGTTGCGGGCGGTTTATCGGCGACTCAATGGCACATGTGAACCAGCAAGCGAGGCTGTTGTTCGCCATAGCTGAGCGTCTCACCCTCAAAGACCAGCGCCGTGGCTTGCGGACTGCATGCAACCTGGGCTTCGAATAGTTGATGAATACACAGATGAACAGAAAATTCAGACGTAACTTGGTCGTGCATCCTTGCCTCCAGAAGTGAATAAACTCACTTCTATCGATTGTTCGCACTTACATCATGCAAGTGCAGTCCTTGGAATATTATCTAATCAATCCAACCTGCCATCTGCCGCGAACTATCCAATGGCAACGCGTCGATCATTAGAACTAACTATTTAGGGCAGACCTATCCGCCAACCCCTCTTACCCGTGTTATCACACATAACTAACGTCAACCGAAACGCCCATCCCAGAGAGCTCGCAGCTAACAAATACGGTGTATTCATGGCGCATGAAAAACAACATTCACGGTCATAAAACCAGAATGTTTTTTTTCTGCACTAGAGATACACGATGATCTTTGAGTCTATTTGGCAAGAGCATTTCTTTCCGGTTTCAGCTACGGGGTCCAGCGACGCCAAGAGTCTACCCCTGAAACATCGAAGTCAATACCGGGGAAAAACTGACACATCCTAACGAAGTAAAACCGCCCCATTCGGCGGTTATCCAGTTCAATTATGAGTGTGGAAAATCATGGTTTCTTGAGTTTTTGTAGGTGCCTTCCTACATATAGATCGCCCTGGTACGCACGTCGCCTTGCTGAGGGTGGGTCCGAGCGTTTGATCGAAAGCCGCGCTGCGTTCAATGAAGTTCTCAGAAAAAATCTTCGGCGGACGATCAGGCTGCATCACGCAGCACTTCTCTTATGCCTAGCCGCGAACACCTGAGCCCTGCCTCCTTGAGGCCTTTTGTCGTTCAATGCCTTGACGTCGATAGCCACCATCAACACACTACTCGATGGCACATTCGGCCGGGGCCTCCGGGCTTTTTTACGCAAATGAAACCTATCTCCGCCTGATCTTTTTTTATCAAATTTAATTTGTCACTTATCGCAAAATGATATTAAAAACTGTCAGATTTAACAGGTTCCCACCTTAACATCATCGTCTACCCTCTCACTGAAAAAACCAATACCCAAAAGGCGCTACAACACAAGGACAATTCCAAATGAATTTAACTCCCGAACAACTCTCAACACTATCCCCCAAAGAACTTGAAACCTTATTATTATTAGAAGAACTTGAAGCCTTATCAAAAGCAAAAGAAAACCTACCGAAATCAAACATCCACCTCGAAGAGGTCGGATCCAACAAAGTTAGCGTAATCAAATCATTAAGAAGGTTGACTGAAATGGAAATGAGCTTGACCGACGCCAAGAATCTCGTTGACCGCGCACCGACTGTTGTATTGACCGTACCGACAGAGGAGGCTGAAAAGGCAAAAATCGAGCTTGAGGCGGCTGGAGCGAAAGTTTCGATTAAGTCCGTATGAACGCGAAGCGCGCCCCGTCTAAAGGTGAGAAAAGGAAATATCCAATTCGTCTCGCTGAGGTGCGCACCCACTGGCCACGACTGTGTGATAAACAAAACTCGGCGCCTGCCCCGGTACGTCATCGAGCACATCGACACGTTGCATACCGACCTTTTCCAACACGCCTATCGAGGCGGCGTGGGCAGGCCTGACCAGCGCAAAAACCTCAGTCACCCTCAGCTCTTCAAATCCATATTCAAGCGCCGCCCTGCTCAACTCAGTCGCGTAGCCCTGGCCCCAGGCGGTCACGGCAAATCGATAACCGAGGTTCAGCAGCTCGACCTCGCCAAACGCTCGCAAACCAACTCCGCCAAAACCAATGACATCATCCGGGTCAGTGCGGCTAGCGACGGTCCACAGCCCGTAGCCGTGGACGGACCAATGGCGAATCCAGTCATCCAGCAGCGTTTGAGCCTGGTCAATATGGATCAAAGGCCCGGCCGGGTTGTATCGGTTCGTCGCAAGGTCGCCGTAGATCGCGAACCCTTCCTACATATAGATCGCCCTGGTACGCACGTCGCCTTGCTGAGGGTGGGTCCGAGCGTTTGATCGAAAGCCGCGCTGCGTCAGTTCAGGGTGCCCTACTGCGGCTGAAAGGTCTGAAGATACGCCAACAGGTTTTCAATCTTCTCCGGATCGCTGAGCCCCCAGAAAATCATCCGGGTACCGGGTACTACTTCCTTTGGATCTTCGAGGTACGCGATCAGGGTTTCGCGGGTCCAGACGATGCCGGCCGATTTCATGGCGTCGGAATATTGATAATCCGTCGTGCTACCTGACGGGCGTCCAAAAATGCCATTGAGATGCGGCCCGAACGAACCCCGCGCCGACTCCCCCACTTGATGGCAGCCACCGCATATCCGTTTGAACAGTGTCGCGCCGGCTTCAGCATCGCCGACTGCTTGTGCCTGCGCGCTGAACAACCCGGCAGTGAGTAGCAAGACCAGGGTGAGTGCTGCGGCTTTCTTCATGTACTGCTCCAGATCTTCTGTGGCTTATCCCGTGTGAATCAACTCATACCCGATTGAAACTTCTTCCTGNNGCCCGACGCCCGCAGGCAGTCGAGGAGGTTTGAGGCTCCGCTGACAGCGGCAAGCGCAGGCTCTATTCTGTGCACCCCCGCGATTTCACCGGAGATACCTTGTGCCACCCCTGACCGCCCGCGAGGTTTACCAGCAATTGCGCGACGCCGCGCTGGAAGTCCGGCCTCTGATACGGCTCGGCGAACAACCCGAGCCCGGCCACGTGCACGTCGATATCGAAGGCTGGCGCCTGAGCCTCGGTGTCGACGGTAATCGCCTGCTGCATTGCCAACGTTGCCAAAGCCCGGACGGCCGCGAGGGTGAACTCGACCGCTGGCAACGTTACGGCACCGACCCGGTCAGTTTGCTCAGCACCTGGGAGCTGGCGCAGATCGAGCACTTGCTGTGCCTTCAGCGCCAGCCTTAGAGATCAACGATCACCGTTCCGGCAATGCTCTCGGCAAACCCCACACCGAACAGACGACCCGGCGTTTCGAANNCGCCGTTTGAACGTCGGGCGTGAAGGTGCGATAGGGCACGTTCAGTTGCCGGGCAAGCGCGGCCAATCTTGTCGCATCGCGTCCGGCGATTTCGAAGTCCAGCCCGGCTGCCTTCGCCTGTGCCGAGACCATCCGACCGGTGTACCCGGTTGCGCCATAAATCAGAAGTCTGCTCATTGTGGGTGCTGCCAGTTTTTATAGACGAACTCGAGGCTGTACCCATCCGGGTCCAGGACGTTGGCCGCGTAATAATTCGGGTCGTAATGCAACCGTGCGCCGGGAGCGCCGTTATCGGTGGCGCCTGCTTTCATTGCAGCGGCATAGGCCGCATCGACCTCGCCCCTGCTGTTCGCAACGAACCCGACATGCGCAGCCCGCCCCTCCACCACGCCTTCACGCAGCCAGAAAAACACCCGGCCATGCGCGCCGAACCCCTTGAGGTCCGGGTGGCCCGGCGGGCCATCCTTGCCGTCGTAATCCAGCCGGTCAGTGATGCCGAGCGGTGTGAGCGCCGAGGTGTAGAAATTGACGGAGCGTCGGGTGTCGCTGACTGAGATAAAAACATGATCAAGCATGGAATGCGCCTCGCTGATTCAGATGATGTAACCGCCGGAAACCTCAATGGATTGCGCGTTGACCCAGGCACTTTCTTCGGACATTAGCGTGGCGATTACTCGACCGACGTCGTCCGGTTCGCCGATGCGACCGAGCGCCGTTTGCGAGGCCAGCAGCGTCTCGAATTCTTCGCTCAAGCCACCGCCCAGTTCGGTGCGAATGGCGCCAGGCGAGACGGCATTGGCACGGATGCGCCGCTCACCAAACTCCTTGGCCATGTAACGGGTCAGTACTTCCAGCCCGCCCTTGAAAGCGGCATAAGGCGCTACGCCCGGGGTGACCACCCGTGTCGTCGCGCTGGTCAGGTTGACGATGCTCGCGCCCTCCTCCATCAGCGGCAACAAGGCCTGTGTCAGGAAGAACGGGCCTTTGAGGTGAACGTTCATGAGGTCGTCGAACTGCGCCTCGGTGACCGTCTCAAGTGGGTTGAACAGGCCGTGGCCGGCATTGTTGACCAGACCACCCAGGGTGGTGGTTTGCCAGTTCGATTGCAGCGCCTGCCGTACTGCATCGACGAACACGCGAAAGCTCCCGGCATGGCAGACGTCCAGTTCGAGGGCGACGGCATGACCACCTTCGGACTTGATGCGCTGAACAACCGAATCGGCCGCCTGCACGTTGCTCTTGTAGGTCAGGATGACGCCCATTCCACGCCGGGCACAGTGCACTGCGGCGCTGGCACCGATGCCTCGACTGCCGCCGGTGATGACGATAACGCTCATGGCTTGCTCCACTGTCAATCAGATGAGCAACCACGGTAACCATAGACCGTCGAGCGAGCGCAGCCGTTACTGCTCCAATCCTGCCTGTTTCTGCTTTTCGCTTGCGTCGTGCGTCACCCTGCGGTCAGATGTCTCCCCATGGAAAACCAACTGCATGAACTCAGAACCCTCGCCGCCAGGGCCGAAAACCGGCGTACAGAGACGGGCATCCCGCGCGTGGCGATGGTCCAGGGTGCGATTCCCGAGCATCAGTTGGCCGCTGTCTATGAGCCGATGATCAACCTGATCCTGCAAGGCAGTAAGTCGATGACCGTCGGCGATCGCACCCTGCGGTACGACCCGGCGACCTATTTCGTGATGTCGATTGAACTGCCTGCGGTCGGCAGTGTGCATCCAGCCACGTCCGGCGAACCTTACCTCGCCGTCGCCTTGACACTGGACCCTGCCGTTCTGGCGCCGTTGCTGACAGACCTGCCAAAACCTGCCGCTCCGCCTGAACAATCACGGGAGGCCGGTTTTTCGGTGGCCGCGGTCACACCCGAGCTGATGGACGCCTGGGTGCGCATGCTGCGATTGATGGACCGGCCGGCGGACATCCCGGCGCTGAGCCCGGTGTACGAGCGGGAGATTCTCTATCGGGTTTTGCAAGGACCGCACGGCTGGATGCTCCGCGAAATCGCCGCGCCCGATACGGCCATGGCCCGTGTCAGCCTCGCCATCCAGTGGATCCGCCGCGCCTTCGCCGAGCCGCTGCGGGTGGAGGACATGGCCCGCACAGCGTCAATGAGCGTGTCTGCGTTCCACCGCCATTTCAAAGCCGTCACCACGCTCAGCCCCTTGCAGTATCAAAAACGCGTGCGGTTGCTCCAGGCGCGGACTTTGTTGGTGGCGAACGCTAAAAGCGTCACCAGCGCCGCGTTCGATGTCGGCTATGAAAGCGCTACCCAATTCAGCCGGGACTACGTTCGTGTCTTCGGTTTGTCTCCGGCCCGGGATGCTGCGCGGATCCTAGCGCAAATACGCGGTCGTGCCGACTGAAGGCGCTTCAGTCCGACTTGTACCACCGACTTTGTTTCACGTCATAGCGTTGGCGAATGCGGGTACCGAGCGATGGCCATGAAAGCGCCGCCACTGGCACCCACCCAACCATTGCGCATACCATGCTGCGACTTCAAACCGTCAGGTATCGCCCATGATCAAAGCCAGTTTGCGAAGCCACCTGACACTCTGGTTTGCCGGTCTGTCGTTGCTCACGCTGGTGAGCGTGGGCTTCTATGTCGGTCAAATCGCCACAGAGCAGATGAAGCAGGCCAGTGGCAATACGCTGCTCAGCACGGCAAGGTCGGCGGCCGAGCTGTTGGGCGCGCAACTGCATGAGCGTCAGCTCGAAGTGTCCCTGCTCAGTCGAGCGCCGTTTTTCAAGCATGGCGACCTGGACGATCCGGATATCTTGTCGTCGATGGAGCTGCGTTCACAGTCCCGCGCCGAGTACGCCTGGATGGGCGTGGCTGACGCCAACGGGCGTGTACGGCAAGCGGTGAACGGCCTGCTGGTCAATCAATCGGTGAAGGAGCGCCCCTGGTTCCAGGCCGGGCTGCGCGGTGCCTATACCGGCGATCCTCATGAGGCGGTCCTGCTGGCCAAACTGCTGCCCGGAACCGCCAGTGGCGAGCCTTTGCGCTTCATCGATTTCGCCGCGCCGATCCGCAATGCCGAGGGCCAGGTAATCGGTGTGCTCGGCGCGCATGCCCATTGGAGCTGGGCGACGCGGATTGTCGACTCGGCCGTGCTGCGCAAGGACATGACGCCCGAAGTGGAGGCGCTGATCGTCGACCATGACGGCAAAGTGCTCTACCCGGAATCACTCATGGGGCAACGCGTGGCGGACATGCCGGTCGCCCGGGAAAATCATTCCGACACGGCCGGCTGGTCAGTGGGCAACGGTTACCTGACCAGCGTTGTCGCGGTGCCCACGCCATCGAGCACGGACCTGACGTGGTACATCGCGGTCCGTCAGCCACTGGATATCGCGCTTCAACCCGCACGTATCCTGTTTTACAAATTGCTGGTGTTGGGGGTCATTGCCGCGGTCGTGTTTGGTCTGGTGGCGTACTACCTGGCGCTGTACCTCAGTCGCCCGATCGAGCAACTGGCAAAGTCGGCCCACCGGGTACAGCACCATCAACCCGGCGTGACCTTCCCCCGGGATCATTCGGTGCGAGAAATCGCCCAACTGGGCCAATCCCTCCAGGGCATGACGGAGTCCTTGCTCGGCAAGGAGCGCGAGTTGCAGGAAGCCAATGCGTCGCTGGAAGCCACGGTCGCGCAACGCACCGCCGCCCTCACCCAGGCCAACGCCGATCTGTTGAAACTGGCCACCCACGACGCACTGACCGGCGTGTACAACCGGCGCCGATTCGACGAGAAACTGGATGAGTGCAACCTGCTGTTTCAACGCACCGGACGGCCCTTCGCGTTGCTGTTCATCGACGCCGACCACTTCAAGCAAATCAATGACACCCACGGCCACGCGATCGGCGATGAAGTGCTGCACCAACTCGCCCGGGTAATCCAGGACAATACCCGCGCCACTGACTTCGTGGCCCGTTACGGTGGCGAGGAGTTTGCGGTGCTGCTGCCGGAAGTCGAGGAACCCGAGAGCCCCGAGGTCGTTGCCGAGAAGATTCGCGCCGCGATTGCCGCAGCCACTTTTGCTACGGTCGGGCACGTCACGGTCAGCATCGGCATCGGCCTGGCCGAGTTATCGGACAGCAATACCACCGCGCTGATCAAACGCGCCGATCAGCAGCTCTATCAGGCGAAGTGGTCGGGAAGGAATCGGGTGGCACAGCAAGCCAGAGTGACGGAACGCCAATGACCTCCAGCTTCCACTGATGAAAACCCGGTTCAACCGCAAGGCCATTACTTAAGAACATCTTCAGAGGAGCAAAAACCTGTGGCTAGGGGAGTTATCCCCTCGCCACAATTGCGCATCCGCAATCAAGACCGGGTACTGGGCTTACTGAACGTTTTTCAGCTTGACCACATCACCGGAGATCTTGGTGGTGTAACCGCTCAATACCCATGCCCAGAACCAGTTTTCCTGCACTTGGGTGTTGATCAGCGCGTCGCCGCCCTTGGCTTTGATCGCCGCATTCTGAGCGCGAACAAAACGGTTGTTCTGCTGGATCGGGATCACGCCGAACAGCAGCAGGCCAGTGGCGCTTGCTTCACTGTGGCCCAAGACGGTGTATTGACTGCTTTCATAATGCTGGGTGTTCATCGGCGTGCCGGTGCAACCCGCCAGAACCAGACCGAACAGCGCAACCGCGACAACTTTACTAACGTACTTCACTGAAAAAACTCCATGAGATAGTGCCCGGGATCCATCTCTCGGGCGGCGCACACTCTAACGGATGAGATGGCCAATTGGTATCAGCTAAAGCAGGCAATTTGCCACCCCTTGGTTGGCGGCGGCTTTTGTTCGAGAGGTGTTGAGCGCGACGGCAGCGTTAATCAACGCCTTCAACGCTTTCTCATTAATTTCATCCCCTTCATGCACGTCTATCGCCCGTCTTGATAAACATCGCCAGCACCGGCCCCATCAGCACCACGGCGATGGAAGCGCCGAACGCCACGGCCCAGTTGTTCCCCGTGATGTCCAGCAACCAGCCGATCACCACCGGTGACACGGCGCCCGCCAAGGCCATGCCGGTGAAGGTGCACGCGCTGGAGGTCGCCGAATGTTCGTGGGACACCTCGGTGCCAATGACCCAGAGCGGCGAGTCGGCCAGTTCCGAGCAGAAGAACGAGAAGCTCAGGCCGCAGGCGCAGATGATCAGGTCGTGGGTGAACATCAGCGGAATCAAGCCGATGATCGAGGCCAGGAAGCCAAAGATGATCAAGTCACGGCGTGAGCGCAGACGGTTGCCGGTGACTTTGAAGCGCCAGTCCGAGAGCATGCCGCCGACCGCGGTGCCGACGGTCCCGCCGAGCAACACAAAGGTCGAAAACAACGCGGTGTGGGTCAGGTCCATGCCGTAGCGCTGGGTGAAGAACGATGGAATCCAGTTGAGGAAGAACCACAGCACCCAACCGTGACAGAAACAAGTGGCAGCGGCCGGCCACACTTTGCGCAGCATCTGCGGCCAATTCACCGGTTTGGCCGCCACGGGTGGTAGCGGCACGGCGGCGGTTTCGAGCAGTTTCTTCGATTCGCTCAGGCTGAAATACATGACGAACATGTAGATCAACGTCACCACGCCGAGAATGACGAAGGTCAGTCGCCACGAAAACTGAATGATCATGAACGTCACGATCAAAGGCGCCAGTGCATTGGCCAGGCGTCCCGACGCATGCATCATGCCCTGGGCCGTGCCGCGTTGGGTGATAGGGATGGCGCGGGCAATCATGCGCGCCGCTGTCGGGTAGATCGGCGCTTCGCCGATACCGACCACGAAACGTGCAATCACCAAGACCACCAGACCACTGACCAGCCCTGTGGCAATGGTCGCGGCCGACCAGATTATGCCGTACAGCAACATCGCCTTGCGCGAGCCGATACGGTCACTGAACCAGCCGCCGGGAATCATGAAGCAGCTGTAGGCGATGGCGAAGGCTGAAAACATCATGCCCAGGTTGGTGTTGCTGAAACCCAGCTCCTTGCTGATCGTCGGGGCGGCGACGGCCAGGTTGGTGCGGTCCACGTACATGATGAACGCCATGATGCAAAGCAACACGAACGTCAGCGTTGCCCTGCGTTTTTGCGCGAGCGTAGTCGGAATCATTTTTTCCACCTTTTTTTATAGTTCTAGTGGGCAGGCGGTCATCCCGGACCGCCTGTCATTGCGTTACTTGAAGAAGCCGTGCAACACCTCGTAGGTCTCGTCCGGGCATTCTTCCTGCAGGTAGTGGCCTGAGGGCACGGTGGCGGTCTGCACGATGTTGGTGGCGTAGCGGCTCCAGATTTCCGCGGCGTTATGGTTGCGCCCGACGCCACCCTTTTCGCCCCAGAGAATCAGTGCCGGATTGTCGATCCGCCGGCCCGCGTCGAAATCGGCGGTGTCCATGTCCAGGTCGATGCCGAAGGTGGCGCGATAGTCTTCGCACATGGCGTGGGTGGTGGCCGGATTCTTGATGCAGCGGATGTAATCGGCCAGCGCTTCGGGCCCAAAGAAACTGGTGCCCTGATCGGTCTTCGACAGCTTGCGGCGGATGAAGAACTCCGGATCGGCGTCCATCATTCGCTCTGGCGTCGGGGCGTCCTGGGTCATGAAGAACCAGTGCCAGGAAAACTTGCCCCACTGGCGTGTCACGTTATTCAACAAATAATGCTGCGGCAGCATGTCGACGAAACCGGCCTTGAGCACCTTGTCGCCGTGATCCAGGCACATGCGATGCAGGACCCGCGCGCCACGGTCGTGACCGGCGGCGTAGAACTGCTCGAAACCCAGCGATTGCATGACTTCAACCTGGTCCTGGGCCATGGCACGGAAGGAATAGGCCGAATGATCGCCACCGCCCTCGGGCTTGGAGCTGTCGCCGTAACCGCGCAAGTCGGTGCAGACCACGGTGAAATCCCTGGCCAGGCGCGGCGCGATCTTGTGCCAGGACAGGTGATTGAACGGGTTGCCGTGCATCAGCAGCAACGGTGGGCCTTCGCCGCCCACGACGGTGACAATCTCGGCACCGCTGGTTTTGGTAATGGTCTTGGTGAAATGCTCGAACATGGTGTCAGCCTCGATTTTCTTCTCGATCACTTGGCGGGTGTTTAGCGCTTGGATTTACGCGCGGCAGCGTTGTCAGCGGCGACCCGGAACGCAGCCGCCATCGCGCCGACGTCTGCAATGCCTTTACCGACGATGTCATAAGCCACGCCGTGTGCCGGAGTTGCGTAAACAGTCTTCAGGCCGCCGGTCAGGGTCACGCCGGACGAGAAGCCCAGCAGCTTGGTCGCGATCTGGCCCTGGTCGTGATACATGATCACCACTGCGTCGAAATCACCGTTGCGCGCCTTGATAAACACCGTGTCCGATGGGAACGGCCCCTCGCAGGCCAGGCCTTTGAGGCGCAAGGCTTCGAGCGTCGGGCGGATGATCGTGATCTCTTCATCACCAAACAGGCCGTTCTCGCCGCCATGGGGATTGAGTGCCGCGACGCCGATACGCGGCGCGTTGTTGCCCAGCGCTCGCAACGTGTCATGGGCCAGTTGCAGCGCCCCTTCGATGCGGTCCGGTTGCACCATGTCGACGGCTTTGCGCAGCGCTACATGGGAGGTCACGCGGAAGGTCGAAAACTGCGGGATGATGTTCACTTCGCCGAAGTAACCGACGTGTTCGGTCCAGGCGGCAAACATCTGGTGTTCGTCGTGGTACTTCCAGCCACCGCGATGCAGCCCGGCCTTGTTGAGCGGCGCGAAGCAAATGCCATCGAGCTCACCGGCCAGGGCCATGTCGGTCATGATCTTGAGGGTTTCGCCGGTCAGACGACCCGACTCCGCGTTGACCAGACCGCGCTCATACAACGCAGGATCCACGTTATGTAAATCGATCAAGGGCACGGCGGCCTGGGAATGGTCGGCCTCGCGCAGGTGCACAATCTTCTGGTAAGGAATGCGCTGCCCGGCGTCACGCATGCCGAGCTCGAGCACTCGCTCGTCACCAATGATCACCACATCCGCCCGCTCACGTGCTTCAGGCGTCGACAACAGCTTGACGACCAACTCAGGGCCAATGCCGGTGACATCGCCCAGCATAAGTCCAATCAGGGGTTTCATCAGTTCTTCTCCAGTCCAGGCAAGGTGTGTCTTTTATTGTTATGGGCAGCGCCGATGGCGGAACGCAGGCCAGAAGTCCGGTGCAACCACTGAGGCCCATCCTAGGCCGACGGGCCGGGCCTTCAAGGTGCAAAACGTGGGGTGGGGGTTCACAGCTCCTTGATTCTCGCGTCTATCAGCGAAGAGGCACTTTCTCCGTCTCCGTCCTTTGCACGGATGGCTTCCTTTGTCTGCCTTTGTCACGCTCTTTGATTACCGATGTATTTAACGCGAAAGCTATAGCCAAAAATTCTTAAAAACTGTTATTTGTTACAGTTGCCGATTCGCACATGCAGCTCTATCTTCTTTTACGTAATAAAAGAATTAGTCGTATGAATTATCAACTTCCTTGTACGTCTATTTTCCGGCAGAAATGCAGCAAGACCTCATTATCTACTTATAACTGGAGTCCATCATGACAGATAAAAAAAACGGCCAGATAGACCTGACCCTCGGGACGCCTATTACGTCAGACAACAAGTCCTTCGAAATCAATCCCAAATTTGACNNNNTATTAACTGCCGCCAGCCCAGAGTCAGCAGCCACGAAGATAGATAATGCCATTACTGCTATAGATGCAGCCATCGCATCGATAGGAGGTATTCGGGCAAGTCTAGGAGACTCTGAAAGTCGATATCGACCATTCAATCTTTCAGACGAAAACGGTGTAAACCATATAATCAGCCAGAAAAACAGCACCTACTCGCACCGATTCCCAGAAGGCTCGACACTCGAAGACGACAAAATTTACGCCATTGACATCCTCATCGAGTTAAAAAATGGAATTTACCAGGACGGAGAAGGCAAACCTTGCTTATATAAAGATTTTTTAAGAGACTTAGACAACATCAGCAAAAACAATAAAAACGATAATTGACAGTTGTGAAAGGACGACAGACTTATTGATAGCTACAAACACGTGACGGATTGATTTCAGGAGCACTAACTAAGCACTGCTTAGACGTCAGTTAAGCCGACACACGATCTGTTACAGCTGGCGAAGCCTGCTGCTACAAGAAGTGCGATTCATTGATCGAAATTAGTTCTTGCTCTCACTTCGCCGGTTTGGCACGCGCGGCCGCTCGCGAGGTGTTGAGCGCGACGGCAGCGTTAATCAACGCCTTCAACGCTTTCTCATTAATTTCACCCCCTTCATGCACGTCTATCGCCCGTCGCGTATTGCCTTCAAGACTCGCGTTGAAAAGCCCCGAAGGATCCTCCAGCGACGCCCCCTTGGCGAAGGTCATCTTCACGGCGTTCTTGTACGTCTCGCCAGTGCAGATGATGCCCGCATGCGACCACACCGGAATCCGCCACTTCCATTCTTCGACCACGTCAGGGTCGGCCTGTTGGATCAGCGCCCGGACCCGGGCGAGCGTTTCGCCCCGCCAATCACTCAGTTCCTTGATTCTCGCGTCTATCAACGAAGAGGCATCTTCACCCTCTCCGTCCTTTGCACTGATGGTTTCCTTCGTCATGGGGTACCGCCTCCTTCAGGATGGTTTCGCCCGGTTCATGATAGTTGGCATTCGCCCGCGCTTGAGTAGCGCTGACTGACGGCTTGCATCCCTGACCGATAATGACTGCAGTCAGTCGACAGCACCCCATCAGTGCCTGGCCATCAACCCATGAAGCACGCCGACCCTTAACCCCGCTTCGGAAGGTGTCATTTGCGAGATGCCAAAAACCTTGAACGCGGCCAGCATGACCACCAGACCGCCCGGCAAACTACTCAGCCGATGGGGTTGCAAGCTCGCCAACCTGAGCGAATTGACCTGCCCCGCTTCAAGCAGGCGCAATGACAAGCGCAGCAAACCGCCGTAGGTGATTCCGCTTTGGTCATCGTCGTTCAAGCCGTTGGCCTTGAGGACTTTGGCGAGCATCCGCGCGGTGCCTGAAGAGCCGATGGCCTGCTGCCAACCCAGTGCACGGTAACGACGCGCGACCTTTTCAAACTGCACAGTGGCGACACGCTCGGCTTCCAGCAGGGCCTGAGCCGTAATGCGCCCACCCTGGAAGTACCGCGTGCCAAAAGTGCTGCTGCCAATGGCAATGCTTTCGGTCAGCAGGGGCTGGGCGCCCTGCCCCAGAATCAACTCGGTGGACCCGCCGCCAATATCCACCACGAGCCGCATACTCGCGGCACTCGGTGTCGCGTGGGCAACCCCGGCATACACCAGCCGGGCTTCTTCATGCCCGGAGATAACGTCGATTCGAAAACCCAGATGACGCTCGGCGCTGGTCAAAAACAGTTGCGCATTGTCGGCTTCGCGCACCGCGCTGGTCGCCACGGCCCGCACCCGTCCAGCCTCAAAGCCGCGCAGCTTTTTGCCGAATCGCGCGAGCGCTTGCCACCCCCTATCCAACGCCAACTCATCCAGCGCGCCGCCCTGAAATCCTTCGGCCAAGCGGACGGGCTCGCGCAGGGTTTTGACTTCCTGGATCACGATCTGCTGGTTGCGTCTGACCGACTGGCCAATCATCAGGCGAAACGCGTTGGAGCCCAGGTCAATGGCCGCAAACAGAGAGGCGTCTCCTTTCATGGTGAGGATTCCTGGAAAATTCATCAGCCCGTGGGCGGGGGTTGCGCTGGGTGTTCAGGACGGTTTGCGATGATCTTGCCATGCCTTAGGTGACACCAAGATGACACCGCCCTTCACCGCGCCGGCGTGTATCACAGTGTGTACGACTATCCTCTTGATACATCCGTTTTCACCGGGCCTGGGTTTCGACACAGGCCAGATACGTCACCGCGTTGAAATGCATTCAAGGTTTCAAGGGGCTCAGCCAGATCCCCTGGCCAACGGCTTGCAACGGAGACATCACCATGAAGATGGCAATGCAAAACAACATCGGCAATACCCGCCGCCGCTTGGCCAGCTCGTCGATCCTGGCGTTTGCCCTGTTCGGCGCGCTCGGCGTGGCGCACGCGCAAACGCCTGCCGCCGCACAGCAGGCGGCAATCACGGCAGAAGCCACTTATTCAACACCCTCCCCGTTCGGCCCGCTGAAGCACATCAAGGCTGGACTGCTGAACGTGGCCTACGCCGAAACTGGCCCGGCCGACGGGCCGGTGGTGATTCTTCTGCACGGCTGGCCCTACGACATTCACAGTTATGACGAAGTCGCCCCGCTGCTTGCGGCGAAGGGGTATCGCGTATTGATGCCGTATGCGCGTGGCTACGGTGATACACATTTCCTGTCCGATAAAACCCTTCGCAACGGCCAACCGGCCGCGTTGGCCAGTGACGTCATCGACTTCATGGATGCCCTGAAGATCAAACAAGCGGTGCTCGGTGGCTACGACTGGGGCGCGCGCTCCGCCGACATCGTCTCGGCGCTGTGGCCGGAACGGGTCAAGGCGCTGGTTTCGGTCAGCGGCTATCTGATCGGCAACCAGGCTGCCGGCAAGAACCCGTTGCCGCCCAAAGCCGAATTGCAGTGGTGGTACCAGTTCTATTTCGCCACCGACCGCGGTCGCGCCGGGTATGAGAAAAACACCCATGACTTCGCCAAGTTGATCTGGCAACTGGCTTCGCCAAAATGGGCGTTTGACGACGCCACCTTCGAGCGCAGCGCCAAGGGCCTGGACAACCCCGACCACGTCGCTATCACGGTCTTCAATTACCGCTGGCGCCTGGGCCTGGTGCAGGGCGAGGCNCNCTACGACGCGCTCGAACAGAAACTGGCCATGGCGCCGTCCATCAGCGTGCCGACCATCACCCTTGAAGGCGATGCCAACGGTGCACCGCACCCTCTGCCGGAAGACTATGCGAAGCGCTTCACCGGCAACTACCAATTCCGCCTGATCAGTGGCGGCATCGGTCACAACTTGCCACAGGAAGATCCACAGGCGTTCGCCAAGGCGGTGATTGATGCGGATCACCTTTGAGGCCGATCTGAAATAGCCCTTTCACAACGACGGCTCGTTTTATCAACGAGCCGTTTTTTGTTAGAAAAAACCCCAGACATTATTCGAGCAACGAGACCAGACGCGGCTCCAGGGACATTTCGAATACATCCAGCACCGCCAACGTCACCGGCAACTTGAAACGCCGCCGCCCCGCACTGCCGGGATTGAGGTAAAGCTGTTCGCCACGCCACTCTATCCTTGGCTTGTGCGAATGACCGGTAATCACCAGTTTGATGGCTGAGTCGAGCGCGGCCGGGAGATCGGCGATGTCATGCACCAGCAGCGTTTCCCATCCGTCGAGATCGAAACGAAGAAGGTCGGGGATTTTTTCTGCCCATGGGGCGTCCAGGTCATTATTCCCGCGGACGACGTAAAGCGGGGCGATAGCGTTGAGTTGATCGAGAATGTCGGCGTTGCCAATGTCGCCCGCGTGAATGATCCGCTCACAACCCGCCAAGGCAGCCAGGGCTTCAGCGCGGAGCAAGCCATGGGTATCGGAAATCACACCAACTTTCATGCGCCGCTCCAGATCAGGTTCAAGGATGAGTTACAGCTCCGTCCCGCAACGTCCGCCTGACCTCAGCCTGTATGGCATAAGCCGGCGCCTCCACCGCATTGAAATCTTGTGTATAGCGCTGGGCAAATCCTTCTACCCCCCATTCCTGAAACTGCTGCACATGCTTGAGTTCGTGAGCCCAGAGCACGATGTTCTGTTCTGCGGTTTCAGCATCCCGGAAGAGGATGATGTCGATCAGCGTCACGGCACCGACATCGGGGTTTTGCAGCATGGCAGTGGCGGCGTTGAACTGGCCGTTATCGCTGACTTTGTAGCGTGCGGCATCGAGGACGCTGGGGTCGTACCAGCGCAGCAGTTGCTCCCGGATGTGCGGTGGAATGGGTTGCAGGCCGGTGATGGCGGCGTCAGCGCGGGCTTGGGTCAGCCACAGTGCCAAGGCCGGCGCGGCGATCTGGTAGAGGTCATCGGTCAGCCCCATGTCTGGCAGGCAAATGCAACTGTCCAGGCACACTTGCTTCTCGCCAGCCGGGCAGGTGCCGGTCTGGGCTGGCACTTCAAGCGTCAGGCACAGAACAAACAGCGCCACCAGGCGCGTGATGATGGGCGGCATTGGACGCTCCTGGGACGGATGCGGCGCGAACAGTGAATCGGCGTGCCGGCAAACAATCGCTGGACACGACAGACCGCTGTTTCCTGCAACTCACTCGCTCTCAGAGGAGGTGATGGGATCGAGACTGGATTCAGCCGCGAGCTTCAATCGGTCAGCCTTGCTGATGTATTTAGACTTGCTTGCCGGTGCCAGTTTGGCACTGGCCTTTTTGGCGTGCGCCTTTAATAGCTGCTTGATTTTTTTTTGACGATTCATGATTTTCCACTCGGTGTGTCAGCGCCCGAATGATATCAGCTTAAATGGCCGGACCCGATCCCCGGGGTGCGCACAGGGAGCACAACGCGGCAATTGACGGCAAATCGCAGGCGCTGGCAGAACCCGCCACCGAACGCCTGCCACCGCCGCAGTCAGTCTAAGGCTGCGTAAAGCATTACCCGAGTGAATAGGCGGGGAAGTCCGTATAACCGACCTCGCCGCGTCGGGTGTAATACGTTGATCGGTCCGCTTCGGCTAACGGCCAGCCGTGTTTGAGACGCTCTGCAAGGTCCGGGTTGGCGATAAAGGGTCTGCCGAAGGCAATCAAGTCCACCAACCCGGTATCGAGCGCAGCCTGCGCGTTGTTGCGATCAGTGAATCCGCCACACCAGATGATTGTGCCAGTGAACGCCGCCCGAACCTTGGCCAGCAGAGCGTGGTCGAGGTGGTTCGTTTTGAATTCGGCCAACTCCATGTTTTCCTCAGGCATCAGCTCGTAGACCAAGTGCAGATAGGCGACGCCGAGACGACCCAGACGCTCAGCCACGTACAGCAAGGTTTCCTCGGTCAGCGGGTCCGCCGGAATACCGTTGAACTTGCCGAACGGCGACAGGCGTACACCCACACGCCCCGGCCCCCATTCACGCACCGCCGCTTCAACGACTTCCAGCAGGAACCGTGTACGGTTTTCCACGCTGCCGCCTCCATATAAATCGCTGCGCGTATTGAGCACCGAGTTCATGAACTGCTCGAACAGATAGCCATTGGCACCATGGATTTCGACACCGTCAAACCCGGCCTCCCGAGCGTGGATGCAGTCCTGGGTAAACGTGTCGACCAACGCCATCACTTCCTCTGGCCTCAGGCGCCGAGGTTTACCTGCCGGGATATGGTCCAACTTGCCGTCCGGGCCGTGGGCAAACACCTGCGATTCAGCTCTTTCGTCGGTCACGCCCCAAGGCGCCTCGCCGTTCGGCATGAGCGATGGATGAGCCATCCTGCCGACGTGCCACAGTTGCAGAAATATCGTGCCGCCGTTGCGGTGAACCTGATCGGTGACCAGACGCCAGCCCTGCCGTTGGGCTGACGTGTAGATGCCGGGTGTCATGGCGTAGCCATTGCTGGACGGAGCAACGTCCGTTGCCTCGGCGACGATCAGGCCGGCACTGGCTCGCTGCCCGTAATAGGTGGCCATCAATTCATTGGGGACGTCCCCCTCGGACGTCCGCGTGCGCGTCATAGGGGCCATGACGATGCGGTTTTTCAGCAGTACGGTGCCACCAACCAACTGAGATTCAAACAGGTCTATCATTGGGCTTCCTTCGGGTCGGATCTGATCGGAGGGAAAGCGTACTGTTCGTAAATCGAGCCTATCTACACACCGTTTAGTCAGTGGTACCCAATGAAGACAATCAATAGACTGCCGGGCTTGCCGATCGAGCGCACGCTGGCTGTGCTCTCCGGGCGCTGGAAGGGAGTCATCCTTCATGTGCTGCTGGACGGACCGCAACGCACCTGTGATCTGGAGAAGCGCATCGTCGGCGTTTCACAGAAGGTGTTGATCGAGCAACTGCGAGCGCTTGAGGAACACGGGATGGTGAGCCGGCAACCCAGCGCCCAGGATCGTCAGGGGATCGAATACCTGCTCACCCCGCTGGGTGAAAGCCTGCGGCCCATCCTCGAATCGTTGATCGAATGGGGTGTCCATCACGCTATGGAACTCGACGAGGCCCATCGGCTGCTGCCCTGTGAGGCGGTCGTTCGATGAAACAGCTGCTGACTATTGGCAAAGCCAGGGCTGGCAGCTCAGGTCTGATATCGATCGGTACTCGTTTACCCGATCGGATAATGAAAACGTATGACCGAGAAACCCCGCTCGGCCTGCCTTGGCCTGAACGGAGGTCCGGCTCCCGCGAGCGATCAATAGTCCCAGATGGCCGCGATCCAGCGAAAGGCATCTCCGTCGATGGCCACTCGACCAACGGAGGGGAACGGCAGGTGCGTAGCGACAAACAGCTCGCCGCTCGCCGCCGCCTCGCGCATCAGGCGAACGCGCACGCGATACGCTTCCTCCGGGTCATGTTCAAAGCCGTTGTGCCATTCAGGGTGCTCGAAGGCGACCGGGAACAGCGCGTCGCCTGCGAACGTCAACCGCTCACCGCCGGAGTTCACGTAGACCACACTGTGCCCCGGAGTGTGGCCGCCGGTCAGCTTGACGACCACGCCCGGTGCCACCTCATATTCGTCTTCGAACGTCTTCAGCTGGTTGTGGAAGGCATCCATGAACTGCTGGGCCGTGGACCGCAAAACGTCGGGCACCGGCGTCGGCATGGTGGTTTGGGTGAAGTCGGGAGTCGCCCAGAAATCGACCTCGGTCGCCGAAACGTGAATTCGCACATCAGGACGCAACCGGTTCTTCACCTCATCGACGAGCAGCCCGCCGATATGGTCCATGTGCATGTGGGTGATCACCACGTCGGTCACCGACGCCAGGTCAATGCCGGCCGACTCCAGACGCTTGGGGAACTGCCCGGCCCGCGGAAAGCCGGGGAACTGCCCACCCAGCCCAGCGTCGACCAAGATTGTCTGGTCGCCGCTGCGCAGCACCAGAACGTTGAGCGGCCAATCGAATGCGTCCGGCCCCAGGTATTGATCCTTGAACCAGGCCTCGCGATCGGCGGGGTCGACATTGGTGGACATCGTCGACGTCGGCAGCGGCAGCACCCCATCGCTGATCACCAGTACGTCAATCTCGCCGACTCGCAGGGCATAGCGCGAAGAAACCATCTCTTGCGCCCCCGTTCCGCCGAAATTCGAGGTGGTGTACAAGCTTAAGCCGGAGTCCGGCTGACCGCTCACTGGCTGAGATGCTCCATCCTTTGGGGTGGGGATGTTCAGATGCGTCGTCATGGTTTTTCTCCGATTGCCTGACTCAAGGGGTCTTAAGCGAAAGCCACTCTCTCGAGGTGAAAGGGACTGATCGTTCAGGAATCGAGTCATTGGCAAAGCCAGGGCTGGCAGCTCAGGTCTGATATCGATCGGTACTCGTTTACCCGATCGGATAATGAAAACGTATGACCGAGAAAGACCGGCATAACGCCAGTGACAGTACTAAGCCGCTGTTTCGCCGCCTTGCGGTTTAACCGCGCCATACCTGACACCAGCCCGAAGCGCATGACGGAGTTTCAGCGCCGGTCGCTCGATGGAGTAGTACGAAACGCAACTGAACCCGAACGACAGGACCAGAACGGCTGCAACGATGTGCGCGTCGTAGGCAACCGGCCAGAAAGCGCGCAGGAAGTACATCACCACAAAGTGGTTCAAAAACACGCCGTAGCTGATGTCCCCGAGGAACTCGTCAACCCGATGAAACTTGAGTTTCGTCAGCACGTACACGGCCGGAATGCCTAACGCTATGCCCGCTGTCACCTCCGCGTTAAACGGCCGGCGCTCGATCAATCCCGCTTCGATTGCCGCAAACGTCAAGGCAGCCGCCACGGCAGTGCCAGCAGCGATCGCTAATCCCTTCGCCTGCGGTTTGTACAGGTAGCTGCCGCACAGGAACATGAACAAGGCGCCCGGCAACAGGCGATAGCCGTACACATCGGTGTTGATGAAACCAAGACACGCGGTCATAAACACGGCGACAGACACGGCAAACGCAACGCCCCTCACCTTGTAGATCATCAGGAAAGGAATCACCAGGTAGAAACACATCTCGAGCCCCAGTGACCAGGCCGGCGGCAAGATCAGCGACCCTGCGATTCCGAACATATAGAAACCGAGGGGCACCATAGTGAGGCTCGCCGCGATGTTCCCGAGCGTCAGCTCGGCGGCTTGAGGCGTGCCGGGCAGCAGGCAATAGATCACGGCGCAGGATGCCAGGAAGTAGAACAGGAACTGCGGGTAAAGCCTCAAGGCCCTGTCCATGTAGAACAGGCCGATTTTCTCCGGCGCCTTATAATTGCGCTCGATGAGCGAGGTCATTACGAAGCCGCTGATGATCAGAAAGGAAATAACGGCAACCACGCCGGGGTTAAGCCCCGCGAACGTCTTGCCCATATGAGAAACGGCCACAAGAATAGCCAACAGCAAACGATAAGCGCCCATTTACACCCCAGACGTCCTTGTATTTATGGCGCGTAAACTACGATGCTTTTCGTCCAGAGGACAGGATTATTTCGTGCTGCACAAACCTGCCTACATCTGCGCGATATCGACCAGGCGATCCGGGCCGTGTTGGGCCATTCAAATTGGCCCGCGCAAAAAAAGCCCCGCAACCGAAATGCGGTGCGGGGCAGAAAATTGGTTGGTTGCGGCCAACCAAAGGAGCGCTTGAAAAACGTTTACAGGCCGGGGTCAGATGCAATCCTGGGCGGCGCGTCCAAAACTCGAAGGCAGTAAATTCGAGGCCAGCAGGTGTCGCTCGTAGATGAACACCTTGCCGCCACTGCCGGCCTTGTAGGCTTCCAGCACGTTGTCCGCAGAGACTTTGCTCGGCACCACGATCCGGTAGCTGCGCTGGGTCTGCGAGACGGTCGGGTTCAACGCACTGCCCTGCAATTTCGGTACGACGCATTCGGCGTACTGGGCGGGCGTCTTGCGGGTCTGCAAGGTCAGCGTCGGGTCGTTCGGCGCAGAGGCGCAACCGCTGAGCAACAGAGAGGCAAACGCCATGGCAGGCACAAATAAAGGGCGCATGGATGTCATCCTGAAAATAAAAAGTCCGGGTTCATCACGCGACGGGACAGCGTCACGGGCGGTGTTCGATGGGGGCGATTTTCCGGTTAATTGCGCCAAAGCAGAACTTGTGTTTCTTGATTGTCACTATTGCCTCCAGCAATAGTTGCGCACCGTGCAGACTCGTACACACTCAATCACAACCGAAAAAGATTGATGAGGCCTCTCCTTGAGAACGTTTGACCTGATCCGCGACGCCGTTCTGCCCGATTTCCGTGACCGGGTAGCCGAGTACTTGATCGAGTACGAAACCGTACTGCTGTGCGAAAACCCACCCGACCCGGAGCTAACCCGTGCCACCGCCAACCAGTTGCGTGGTTATTTGCGCGGGTTGAACACCACGCGGGTGTTGGGCATGGCGGATTGGGAAGAGCTGGATCGTCGGGTGGTGAATACGTGGCTGTAGCGCCCGACCAATGACAGGCTCGGCGATTCGCGCCTGATGCTGTCCAGACCCAGGCTCGCTTACAATCGCCCCGTCCTTNCTCTACGAATCCAAACGTGGCGGACGCGACAGCCTTCGGCTGACCGGGCTCTTATTGCCGGTGGAGTCGCTTAATCGGGACTGAAGCAATAGGCCGCCAGTTTGTTGCCGTCCAGATCACGGGCATAGGCCGCGTAGGCATTCGGTGCCCAGCCACGCGGTCCCGGCAGGCCTTCACAGGTACCGCCAGCGGCCAATGCGGCAGCATGAAACGCGTCGATGGCGGCACGCGTCGGCGCTTCGAAACTGATGGTCACCCCATTACCGACACTGGCAGGTGCGCCGTTCGCCGGTTTCAGAACGAAGAAAGACGGCGCGTTTTCGCCCCAGATAGAACCGTTGTCGCCGAGGTCGGCAATGCGCTTCTGGCCCAGTTCGCCCAGTACGTTGTCGTAGAAACTGCGGGCGTTGTTCAAATCATTGGTGCCGACTGTAACGTGAGTGAATAGATCAGTTTGCGAAACGTCAGCACGGTCTCCTGGCGTCGATATAGAAAACCAAATCTGACGTTTTTACACACTCTCGGCCAGAAGCTGCCGGTCAAAAGTACAGAAAACAAATCTGTCCCTTTCTTCTTTCTGGCCGGTTGGCTGACCGGATTGCGGGTTACGCGGGATGGTCACGTTGTGGCTGAAGGCCTTCTGGACGCAATTCGACGCAGAGTCCTTCGCAGCCGCCAATTGCCAGCAGGTCTGTTCGATCAGTGAGACACAATCGCTCCATGGCGGAGCAGGCCTGCCTGGAATCAAGCCCGGACGTACTGCTCAGTACCTGAACCACACAGTCCGTGCTGGATCGCCCGCGCTTGCGTGGCGCCGATCCGGGTCAATTTTCATATTGAGCATCATCTGATGGCGTCAGCGCCCTATTTCCGCGTGCCTAAATTGCATGCACTTTTGCGCCTGCGCGGCATCGTGCCGAAACCACCCACCTACTTGCAGGTGCTCAAGCGTGTGAGCATGCGAGCTCACAACGTCTGATTGATAAACCGGGGGGATTCAGGGATTTAACGGGCTATAAAAGTAGACGTTCAAGAACGCACAGCGACGTTATTGAGCTATACCCAATAGTCCCCCCACCGCACTACTTCCAATATTGGAGGTTGGCAATGAAACTCCGTCTCCCCCTGTCAGTGCTATTGACTACCGCAAGTCTCTTCGGCTGCACCAGCTCCTCACACCAATCAATGAATCTTCCGTTGGCAGCGACCCATAAAAACCCTGGTCATACCGCCACGACTACATTAACTGGCGAAGGCAATCAAACCAACTTTGACTTCTACATTACCGGCGTTCCAAACGGGACCATCCTGCCGCCGCGCATCTACACCTTCATCAACAAAGGCAGTTGCCAGCAACCCGGGCCAGTCGCGTACGCAATGAACGATAAGGTCAACACCGAACCCAATGCAGGCACCGGTGGATGGACCTTTTACAGAAGCGCGCCCATTACAATGCCAGACCTGCTTTCCGGCAAGTACGCCGTTGTCGTGCGTACTTCACCCGAGGATGGCAGCGCCGATATTTTCTGCGGCGATATTGCACACGCGACTCGATGAACCGTCGGTAGTCATTTTTAAGTCGAGTCGCGCTTTGTGGCGATTGTGTTTACCGCGTTCATGGTTGGTATCTAGTCAGTTTGTAATCCTGGCGTTACATACACCAACAAAACACGGCTATCACCCCGTTCATTTGAAAAAAAACGCACTAGACTCTTTCCTGCGCCTTAACCCGTGCATGGTCATGCCACAGGGGGAAATGATTCTGTACGCAGTACCTAGGCTAATTACTCGGTGGTCAATGCACCATGGGTCAATGTTGATGTGCACCATCACCGGTTGCCAGCACCATGAAACAACGAGGAATCCTGGTATGGAACAGCTATCGGATCGTTTCAAACTATCAATAGTGTTTGCTGCGCTTTTGTCACTGAACGGACTTGCCCATGCGGCTCAGACGGAAAAGACCAATATTCTGTTTATCGTCTCCGACGATACCGGCTATGGCGACCTGGGCCCTTACGGCGGAGGGGTCGGTCGAGGCATGCCGACGCCCAGCATCGATGAGCTGGCGGCGGAAGGGGTCACTTTTTACTCTTTTTATGCCCAGCCAAGCTGCACACCGGGTCGGGCAGCCATGCAAACCGGGCGTATTCCTAATCGTAGCGGCATGACCACCGTGGCCTTCCAGGGCCAGGGCGGTGGCCTGCCTGCAGCCGAGTGGACGCTGGCATCGGTGCTGAAAACCGGTGGCTACGACACCTATTTCACCGGCAAATGGCATTTGGGCGAAGCCGATTATGCGCTACCCAATGCGCAAGGTTATGACGTGATGAAATACGTCGGCCTGTATCACCTCAACGCTTACACCTACGCCGATCCGACCTGGTTCCCGGACATGGACCCGGAAACCCGCGCCATGTTCCAACGGGTGACCAAGGGCGCATTGTCCGGCAAGGCCGGGGAAAAACCGATCGAAGAATTCAAGGTCAACGGCCAGTACGTGGACACGCCTGTCGTGGATGGAAAACCCGGCGTGGTCGGCATTCCGTTCTTTGACAACTATGTCGAAAAAGCTGCCCTGGAGTTTCTCGACACGGCAGCCAAATCGGACAAGCCGTTTTTCATCAACGTCAATTTCATGAAAGTGCACCAGCCGAACATGCCTGCACCGGAGTTCGTGCATAAATCCATGTCTAAGTCCAAGTACGCCGACTCGGTGGTCGAACTCGATACCCACATCGGCCGCATTTTGGACAAGCTCAAGGCACTGGGCCTGGATAAGAACACGCTTGTGGTTTACACCACTGACAACGGTGCCTGGCAGGATGTTTATCCGGACGCCGGCTACACCCCGTTCCGTGGGACCAAGGGCACAGTGCGTGAGGGCGGTAACCGGGTACCAGCCATTGCCGTATGGCCAGACAAGATCAAGCCCGACACAAAAAACCACGAGCTGCTCGGTGGTCTGGATTTGATGGCGACCTTCGCCTCTGTCGCTGGCGTGAAGCTGCCGGAAAAAGATCGCGAAGGTCAGCCAATCATCTTCGACAGTTACGACATGACCCCTGTACTCACCGGCAGTGGCCCTTCTCCGCGCAAGGAGTGGTTCTACTTCACCGAGAACGAACTGTCCCCGGGTGCGGCGCGTGTCGGAAACTACAAGGCCGTATTCAACCTGCGCGGCGATGATGGCGCGCAAACTGGCGGCCTGGCGGTGGACACTAACCTGGGATGGAAAGGCGCAGAAAAATATGTAGCTACCGTGCCGCAGGTCTTTGACTTGTGGCAAGACCCGCAAGAGCGCTATGACCTGTTCATGAACAACTTTACTGAGCGTACCTGGACGATGGTGCCGATCACAGGCGCGATCATGAAGCTAATGAAAACCTACGTCGATTACCCACCACGCAAACTGCAAAGCATGGGTTATGACGGGCCGATCGAGCTGTCGCAATACCAGAAATTCCAAACCGTGCGTGACACCTTGAAAAAAGAAGGCATCAACCTGCCGATGCCAGCAGGTAACTGATCAGACAGGAGAAACATGGCGGCTTCATCAGAGGCCGCCACTTCACCATTTTGACGTTTGCGAGCAGCGACCACTCGTGACGCCTACAGATGCATCAGCGGAGCTGGAATCATTTTGGAAACAACAGCGTATACGCCACCCGAAACCCCCAGCCTTGTGCGCCATCTTTCGGACTTTCAGCCCAATACCGTGGGCCCACTTGCAAGCTCATGGGTTGATGACCCACTTTGAACAGCTGGGTCACGAACAGGTTGATTGGCACTGACCATTCGCGGGTTTGCCAGTCGTAGGTGGACTCAGTGTTGATGCCGAAGGTGGTGTAGGTAGGGGTGGTGTAGCTGAAGAACGGTTGCAGGAAGGTCTGGTTGATTTTGTCTTTGTCATCGGGAGGGCTGTGGTCCAGCGACCAAATGTGATTGGCCAGGATACCGCGGGTCCAGCCGTTACTTTGCTTGAGGGCAACCACGGTAGGACCCGCCCCCCACTGCTCACCACTCAACAGCTCATCACTGCCGGTTGGCACCAGGATTACCGGTCCTGCCCCCCAAATCCAGCCGCTCGCGGTCGGGTGTTTGGGTGAAAAAAAGAAGCTCTGGGTCACATCACCGACCCCGGACTTGTCCGCCTGCCCACCCGGTACCAGACCGTGTTGATCGATAACTGGCAGGATGGTTCGGGAAATAAGGTTCCACTCGTCATTGAGGGTGAAGGGCAGCACCGGCTGGATATTGGTGACGCTTTGGTAGCCCTCGCCACTGGGGCCGAGTTTCTGGTTCCAGTTGTACTGAATCGGCACGCTGTACAGCGCAGCAACCGGGTTCAGTGATTGTTTGGCCAGCTCGGCCTGGCTATCGCCAGTTTTGCCGGTATCGGGCCAGATAATTACCAGGGCAATGACAGGCATGAGGTGGACGACTTTGCTCATCAGTAGCTCCTTCTCGATAACGAGAATATGCACTACCACTGCGGTTGTGCCGCCTCGATGCGAAGCGACCCGGAGAGCTTAGTTCAGGTTTTCTCGACTAGTATCAATTCGACTTGAGAAGGCGCGTGGGATGCCTGCTGTTACTCCATGGACATGCGGGCGTGCGCTACGTTAATTCGAAAATGGATAGAGGTTAACCATGCCAACCAAAACCACTGCCCTGCCTGCTTGTACGCTCCTCGCGCTGTGCTGCCAGCAAGCCTGGGCCGGCGGCATCATGCTCTACGAAATCGGCACCGATAACGCTGGCCTGGCCAACGCCGGTGCCGCCGCCCGGGCCCAAGGCCCAGCGACCATCGCCAGTAACCCGGCGGGTATGAGTTACCTGCCGGGCACGCAGATCACCGGCGGCTTGCAAGTGCTGTATGGCGACCTGAGCTTCGATCGCGACGCCGGCAGCAATGTGGCCGGCAGCGGCAGTGGCAATGCCCTCGAACCGATCCCCGGTGGCAGTTTCTTCATCAGCCATGAACTGGATGAACATTGGAGCGTCGGCTTCGGCCAGTACGGCGACTTCGGCTTGGCGGTCAACTACGACAACGATTGGTCCGGCCGCTACTTCGCGCAGAACTCCAGCCTGCTGGGTCTGTCCCTGGTGCCCAGCGTGGCGTATCGCTTCAACGAGCAATGGTCGGTGGGCGTTGGCGTCAAGGCCATGTACGGCATGTTGCAGGCGCAAACCGCCATCGACCGCTCTCCCTTCGGTTTCACCGATCGCGCTGACGGTCAGTACAAGTACAAGGATGGTGCCTGGGGTTATGGCGCCAACGTCGGGGTGATTTATGCCCCGCAACCCGGCACCCGCGTTGGCCTGGCCTACACCAGCAAGGTCGACCTGGACTTCGAAGACCGGCTGGATGTGAAAGGCGACGGCCGTTTGCTGGAACGCATCAGCGACACCAACACCAAACTCGACACCACCGTGCCGCAGACCGTGACCCTCAGCCTGTTCCAGCAACTGGACCGGCAATGGGCCTTGCTGGCCTCGGCCAACTGGCAGGACTGGTCGGAATTCGGTGAGATCGGCGTACAGGTCGACACCACGGCGTTTGGCGCGCAGTCGAAATCGGTCGATGCCGGTTTCAAGGACACCTGGCACCTGTCCCTTGGCGCGCAGTACCAGGCCACCGAGCAATGGCTGTGGAATGTCGGCGTGGCCTACGACAGCAGCGCTGTCTCCGATAGCAAACGCAGCGTGATCGTACCTATGGGCGAGTCCTGGCGCATCGCCACAGGCGCCACCTATGCTCTGAACCAAGACACCGACATCAACGTCAGTTGGGCCATGGTCTGGCTCGGCGACATGCCGGTGGACCAGACCAAGTCGATCTCGGGCAACCGAGTCTCCGGTCAGTTCGACTATGGCTACAAAAATGCACTCAAAGTTGTCGGCTCGCCGGAAGGCCTTACGTACATGGGTAAGCGCGTTTCTCTGTAGGGCTGAGAAGCATATGGGTCTGGTTTGGGTCGAAAACGGACGCTCGTGAGTGTCTGCTTTTGGCCCAGAGTGTGTAAAAACGCTTCGCCAAAATTGAAGTGTGCGCGTCTACGTTAAATCTGAAATTTATCGGCACGTCTGCAGATGTGGATTTCGCTTAGAAACGCGATTTCCAGTCCGGTTTTGAGCACTTGGCGCGCTCAAAAACGTTTTTACACAGCCTCGGCCAATTACTGCCGCCGTCGAGCTTTTGTTAGCGGCTATTCCGTTTTTTAAATCACGGCCCGCGTTTTTAGGAACGCGAAATACTTGGGGTCGTCGTTGTCAAAGTCTACATACGGGAAATAGACTTGTGCAGATTCAAATTATTTACACTCAAACAGGCATGTTGCTCTCCAAGCATCCTTACCCATCGTGGAGAGAGGTTCAAAATCAGTACCCTGACTACGTGACTTCGCTCGGACCCTGGGATGCAGATGCGATTATCGAATATCTAGCAGATGAATACCCCGAACTTTTACCGCATCCAAAAGAGCAAGTGGTCCTTTTCCCTGTCGTGACTTCGAAGCCTAGATTAGGCACCTCGCGATCAAGTGTCTATCGTCAACTCTTCGCTGATTTATGCCCGTCGTGAGCGACCAATTGGTCCCAGGCTTGGTGAAAAACTCCCCAGATTGTCTAACCTTCTGATCGTCGAGATCGTATCGGGGGCGATCATGAAGCGATTCATTGAGGGTGAGACTCGGACGCAGGTGACGCTGCTGCCAGAGTGCCTGGACGATTACGTAGTCGAAGAAAATCCAGTCCGCGTGGTCGATGTTTTCGTCGATGAACTCGACCTGGGCGCACTTGGTTTTGAGGGCGTCGATCCTGCCGCTACGGGTCGTCCTGCCTACCACCCAGCGGTGTTGTTGAAGATCTATATCTACGGCTACCTCAATCGGATTCAGTCCAGCCGCCGGCTTGAACGCGAGGCCCAGCGTAACGTCGAGTTGATGTGGCTAACGGGGCGTTTGGCTCCAGACTTCAAAACTATTGCCGACTTTCGCAAAGACAATGGCAAAGCCTTTCGCAGCGTATGCCGTCAGTTCGTAGTTCTTTGCCGCAACCTCAATCTCTTCTCTCAGTCGATCATCGCCATCGACGGCAGCAAATTCAAAGCCGTCAACAATCGTGACCGTAACTTCACCCAGGGCAAAGTAAAGGCACGCATGCAGCAGATCGAACAGAGCATTGACCGTTATCTGGCGGCGATGGATTCGGCGGATCGGGCAACGCCCGAAGTGGCCGAGGCCAAGGCCGAGCGGCTGAAAGAAAAAATCGAAACGCTGAAAAAGCAGATGCAGAAACTCAAGGATATCGAGGTGCAGCTCCACGACAGTCCAGACCAGCAAATCTCCCTCACAGACCCAGATGCACGCTCAATGTCCACGAGCGGACGAGGCACTGGAACGGTTGGCTATAACGTCCAAACAGCCGTCGACGACAAGCACCATTTGATCATTGCCCATGAGGTGACCAACGTTGGTAATGATCGTGGGCAACTGAGCAATATGGCGAACCTGGCGCGTGAAGAAATCGAGGCTGAAACGCTAACGGTGGTGGCCGACCGAGGCTACTACAAAGGTCTGGAAATCCTTGCCTGCGAGCAGGCGGGCATCACCACCTTTGTACCAAAACCCCTGACATCAGGCAGCAAAGCCGAAGGCCGATTTGGTAAGCAGGACTTCATCTACGTTGCTGCATCGGACGCGTATCGATGCCCTGCGGGCCAGTTGCTGACCCGACGGCATTCGACGATGGAAGACGGCATGTTGTTGCACTGTTACTACTTCTCGGGCTGCCAGTCCTGCGCAATGCAAAAGCAATGTACGACGGGTAAGGAGCGCCGAGTGAGGCGCTGGGAACATGAGGCGGTAATCGACGCGATGCAGGTTCGACTAGAACATGATCCAGCGATGATGAGGGTTCGTCGACAGACCGTTGAACACCCTTTTGGAACGCTCAAGTACTGGATGGGAAGTACCCACTTCCTGACCAAAACCCTGCCGAGGGTGAGCACTGAGATGAGTCTTCATGTGCTCGCCTACAACCTCAAACGAATGATGAGCATCTTCGGTATCGCAGGACTGCTGGAGGCGATCAGGGCTTGAATCCAGTCGCTTGGCTCGCCCGTTAGTAGCCGTTTGGGCCGCTGACGCGGCCCAAACGGAATTACAAACGCCTATGTAGATGGTTAGGGCAATTCGCGCTTCCGCCCGCTTACTCCACAGGCAATCCTCGCGACTTTCAGCTTTCGACGTATTCAGTGCGTTTTCACACAGCCTGGGTTGTTTTCTGCCTCTCGCGACGGGCAGAAAACGGCCAGAAGCGGCCAGTCAGATCATCCGTTATTCGACATCGCGTTGCTGTATTGGAGCAATGCACTAAGTCATATGGCTGACCAGCCCAAGAAAGCNNTGAACTGGCGCAGGAGTTGCGGCCCACTGTGGTTTGATCATGTTTCGCCCACTTTTTATCGTCCAAACTGTCCAGGGAGGATGCCAGCCGCTCGGCAGAAGTCGCCATTCAATCCCGGGCAATCTTGTCATTTGCCAAGGCTTAGGGCAGGGTCGATACCACTGACATCTCTGCCAAAGGAGTCACTCCATGTCAAAGCTATATCCCAGTATCGATCCTGAGGGGCTGGTCGAGTACTCAGTGGTCTACACCGATCGCTCGCTCAACCACATGTCGCAGTCATTTCAAGGCGTGATGAAGAACATTTCCAACACCCTGAAACAGGTCTACAACGCCCAGGCTGTTGCGGTCGTCCCGGGCAGCGGCACATTCGGCATGGAAGCGGTGGCGCGACAGTTTGCCACCGGCCAGCAATGCCTGGTGATCCGCAACGGCTGGTTCAGTTATCGCTGGAGCCAGATTCTTGAGATGGGCAACATCCCGGCGGCCACCACGGTGCTGAAAGCCCGACCGGTCGACACGGGTCGCCAGGCTGCCTACGCCCCACCCCCTCTGGACGAAGTGCTGGCAGCCATTCAGGCGCAGAAGCCGCAGATTGTCTTCGCCCCCCACGTTGAAACCTCATCAGGGATTATCCTGCCCGACGAGTACCTGCGGGCCGTCGGCGACGCCGTGCATGCGGTGGGTGGCCTGTTCGTGCTGGACTGCATCGCCTCAGGCACGCTTTGGGTCGATATGCAGCAATGCGCCGTCGACCTGCTGATCAGCGCACCGCAGAAAGGCTGGAGCGCCTCCCCTTGCTGCGCCCTGGTGATGCTCAGTTCTTTGGCCCTCGAGCGCATCGAGCAGACGCAAAGCAGCAGCTTCGCCTGCGACCTGAAAAAGTGGCTTCAGATCATGCAGGCCTACGAACAGGGCGGACATGCCTACCATGCGACCATGCCCAGCGATTCCCTCGCGCGATTTAACGAAGTGATGAAAGAGACGCAAGCCTACGGTTTCGAAAAGGTCCGCGGCGAACAACAGGCTCTGGGCGATCGGGTGCGCGCAATGTTGACCGGCAAAGGCATCAAAAGCGTGGCCGCCGCCGGCTTTCAGGCGCCTGGCGTAGTGGTGAGCTACACCGATGATGCCGACATCAAGAGCGGCAAGAAATTTGCCAACCACGGCCTGCAGATCGCCGCCGGAGTGCCGCTGCAATGCGACGAGCCGGCCGACTTCCAGACCTTCCGCATCGGTCTGTTCGGACTCGAAAAGCTGCACAATATCGAGCGCACGGTCAGCACCCTCGAGCAGGCACTGGACGAGGTGATGGTTAACTAAGCCCTCATCGTGCCCGCAGCACATGCCGGATTTGTGAATTCCAGGAAGGCATCTCGCTCTGGGCACTGCCGACCCATGGCGCTGATCTTCGACGAATATGATGCTGGTCGCCCGGACGTCATGTTAGAACCACAAGGGAACGCCCGTTCACGCGTCTTACTGACACGTGCACCCTTCAGCGCTATCAGAAAAGGTTTCCAACGAAGCCTTTCACGGGGTGGATGCTTGGCGGCTGTATGACTTGGATCAACCCATAGCTGCCGGTGGTGATAGTCATAAAACGGCCAGAAGCAATCATGGGGCAGACTCGGGGGGCAAGGTAGATTCGGCCCCTGCAAAGTGTGGAGAGTTTCCGAAGTACTCGATCAGGAGCTCGGTGAGG
>NZ_NMOJ01000032.1 GCF_002251635.1 Pseudomonas mandelii
ACACGAATCTCGACCCTGCTTGGGAAGACTCTGTAGGTGCTAACACACCGAATGTGAACGCCACACGTAAGCTCAGCTCACCCTTCCCCGAGAAGGTCGCCTGACCAGCCTCCTTATGTGACGAATTAATTCACGGATATTTACCGATGGAGTAGGTCCTTATACGATGGAGTCCGCATTTATTCCTGCCCATCACGTCTGAGTAAGCTATGGTTATTCGGTGTATGACAAAACGGATTAACAAATTGTGTTTTATGGCCACGCAANCGTGAAAAAATAAACAGCAGCTGGATACAGGCGCGATTATTTTTAGCATCTATTTCCAAGCTATTATTGAGTGTGTGAACAATGGGTGGCACTGATTTTCTGGCTGAAAAAACTAAAGTTTTCAGTATTGTTGTAGTTAACTACAAAACACCCGAAATAACCAAAATATGCTTGGACCTATTGCATCAGCATGTGGGCAACAGCGGCGTCCCGATATGGGTGGTTGACAACTATTCCGCCGATGAAAGCACAGAGTATTTGCGTACACTTGACTGGATCAACCTGATCGAGCGAACCACTCCCGAACCAGAACAGGGCCATATCGCGCATGGTAAAGCACTCGACATGGCGTTGGAACGTATTGATACCGACTACGTATTTCTGCTGCACACCGATACGTTTATTTTTGATAAAAATGTGTTTTCGATGATGCTGAACAAATGCATGAAGAACCCGAAGGTCATAGCCGTTGGTTGTGTAGAACAATTAAACCGCGGTATCACTAGAACCCTCTGGCGCTTTAGTTCACGACTATTCAAACACCACTTCAGACGTACGAAACTTTCCCTTGGGCTACGCTCCAGAGAGCCAAAGCCGTACAGGGAAGTTTACCTGAAGAGCTTCTGTACGTTATGGAACTGCAAATTGATCAAACAGCACGACATGCATTTTTTGATGGATGATCGTGTGCCTGGCTATACCCTCCAAGACCGCATGACCGAGCTTGGTTATGTTGTTGAACTTTTGTCGCCGCGTAAGATATTCAGTTATCTCGATCACATTCAGTCCGGCACTGTAGCTGCCGCTGGAGGCTATGAAACGACTCATAGACGCACCAAGATGTACAACAACGTCCTGGAGCGTCTGAGCAAGGACGATAGCAAAGGTCAAACGTCGCAGGCACGCAACAAGTAGTGTAGGCAACACTATCAAAAGTCATCCATAGGTCTTTATGTTCAGGTTATTGGAGCGGTAATGACACCCATCACTAAAACACTACCCATCACCCTCTCCCCGGAGCTTGATTTCGACCAGAACGCCGCCAGCACTTTTGGTCACTCACTAGCCAGTTGCTATGTCCAGGCCACGCCATTTCCACACATCGTCATCGATGATTTTTTACCGGAAGACCTGATTGCGAGTATCTGCGCGCACTTCCCAGTCGAGCCAACCAACAACGAAATGCTCTACGAGCGTGGCTATAAAGGTCAGCACAAACGGCAAATCAGTCCCAACGAATGCGATCCCTATCTGAAGACGGTGTTCAATGCCTTTAACTCGGCACCCATGTTGCAGTTTCTTGAAAAGCTGACGGGCATCGAAGGTTTGATACCCGACCCATACTTTACCGGTGGCGGGCTGCATGAAACAAAAAAGGGTGGTTTCCTGGGGGTGCACTCGGACTTCAGACTCAACAAAAAGCTTAATATTGAACGCAGACTGAATGCCATTATTTATCTTAACGAAGACTGGCAGGAGGAATACGGCGGCAACCTGGAACTTTGGGATGTCGACATGAAGACTTGTCTTAAAAAAGTCCTGCCGATTTATAACCGCTGCGTCATTTTCAACACAGACAAAGACAGCAACCATGGGCACCCAGAGCCTTTAACGACTCCGCAGCACATCACGCGCAGGTCTATAGCGCTTTATTACTACACCGCAGCAACCGTGGCGGCCGATCCCGCACAAAGAAACAAAACCCATTACAAGCCAAGGCCCAAAGATCGTTTAAGCCTCAAGTACTATATGAGCAAGCTGATCAAGAAGAAAAACTAAACAATATTGCCAGGAAGGGGGGGGGCCGACCCCTTCGCGGGCAAGCCCGCTCCCACAGGTACGGCGGCGTCCCTGTGGGGGCGGACTCGCTCATGAAGATATCAGTCGCATCTGCAGGAAAATGGTTGCTATAATTTCCTGGCCGGGGTGTACCAGACTTCGTCTCCTGGTGCCAAGGCCATCACACCCGGCCCCACTTCTTCGACAACGTCAGATAGTTCGTGTCCGGTACATGCGCTAGTCACGCGAGAAGGGCAAAAGAGAATCACGACAAAATTTTTTCCGAGAATACGAAGTCATCAACATCGTGTCTACGCTCAATCGTGGGCTGAGCGTTTCAGTCCATTTATGTCCGCTTCTGGCCGATTGCCTGTCGTGAAGGATGAACCGTTTGTCAGGCATACAAGCCATACCCTGCCGCGATGATCAGCGGAGAAACCAGAAGCGTTGCCCAGAATCCAGATTTTGGAACAGCAATGATGCAAATGATCGAGATCATCAGCACATAGATGCCAACAATTTTAAGTAGCGCGAGATCGCCAACGGCTACGGCGTGGATCGCTGTCTGCCCTGCGAGCATAAAAAGCGGCCCCAGCATGGTAAACCAGAGGGCTGCACGCCGATCTTCGTGCGCCCTGAACTGGTCAACGAAGCCAGCATTTACAGCGGCGGCGAATGCTGCTTTGAACTTGAGAATACCGAATGGAATATGGAGCACGCCCAAGGAGAACAGGGTCCATGCGACGATGTTTGACATGTCTTATATGCTCCGTAACGGTAAGGTGGTTTAGAAGTGGTCACGGCAAATGCGACATTGTTCAGGGAGAAACGCAGCATGGATGACGGCAAGGACTGCAGCCCTCGAACGAAGCTATCCATTTGCCATCACCGTGTCCACCGTCCACTTTTGGCCGATTTCTGCCTGTCACGACCGGCTGAAACCGCCCCATAGCCGACATCGGCGGGACTTACGCTTAGCTGAATTGACGCTCATACAGGGTGACCTGCTTAGGAAACAGCTCGCCATAGAGAGGATGTGGAATGCCGAAAATGNCGAGGGAGGCTAGATCGACTGACCGCTTTTGGCTGTCGATTCAACCGGTCGACGCAACACGACTAAATTCTGTGTAAGCAGAAGGAGTGTTGCAGATGAAGCAGTAACCTCCCCTCTGTGACGACGGGTTAACCCACCGCCACAGAGGGTGCACTCTTACTCCTTCACCTCAACCTTATCCAACGCCTGATTCACCGCCAATTCCCCCAACATCACCACCTGAGTAATCCCCAGCAGCGTCTTGCGATGCGAGTTATCCAGCAACGCCGCGAAATTGCTGAGCATGGTAGTCGCCGAGCCCAGTGATTCGCTGGCGTTGGCCAGCAGGGATTCGGTGTCGTATTTGGGGTTGGCGAGGAACATGGGTTCGGGTTCGTGGTTGCTGGCCATGATGTGGGCGCCCGGATTTAGGTAATGGTCGAGGGCGCGTTCGGCGGCATCGTGGAGTTTTCTGGAATCGAGGGATTCGTAGGGCGATGCCGGATTGGTGTCTGGTGGGTTTGGTGTTGGTTTGATCATGGTGAAACCTCTAGCGCGAATATTTCAAGGAGCCATCACCCTCTCGCTACCAAACGGAGGGTGGCGGCCATACGCGGGTTGGTAGACCGGTCGCACTAG
>NZ_NMOJ01000033.1 GCF_002251635.1 Pseudomonas mandelii
AAACCCGGCGCTCACAAAGGAGCCCCACGCATGACCACCATATAAAGCCGAGCCCCAAAAAAGAGGCTGCATAAGGTGTTGCCATACGGCTATTTGCAGGCGGGCTACCAAACCCGATCACTGTTTTTCAGTGACCAGGAAACGATATAGCCCACCCCAAAGCCGCACAAGCCGGCGGATTCTGGCGCACGCGTAGGCAACGACGCAAGGCGTTGTAGCCGTTAGGACGTAACGCCGAGTGTCTTTAAACACGCGCACCCAAACATGTTTAAGGCACTAAAAAAACAGGGACACGTAGGGCTCGCCCAAACGCGTACACGCAGGCCTGTTTGCGTCAGAAAACAATGAGAGCGATTAAAATGCCGGTTAAATGCCAACGGCGTGGCCAAGGTTCAGTTCGAGCAATGGTGGTGCAGCCCTTCGCGACGCCTATTGACGAGGTCAAAACCGGTTAATATGCCCCCGCTTCGTCTACCCTCACAAAGCGCCAAGCAAGTTCAGCTTGTGCCAGGCGCATCGATATTTTTCCGTTCATTCACCGGAGAGCTTCCATGCTCAAGCGTACCCTGGCATTGGCCGTTGGCCTTACCCTGACATTTGGCAGCCTGTTGGCACAGGCCGCCGACACCTTGAAAGTCAGCGCGATTCCCGATGAAGCCCCTACTGAACTGCTGCGCAAGTTCAAGCCGCTGGGCGCTTATCTGGAGGAAAAACTGGGCATGAAGGTCGAGTTCGTGCCCGTGAGCGACTATCCGGCGGTGGTCGAGGCGTTGGCGACTGACCGCATCGACCTGGCCTGGCTGGGCGGTTTCACGTTTGTGCAGGCACGTCTGAAAACCGGTAATGCCATTCCGCTGGTGCAGCGCGAACAGGACGCCCAGTTCACCAGCAAATTCATCACCGCCGACCCGAACGTCAAATCCCTCGCCGACCTGAAGGGCAAGACCTTCGCGTTCGGCTCGGTGTCCTCCACGTCGGGCAGTCTCATGCCGCGCTATTTCATGCTCAAGGATGGCATCAAGCCTGAAACCTACTTCAGCCGCGTCGGCTACTCCGGCGCCCATGACGCCACCGTCGCCTGGGTCCAGGCCGGAAAGGTGGACGCCGGGGTACTGAACGCCAGCGTGTGGGAAAAACTGGTCGCCGCCGGCAAGGTCGACACCAACAAGGTCAAAGTGTTTGCGACCACCCCGGCCTACTTCGACTACAACTGGACGGTGCGCGGGACCCTCGACCCGGCGCTGGCGGCGAAGATCAAGGCCGCCTTCCTCGCACTCGATCCGGCCAACCCGAAGGACAAGGAAATCCTCGATTTGCAGGCGGCCAGCCGGTTCATCGAAACCAGTCCTGATAACTACAAAGGCATCGAGGAAGCCGCACGCGCCGCCGATCTGCTGAAATGACATTACGTCTGACCCAGGCCAGCCTGACTCACGCCAACGGCGTCCAGGCATTGCGAGACGTGGATCTGCACATCGGTGCAGGCGAGCAGGTTGCCGTCATCGGCCCGTCCGGCGCCGGCAAGTCGAGCCTGCTCAACCTGCTGGCCACCGCTTTGCCACCGGACAACGGCGAGTTGCAGGTGCTCGGCGAGCGCGCGTGGCAGCTGTCTGCCCGGCAGCGCCAGCGTTTGCGCGCACGCATCGGTCTGATCCATCAGTCGCCGCCCCTGCCACCGCGCCAGCGTGTGGTCACCGCGGTGCTGGCCGGAAAGTTGGGGCAATGGGGCCTGGGCAAGAGCCTGCTGAACCTGGTGCATCCGCTGGATATTCCGGGCGCCCGCGCTGCACTGGCCAGGCTCGACCTGAGCGACAAACTATTCGCCCAATGCCAGCAACTGTCCGGCGGACAGCTCCAGCGGGTGGGCATTGCCCGCGTGTTGTATCAAGCGCCCGAGGTGTTGCTGGCCGATGAGCCGGTTTCGGCGATGGACCCGGTGCTGGCCGAACACACGCTTTCGGTGCTCTGCCGCCATGCCCGGGAGCACAACGTCACCTTGGTCGCCAGCCTGCATGCGGTGGAGCTGGCCCTGGCGCACTTTTCGCGGATCATCGGCCTGCGTGACGGGCAGATCCTGTTCGACCTTGCGGCCAGCGACGTCGACCGCGAGCTGCTCGACAAGCTCTACGCCAACGAGCAGCTGCACTCCTCGCCGGTGCCTCCCGTGTCCTTGAGTGTGCAGATTCCCCGATGCTGACGCCTGCCGCCCGCGACCCCGCCGCCCTGCCCCGTTTGCTCCTCAGCCTGTTGGCGATCGCCCTGCTGTGGCCGGGCATCCACTTCAGCGAATTGGACCTCGGCGTTTTAGTCGCGAGTGACAGTCAGAGCGAGATGGGCCGGTTTGTCTCCGCCTTCTGGCCTCCGGCCCATGACGCCGAGTTCATCGAGCTGCTGTTGCAAGCCACGCTGCAGACCTTGGCCATCGCCACGGCCGGCATGGCCTTGGCGTTGCTGTTGGCCGTCCCTGCCAGCCTGCTGGCCAGTCGCGCCCTGTCGCTGTCGGCAGCCTCCCGTGCAGGTCGCCCAAGCTTCGGCGGCCAACTGCTGCGTTGGCCGGTACGCGGTTTGCTGATCTTTCTGCGCAGCGTGCCGGAGATCGTCTGGGCCCTGCTGTTCGTGCGCGCCGTCGGCCTCGGCCCGACCGCCGGGGTATTGGCCATTGCGATTACCTACAGCGGCATGTTGGGCAAGGTCTACGCAGAAATTTTCGAGTCGGTCGACCAGCGACCGGCCCATGCGTTACTGCGTTCAGGCAGCGGTCGACTGGCAGCGTTTTGCTACGGGATCTTGCCCAATGTCGCGGCGGAGCTGCTGTCGTACACGGTGTACCGCTGGGAGTGCGCGATCCGCGCCTCGGTGGTGATGGGCTTCGTCGGTGCCGGCGGTCTGGGTCAGCAAATGGATCTGTCGTTACGCATGTTCGCCGGGGGGGAAGTGGCCAGTTTGTTACTGACGTTCCTCGTCCTGGTGCTGCTCGCCGATCAACTCAGTCGCCTGCTGCGCTGGAGGCTGACATGAATCGCCTGATCAACCTGGCGCTGGTCCTGGGCATTGGCGCCGCGGTAGTCGCCTCGTTCATCTACCTGGGCATCGACCTCGGCGAACTCGGCGGCGCCGGAAACCTGAAGCAGATGGCTGCCTATGTGCAGCGTTTCCTCAGCCCGGACCTGAGCGCGGGTCATCTGCAAGCCATCGGTCACGGCGCGCTGGAAACCATTGCCATGTCCGCCTTGGGCACCCTGCTCGCGGCGGTGTTCGGTCTGCTGTTGGCATTGCCCGCGGCCGGGCGTTTCGGCTGGCCGTTGCAGAGTGCGTCGCGTCTGGTCCTCAATGCCTTGCGTGCGGTCCCGGAACTGGTGTGGGCGGCGCTGATGGTGCTGGCCGCCGGACTGGGCCCCAATGCCGGCACCCTCGCCTTGGCCCTGCACACCACCGGCGTACTCGGCCGGCTGTTTGCCGAAGCACTGGAAAACACCCCGCCCGAACCGGCCGACGCCATCCGCCTGCAGGGTGGCAATGCCGTGTGGGCGTTCTGTTACGGCACATTGCCCAACCTGTTGCCGCAGTTGCTGGCCTACATCCTGTACCGCTGGGAAAACAATATCCGCATGGCCAGTGTGCTCGGCTTCGTCGGCGCCGGTGGTTTGGGACAAATGCTGTATGTCAGCCTCAGCCTGTTCCAGGAAGCTCAAGCCAGCACGGTGATCCTGGCCATGTTGCTACTGGTGTTCGCCGTCGATTCATTGAGCAGCTGGAGCCGTCAACGCTGGGTCAAGACCTGACTGCTTTCGCAGAACGGCCTACTCCTCCAAACGCCCCGTCCCCTCACGGTCGTGCTTGTAGTGTCTGATGAGCGCAAACGCCGGCAACCAGGACTCGCGACGCACCATCCAGCTTTCGTAGGTTGGCGTCAGTTGATCAGGGGCATCGAGGGATCCCAGGTTCACTTCGATTTCGTCGGCGGTGCGTGCAAAAACGGACGAACCGCAGCGCGGACAAAAATGCCGCCCGGCGTAGTCGCGTGTTTCGCCCTCGATCTTCACTGCCTCCTGAGGGAAGATCGCGCTGGCATTGAAAAGAGCCCCATGATGCTTGCGGCAATCGAGACAGTGACAAACGCCGACACGGTAGGGCCGTCCTGACGCTTCGATTCGAACATTGCCGCACAGGCAGCCGCCGGTGAATCGGTCCATGTTGCGTCTCCTCTGAATCCGCCCCTGCCTCACGCNACAGGAAGCTTTGTGACAGGCATAAACCGTTTCAGCGTTTCCTTCTGCGCCCGCCTTGGTGCTAAATAGGCGGCCCAGGTTTCAAGTCCAGACCCTGTCGCGTATTGCCGTGCAACGAGAAATCGATATGAACACCCCTTTTGAGACACGTGATGCCCCTGAGCCCAAGACCCGGCAAGCGGCCAACCTTCACCTCCTCCCCCCTCAGCCGTCAGTGGTAACAGCATGATCGAAGTCACCGAAGTGTCCATTGCCCAATTACGTGCGGCGCTGGCGTCTGGCCAGACCACGGCGGTTGAGTTGGTCCAGGCCTACCTTGCCAGGATCGACGCCTACGACGGCCCCGACACGCCCACCGCGCTCAACGCGGTGGTGGTTCGCAACCCCGAGGCGCTCAACGAAGCGCAGGCGTCCGATGCCCGTCGGGCCAAGGGCGAAACGCTCGGCCCGCTGGATGGCATTCCCTACACGGCCAAGGACAGTTACCTGGTGAAAGGCCTCACCGCGGCCTCTGGCAGTCCGGCCTTCAAAGACCTGATTGCCTATCGCGATGCCTTCACNATCGAACGCCTGCGGGCCGGCGGCGCCATCTGCCTGGGCAAGACCAACATGCCGCCGATGGCCAATGGCGGGATGCAACGCGGGGTTTATGGCCGTGCCGAAAGCCCGTATAACGCTGACTACCTGACGGCGCCTTTTGCGTCGGGCTCATCGAACGGTGCCGGGACTGCAACCGCCGCCAGTTTCGCGGCCTTCGGCCTCGCCGAAGAAACCTGGTCGAGCGGACGCGGTCCGGCCTCCAACAATGGCCTGTGCGCCTACACCCCTTCCCGTGGGGTGATTTCGGTGCGCGGCAACTGGCCGCTGACGCCAACCATGGACGTCGTGGTGCCGTATGCGCGCACCATGGCTGACCTGCTGGAAGTGCTCGACGTGGTCGTCGCCGAAGACCCCGACACCCGTGGCGACCTGTGGCGCCTGCAACCCTGGGTGCCGATCCCGAGCGTGGCCTCGGTGCGCCCGGCGTCGTACGCCGAGCTGGCCGTCAATAGCCAAGCCCTCGCCGGTAAACGTTTGGGCGTGCCGCGCATGTACATCAACGCTGACCCCGAGGCCGGCACCAGCGAAAAGCCCGGGATCGGCGGGCCGACGGGGCAGAAAATCAACACCCGTCCTAGCGTGATCGGTCTCTGGGAAGAGGCCCGCCAGGCACTCGAAACCGCCGGTGCCGAGGTGGTCGAAGTCGACTTCCCGCTGGTCTCCAATTGCGAAGGCGATCGNCCNGGCGCGCCGACGGTGTTTACTCGCGGCCTGGTGTCCAAGGAGTTCCTGCACGATGAATTGTGGGAACTGTCGGCCTGGGCGTTCGATGATTTTCTGCGAGCCAACGGTGATCCGAAACTGCACCGCCTGGCCGATGTCGACGGGCCGCTGATCTTCCCGCACGACCCGGGCACCCTGCCCAATCGCGAAGACGAGCTCGCCGCCGGCATGGACGAATACGTGAAGATGGCCGAGCGTGGCATCACGCCGTGGGACCAGATCACCACCCTGCCGGACGGCCTGCGCGGGCTGGAAGAGACGCGTCGAATCGACCTGGAAGACTGGATGGATCGACTGAATCTCGATGCGGTGTTGTTCCCGACAGTGGCCGACGTCGGACCGGCGAATGCCGATGTCGATCCGCAGTCGGCGGACATCGCGTGGAGCAACGGTGTGTGGGTCGCCAACGGCAACCTCGCCATCCGCCACCTCGGTGTGCCGACNGTGACCGTGCCGATGGGCGTGATGGCGGACATCGGCATGCCGGTCGGGCTGACCTTTGCCGGCAGNGCCTANGACGATTCAGCGCTGCTGCGCTTTGCTTCGGCGTTTGAGTCGGCCGGCAGCAAACGAATGATCCCGCCCCGGACACCGCCGTTGCAGGGCTGAAATAGCTGCGCGCTGGTCTTCAGCCGAGCAAGCCTCCTGCGGTGAGGGGCTTGTTCGGCTGGAGATTGTCTTAGGTGAGACCTTCACTGATCCAAGACAATCTCCAGTCGAACAAGAACCCTGTGGCGAGGGAGCTTGCTCCCGCTGGGTCGCGAAGCGCCCCCAAAAAGGGCCTGCTGCGCAGTCCAAACCGCCGTTGCAGGGCTGAAATAGCTGCGCGCTGGTCTTCAGCCGAGCAAGCCTCCTGCGGTGAGGGGCTTGTTCGGCTGGAGATTGTCTTAGGTGAGCGCCATTTCACTGATGCACGACGCTTGCGACGTTTCCAGCAGCAACTGATCCACGACTTGCGACAGCGCGGCGTCAACACCCTCTCCCCCACGCACGGCTCGCGCATAGACGCTCCGCTGCCGGTCCGCACTGGTGCCGTCGCGGAGAATCCGGCGGGCCTGGACGAACACATCCTCCACGCCCATCTTCTGCGCCGTGTCCCCCAGAATCTGCTGCGCCCTGAACAGCCATTGCTCGGCAGAGAACGGCCGATCGTAGCCTTCAACGATGAAGGCTGCGTGGATGCCGGACCGTTTCGCCCGCCACCGATTTTCCTTGAGGATCCATTGCGACACTTGCGAATAGCTCAATCCCGGGCGGGGTTGGTCAATGGCATGGGCCACCAGCAAGCGAAACAAAGAGGCAATGCACAAGACGTCATCCAGGCGCGGACAGGCGTCCGTCATGCGCATCTCCAGCGTCGGGTACTTCGCGGCGGGGCGTAAACCCCACCAGCAATCGCCCGCCTGCTTGATGGTACCGGTGCGGATCAGCATGGCGACGTAGGCGTTATAGGCGCTTTGATCTTCGAAGAACTCCGGAATGCCCATCCGTGGCCACTCATCACACGCCGTTTGCCGGTAGCTCATGAAGCCGCTATCGGCGCCGTCCCAGAAAGGTGAAGAAGTGCTGAGTGCCAACAGCAACGGCATCCACGGCAAGACTTCGTTCATCACCTGAATACGGTCCACATGCCCAGGCACTTCAACATGCACGTGCAGGCCGGACAGCACGCTGCGCCTTGCCACGCGCTGGTAGTCTTCAAACAGTTGAACAAAATGAGGGTGGTCGGTGGCGTGCTGCAAACGCCAATCGGCCAACGGGTGGCTGCCGGCACTGAGCAGTCCCAGCCCGTACCCTTTGAGCGTTTGCCGCAACCTTGTGCGCGCAGAAAACAGGTACTCCGCTGCTTGCGCGACGCGGGTGAAGATGGGCGACGCGACTTCAATCTGCCCCCTGAACATCTCATGCGCGAAACAATCGCCGAGCACCACCTGACACGCTTCAATCGAAGCAACGGAAGGATTCTCGGCCATGCGCCGGGTGGCCAGGTCCGTGATGAAGTATTCCTCTTCAATGCCAAACTTCAGGTGTCTGTCCATCGATTCTCCTCTCGCCTTGCACACTGCAGTCTGGTGAGACCGACAAGGGATTCATGTCATCCCTCGCCTTCTGTCTGTCATCAAGCGTTCCGGGAGTTCGCAGTGAGTACAGCCTCCCTCACTGCAGATGACGAAGGGGGTGATGGGGAGTTCCAACGGAGTGATGATCTGCTTTTTTTGGGCGCGATCCTGCTCGCGAGNGGCCGTTACCGCAGAAATGGATATGCCCCCAAAAAGGGTTACAACAACGACAACGTGTAGTTAATGATGAACCGATTCTGATCCACATTCCGCCCCGCATCCGTGTTCGACTTACCATTACGCAAACTAAACCCAAGCCCCTTCAGCGACCCCGATTGCAATACGTAATCCAGCGTCATATCACGCTCCCACTCAGACTGATCCCCCGCGTTTTGCGCCTTGATCCCGGTCCCCTTCAGATACACGATCGTCGCCTTCAACCCCGGCACCCCCAACGGCGCGAAATCATAGCTGTACTGCCCGAAATTAGTCTCCTCGCCCGCACGGGCAAAGCTCTGGATCATCCGATCCGTCGGCAAGTAAACGCTACCACCACCCGCCCCCTTATCAATCAGGCTGCCCTGGTTCGGCTGAACAAAGTTGCTGCCATCACCCACCTGCTGATGCCCCAGCGACACCGCATGACCATTGTTGGCATAGGTGACCATCGCCACCCAAGTGTTGTTGTCGATCTCACCATTGTTGTCCTCGGTGTAACCCGACACCCGATAACCCTGCGCCCTGCCTGCGGCTGAACTGTTGGCACCGGTCGACGTGGTGCGGAAATAACGCAAGTCAGTGGTGAAGGAGCTTTTGCCGTCGATCGGCAGCACATGCGTCAGGCCGAAGAAGTTCTGGTTGTAGAAGTCTTCCATCTGCGCGAAGTAATACTGCGCCTTCAGGTCCTTGGTGACGTTGTAGTCACCCCCGGCGAAGTAGAACTTGTTGCTGTCCTGGGTGCTGCCCGCCACCGACAGTCCGGTGCGGTCAGTCGAGGCACGACCCACTGCGTGTTCAAGCACACCACTGGTCAACATCAGGCCATCGATGTCGTTCGAAGTGATCTGCGCACCGGTGAACGATTGCGGTAATACCCGGGCATCGTTCGAGATCAGGATCGGCAATTTTGGCAGCAACGTGCCGTAGCGGAATTCGGTTTTTGAGATGCGCATCTTCGCCGTCGGGCCAAAGCTGCTCCAGGCATCCGCCGCGCCGTCGCCCTCGGTCGGGATCATGCCGCTGCCGTTGTGGCGCCCGGTGCCGCTGTCCAGCGTAACCCCGAGCAGCGCCTGGGCATCGACCCCGAATCCAACGGTGCCTTGGGTAAACCCGGATTCATAGCGCAGCACAAACCCCTGCGCCGCTTCCTCGGTTTTCGAGGGCTCGGCGGCGCCGTCGCGGTTGTCGCTGTTGAAATACAAGGTGCGCATCGACAGGCTGGCTTTGCTGTCTTCGAGAAAACCGTGGCTGGGGGTGTCGGCTGCCTGTGCGCACATCGAACCTGTGGCCAACAAGAATGCGGTGGGGATTGCGTGCTTGAACATACGGAGCTCCAGGGTGTTTTTTTGTTTTTTTGACTGTTTGGCGACCGCTCTCCGCCCTTGGCACCCAAATGCGGCGCGCACGATGACGCGCTCAATGGGTGACCATGAGCCTTGAGGAAAGCGATCGGAGTGTTCGGTTAAATCAAGTAAGAAAGACCCACCGTCAGCGCGAAAGCCACCACCGAAATAATGGTCTCGAGCACGGTCCAGGTCTTGAAGGTCTGGGCAACGGTCATGTTGAAGTATTCCTTGATCAACCAGAAGCCGCCGTCGTTGACGTGGGAAAAGATAACTGACCCGGCACCGGTCGCCAGCACCAGCAACTCCGGGTGTGGGTATCCCAGACCGATGGCTACCGGCGCGACGATGCCCGAAGCGGTGGTCATGGCCACGGTGGCGGAGCCAGTGGCGATCCTCATCAACGCCGCAAACAGCCAACCCATGATCAGCGGCGACAGGTGAAATTCGTGGGCCAGGCTGACGATCTGATCGGTGACCCCAGCATCCACCAGAATGCGGTTCAACCCGCCGCCCGCGCCGACCAGCAAGGTAATACTGGCCGTCGGCGCCAGGCATTCATTGGTGAACTTGAGGATCGCTTCACGGTTAAAGCCCTGGGCCAGCCCCAAGGTCCAGAAGCTCACCAAGGTCGCCACCAGCAGCGCGATCACCGAGTTGCCGATAAACAGCAGGAACTGATTAAAACCGTTCCCCGGCGTGGAAATCAGGTTGGCCCAGCCACCGATCAGCATCAGCACCACCGGCAACAGAATGGTCGCCATGGTGATGCCGAACCCCGGCAGGCTGTCGCGCGGTTCGCGGTCGAGGAACTGGCGTTCCAGCGGGTTCTCCGCCGGCAGGTGAATGCGCGGCACGATGAACTTGGCGTACAGCGGACCGGCGATGATCGCCGTAGGGATACCAATCAAGATCGCATACAGCACGGTCTGCCCGACCGACGCCCCATACACCTGCACCGCCAGCATCGCCGCAGGGTGCGGCGGCACCAGCGCATGCACCACCGACAGCCCGGCGACCATCGGCAAACCGACCATCAAAATCGACACGCCCGTGCGACGCGCGACGATAAACACCAGCGGGATCAGCAGCACAAAGCCGATCTCGAAGAACAGCGGGATGCCCACCAGGAACGCGGCAAACATCATGGCCCACTGGACTTTCTCTTTGCCGAAGGCGCGGATCAAGGTCTGCGCGATCTGATCGGCGCCGCCGGACTCGGCCATCATCTTGCCGAGCATCGTACCCAGCGCCACCACCAGCGCAATGTGCCCCAGGGTTTTGCCGACCCCGGCCTCATAAGCGCCGACTACGCCGGACGGCGGCATGCCCGCCAACAGCGCGAGGCCGATGGACACCAGGGTGATGACAATGAACGGATTGAGTCGGTAACGGGCGATCAGAACGATCAGGGCAATGATGGCAATGGCGGCATACACCAGCAGCCAATAGCCGAAGGACAGGGTCATGCGGTACTCCTCGAAAGGGTCACGTCGAATGGGTTGTGAAACTCATAAAACATTTCGAGGCGTGATTTTCAAACGAGGCGAAACTAATTTTCGTAGAGGGATAAGGGTTGTCGCGCAGAGGCATGAGCCGTCGTTGTTTTTGAAACTGGGCCAGGTGGATTTTCATCACACCTGACCCGCGCCGTCAGGCTTTGGCGGCCATCGCGGTGACTTCCACGCGCATGCCTTCGACCGCCAAAGCGGCCACACCGACGGCAGCGCGAACAGGCCAGGGCTTGGCAAAAAATCGCTTGTAGACTTCGTTGAATGCAGCCCGATCAGCCATGTCGGTGAGGTAGATGGTCAGGTGCATGACCCGGTCCATGGAACTGCCGGCTTTCTCCAGCGCCACCTTCAACGCTTGCAACGTGCATTCGCTCTGCAGGGTGATATCGCCCAGCTCCAGGCTGCCGTCGGCGCGGGTGGGAATCTGCGTGGAGACCAGAATGCCGTTGAAGCCGGTGACGTCGGAGGAGATGGAATCCGCGTCAGGATCGGGGGTGAACGCGATGTCTTGGTTTGCCATGAGGGATCTCTTGCTTGAGGTGGTAAAGAGGCGGTCGATGCCTTTTGCGCGGACAGTTTACAGTCCGAAGCCTGGATTGCGTGCGCGGCTGCTCCCAGGAAAAAATCTCGAACTCCCTCCCGGGTGCTGTATCCAATGTGTAGGTCAACGGAGGTACGCACGATGAACAACGATGACAGTGTCAGTAACAGCGAAAGGGATCGGAAGGACAGGGACGCCGAAGAGGTCGATGAAACAACGCCTCCCGAAGAGAATGAAGCCGAGGCGATCCAACGAAAAGTAGACGAGATACAACGCAAAGTGGCGGATGGGAACTAGCGTGAAGGCCACCCCGCTTATCTTCAGCGGAGGTGGCCAACAGGCTGACCAAATGCTCTGCGCCTAGTTCGGGTCCAACAACCCGCCACTCCAGTTGCGCGAAATACGGCTCCCGGTGAATTTCGCCACCACCATGCCCTGCGACACGAACCGGTCCCGATAGCGTGTGACCATCCGCCCCGCTTGCTCGGCCACCAGCACCACTTCGGAAGAAGGATCACCGGGCCGCCGCAGAATCCGCGCAAAGCGCTGCCCTTCTTCGACGAAGTCGCCCAGTTCCTTTTCAAAGATCAGCACCCCGGGTTGCGGCGCGAGGATGGTCTCCATCTGGCCCATTTCCATCGCTTCGACGGGCCAGTCAGCGGGTGACAGCGCTTCGTCGATGACCCCGTAACTGCACAGCCAGGCGTAAAGTCCCGCGGCATCCTGCTCGGCCAACCTGTCGCTGACATCGCCCTGCCCGCGCAGCTCCAGGGTCGCGGCCATGCGCTGCTCGGTGATGCCGTCACGCAGCCACGGCGCAATGATGGTTTCTTCGAAGGAGCCGTCACCGCCGTCATCCCAGATGATCGCCACGTCCATCTTCATCGCCGCCGCCAATTCGCGGCCACGGGGCCAGAAACGGCGGTGCACGTAGAGGTAGGGCAAGGCTTCGTCATCAGTGTGCAGGTCGAGCATCACCTCTGCGGTAGCCGCCAGTTGCACCAGGCTTTTTTGCCATTCCTGGACGTTGGTCGACGGTTGCTCCATCACGGCCGACTGGTCGAACGAGCGGTTGAAGTTATGCCCGGTCGCGTCGTGAAAACGACCCAGGATTCGCCCTTGGCGGAACTGCCCGATGCCCAGGGGATTGGCTTGCGGCACCACGGTTACACTGCCCTTGAGACGGCCCTCGGCCTCGGCGACCTGAAGCCGTTGCATCAACAGATGCAGCACCAGCATCCCGGCGATTTCGTCGGCATGCACCCCCGCCTGCAAATGCACCTTCGGCCCGCTGCCGTCGCCCTCGAAACGCCAGGCGCCGACCTGCACCGGATCGCCGTTGTTGTTGCGAACACTGAACGAAATATCCTGCGCCATCTGCTTATCCTCCCCCGTCATAAACGTTAAAAACCGATGCATCGCTGCGGCCAACACTGGAGATTGAACGCATGTTCAACTAAGCTCGCCAACCTGGCACTGCACCCAAGGATTCCCTTGTGACAACCCCCTCTCCAAAGAACCGTCGCGCAGAACCCGATGAGCGCCGCGAAATGCTGGTGGCCGCCACGGTACGATGCTTGGTCCGTGATGGTCATGCCGGCATTTCCGTGCGCCGTATTGCCACCGAAGCCGGGGTGTCCGTCGGCCTGCTCAATCACCATTTCGGCAGCATCGATGCGTTGATCGCCGACACGTATCAGAAGATCGCGAACGAACTGACCACCGCCCTGCGCCAGGAAATCCAGCAGGTCGCCACCCCAGCCGAAAAGATGGACGCGTTTCTCAAAGGCTCTTTTTCGCCGAGGGTCATGGAGTCGCAATTGCTGAGCGTCTGGGTGGTGTTCTGGAGCCTGATCCGGCACTCCGAACACGTCAGCCAGTCCCACGAAAAAAGCTACCGCGCCTACCTCGATCTACTGCGCCAGTTGCTCGATGACATGGCCGCCAGCGAAGGTTTCGTGATCGGTGACACGCGCCTGGCCGCCATCGGTTTATCGGCGATGCTCGACGGACTCTGGATCGAGGGGTGCCTCAACCCCGGCACTTTCAGCCCCGCCAACGGCCTGCATATCTGCCGCTGTTGGGTACAGGGGTTGCGTCACGGAGCATTCAGCACCGACGACATCCTGTGAGGGATGGCGGCCGAAGATCATCGCCAGGGTGCCGCTGACCGCGATCAGGCCGGCACCGATCATCAGCGACACATCCATCAGCGTGCCCCAGATCAAGCTCGACAGCAGGAACGCCCAGATCAGCCCGGTGTACTCGAACGGCGCCAGCAAGGTGGCGGTGGCCCGCTGAAAACTGGCAAACAGCAGGAACTGACCGATACCGCCCACCAGACCGGCAACCAGCATTCCCAGCCACGCCGGCGTCGGTGCCGGGGTGAACGTCCAGGGCAGCGCGACCGTCATGCACAGCACGAACACCACGTTGGTGATCAGCATCTGCTCCAGCACCGAGGTCTGGTCATCTACCTGGCGCAACTGGATGTAAGTGAACGCCCAGCACATCGCCGCCAGCAGTGTCAGGACAATGGGCCACGGGTCGGCGATGTTGCTCGGGCGGCAGGCGATGATCACCCCGACAAACCCGAGGATCAGGGAAAACCACTGCCAGCCGCTGGCCTGCTCCTTGAGAATCACCGCCGCCAGCACCGTGACCATGATCGGCGCGGAAAAATACAAGGTGGTCATTTCCGCCAGGGACAGGTCCCGGGCGGCCGTGTAATACAGCAGCCAGGCCACAATCGACAGCAAACCGCGCACCACCAGCAAGCGCCGACTCGGCGAACGCCAGGCCCGCTGGACCAGGCGCAGGCGCCCGGCGATCACGCAGGCGCCCACCACCACCAGGCTGCGCCAGAACAGGATGGTGAACACCGAGTAATCAGCCACCAACCATTTGATGACCGCGTCCTGCAACGCCAGGAACGCGTACCCCAAGGTGCACAGGCCAATGCCCTGCAGCGATCGGTCGACGACCTGCGACGTGCTCATTACACCGACCTGCGCACAGGCGTCCCGCGCCGTTCGGCAAAGGCANAAANCGCCTCGATCAGGAACGTCAGGCACAGGTAGACACCGGCCACCAGCAACAGCGGTTGATAGATCTGCAACGTCTGCGCCCGCACCACGTTGGCCGCGCCCAGCAGGTCGACAATCGCAATCGTCGAGGCCAGGGCCGTGGATTTCAGCAACATCACGGTTTCCCCGGCCAGTGTCGGCAACAGCAACCGCAGCGCCCGAGGCAAACGCACTCGCAACAGCGATTGGCGCGGTGTCATGCCAAACGCCGAGGCCGCTTCCATCTCGCCTTTGGGCACCGCCAACAGGCCGCCGCGAATCACTTCACCGACATAAGCGCCTACCGACAGCACCAGGGCAAAGACGATGTACCAATAACCATCGCGCAAATACGGCCAGAGAAAACTGCCGCGTATCAGCGGGAACTGCGCAAACACGCTGCCGAGCCCGTAGTAGAAGATGTAGATCTGGATCAGCAACGGCGTACCGCGCAACACGCTGGTGTAGAACAGGCTGGCCTTGGCGATCACCTTGTTTTTCGAGATCCGCGCCAGCGCCACCAGCACCGCCAGTGCAAAACCGAACACACTGGAAATCAACAGGATGGTGATGGTCGTTTGCAGTCCCCGGCCCAACAGCGCCGCGTATTCAACTATCCACGCTGGAATCATTTCATTCACTCAGCCAAAGGCATCCAGCGACGAATACGCCGCTCGAGCCGTCCAGACAGGTAGTTGGACACCANCGTCACCAGGTAATACAAGGCGGCGGCCGTGAGGTAGAACAGTAAGTATTGACGGGTCGAACCCGCCGCCTGCTTGGCGGTGTAGAGCAATTCGTTGGTGCCGACCACACTGATCAAGGCGCTGTCCTTGATCAGGTTGATCCACAGGTTGGACATGCCGGCCAGAGCGTACGGCGCCATGATCGGCAAGGTCACCCGGCGGAACAGGCCGATGCCGCTCAAGCCAAAGGCCCGCGCCGCTTCAATCTGGCCATGGGGAATCGCCAGGATTGCCGCACGAAAAATCTCCGAAGCGTAAGCGCCCTGCACCAGCCCCAGTACCACGATGGCGGCTAACGGGCCGCTGACATTGACGACGCCATAGCCCATCTGCGTCATCAGCGAATTGAGGAGCATGGAGCCGACGTAGTACAGCAGCAGGATCAGCAGCAACTCCGGAATCGCCCGGAACAAGGTTGTGTAACCGCGCATCAGCGCTGCAATTGGCTTTGGCGCGCCGAGCTTCAGGCAGGCCACCACCAGACCGATGAACAGCCCGACCACAAAGGCCCCGGCCGATATTTGCAGGGTCATCCAAAGACCCTTCAACAGCGCACTGCCCCATCCTGTTTCGCTGAAGTTGATCAATTCGAACATGGCTGGCATTTCAGTCTCCAGTTAGCGCACATCCCCTGTGGGAGCGAGCCTGCTCGCGATAGCTATCTATCATTCAACTAAGAAGTCNNCCTGCTCGCGATAGCTATCTATCATTCAACTAAGAAGTCGACTGATCCGCCGCCATCGCGAGGAGGCTCGCTCCCACAGGTTCCGGGTCAGGTCAGAACGCGGGTTTCACGCTGGTACCGAAGTAATGCTGGGACAGGTCGTCATAGTCTTTGCTGGCCAGCAAGGAGGTGATTGCCTTGTCGAGTCTGGCCTTGAGTTCGGCGTCGTCCTTGCGCAGGCCGGCGCCCACGCCTTTGCCGAAGATCGGGTCATAGGGCACGGCGCCCAGGTATTCGAGGTTGCTGTTGCGGGCATCCGGGGTCTGGACGAAAGACGCCATCGCCGTGCCGTCCGCCATCATCAGGTCGATGCGACCGGCAATCAGGTCGGCGTTGGCCGAGTCCTGGGTGTCGTAATACTTCACGTCAGCGATTTTTTCGTAGTACTGCTTGAGGTAGCTGGCGCTCACGGTGGAGTTCTGCACACCGATGATCTTGCCCTTGAGGTCATCCGGATACTTTTTCACCGACGTGCCCTTCGGCCCGACAATCGCAATCACGGAGTCGTAATACGCCTTGCTGAAGGCGATCTGCTTTTCACGCTCATCAGTCACCGACATCGACGAGAAGATCACGTCGATCTTCTTGGCCAGCAGCGACGGGATGATGCCATCCCACGCCACTTCCTTGATCTCGCACTCGGCTTTCATTTCGCTGCACAGCTTGTGGATCAGGTCGACTTCAAAGCCTTTCCATTCACCGTTGGCCTGCTTCTCGGTGTACGGCGGATAGGGTTCCGCTGCGACTGCGAACCTGATCGGCTGGGCCTGGGCCGCGCTCATCCCGGCCAGTAATACGCAGGCCACGCCCGTCATCCAGTTTGCCAAACGTCGATTTCCCATGATGTTGCCCCGTCTTTTTATGATGTTATTAGCGAGTCTGATGAGCGTTGACGAATTGTCGGCAACGCTCGCTGCGTGGGTGTACGAAAACGTCGTCCGGCGAACCGGTTTCCTCGATCAGCCCCTGGTGCAGATAGGCGACTTTGGAGGAGACATCGCGGGCGAAAGCCATTTCATGGGTCACCAGGATCATGGTCCGGCCTTCTTCCGCGAGGGAGCGGATCACCCGCAGCACTTCGCCGACCAGTTCCGGGTCGAGTGCCGAGGTGGGTTCATCGAACAGCATGACCTTGGGCCGCATGGCCAGGGCCCGGGCAATCGCCACCCGTTGCTGCTGGCCGCCGGAGAGAAACGCCGGGTATTCATTGCGCTTGGCGGCCAGCCCCACGCGTTCGAGCAAGGCTTCGGCCCGTTCAGTGGCCTCGGCACGGCTTTCACGCAGGACCTGGGTCGGCGCCTCGATGAGGTTCTCGAGCACCGTGCGGTGAGGCCACAGGTTGAAGTTCTGGAACACCATGCCGAGGGTCGAGCGGATGCGCACCAGTTGCTTCGCATCCGCCACCAGCGGCGCGCCGGGAATGCCGTAATTGAGCTTGATGCTTTCGCCGTCGACATGAATGCTGCCTTGATCCGGCACTTCGAGCATGTTGATGCAGCGCAACAAGGTGCTCTTGCCCGAACCGCTGGCGCCGATCAGTGAGATCACATCGCCTTCGCGAGCCGTCAGGGAAACGCCTTTGAGGACCTCGATATTGCCGAAGCGTTTGTGCAGGCCATCGACCTCGATCATGGTCTTGGCCTTGACCGGTTCAGCGATCGCTTCGCAAGTGACACGGCTGATCACCGGCCGCGGCGCTTCGCCTTTCAACACCAGGACAAAGTCGCGAATACGCTGGCAGGCCTGGGCCAGTCGTTCTTCACCCAAAGTGAACGAGAGCCGCACAAAGCCTTGGGCAGGCTCACCGAAAGCCGCCGCATCCAGCACCGATACGCGCGCCTCGCGCAACAGCCGCCAGGCGAATTCCAAAGAGGTCAGGCCGGTGTCACGCACGTCCACCAGCACGAACATGCCGGCATCGGGAGTGAGCACAGAAATACCCGGGCAATCCGACAGGCTGGTCACCACCAGGTCGCGACGACGGCGGTAGATGTCGCGCATGCCGTGGGTCACCTCTTCATGGGCTAGAACAGCCTTGAGCGCAGCATCCATGACAAAGCCCGGCAAGCCGTAAAGCATGCTCAACACCAGGGTTTCGGCGTGAGCCACGAGGGCTTCATCAGCGACGATCCAACCGGTACGCCAGCCGGTCATGGCATGGGATTTCGACAGACTGCCGACCACAATGCAGCGCTCGGCCATGCCCGGCAGTGCGGCGAGGCTGAGGTGCTCTCGCTCGAACGTCAGGCTCTCGTAGACCTCGTCCACCACAACCCACAGGTCATGCTGGATGGCGAGGTCGGCGATGGCTTGCAGCTCTTCGCGGTTGAGCACCACTCCGGTCGGATTATTCGGATTGGAGAAGAACAGCGCCCGGGTGCGCGGGGTGATGGCCTTGGCCAGCACGGCGGCATCGAGCCGGAAACCTGAATCCGCCGAGCACGGCACGCGCACCAACGTGGCGCCGGACGCCTTGAGCGTTGCCTCGTAGGTCACGTACATCGGGTCCAGGGCAATCACTTCGTCGCCGGTATTGAGCAGGCACATCGAGGTGATGAACAGCGCGTTCTGTGCCCCCGCCGAAATGATGACGTTTGGCGCCGTCACCTCACGGTCGAACAGCACGCTGTACCGAGCGGCGATGGCTTCACGCAAAGCCTGGCGACCGGCGATTTCAGTGTAATGGGTGTCACCCTCGCGCAGCGCATGAATCGCGGCATCGGTGATGAAATCAGGGGTGGGGAAATCCGGGTCGCCGACGCTGAGAATGATCACATCCTCACCGCGGCGCTGGGCTTCAAATGCCGCATTGTGAATATCCCAGGCGGCGACACCGTCGCCTGAAATCCGCTCAACAAAGGGTGAAAACCGCATGCCAGTGCCTCGTTCGAAAAGAAGAAACGCAAGCCCGCGCAACCAGCCGGGGAGGTGGAACGAACATAGTCGAAGCTGAACACTCGTTCAACAGAAAAGTGACCAGGGTTCGCGTTCAGCGTAAACAGGTCGTTTTTACGACAGTCGTGCCGTTTCCAGGTCCTGCGCTTTTGTCGTGAGCAGTGGGTCTGGTCGTTCGTTCGAAGTTGGCCACCGCGGCAATAAAGAATCTGACATTTTTCAAAACATGAAGACTCGGTAACCGATGACCAACTCATCACCAAAAAGACAGGCCGCGCCTTTTTTATCCACTACTTATTTTTTCATCACCTGAACCCGGCATTATTTGTTTCAGAAATGAGTCTATTGTTTCAACTTTGGCACACCTGACTGTAACGCAAGTAAGACAGTAGACAACCAGAAACTGCAGGACGTAATACCCCCCTAAAAACCGTTTGTAAATTCGAACTAAAACAGCCACTTCAACTGAAAATACCAATACCAATCTTTATATTTAATATTTTTTACAATCATCATCTTACACAACAAAAACAACTCGCAATCACTGCCCCCACTGAAAACCAGCTTCTTCATTCCAATTGATCATAAAAAAAATTCGAACGATTTTAACTCTTCTAATATGCTCAATCCGAAACACCTAATAAGCACACTTTAATAACGCTTTCCGCAACACCCTGGATGAATACTTGTTTCCACCTATGGAGTGTTAATAGCCCACCACGTAAAAACATCCGTTTTCTACGTCGCCGGCAAGTTTGCTGTCAGTGCAAGGGAATGAACATGAAAATCAAAATTCTATGTATACATGGCATAGGCCACGAAGAAGCAGACGAGAGTTTTCAGGCGTCCTGGCACCGGGCGATTACTACGGCAGTGGCGCGAGTGGCGCCGAATACCGACGTCGAGCTGGATTATTTTCAATACGACGAACGCTTTTCCTCCAGTGGACTGGGGGCGGCCGACATCGCCGAGGCCACGCTGCGACTTCTGACCAGCGCGGTCATCCATTCAGTGGGTGACGTGTTCCGGCGCAATCGCGGCATCGGGCAGTTTCCCGATCGCCTGCGCTGGACGGCCGGCATGGTTGCCCAGTGGTCCGCGGACGAAGCGCTACGGACCACCCTGCGTAAGGACCTCGCCAGTGTTATCAGCGATTCGCAACCGGACATCGTCTGTGCGCACAGTCTGGGTACGCTGGTTGCCTATGACACGTTTCGTCGGGATCCCTCCCTGATGAACAACCGGGTGCTTATCACGTTCGGCTCGCAGATTGCCAACCCGGCAGTGCGCGAGACATTTGGCGGGCGCATTGAAGGCATCGACGATGCGCGCAAGTGGTATCACCTCTACAACGAGCACGATCAGGTTTTTACGGCGCCGCTGTATCTGCGCGATACCAACTTCACCCAGGTCATGACGCCGTTTGATAAGCCCGGCGACGTCCTCAATCATGACGCGACTTACTACCTCGGCCATGCCGAGACCGTGACCAATGTCTGGGGTCCCCTGTTGCAGGCCGGCAAAGCGAAAGGCTTCGACAAGCGACTCGCCGCCGTCGACAAGTCACTGGGCATTGCTGTCCCCAAGGCGCGCACGGTGCGGCGCTCGCGGGACAAGGCGTTGCTGATCGGCATCAACAACTACCCCAATCCGTCCGATCGACTCGAAGGTTGCGTCAATGACGTTTTCCTGATGAGTTCTTTGCTGCAAGAGTCGAAATTTTCGCCGGACGATATCCGCGTCGTCCTTGATGACCGCGCTACCGCTGCTGGCATTCGCGATCGCCTGCATTGGTTGCTCGACGACGCCCAGGCCGGTGACCGCCGGGTACTGTTTTATTCCGGGCACGGTGCGCAGATTCCCAACACCAATGCCACGGGTGAAGCCGACCGCATCGACGAATGCCTGTGCCCGTGGGACTTCGACTGGACGCCGGAACATGCCATCGTCGACAACGATTTCCGCGACCTCTACATCCAGCTGCCCTACAGAACGCAGTTCATCACGATCTTCGATTGCTGCCATTCGGGCGGCATGACGCGTGAAGGTGCTCGCCGCGCACGCGGGCTGACGCCGCCGGATGACATCCGCCATCGCGCGCTGCGCTGGGAGTCCGGGCTGCAAATGTGGGTGGAACGTGACTGGGTGAAACGGGCCCGCAAAAGCGCACAGAAAGCCGAATCGGCCAACACCGTGAGCAATCGCGACGGTATCCGGCGGGTCGGCCAGGCCATCGCGGTGCGCGGTTACGACGATAAGCTCTACGACAAACGACGCGCCGCTTATAAACACGAAGGGCCCTTTCTGCCGATCCTCATGTACGCCTGCGGCGAATCCCAGTTGTCTTACGAATACCGCCACGGCGTCATTTCCTACGGTGCGTTCACCTACGCGCTTGCCCAAACGCTGCGCTCATCCAAGCACAGACCAACGTTCAATGCCCTGGTTCGCGCGACGGGCAAGCTCCTGGCCGAGCTGGGTTATGACCAGAAGCCGGCGATCGTCGGGCCGAAGGATTTGCTCGGCAAAGTCGTTCCCTGAGTCGCCATCGTCTGGAGATTGATATGAGCAGTGAAACGGTAAGAAGTATTCAACAGGCACTGATTGCCGACGGCTTTTTTCCCGGCGAAGTGGACGGGATCTGGGGGAGAAGAACCATCGCCGCAGTGAAAGCCTTTCAGGACAGCGTTGGACTGGAGGCCGATGGCATCGTCGGTCCCAAAACCTCCTCCGCCTTGTTTTCTGACGTTGACCATATCCCTGCGGGACCACTTTTACCGTGGCTCGCGGAAGCAGAGAATTTGATAGGCACCAGGGAAGTCCTTGGCCGCAAGAACAATCCCACCATTCTGGATTGGGCCGACGATCTCGACCTTCACTATCCCGGCGACGAGGTGCCTTGGTGCGGTCTGTTTGTAGCGCATTGCGTGGGTTCTACGATGCCCGAAGAAGTGCTTCCTTCGAATCCCCTGGGTGCGCGGCAATGGGAAAAGTTTGGCGAATCCACCGTGCCACGACTCGGCGCGGTGATGGTCTTCTGGCGTGAATCAAAAAACAGCGGCAAGGGTCATGTCGGGTTCTATACCGGCGAGGATAGCAACGCGTACCGGATTCTGGGCGGTAATCAAACGGACAAGGTGTGCCTGACATGGGTAGGCAAAGATCGATTTCTCAAAGCGCGCTGGCCGCGCAAGGCAAGCTCTTTGGGTGGAGGCGACGCCATCATCGTCATGAACAGAACCGAGGATTTGTCCAGGAACGAAGCTTGAAATCGAGTGCGCCCGAGCTTTCCGGCGAAGGTGCCCTCAGGCCCACCCTTCCAGGCGCAACGTGGCCCTGCCGGGCAAATGCACAACGCTTCTCTGAGCGACGTTTAAAAGCGAGTTGCTAGCCATCTGCCATCAGTCGATAATCCTGCCCCCGGTAACACTCACGTAAGGAAACGCCGTGAAAAAACTTCTATTGTTGGTCCCTCTGTTCGTCCTGCTGCTGCAAGGTTGTGGCGTGACCATGACCCGTTATGAGCCGAGCTTTGAAAACGTCCAACAGCTCAAGCAAACCCCACCCCTGCAATCGATCAGCAATGCTCAGGTCAAGGCGGATGCCGGTCAGGGCTCACTGACAGTCCGGGCCAACCCGATCAGCTCGCCGAGCGGCAGTATCACGCAACATATACAGGACGCGATTACCGAAGAACTGGGTCGGGCGGGCCTGCTGAACCCGCAAGCTCAGCGACATCTGGATGTGCTGGTCGTCAAGAATGAACTGACCGCAGGCATGGGCACTGGCACGGGCCAGCTTGCTGCGCGCTTTACATTGCTCAAGGGCAACGAGGTGGTTTACGACGCGACCAAGGATGTCAGCCGCCAGTGGGACAGCAGCTTTTTCGGCGCCATTGCGATCCCCAATGCGGCCAATGCCTACAACCCGATGGTTCGTGATTTGCTGAAGACGTTGTACAGCGACCCGCAGTTCATTCAAGCCCTCAAGTAAGGGCAAAAAAAGAGCCGCTTGTGCGGCTCTTTTTTTTGTCAGGCCCGCGGCACCTGTGCATCGAGTGCCGAGTATTTCAGGCTTTTGCTCTCGACGACTTGCTTGAGCAGAGCATTGACCTGGCGGCTGAAGGTATCGCTGATTGCCTCTTTCGGGGTGTTGGCCATCAACGGCACAAACCAGATGCCCATCCAGGTATTGATTCCGTCATGGTTGCTCGCGTTGGTCAGCGTCTGCCCTTGGGAATCCAGCGTCTCCAGGCTCATGGTGTATTGGTCGGTCGCCAGTGTCGGGATGACGGTAAACGTCAGGCCACTGATAAAGGCCATGACCATCTGACCACCGCCCGGTGGATGGTTGTAAACCTTCAAGCGCAGGTTGTAATCACCCGGCTGCTTCTGGAACTCGTCCAGTGTGACGCGACCGAACAGACCGGAATCGGTCAGCACTTTTTGCAGCTCCGGCTTTAGCATGTCGCGTGCTTGCGGCATTTCAACGGCTGAAGCGCTTTTCGGCTCGCCTTGATAGAAATCGAAGTCTACGTAGACATTCGGTTTGTTCGAATAACTGGCCATCGATGGCAAATTGACCGGAGCGACTTCGTCTTTGGTAAAGCTGGCGCAACCACTTAGCCCGAGCACCAAGGCCAACCCTAGAATTTTCCCAAATTGCATGACAACTCCTTTAAATGATAGCATTGCGCCTCCACCCCAGAGGGCGAGGATTTGTCCAGGAACGAAGCTTGAAATCGAGTGCGCCCGAGCTTTCCGGCGAAGGTGCCCTCAGGCCCACCCTTCCAGGCGCAACGTGGCCCGGACCAGGCGCTGCTCCTCGCTTTCGATTTCCCTGAGGTTCTCGCAGATGCTCTGGATGTGCGCGATGGCCGCCTTGCGCGCCTGCTCCGGCATGCGGCCGGTCACGGCGTTGTAGAGCCGGGCGTGCTGACGGTCGATCTGACGTTTTTGCGGTGCGCGGTGGTAGAGGTTGTTGACCGAGGCGAACACGGTGTTGAGCAGCAAGTCGGTCAGCGAGCGCAAGGTTTGCACCAGCACCGGGTTGTGCGAGGCCTCGCAGATCGCCAGATGAAAGGCATGATCGAGCCGGGCGTGTTCGCTCGCTTCCATCGACCGCGTGCGGGCATCGAGCAACGCTTCATAGCTGCGGGTGATGAGGACAAAATCCGCCTCGGTCCCGCGCAATGCGGCCAGGCGAGCGGACTCTCCCTCAAGCAGGCTGCGCACCTCGAACAAATCGTAAAGCGTGCGCGGTTGTGAGCTGAACAAATGCATCAGCGGCGACGCGGCGCCGTGGCCCGACAGTTCAGCGACAAAGGATCCCTTGCCCTGCTCCGTCTTGATAATCCCCCGGGCGCGCAACAAATTCAGGCCCTCGCGCAGCGCTGTGCGCGAGACGCCGAGCTTCTCCGTCAGGCGCCGTTCCGAAGGCAACAATTGACCGGTCTTGAGGACCCCGTCGACGATCAGGCGTTCTATGCGCTCACAGACCACGTCTGCGACTTGGGGATTACGGGGCACTTTCGCACTCTCCATCGAACCTCCTACTGGTATGACCAGCCTCACCAATAAAACCCGCCACGTTCGAATACAACCCTAAGCTTATGTTTAGACGGTTATTTTTCTCAGAAGCGTGGAAATACCCCCTGAAGAACTGGTTCGACCACTCAAACAACACATGGACAGTAGGACGCGTCAGGCCAATGATGCAAGTGAGCTTTCACCGCAAGCAGACCTCTAATAAAAACAAACGGAGGGTCGTGAACCGCCTATGAACATCCTCTACGATGAACGCGTCGACGGCGTTCTGCCTGATGTCGACAGAGCCGCCCTGCTCCAGGCACTGAGCGCTCGCCTGCCGGACCTGGAAATCCTGCATCAGCGCGAAGAACTCAAGCCGTATGAATGCGACGGACTGTCCGCTTACCGCACTACGCCGATGCTGGTGGTGCTGCCGCGCCATATCGACGAAGTCCAGGGCGTGCTCAAACTTTGCCATGAGTTTCATGTGCCGGTGGTCGCTCGCGGTGCCGGCACCGGTTTATCCGGCGGTGCGCTACCGCTCGAGAAAGGCGTGCTGCTGGTGATGGCGCGTTTCAACAACATCCTGCACATCGACCCCGCCGCACGCACGGCGCGGGTTCAGCCGGGCGTGCGCAACCTGGCGATTTCCCAGGCCGCCGCACCGTTCGGCTTGTATTACGCGCCGGACCCCTCCTCGCAGATCGCCTGTTCCATCGGCGGCAACGTGGCCGAAAACGCCGGTGGCGTGCATTGCCTGAAATACGGCCTGACCGTGCACAACCTGCTCAAGGTCGACATCCTCACCGTCGATGGCGAACACCTTACCCTGGGCTCCGAAGCGCTCGACTCGCCCGGGTTTGACCTGCTGGCGTTGTTTACCGGCTCCGAAGGCATGCTGGGGGTGATCACCGAAGTCACGGTCAAACTGCTGCCGAAACCGCAGACGGCCAAGGTGCTGCTGGCGGCGTTCGACTCCGTCGAAAAGGCGGGTCGTGCAGTCGGCGACATTATTGCCGCCGGCATCATTCCGGGTGGTCTGGAAATGATGGACAACTTGGCCATTCGCGCCGCCGAAGATTTTATTCACGCCGGTTATCCGGTCGACGCCGAAGCCATTCTGCTGTGCGAACTCGATGGCGTTGAAGCCGACGTCCACGATGACTGCGACCGTGTGCGTCAGGTGCTGGAACAGGCCGGTGCGACCGAAGTCCGCCAGGCTAAGGATGAGGCGGAACGCGTACGTTTCTGGGCCGGGCGCAAGAATGCGTTCCCGGCGGTAGGCCGCCTCTCGCCGGATTATTACTGCATGGACGGGACGATCCCGCGCCGCGAGCTGCCCGGCGTGCTGCACGCGATTGCTGCGCTGTCGGCCGAATACGACCTGCGGGTGGCCAACGTTTTCCATGCCGGTGACGGCAACATGCACCCGCTGATTCTGTTCGACGCCAACCAACCCGGCGAACTCGATCGCGCCGAAGCCCTGGGCGGCAAGATCCTCGAATTGTGCGTGAAAGTCGGCGGCAGCATCACCGGCGAACACGGGGTCGGCCGCGAGAAAATCAATCAGATGTGCGCGCAGTTCAACAGCGATGAGCTGACCCTGTTTCATGCGGTCAAAGCCGCGTTCGATCCGGGCGGCCTGCTCAATCCGGGCAAGAATATTCCAACCTTGCATCGCTGCGCCGAATTCGGTGCGATGCACGTTCACCTGGGTCAGATGCCCTTCCCTGAACTGGAGCGTTTCTGATGCGCAGCGAACACGATATCGATGACAGCGGCGCGCTACTGGACCAGGTTAACCAGGCCCTGCAAAACGCCACGCCGCTGCGCATCCAGGGCGCCAACAGCAAAGCGTTTCTGGGCCGTATCGCGGCGGGTGAAGTGCTCGACACGCGCAGCCACCGCGGCATCGTCAGCTACGACCCGACCGAGCTGGTAATCACCGCGCGCTGCGGCACGCCGTTGGCAGAACTGGCCGACGTGCTGGATGCAGCGCAGCAGATGCTGCCCTGCGAACCGCCCTCCTTCGGTGAAGGCGCCACCGTGGGCGGGATGATTGCCAGTGGGCTGTCCGGGCCGCGACGTCCGTGGTCAGGCTCGGTCAGGGACTTCGTCCTTGGGACACGAGTCATCACCGGCCACGGCAAGCATTTGCGCTTCGGCGGCGAAGTCATGAAAAACGTCGCCGGCTACGACTTGTCGCGCTTGATGGCCGGCAGTTATGGCTCGCTCGGCGTGATCACCGAAGTCTCGCTGAAAGTGCTGCCCAAACCTCGGCAAGCGTTAAGCATCAGCCTGGAAATGGACAGCGATCGCGCCTTGCTGCGCCTCGCCGAATGGGGACAGCAACCGCTGCCGATCAGCGCTGCGTGCCACGACGGTCAGCGCCTGCATCTACGGCTTGAGGGTGGCGAAGGCTCCGTGGCGGCGGCGCACGACCGACTGGGCGGCGAGCTGCTGGAGGCTTCGTACTGGGCGGATCTCAACGAACATCGATTGAGCTTCTTTGATGAAGACCAGCCGCTCTGGCGCCTGTCCGTCCCGCACAACACCCCTCGACTGTCCCTGCCCGGCCTGCAAATGATCGACTGGGGCGGCGCCCAGCGCTGGCTCAAATCCGATGCCGAAGCGGCGTTCATTCGCTCGATCGTCGCGGAAGTCGGCGGGCACGTGACCTGCTACAGCCACGGCCTGATTGACAGCCCGTTCCATCCGCTGCCCGCAGCACTGATGCGCTACCACCGCAACTTGAAGGACCAACTCGATCCACGGGGCCTCTTCAACCCCGGTCGCCTGTACGCGGAGCTTTGACCCATGCAGACCACCTTGAGCGAACAGGCCCGCCAACTGCCCCGCGCAGAAGAAGCCGAAAGCATCCTGCGCACGTGCGTGCACTGCGGTTTCTGCAACGCCACCTGCCCGACCTATCAATTGCTCGGCGATGAACTGGACGGGCCGCGTGGGCGCATCTACCTGATCAAGCAGGTGCTGGAAGGCAACGAAGTCACCCAAAAGACCCAGCAGCATTTGGATCGCTGCCTGTCCTGCCGTAATTGTGAAACCACTTGCCCCTCGGGCGTCGACTATCACAACTTGCTCGACATTGGCCGCGCGGTGGTCGATGCGGCCGTGCCGCGCTCGCTCGACCAGCGCTTGTTGCGTGAAGGCTTGCGCAGCGTGGTGCCCAATTCGGGGTTGTTCAAAGCGCTGGTCAGCAGCGGTCAGGTGTTCCGTGCGCTGTTGCCCAACACGCTGCAAGCCAAGTTGCCTCGCCACGTGTACCCGGCCAGACAGCGCCCGGTCGTCCGCCACGCCCGGCAGGTGCTGATGCTCGAAGGCTGCGTGCAGCCGAGCCTGTCGCCGAACACTAACGCGGCCACCGCGCGCGTCCTGGATAGACTGGGGATCAGCGTGACACCGGCGCGCGAGGCCGGTTGCTGCGGCGCGGTCGATTACCATCTGGACGCGCAAGCGGCCGGCCTTGATCGCGCCCGCCGCAACATCGACGCGTGGTGGCCGCGCATTGAGCAAGGGGCCGAAGCCATTGTGCAAACCGCCAGCGGTTGCGGCGCCTTCATCAAAGACTACGGCCACCTGCTCAGCACCGATCCGGCGTATGCCGAGAAGGCCAGAAAGGTCAGCGCACTGGCCAGGGATCTGGTTGAAGTGTTGCGCGACGAGCCGCTGGACACGCTCGGCATTCACAGCGACCAGCGCCTGGCCTTCCATTGTCCCTGCACCTTGCAGCACGCACAGAAACTCGGCGGTGCGGTTGAAGCGCTGCTGACGCGCCTGGGTTTCAACCTCACGTTTGTTCCCGACGGTCACCTGTGTTGCGGCTCGGCGGGCACCTATTCGCTGACCCAACCAGAGCTGTCCCGGCAACTGCGCGACAACAAACTCAATGCGCTGGAAAGCGGTCATCCCGAAGTCATTGTCACGGCCAATATCGGCTGTCAGTCGCACCTTGACGGTGCGGGCCGAACCCCTGTGCGCCACTGGATCGAACTGGTCGAAGCGGCGTTGCCCTCATCGAGCCCTGGAGTATCCCCATGAAAAGCAAAGCCGTCCTCAGCCAGACCGAAGTCAGCCGGATTCTCAGCGCCGCACGCAACGAAGCGCAGAACAATCAATGGGCCGTGACCATCGTGATTGTCGACGACGGCGGCCATCCACTAGCCCTGGAGCGCCTCGACGGTTGCGCCCCGATCGGCGCCTACATTGCCACCGAAAAAGCCCGCACTTCGGCCCTTGGCCGGCGTGAATCGAAAGGCTATGAGGAAATGGTCAACGGAGGACGCTACGCGTTTTTGTCAGCGCCGTTGCTGACCTCCCTTGAAGGCGGAGTACCGATCATCGTCGATGGCCAGGTGATCGGCGCGGTCGGCGTGTCCGGCGTCAAGGCCGAGCAGGATGCCCAAGTGGCCAAGGCCGGGGCGCAGTGCCTGAACTGAGCTGTAAACCAAATCAACACCGCAGAACCTGTGGGAGTGAGCCTGCTCGCGATTGCGTTGGTTCAGCCGAAATCAATGTTGAATGTCACACCGCTATCGCGAGCAGGCTCGCTCCCACAAGGGATTTGCATTCATTTGAGGCACC
>NZ_NMOJ01000034.1 GCF_002251635.1 Pseudomonas mandelii
TGTTTTTTCACTTACGCGCCAACTTGTACCGCACGCACTCTTCATAAAAGCTCTGCCGGACGTCCGCCGGCTTGTACCGCGACTTGCTGTCGTAGGTCTGCTCGGTGATGCCCATCGCCATCATGCGCATCCACGATTTGCTGAACTTGATGGTCTGGATCTTCTGCCGCGCGGCATACAGGGAGACCCCGGCCAGCTTGAGTTCCTGGGCCCTCGCCGCCGTGCCCGCCCCCCAGCTGCACATATACCGTTCATTAGACGCCAGCTCCTTGGCATGGGCAGAGGCTGCAACGCTGGCCAGGGCAAACGAGATCATCGTGACAAATACTCTTCGCAATTGCATTCCGCCTAACCACCTGAAAATGAAGTGATTTTGGCGACAACTGTGACGCTTCGGGGCCAGCAAAATGCCTCTTTTTCACCCCCCCCGCGACAGCATCGTGGGCGCCTTTGCGTTTTCGGCCGTACTCGAAATGGATCGGGCCAGCGGGCCTCTTGAGTCATTGATCGTGGCCAATCCCCAAGGACTCGGCCATGCGCACCAGGTCCGCAAATGACTTGGCGTGCATTTTTTTCATGGCATGGGCGCGGTGGATTTTCACGGTGATCTCGCTCAGGTTCATCTGCCCGGCAATCTGCTTGTTCATCAGGCCTTTGGCGGCAAGGGCCATCACCTCTTTTTCCCGGGCCGTCAGCGATTGGTAGTTGCTGTGCAGGTCTGATCGCTGTTGCTCGACTTCCCGGCGCCGGATATCGGCCTGAAGTGCGCCTGACACCGCGTCCAGCAGGTCCTGTTCACGGAACGGCTTGGCCAGAAAGTCCACGGCCCCTGCTTTCATCGCCTTGACCGACATCTCGATGTCGCCATGACCGGTGATAAAAATAATGGGGATGTTCGCGTTTGATTCCACCAACTGACGCTGGAAGTCCAGGCCACTGCTCCCTTGCAGTCGTACATCAAGGACCAGGCAACTGGCGCCCCCGGTCTTCGGATGCTGAAGATACTCGGCCGTGGAAGCGAATGTCTGGACCTGGATCCCGGCAGAGCGCAACAGATTAGCCAAGGCGTCGCGAATGGACGCATCGTCATCCACCACGTACACCATCGAACCTTGATTGCCTTGCTTACTGGAGGAAGGATTGCCGCTCATGGGCGGTCCTCAATGAGAATGGGTAGCAAAAAAGTGTAGCAGCACCTGAGGCCGATTTCCGAGGCGCGACGTTTTTGTAGGGTCGCGCTCGGGCCTAACCTGCACTAGGCAATAAAGTTGTGCTCCAGCGCCGAAATAAAAGAGAACAAAGAACGTGGGCTGTGCAACCAGGCATTGACCTGGGCGCTGTAACTTTTGCCGCGGGTGCACCAACTGCAAAAGTGCTCGCAGTTATTGGAGAAAATCCGGTATTGATTCTCGCCGATCCTGGAGCGCGCCCGGTTGGCGATTTCATGGCAGGGAAAGTCGCCTGGCTCCTGATACATCCAGACCGGTTTGCCGTGGGCGAAACGTTCAAGATCGATGACTTCGACGGGGCCGGGTTTGAATGAACTGCTGAACCCGGAATAGTGAGCCACTTTTCCACCGCCTAGATAGATGCCGTGATGCATATAGAACGTGCGTGGCCCCACCAGATGCGCACCGACAGGCAAGCTGTCCGCGGCCTCCTGGACGTCGATCAATTTCAACACAACGCCGGACGACAGGTAGGTTTCGGCGAAGGGGTGATTGACGGGCAACAGGGCGCTTAACTGACTGGACATCTCCGTTGTCATGATGGTCAGGCAAACACGTGCAGTTGAACGAAGCGATAAACAGCGTTCGACGACCTTGGTGGTAAAAGCACTCATGACAACTTCCTCCGTAACCCTTGCATTGACTCTATCGACAGGGTTGCGGAGTTTCATTTGTACATACGATTAGTCTGAACGACCTATGAATATACCTCCCCTAAACCTAAGTATTAATCCGGGGGCCGGGCAGCGTGAATTGCACCGTGGCACGCAACATCTCAAGCGGCTGCACCGCCCACGTGCGATCGAGTTCGTCCTTCAGGCCAAACTCATGTGCGAGTCGGCCAAGGCAGGCTGGGAGAGGTTGTTCCGCCGCAGGCCGCGCGATGAGCACAGGGCTGTCGCTGCCGGCGTTCGCGCGTAGCTCCCGACAGAAAATACGCTCACCGTCGTCCCAGGATAACTGCATGCTTTTGTTCATCTGAGGGTGAACACACGTTGGTTTTTTTATAGGCCGCACTGCGGTCAGGCTGTCGTCCAGTCCAGTGTCACCACCTTACAGACTAGCGCCACTTCGCAGACCTTCACACCACTGAGAACATTCCTGAATGTGTTGCTCCGCGCCCCTGTTAATACCTTTGTATAGATCCCTGCCACTGAGGTATGACTTTTCTGAACCGACGTAGCAGTGCGCCGGAAAAGTTCCGCCAATACCATGCACTCACAGCGGACGACTGCCGTCCCGCCAACTTGAAGAACAACTTCAAGACTATTGACCACTTCTTTTCAGGAACAAATCATGAAACAGCAAATTCTGGTTATCGGTGCGGGGTTCGGTGGTGTCTGGAGTGCATTGAGCGCCGCCCGTCTGCTGGACATGCACGACCGTAAGGACGTGGACATCACTCTGCTGGCGCCTCAGGCGGAATTGCGTATACGTCCGCGCTTCTACGAAACCGACGTGCACAAGATGTTCGCCCCCCTCGACGCGCTGTTCGATTCGGTGGGTGTGCGTTTCGTCAAAGGCATGGCCGAGCGTATCGACGAGCAGACCAAAACCGTCGGCTACCGCGATGAGGCGGGCCACGAGGGCACGTTGAGCTACGACCGTCTGATATTGGCCGCAGGCAGCCAGCTGGTCCGGCCGAAGGTGCCAGGTCTTGCCGAGCACGCCTTCGACGTGGATCAGATCGAAGCCGCCGTGCGCCTTGAAGACCACCTCAAATCCCTGAAAGACCGCCCTGCCAGCGTTGCGCGTAACACCGTGGTGGTCGCGGGTGGCGGTTTTACCGGCATAGAGACCGGCACCGAGATGCCGGCACGCCTGCGGGCTGTGCTCGGCGACGATCAGGATGTGCGCGTGATCATTGTCGACCGTGCGCCGCAGATCGGCGCGACGATGGGTGATGGCATTCGTCCCTCCATCATCGAGGCGTCTGAACACCTGGGCGTCGAGTGGGTGGTCAACGCCAGTGTCGCGGCAGTGGACGCCAACGGCGTGACCCTCGCCGATGGCCGCCACATCGAAGCCCAGACGGTGATCTGGACCGTCGGGTTCCGCGCCAGCCCGCTGACCGAACACCTGACCAGCGATCGCGACCCACAAGGGCGCTTGCACGTCGATGAGAACCTGAAGGTATTGGGCCAGACGCATGTCTATGCTGCCGGCGACGTCGCCTATGCCGCGACCGACGACCTTGGCAACTTCGCCGCCATGTCGTGCCAGCACGCGATCGCCCTGGGCCGTCATGCCGGGAACAACGTCGCCGCGGATCTGCTGGGTGTTGCGCCGACCCCTTACCGTCAACCGAAGTACGTGACCTGCCTCGACCTGGGTGCCTGGGGTGCAGTGTTCACCGAAGGCTGGGATCGCCAGCTCAAACTGGTCAAGGATGAGGCCAAGGAGCTCAAGACGCAGATCAACACTCAGTGGATCTACCCGCCAGCCGCTGATCGTGCCACCGCTCTGGTGGCGACAACTGTGACGCTTCGGGGCCAGCAAAATGCCTCTTTTTCACCCCCCCCGCGACAGCATCGTGGGCGCCTTTGCGTTTTCGGCCGTAATGCCTGCGCCTAAACATGAATCAGCCAGACACTGGCGGTCATGGTTTAAGATCCGTTTGAAGCGTCCTCCGGACTCGACAACACCTCCATGCGCTTAAACCTGAAGGTTCGTATGCCCTCCTCGCTACCCTTGCCAGTTCAATGCCGCCACCTGCCAGCCCGCTCGTGGCTGCGGTCACTGCTGTTGCTGAGCGTCATCCTGCCAGGCATCGCCAGTGCTGAGCCAAGACCCGACAACATGGTCTACCTGCGCACGATTGATCCGACCATCGTGCAAGACATTCGCTACGCCAGCGCCCATAACTTCACCGGACACTCACTCGACGGATACGCCGCTGCCGAGTGCCTGCTGTCGCTGGACACCGCCCAGGCCCTCGCCCGGGTGCAACAGGCACTTCAAAAGCAAGGCTATGGCTTGAAGGTGTTCGACTGCTATCGACCCAGCCGGGCGGTGGCCGATATGGGCCGCTTTGCGACTGAGCCGGGGGACCCGCGCAAAGCCGAGTTCTATCCGCGCGTGGACAAGCAGGACTTCTGGCGCCTGGGGTATGTGGCGCGGGTGTCGAATCACTCCAGAGGCTCGACCGTGGACCTGACGCTCATCGGTCCCAAGGCTCTGCCCGCCGATACCTGGACACCCAAGGCCGCGCAAGTTGATTGCACCGCGCCTTATGTCCAGCGCTGGCACGACGGCGCACTCGACATGGGCACCGGGTACGATTGCTTCGATGAGCGTGCGCACACCGCCAACCCGACGATCAATGCGACGGCGAAAGAAAACCGTCAGCGACTCAGCCGCGCCATGGAAAAAGAGGGTTTTGCCGGCTACTCGAAAGAGTGGTGGCACTTCACTTTCGGTGGAGACGGAGCACCGAAGAATGTGATGGATTTTCCCATCACGCCGTTGAGTGCCAGCGAGGTGCTGGACAGCAGCCACCAACTGATTGTGGTCACCACAAAAAACTGGGATGACATTCAGGGCACTGCCCAGCGCTATGAACGAGACGGGACCAGCTTTCGAAAAGTCGGTGACGGGTTTGCGGTGGTGGTCGGCAAGAACGGGTTGGCGTGGGGTAAGGGTTTGGGCAACGTTGAGCCTGGTGAAGGACCGGTCAAGCGTGAAGGCGATGGAAAAGCACCTGCGGGGATGTTCAAGCTTGGAACGGCGTTTGGCTACGATGCAACGGGCGATACAAAACTGCCTTATCTCGCGCTGACCTCGGCCACCGAATGCGTGGATGACAGCAAATCCGAACGTTACAACGAACTGGTCGACGGCGCGGCGATAACCAAGGACTGGAACAGCTCCGAGCAGATGCGCAAAGAGGCTGGGTATCGCAAAGGGATCTTTATCGAGCACAACACGCCGGCGTCACCGGGTGACGGCTCGTGCATCTTTTTCCATATCTGGCGCGGGCCTGCCTCGCCGACGTTGGGGTGTACGGCGATGGACCAGGGTGATATTTCGCGGTTGTTCGAGTGGCTGGATCCGCGTGAATCTCCGGTTTTGGTGCAGATGCCTGAGGGGCAATATGAGCAATGGCGCGAGCGATGGAAGTTGCCGCAGCGTTGATCGAATGCGGGATAACCACGTTCCAGCGAGGTATCACGCAGCTTATTGATGAGGGAGGTTGTTATGCGTTGGTCAACCCTGCTTCAAATCGAGGCAGTAGGTGTAATACCCCGGATCGCGCACGTAACCCAGCGACTCGTATAACCGCTGTGCGCCGAAATTATCCGTGGCCGTTTCCAGCACCATGCCCTTGGCGCCTGTCGACAGTGCAAAGGCTCGGGCAGCGTTCATCAGCAGCCTCCCCACGCCCTGCCCCCGGGCCTCGGGAGCGGTGAAGAGGTCGCTGAGCAGCCAGGTGCGGTGGGCGTCAATGGAGGAGAACGTCGGGTACAGCTGGACGAACCCCAGCGCATTACCGGTAAGGTCCGATGCGAAAAAGATCACGGATTCATCCCGGGCAATGCGTTCAGCGATGAAATCCCGGGACTGTTGAAGGTTCGAGGGCTGGCCGTAGAAGCCTCGATAAGCGTCGAAGAGGTGGGCGATTGTGTCGATGTGCGTTGCCTCGACACGCAAGACTTGAACGGCCATGCCTGGGGTCTCCGTAGGGGTTACTTCGGTTGCGCCACCGTGCGCAAATAAGGTTTCACCGTCTTGAAACCATCCGGGTATTTCTTTTTCGCGTCCTCATCGGACACCGACGTCGGGATGATCACGTCCTCACCCGGACGCCAGTTTACCGGGGTCGCAACGGTGTGTTTGGCGTTCAGTTGAAGCGCATCGAGCAGGCGCAGCACTTCATCAAAGTTACGCCCGGCACTCATCGGGTAGATGAGCATCGCCTTGACCTTTTTGTCCGGCCCGATGATGAACACGGAACGCACCGTGGCGTTGTCCACGGCCGTGCGTGCGCCGCCGCTGGCATTCGGGTGGATCATGTCGTAGAGCTTGGCCACCACCAGGTTTTCGTCGCCGATCATGGGGTAGTTGACCGCATGCCCCTGGGTTTCTTCGATGTCCTTGGCCCAGCTTGCATGGTTACTGACGGGGTCGACGCTGAGCCCGACGACCTTGGTGTTGCGTTTGTCGAACTCCGGCTTGAGCGCTGCCATGTAACCGAGTTCAGTGGTGCACACCGGGGTGAAGTCCTTGGGGTGCGAGAACAGAATCGCCCACTTGTCGCCGATCCACTCATGGAAATGCAGCGTGCCTTCGGTGCTTTCGACGGTAAAATCCGGTGCTTCGTCGCCAATGCGGATGGTCATGATCGTTCTCCTGAGGGTGAGTTCGTAGGGAAGCCGTCGGAACGCGAGTCGCTGTTCCAACGGCATTCGGGATCTGTGTTGAACCGGTCAACGCGGATCAGTATAGGAGACGCTTCAAGACCTGCCGGTGACCGGCGCATTCACTTTGTAAGTCCTTGATTCAGGCCTTTGAAGGCTGCTCAGGCAACACCGCCAGCGCTGATGCAGACGCAACGCCATTGGCTTTTTCGACGCCTGCCATTCATGCGTAATCCGGCAACAGTGTTTGTCCAGCGGGCCGCTATTTGAGGGTTCGGTAAACCCCTAGCATCGTCTCTACCCGGTGAGCCAATGGAGTCCGTCTCCATCGGCTCACGCCGGGTCAATCNANATGAAAGCTTTAAAAATTGCGCTGTTCCTGGCGCTGGGCGGTATAGGCGCACAGGCCTTTGCAAGCGACAACCCGTCTAAGGCCGAAGCCATTAAAACGCCGGTTGAAAGCTACTCCTACGGTACAAAACTGGACATCAAGAAAATCATCACCGTGACAGAGATTGCAGACGAGTGCGGCCCGGTCCCGGCCCGAATGACCTATGAAGATTCCAAGGGTCAACGCCATGTCCTTCAGTACCAGGTCATGGGCACTGGATGTTCAAATGGTTGAAGCCAGTCAGGAAAATGGAGGGTCGACACTCCATGCCTGCAACGTCATCTTTTTTTCGCTGAGCCGACGATTTTTTCATCCGCAGCCAGCACGTCCGGAATGGAGTATTTGAGAAACTCCACCCAGGTCTTTATTTTTGCATCGACGAACTTTCGTGACGGATAGATCGCATACAGATTCAGCGCTTCAAGGTGGTGCCCGGGCAATACGCGCACCAAGGTGCCGGCTCGCAGGCCATCGACCGCAGACGCGATGGGCTGGATACCAATCCCCATGCCGTTGGTAATCGCGACGGTCATGCCATCGGCGGTGTTGATGTGGAACGGTGATAGCGGAACGCTGACGGTCTCCACGCCATCCGGCCCCTCCAATACCCAGTTTTCAACCGGCATCACCGTATTCACGATTTTCAGACAGTCATGTTCGGCGAGCGCGGCCGGGGATTCCGGCTGTCCGCGTTTTTTCAAGTACGCCGGCGAGGCGCAGAGAATGCTGTAGGTGATGCCGAGTCGCTGCGCCACGAAGCCTGAATCGGGCAAGTCCCGGGCCAGCACGATCGACATGTTGTAACCCTCCTCCAGCAGATCCGGCAGTCGATTGGTCAGTGTCAAATCAAACATGACCGTCGGGTGCAGCTCTCTGTACCTGGCAACGGCATCGATCACGTAGTGATTGCCGATGGCGGCCATCGCGTGAATCTTCAGGCGGCCCACAGGTTGGGTGTTCGCGGTGCCCGCTTCCTCATCGGCCTCCCGCACCTCTTCAAGAATCCTCTCGCAACGTTCCAGGTAACGCAGGCCGGCTTCGGTCAGCGCCAGACGGCGGGTTGTGCGGTTGATCAGGCGTGTGCGAAGCCTGGCTTCCAGGCTGGAAACCGCTTTGGAAACGTTGGTCGTGGTGGTGTCCAATACCTCCGCCGCCGCCGTAAAGCTGCCGCTTTGGGCCACCGCCACGAAAAACCGCAGGGTCTGGAACACGTCCATGGTTTTCACCTCGCAGGGATGGAAAGAAGAGGCGGCCTTGTAAGGCCGCCCCGTCATCATGGGTTACTTCTTGCGCGGAATAAATCCTGGGACACCGGTTTCCACCACTGAGTTGAATCGAATCCTGGTGGTGATGTCGTTCTGAATTTCAACCATGGCCCTTTGCGGCAAGGTCGAAATATCGAAGTTTTCCCGGATATGACTCGGTGTCGCAGACGTGGTCAGGAACGCCACTCCACGCTGCACCGACCAGGCCAACGCCACTTGCGCCGGGGTCTTCTGCACACGCTGGGCAATCTGGGTGATCACCGGGTCTTGCAGGACATTAGGCTCCATGCCGTGACCCAGCGGCGCAAACGCAAGCACGATAATCCCATGCTGTTTGCAGAACTCGAGCAGTTCCCATTCCGGCAGGTACGGGTGGGACTCGACTTGCACCACGGCCGGTTTGATCCGCGCCACTTCGACTATTTCCTGCAGTTTTTCCAGGGTGATATCCGACAAGCCGATGGCCTTGCAGCGGCCTTCATCCACCAGGCGCTCCATTGCCCTCCAAGTCTCGATGAGCGTAACGCCGTCGTCGTAGATCACGTGGCCCGATTCATCCCTCGGATCCTGGTTGTCGCCGGGTTGAAAGGCAAACGGCGTATGGATCAGGTAGCAATCGATGTAGTCCACCTGGAGGCGTCGGCAACTGGCCTCGAACGCCGGTTCGACGCGCTCGGGACGGTGGTTGGTGTTCCACAGTTTGGTGGTGATGAACAAGTCTTCGCGGCGGACGTTTCCGGCATCCAGCATTTCCTTGAAGGCCACGCCGACCTGTTCTTCATTTCGATAACGCTCGGCGCAATCGAAATGGCGAAAGCCCGCTTCCAGCGCGTCTTTGACCGCTTGGGTGGTGACGCTGAGGTCGCGAAACAGGGTGCCAAATCCCACGGCCGGCATTTCAACGGAGCCGTGGTTCAGTGCAAATTTCGTGTCGCGAAGGTCATCGTTGAAGGGTTCGTAAGTCATGTCTGTACTCCAATCTCTGGCTATTGATACGAAGGTTTCGCTGCTTCACGACTGGCAACGCGCTGCTCGAACGCGCCGACAGAATTACCGCCAAGCGCCACGTACAGCTGCACGGTGTCGAGGTATTGCGCGGTCTTCACGCGGATCTGGCCGAGTAACGCCTGCTCGTAGGCACGTTCGGCTTCCAATACCTGTAGGATGCTGTTCTCACCTTGCGCGTAGGCTTGCTGGTTCAAGCGAAAGCTGGTGTCGGCGGCGCGCAGCGCGTCTTCCTGCGCCAGGTTTTGCTCGGCGTCGTGGTTGATCGCCTGGAGCGAATCCGCGACCTGGCCGAACGACTGAATGACGGTCTGCTGGTAGCCGGCGAGCGTCGCCTTGTAGCCGTCGACCGCCGCCTGACGCTCAGCCTTGAGCGTTCCGCCATCGAACAGCGGCCCTGCAATCCCCGCCGCGAAGCCCCAAAGCGCGGCGCCGCCATTGCCTGATGCGGCTTGCGCCAGCGACGCGGACAGCGTGACGCGGGGATAGAGATTGGCGGTGGCGATGCCGACTGCCGCGCTGGCCATGTGCAGTTCGGCCTCGGCTTGCAGGACGTCCGGCCGACCGTGGGCCATTTCCGACGGCACGCTGACGGGCACGTTCGCCGGCAATACAAACTCGGCAAAATCGAAGTCCGGCGCGCTCCAGTCGCCCGGGCCTTTGCCCGTCAGAATCGACAACGCGTGACGTGCGGCATCGCGCTGCTGAGCGAGGGGCGGCAGCAGCGTGCGGTCCTGGGCAAGCCGGGTTTCGGCCAGGGAAACGTCGATCTGCGTGGTGGTGCCGTTGGTGTGGGCCATGCGCACGAGGTCGAGGTTCTTCGCGTCATTGGCCAGCAGCTTTTCGACGGCCGCGATCTGCGCGTTGGCGGAAGCCACCAACAACGCCTGGCTGGCGACATCGCCGGTCAGGGTCAGGTACGCCGCTTCGTAACGATGCTTTTGCAGCGCGGCAAATGCTTCTTGCTGTTCGATCACGCGTTTGTTGCCACCGAACACGTCAAGGTCAAAGCCGACCCGTGGCCCGATGGCATAGAAGTTGGAAGTGGCAGGCTCCTTCGCGTTGTGTACCCGCTGGCGACCTGCCGTCGCGCCAAAATCGACTTGCGGATACAGTGCACCTTCTGCTGCGGCCACTGAAGACGCGGCTTGCCGGATCGTTGCGTCCGCCGCCACGAGCTCAAGATTGCCCTCGATGGCGCGACGCACCACGTTGTTGAGCTTCGGCGACTGGAAGGCTGTCCACCAGTCACCGCGGACCTTTTTACCCAAGTCGATGCGTTGTTCGCCGGGCGTGTTGCCGCCCTGGCCGAGGCGTTGCTCGGCCTGTTGATCATAGTGCTGCGAAAAGCTCGGCGGCGGCAATTGGTAGTCAGGGCCGACGGTGCAAGCGGTCAGGAATACCAGCGCCGATACCGCACCGAAGGTGGTTTTGAACAGCTGTCTGTTGAGGAAGTGCGCATTGGATTTCATTGGGCAAACTCCACGAAAACTAGTTGGTCGGAACGGGCTTGCGAAGAAAGACAACCAGTGGGCTCACCACCAGCATCGCCACCATCAAAATCTTGAATTGGTCGACCACCGCGATAAACGCCGCCTGGTGGGTGATCATTTCGTTGAGCCCCGCCAGTGCTGGCAGGGACATCGGCGCGACGGAATACGGCGTCACGTTACTGACGAGTGCCATGTGCATCGCTTGCGTGTTGTTGAAGAAATACAACTGCACAATCGCCACGCCCAACGTGCTGCCGTACACACGGGACAGATTGAACAGACCGGTGCCTTCGGGGCGTAACGTCGGGTCAAGCGTGCTGAACGCGACCTTGGTCAGCGACGGCATCAAGATGCCGATGCCAATGCCCTGGACCGCACCGGCCAACGCCACGGGCGACCAGTCCATCAACGGCGAATAACCGAGCATCAGCCAGTTGGCATAAATCACCACGCCAACGCCTGCCGCCACGAACAGCCGACGGTCGAAACGCTCGGGCACACGGTTCATCAGCAGGAACGCGCCGACCAGCCCGATACCACGGGGGATGGTCAGGGAACCGGTGGTGTCCGGCGGATAGCCGAGAATCTCGTCGAGCATTGGCGAGGTCAGGGCCATGGTCGACAGCAGCACGAAGCCGACGGCGAAAAAGATGATCGTCGACAGCACGAAATTGCGGTCGTTGAACAAGCGCTTGTTGAGGAAATGCACCTTCGCGGTCAGCACGTGCACCGCAAACAGGTAGGCCCCCAATGCGCAGCCGATGGCTTCCAGCCAGATTTCGGTCGAGGCAAACCAGTCCAGGCGTTCACCGCGGTCGAGCAGCATTTGCAGGCTGATCAACCCCAGCGTGAAGCTGCCGAAGCCAAAGAAATCGAACGTCGGCCGCTTTTCGGCTTTCTTCTCATTCAGCAACAGCGCCATCACGAGGAAGATAAAGACCGACAGCGGAAGGCTGATGTAGAAGATCGGGCGCCAGTCGAAATGCTCGCCGATCCAGCCGCCCAGGCTCGGGCCGCTGACGATGCCGAACAGCACGATGGCGGTCCAGGTTGCACCGAATTTTGCACGCTTCTCCAGGGGCAATGTCTCCAGCGAAATCGCCATCGACAGCGGCGCCAACACGCCACTCGCCAGGCCCTGGAGAATGCGCGCCCCGATGAATTCCAGCGACGTCGTTGCGTGGGTGGAGAGCAGCAAACCAAGGACGAAAAAGGCCAGCGCGGTTTGATAAACCCGCTTCAGCCCATAACGCCCGGCGAGCCATTGCGCGATCGGCATGGTGATGGCGCTCGCTGCCAGGTACGAGGTGAAGATCCAGCCCGCCTGGTCGTCGGTCATCGACAGGCTGCCTTGAATCAACCTGAGCACAGCATTCGGAAGCGGCAGGTTCGCCGACTGCATGTAAGTCGCGAGCAGCGCGGCGAACCTTAACGTTCCCGCACCTTGAGGTCCGGCAAGGTTGGCGTTCATCAGAAGTTACCTGCGGTCAACAGAGCCTTGAGCGGTTGCCACCACGGCGTGCGGTAGCCGGTATCGACCTTGACCGTGGCGCTGGTGCCCGAGAACAGCGGCAACGCAGGATCGGTCTCATCGAGTTCGAGCCGCACCGGTACGCGCTGCACCACCTTGACCCAATTGCCGGTCGCATTTTCCGGTGGCAGCAGGGCGAAGTCCGACCCGGCACCCGGGCTCATGCTGGTCACGTGGGCTTTGAAAACGTGATCAGGATAGGTATCGATACTGACCGTCGCCGCCTGGCCGGGGCGCATGTGGGTGACGTCGGTTTCGCGGAAGTTGGCTTCCACCCAGATCTCGCGATCCGACAGCAGGGCAAAGGCTGGCGCGCCGTTGTTAACGTAGTTGCCGACCTGCAAATCGTCGACCTTGGCGACGATGCCGTCATCCGGCGCATACACCGTCGCGTAGGAAAGGTAGAGCTGCGCTTCGTCGAGCTGAGCCTTGGCTTCACGAACCGTCGGGTGGGTATCGGCGTCGATGTTCGGATTGCCATTCAGCGCAACAACGGTACTGGCGATCTGTTGTTCAACCGACGCAATCCGTTGCCGGGCCACTTTGAAGTCGGTGTCGGCGCGTTCGTAAATGGCCCGCGAGACGAACTCGGTCGCCACCAGCGCCTTCTTGCGAGCAAATTCCCGTTGATCGAAATCGGCCGACTCTTTGGCCGATTGCAGTTCCGCCTGTTGCTGACGGTAGCTGGCCTTGAGTCCATCGATACGCAGGCGCGCCACGCTCAACTGCGCTTCTGCGCGGTTGACGGCGATCTGCAACGGTTTCGGATCGATGCGGAACAGCACCTGGCCTTTGTGCACCGGCTGATTGTCCTCGACGGCGATTTCAACCACTTGCCCGGAAATCCGCGCGTTGATCGAGGCCTTCGCCACCCGGGCGTAGGCGTTATCGGTCGAGATAATGGCGGCGCCGGCCTGATAACGAGCGAATCCGACGACGGCGAAAATCAGCGGCAGACCGACAATAAGGAACGGCCGCAGTTTCTGTTTGAACGGTTTTTTGATGGGCGTATCGCCAAGGTTCGGTGCGGGGTGCTCGAAGCTCTGCGAAGCCGGGATGTCGAACTGTTTAGTCATGATCGAATACACCTTTAACCGGGACATCGGGCCGGCGAAAAGTGTGGCGGCCCCGACGTCAATAGTTGCTGTGATGAATCAAGCCCGAGCACGGACGGGAGGATCGCTCCGCCGCACCTGTTTCGTCGCCGCAACACTCAGTTCGAGCTCCGCTTCAACAAACCGTAAACCAAGGAATTTCTGGTTCCTTAATTTTGTGCGATGGTGTAAGAATATCCCCACACAAACACTCCATCAAGGTTTTTATACGACATGGCACAAAAAAAGATTACCGAAGGAAAAGGCCGCGGCCGTCCACGCGCTTACGACCCGCAGACAGCTCTGCAGCAAGCGCTTGGTGTGTTCTGGAGCACCGGCTATTCCGGCGCGTCGCTGGACAGCATCGCCACCGCAGCGGGCATGAATCGCCCCAGCCTCTATGCGGCATTTGGGGACAAACACGCGCTCTACATAAAGGCGCTTGAGCAATATTGGGAATTTGCCGCGGCGGCGATGCACGAGGCGCTGACGGACAACACCCTGCCCCTGCGCGATGCGTTGATGCGTTTTTACGAAGGGCAGTTATCGATCTACTTCTCGGGCGACGGCCAACCGCGCGGCTGCTTCGCGATCGGCACAGCGACCACCGAAGCGGTCGAGGATCCGGAAATTCGCGAAGTACTGTCGGACCGGCTCAGCAGGCTCGATGCCGATCTGGAAACGCGTCTGCGCACCGCCATCGATTCCGGCGAACTCAAAGGCGATGTCGACGCCGCCGCCCTCGCCGTCCTCGCGTCCTCCCTGCTGCACAGCATTTCGATACGCGCACGGGCAGGCAAATCCCGAGAGGAATTGACGGAGCTGGCACGCAATGCGGTCGGTGTGATCTGCGGTGCGTGAAGGCCTCGAAGACATTCTGGCTGAACAGCTGGCGGTGATTTTTTGCGGCATTAATCCGGGCATGACGGCCGCCGCTCAAGGGCACCACTTTGCCGGCAGAGGCAATCGCTTCTGGCGCACGCTGCATCTTGCAGGCTTCACGCCTGAGGAAGTGCGCCCGGAAAACGACCGGACGATCTTGAACTATCACTGCGGATTGACGGCCGTGGTGGATCGGCCCACGGCGCGTGCGGATCAGTTGTCCCTGCATGAATTCACCGCCGCCGCGGCGAGTTTTGAACAGAAGATCGCTCGTTATGCGCCGCGTTATGTCGCGTTTCTCGGTAAAGCGGCGTATGGCGCGTTATCCGGCCAGCGCGACATTGCCTGGGGGCTTCAATCAAAAACCTTTGCCAATGCCCAGGTCTGGGTCCTGCCTAACCCGAGTGGGCGAAATCTCGCGTTCAGCCTGGATCAACTGGTGGACGCGTACCGCCAACTTTGGTCGGCAGTGAATTAGCCTGCACCGAGGACTCCCTCGGCAAGGCTCGGCCTGATTCACCCGGCGTCGTTCACCAAAACTTGCGTTCGGCGGCCGTAGGCTAAGCTTAGAGCAGCTTATTGCACACGATGCTCACGTCTGCAGGTTTGGGGTTGTTCTGGAGAGCGTCTGCAACAGCTATTTCAGACAGGCCCAACCTATTCACGCAGGACTACGTGATGACCGAGCCCCTTCTCAGTTTTGATCAACTCAAGCGTGCTGCCGCCTCCGGCGAAATTGATACTGTTCTTGTTTGCATGGTCGACATGCAAGGCCGACTGGTCGGCAAGCGATTCCAGGTCGAGTTTTTCATCGACAGCGGCCACGAAGAAACCCACTGCTGCAATTACCTGCTGGCCGACGACATCGACATGGAACCCGTACCGGGTTACGCCGCCGCCAGTTGGAGCAAAGGCTACGGCGACTTTGTCCTCAAACCCGACATGTCCACTTTGCGACGGGTGCCCTGGCTGGAATGCACGGCGCTGGTGCTGTGTGATGTGCTTGATCACCACCATCGACGCGACCTGCCGCACAGCCCGCGGGCGATTCTGAAAAAGCAGATCGAGCGACTGCGCGAACGCGGCTACACCGGCATGTTCGCCTCGGAACTTGAGTTCTATCTGTTCGACGAAAGCTACGAGGCCATCCACAAGCGCAACTACCACAAGCCGAAAACCGCCGGCCACTACATCGAGGATTACAACATCCTCCAGACCACCCGCGAAGAGCCAGTGCTGCGGGCGATTCGCAAGCATCTGCAAGCCTCCGGCATTCCCGTGGAAAACTCCAAGGGTGAATGGGGACCCGGCCAGGAAGAGATCAACATTCGTTACGCCGATGCGCTGACCATGGCCGACCACCACGTCATCATCAAGCACGCCTGCAAAGAGATCGCGCAGCTGCAAGGCAAGGCGATCACGTTCATGGCCAAGTGGCGGTATGACGCCGCCGGGTCCAGCAGCCACATCCACAATTCGCTGTGGGACAAGAACGCCAAGAAGCCGCTGTTCTTCGACGCCAAGGCCGAGTTCGGCATGTCGAAACTGATGCGCGCGTGGGTGGCCGGGCAGCTTAAATATGCCAACGACATCACCTGCTTTCTCGCGCCCTATATCAATTCCTACAAGCGTTTTCAGGCCGGCACCTTTGCGCCGACCCGGGCGGTCTGGAGTCGCGACAATCGCACCGCCGGCTTTCGTCTGTGCGCGGAAAGCAGCAAATCCATCCGCATCGAATGCCGCATTGGCGGCGCCGACCTCAACCCTTATCTGGCCTTTGCCGCGTTGATCGCTGCGGGGCTCGCCGGTATCGACGAGAAGCTCAACCTCACACCACCCTTCGAGGGCGATGCCTACGTCGACGAACACTTGCCGGAAGTGTCAAAGACCTTGCGCGAAGCCTGCGCCGCGCTCCAGGGCTCGACCATGTTGCGCGAGGCATTCGGTGATGAAGTGATCGACCACTACGTGCACACCGCCGAGTGGGAGCAGAAAGAGTACGACCGGCGCATCACCGACTGGGAATTGCAGCGCGGTTTCGAGCGCTATTGAGACCGCCATCATGACTGCAACGATTCAACTCATTTCACCGGTCAATGGCCGGGTCTATGCCGAACGTCGCTGTGCCAATCCTGCGCAGATCGAGCAGGCGCTGGCGGCTGCCGCAACTGCCCAGGCGTCATGGAAGCGCCGACCGCTGAGCGAGCGCGCCGCCTTTTGCAATGCTGCGGTGGACGCGATGCTGGCCATGAAGGACGAGATCGTCCCGGAACTGGCCTGGCAGATGGGCCGCCCCGTGCGCTTTGGCGCGGGCGAACTGCGCGGCTTCGAAGAGCGCGCCCGGCATATGATCGCCCTTGCACCTGAAGCGTTGGCAGCCATTGAACCCACGCCTGTCGACGGTTTCCGCCGCTGTATCAAGCGCGAGCCGATGGGGACGGTGCTGGTCGTCGCACCGTGGAATTACCCCTATCTGACGGCGGTGAATACGATTATTCCGGCGTTGATGGCCGGCAACAGCGTCATCCTCAAACACGCTTCGCAAACGCTGCTGGTGGGTGAACGGTTCGCCGAAGCGTTTCGCCGCGTCAATCTGCCCGAAGGCCTGTTTCATAACCTGCTGCTCAATCATGACCAGACCGCCGCGATCATTGCTTCCGGCCGTGTGCAACAGGTGAACTTCACTGGTTCGGTCGGCGGTGGCAGAACGATGGAAAGCGCAGCGTCAGGCCACTTCCTCGGCCTGGGCCTGGAACTCGGCGGCAAAGACCCGGCCTACGTCCGCGCAGACGCCAACCTCGACCACGCAGTGGAAAACCTGGTGGACGGCAGCTTCTTCAACTCCGGGCAAAGCTGCTGCGCCATCGAGCGCATCTATGTCGATGAAAAAATCTACCCGGCGTTTGTCGAGCGATTCGTCGCGCTGACGAATCAATACGTGCTGGGTAGTCCACTGGACGAAGCCACCACACTCGGCCCGATGGTGAACCCAGGCGCTGCGGAATTCGTGCGCGGACAAATCGCCGATGCGCTGGCCAAAGGCGCAAAAGCGCTGATCGATCCGAAGGCCTTTCCCCTCGACGCACCGGGCAGCGCCTACCTCGCGCCGCAGGTGCTGATCGACGTCACCCATCACATGTCGGTGATGCGCGAAGAAAGTTTTGGCCCAGTGGTCGGCATCATGCCGGTGACCGGCGATGACCACGCCATTGCCTTGATGAACGACAGCGAGTTCGGGCTCAGCGCTTCCATCTGGACCCAGGACCTCGCCGCCGCCGAACACCTGGGCAACGCGATCGACACCGGCACCGTGTTCATGAACCGCTGCGATTACCTGGACCCGGCCCTGGCCTGGACCGGGGTGAAGAACAGCGGCCGCGGCGTGACCCTGTCGCGCCTGGGTTACGAGCATCTGACCCGAGCAAAATCCTTCCATTTGCGCCATGAGATCTGAGCCATGAGCCTGACCGGGAACTGGAACTACCCCACGAGCATTCGCTTCGGTGTCGGCCGCATCAGCGAGCTGGCCGAGGTCTGTCGCAGCCAGGGTATCCAGCGACCGCTGCTGGTCACCGACAGCGGCCTGGGGCGCGCGCCGATCACCACGGCGGCTTTAGACTCCTTGCGTGCCGCCGGCCTTGGCGTCGCGCTGTTTTGCGACCTCAAGCCCAATCCGGTAGAAGCCAACCTCGCGGGCGGGCTCGATGCCTGGCGCGCCGGCAAACACGATGGAGTGGTCGCCTTCGGCGGCGGCAGCGGCCTGGACATGGGCAAGCTCATCGCCTTCATGAGCGGCCAGACCCGGCCGGTCTGGGATTTCGAAGACATCGGCGACTACTGGACACGCGCCGACGCCAGCCAAATCGCCCCGGTCATCGCGGTACCGACCACAGCAGGCACAGGTTCGGAAGTAGGCCGCGCAGCGGTGATCATCGATGAACGCACCCACACCAAACGCATCATCTTCCACCCGAAAATGATGCCACGCGTGGTCATCAGCGACCCGGCCCTGACCGTCGGCATGCCGGCCAAAGTCACCGCCGGCACAGGCATGGATGCCTTGGCACACTGCCTGGAAGCCTACTGCGCGCCTGGTTTTCACCCGCTGGCCGACGGCATCGCGGTGGAAGGCATGCGCCTGGTGGCCAACGCGTTGGTGCGGGCCGTGCACACCCCGTCCGACCTCGACGCGCGCGCGCAAATGCTCGCCGCCGCCGCGATGGGCGCCACCGCATTCCAGAAAGGCCTGGGCGGCATGCACGCCCTCTCGCACCCGGTCGGCGCGCTGTACGACACCCATCACGGCATGACCAACGCCACCTTTATGCCCTACGTACTGCAATTCAATCGCCCCGCCATCGAAGAACGCATCACGCGCCTGGCGGCTTATCTGCGCCTGCCCTCGCCCGGCTTCGACAGTTTTCTGGCCTTTATCCTCAAACTGCGCAAAGACATCGGCGTGCCGCACACGCTGGTCGAGTTGGGCGTGGATGACCAACAGGCCGACCTGATCGCGGACATGGCCATTGTCGACCCCTCTGCCGGCGGCAACCCGCTGCCATTGACCCGGACTGGCGCGGCAAGCATTTTCGACGCGGCTTATCACGGCCGTATTTAGAGCAGTTGTCTGTCCAGACATAGGGCATGGACAGGGTGTACCGGTTGGAAAAGGAGCAGTACGACAAGGGGTTGAAAGCCAGCCCATCCGGGACCCGGATGGATGCGTATCAAAACCTGAAGGGGCACACAACATGAAGCCAGCAAGCCAAGCCGGCACCGACGCGTCGCACGACGATGACGTCAAGGTGCTGCACAGCATGGGCTATGCCCAGCAACTCTCGCGACGAATGGGCGTTTTCTCCAACTTTGCCATTTCCTTTTCGATCATCTGCATCCTCTCGGGTGGCATCAACTCACTCGCCCAGGGCACCTCGGGCGCGGGTGGCGCGTCCATCGGCATCGGCTGGCCGATCGGTTGCCTGATCTCCGGGGTGTTTGCCATGGCCATGGCGCAGATCTCATCAGCCTACCCCACCGCCGGCGGCCTCTATCACTGGGGTTCGATTCTCGGTAACCGCTTCACCGGCTGGCTGACAGCCTGGTTCAACCTGCTGGGGCTGGTCACCGTTCTCGGCGCGATCAACGTCGGCACTTATTACTTCTTTTTCGGTGCTTTCGGACCAGCACTGGGGATGGAAGACACCATCACGACACGGATGATTTTCCTGGCGATCCTCACGGGCCTGCAAGCCTTGTGTAACCACCTGGGGATTGGCCTGACTGCGAAACTCACCGACTTCTCGGGGTACCTGATCTTCGCCACGGCACTGGCGCTGACCATCGTCTGCCTGATCTCGGCGCCCAGTTATGAATTCGCCCGGTTGTGGACCTTCGGCAACTACTCCGGCGAAGCGGGCGGCAGCGTCTGGCCGCAGGTGTCGAACGGCTGGATCTTCATGCTCGGCCTGCTCTTGCCGATCTACACCATCACCGGCTATGACGCCTCCGCGCACACCTCCGAAGAAACCCGCAACGCCGCCCTGTCGGTACCGCGCGGCATGGTCATGTCGGTGGTCTGGTCGTTGCTGTTCGGCTGGGTCATGCTCAGCTCCTTCGTGCTGATGCTGCCGAACATGGACGAAGCCGCGAAACATGGCTGGACCGTGTTTTTCTGGGCGATGGACACGCAAGTGAACCCGACAGTAAAAATGGCGCTGTACGTGGCCATTTTCATCTCGCAATTCCTCTGCGGACTGGCGACCGTGACCTCGGTGTCACGCATGATCTTCGCCTTCTCCCGTGACGGCGGCCTGCCGTTCTCCAGAGCTCTGTCCTCGGTTTCGCCAACCCTGCGCAGCCCGGTGGCTGCAATCTGGACCGGCGCCACCCTCGCCGTGTTATTCGTGTGGGGCTCGTCGGTGATCTCGGTCGGCGAAACACCGGTCTATACCATCGTGGTCTCCTGCACGGTGATCTTCCTGTTCTTCTCCTTCATCATCCCCATCGTGCTCGGCCTGTTCACCTACGGGACGTCGAAGTGGCCGACCATGGGGCCGTGGAACATGGGGCGCTTCTGGTACACCGTGTTCGCCCTCCTCTCGATCCTTTCGATGGTCATCATCTTCGTCATCGGCATCCAGCCACCGAACGAATGGGCGCTGTACATCACCATCGGCTTTCTGGTGCTGACCGCCATCGTCTGGTTCGGCTTCGAAGCCCGCCGCTTCCAGGGCCCGCCGATAGGCGACGTGATCATCAGGCGCCAGGCTGAAATCGCTGCGGCGGAAGAGGCGCTGAACAAACACGCCGGAGGCTGATACCGACCACCGCCATAAAAAAACGGGATGCCAAGCGTCCCGTTTTTACGAAAACAGATAGCACAAACAATCAGCTACCTGTGGCGAGGGAGCAAAATAGTCGCCCCCGGAAAACACCCAATGCACACACTTCCCCCCACGCCTGAGCCTGTTCCCAGGCGTGTGTTGGCGCTGTGCGGGTACCGTCGTCGATTACAGCAGAGGAGTTTTACGCTGCGTTGGGTTATCAGAACATCCGCGACGAGTTCCATGGGGCTGAGCGCACCATCGTTATGGAAAAGCGGCTTGAGGCTACCCCCCCAGTCGCTCAGTTTGCGGGCACGGTGATCACAGGTGTCTGTGGCGCCACGCCCGTTTCGGCCAGCGAAAACAGTACAAGAATAAACAAGAACTCCGATTTGGATTTCATGTCACGGTCATCGATCCAGAACCAATAGTCGCGATAGCGAACGGCTGCATAGGCATCGATTGGCCGCTCCCTGCTTGAGTGAATGCGCACTAATGGTTCGTCCCATGGGCTTGGATGCTCAGGCGCGGCAGGCGCCGGGTTTGCACGTCCTTCTTGCACATGGGCAGGTGGAACCTCGATGGTAGCGGCCAGCTCCACGAAGATTTCCGACATGGAACGAGTGAGTAGCACGACCTCGGTATCATCCTGCTGCACCATGCCGAACTTTAGATTCAGCTCGCTGGCATCGGGGCTCAAGTGAAGGAGTTCGCGCACCTTTCGGCGATCTTTCTCGATGTCGTCGGAGACGTCCCGCGAGATCAGGACGAGCATGCTTTCATCGTTGCTTCGTTGATTGATGCGCATCCCCAGCGACTCAGAGCGCTGGATCCGTCTGAAGGCCTCCAGTAACTCGTAGAAACGCGGATCTGCTGCTCGAAAACGCGAGGGGGATGTGGATCGGTTATAGACACCATTAACGGCGCTGGTGGTCAATTGCAGGACGCGATCGATAGGATAGCCGGCCTGAATCAGGGAGAACACGGCAGCCGGCGATAGGGGCTGCAGTAAATAGCGAGAGAATCTCTCCCCGGAAAGCGGGGTGTAGCTGATCGTCGGTCGATCCGTGTACACCCCGGAAGCCCCTATGGCCTGGCTGTTTCCATCGCTGGGAAGTCCAGAATACCAACTCGCTGCGAGGGTGACCTGGCTCTGCATCGCGCTGGAGGCAATGACCGAGGAAACCTCGAGGAACACGGGCGCATCTGCGTAGCGTAATTTGACGATATTGAGCAGTGTCTGTTCTTTCCAGGTCGAGGCAATAACTGCACTGTAATCTGTACGGTCACGCTGAATCGAGTTCGGTCCCATCGTTGTGCACCCGGTCACGCAGCAGGCAACGAAGAAGAGCGCTACTTGACGAGTACGGCCCGGCAATAGCCTGGTCTTCGCCGTTGAAAGATCGTGATCCATGACCTTGCCTCACAACGTATTGTTCTGTTGCACTGGGCAATCGGGTTCAGCACGCGAGGTAATGACTGCGCACTGGATCGGTTTCATAAGTCTTCTTCTCTCAACACTTTGATGCGCCCCGATTTTTCAGCGGCCACCAACGAGGCATGGTCTTTCGCGTTTTGCTTGGCGTAGCTCTGGGCAAATTCGCCAATAGCCAGATCGAAGGTGTCCGACTTGCCCAAATAGCCGCTGATGAGCGCAGCATCCCCGGATTTGGCGTGGGCACGGGCCAGTGTGAGACCGCACAACTCGGCATACAGCTTCATCTGATCGACCGTCGCGCCTTCGACAGGGGCCGCCATTTTCATGTCTCGCAACTGCCGGACGAAGAAATGCCGGCCACTTTCCCCCTGCGTCCAGCCCAGGAAAATATCGCTGGAGGCCTGCATCAGGCGTTGCCCGGTGACCACGCGCTCACCTTGATTCTCAAAGTCACTCTTGCCCGCAAAAGGAGCCAACACCGAAGGACAGGCTTCCTTGAATTGAAGGAGCAACGGGTGATTTTCAGCAGAAAAGAACAGGCCGACAAAACAATAGGTGCCGACGCTTCCGATCCCGACAGCCTTGACGACAAAGTCTTCGAGACGGTAACGATCGAACAGCACACGCCGTTCAAGCGGTAGCGATAATCGATAGTCTTGCAGCGCCACCTGCACACGTTGTGCAAAGTCCTTTTCATAGATATGAAACAGTATCGGTGGCTGATCGAGCAGGCGTCGACGTCCCGCTACTACGCTGCTGATTGTCGGATAAAGGTATTCGCCGATGCGTGCTTTGGCCTTGGCAATCAGCTGAACTCGGTTCTTTTTGATTTTCGCGTTGGGGGCCATGTCGATGATCGTTTGAGCGTCCAGGCGGTCATACCAGACGTCCAGCGGGCTCATCTTAGACAGTTTACGCAGGCGCTCGCGGTAAGCACGAACACACTGGACCGCTATCGCCTGGGCGTCTTTGTCGCTGAGCCGGTTGTCACGGGCAGCCACGACGAAACTGATTGCGAGGCGTTTTACATCCCATTCCCAGGGGGCTGGAAGCGTTTCGTCGAAATCGTTAATGTCAAAAATCAGGTTGCGTTCAGGAGTGGCAAAAAGTCCGAAGTTCAAAAGATGACAATCCCCGCAGGCTTGGACTTGAATGCCTGTGTTCGGCGTATTAGCCAAGTCATGCGCCATCACCCCGGCAGAGCCACGCAAAAAGGTAAACGGGCTGCGTAACATGCGCCCGTAGCGAACCGGAATCAGATTGGGCAGGCGATATCGGTTAGACGCTTCCAGGATTTCAATCGGGTCGCGGTGTTTACGCTTCGGCTTCCAAACGGCGTGAAGTGCGTGCGGCACGCTCTCGGATAAACGCTCACCTGCTTCCAGTCGTTCTTTGCGCGAGCGAAATATCGGTTCATCGTTCTCCATGCCTTTTGCGTCCTTCAACGTACCTTTGATAGGACTCTGCTTGTTGCGAGACATGTCCGCTCCTTTGTTCTCTGGGCACCATTGAGTCAACCACGGTTGTAATGAGCCATATCAGGGCAAGGCCGTAGCCATTGTTCATCAAAACGCTAACACCAGATGGCATTGGCATTTCTGACAAAAATCAATGCAGCGACGGGAAAAGCGTTCAGTGATGGGATGCCTTCAAGCAGATGTGCTTACGAAAACAGATAGCACAAACAATCAGCTACCTGTGGCGAGGGAGCAAAATAGTCGCCCCCGGAAAACACCCAATGCACACACTTCCCCCCACGCAACAGCGGCATTGTCATCGTAATGGGGGCAGATCCGATCGTGATACGAACAGTGCAAGTACGGCAGCCACCAGAAGAAATACTCCACTCGCGATGAATGTTGCCTGGTAGCCAACTCCGTCATAAAGCAGCCCACCCAGCGTCGCGCCGAGTGTGATAGCCAACTGAATAACCGCCACCATCAAACCGCCTCCGGTTTCGGCATCACGGGGAAGCGTGCGTGATAGCCAGGTGAACCAGCCCACAGGCGCGCACGTAGCAATCAGGCCCCACACACCCAGCAAAACGGCTGTCGCCCACATCGAGTTGCCGAAGACGAGTAGAGCCACAGCAATCCCCGACATCAGCAGTGGAATGATCATCAGCACTCGATTAAGGCTTCTGTTCAACACCGGGCCGATCACCATGGTGCCCACCAATCCGGCCATTCCGATAATCAGTAAAAGCAGCGAGAGTCCGGACACATTAACCCGTGTCACCGACTCAAGAAACGGACGCAGATAGGTGAATAACGCGAACTGCCCCATAAACAAAAATGCCACTGCGGCCATGCCCAGCGAGACTTTGGCGCTACCTAACAGCCGAAATACATCAAGTGCAGATCCAGATTCATTTTGGTCAGGCATTTTCGGCAGCGTGAATGCTTGCCAACAGAGCGCCAGAGCGGCGAGCGGAACCACGCAGAAGAATGCACCTCGCCAGCCGATCAACCCGCCCATGAAACTGCCAATGGGGGCTGCGACTGCAGTGGCAAGTGCGGTACCGCCCTGAATCAAAGCGATGGCTTTAGGCACAAAACTCTCGGGAGCAATCCGCATCATGACGGCGGTCGACATTGACCAACTGCCACCTATGGCGATCCCCAAAATGGCTCGACCCACCATCAGTGTCGAGTAGTTCGGGGCAAAAGCGACGAGCGTGCCAGAGGCAATCATCAAGGCTGTCAGGAAAAGCAAAACGGGTCTTCGGTCGAGCCGGCGAATGACTGAGGAAATGAAAAGACTGGTGATGACCGCGAAGAGGCCAGAAATTGAAATCGCCTGTCCGGCCTGCCCCTCTGTCAGCGCGAGATCGGTCGCAATCGGTGTGAGCAAGCTCACCGGCAGAAACTCCGAAGTCACCAAGGCGAAGGCGCACAGCGACATCGCCAGGACGGCTCCCCATACCTGTCGGCTCGCGGCTTGAATAGGTAAGGCAGTGCTGCTCATCTAATTTCCTTCAATACGTAAAGCGCCAACGCCTGTTGAGAGCGCATGGCCTGATAGCCCAACGATCAGTGTCACTTAAGGTTGGTTTGGAAGAACGAGGTCAGCTTGGCAAACGGGATAAGATCGACCCGATCATAGAGATCCACGTGGCTTGCACCTGGAATGATGACAAGCTCTTTGGGTTGACCAGCCAGACGATAGGCCTCTTCACTGAACTCACGCGAGTGAGCATTTTCACCGGCGATGAACAGCATTGGGCGCGGCGAGATCGTCTCGATATCGTTGAACGGATAGAAATTCATGAACTTGGTATTACTGGCCAGCGTCGGGTGAGTGGTCAGTAACGGCGACTGGCCTTTGGGGGTGAACTCACCGCGTGGCGTGCGGTAGAAATCGTAGAACTCACGCTCGATAGGGTTGGAGTTGTCCGTCAGCACATGGACAGTTCCGCTGGTGTGTTGGGTTTCGCCTCCGGTGAACTCGACATAGCGCTGCTCGGCAGCAGCGGCGATCACTTGTTTCCTCTGCTCGACAGTGTGCTTCAGGCCATTTCGGTTGGCCGCGCCCATGTCGTACATGCTGACCGTGGCAATGGCCTTGAGGCGTGGGTCGATCTTGGCAGCGCTGATGACGAAGCTGCCGCTACCGCAAATGCCCAGGACACCCATCCGGTTCCGATCAATGAACGTCTGTGTGCCAAGGTAATCAACAGCGGCACTGAAGTCCTCAGCATAAATTTCTGGCGAGACCGCGTTGCGCGGTTGTCCTTCACTTTCGCCCCAGAACGACAGATCGATGGCGAGGGTCACGAAACCTTGCTCCGCCAGTTTCTGGGCATACAGGTTCGAACTCTGCTCTTTGACCGCGCCCATGGGATGGCCAACGATGATCGCTGCGGTTTTGCTGCCGGGTTTCAAATCTTTAGGAACAAACAGATTCCCTGCAGTTTTCATCTGGTACTGATTGTTGAAGGTCACCTTCACCATCGTGACCTTCTCACTTTTGTAAAAGTTATCGGCTCCGTTAGACATGTCGGCTCCCAGTGCAGAGAGCGACGCCATCAGAAGGCCGAGCAAGATAACGAGTTTTCTCATGTGCTGCTCCCATCAGTGAATAGGTGCTGATCGACGTGGTTGCCGGGTCTGGATCAGCGGATCGTGTGGGCCCTGCCTGTGACCACAGGTGAGGCTTGCCCTATTCTCTGGGAATACGCAGTGCTTGGTAATCTAATGAAAGCTTGTTGAAGTTATAAGTACAGCTAATCAATTGCGCTAGGCAGGCTCCGATGCCACGACATAATCTGAACGACCTTTTGGCCTTTGTAACGGTCGCCAGGGAAGGCAGCTTCACCCGAGCGGCCGCCCTCTTGGGTGTCACGCAATCCGCCCTGAGCCAGACTGTTTCCGGGCTTGAAAAGCGGCTAAAAATCCGCCTGCTGACGCGTACCACTCGTAGCGTTTCGCCGACTAGTGCGGGGGAACGCCTGATGCAAGCCATTGGTCATCGTTTCGACGAGATCGAGGCCGAACTGGATGCTTTGACCGAGCTTCGTGACAAGCCGGCGGGCACGGTGCGCATTACCTGCGGCGATTTTGTCCTGAAGACAATCCTCCTTCCGCGACTCACGCCTTTGCTCCTCGAATACCCTGACATCAAGGTTGAGTTTGATATCAACTATGGCTTCCGGGACATCGTTGCTGATCGCTTCGATGCGGGAATCAGATTCGGCGACACCGTTGATAAAGATATGATCGCCGCGCCTATCGGACCTGAAGTACGGATGGCTGCGGTGGCATCGCCTTCGTATTTCGCACGCAACAGCATGCCCAAGAAACCGCAGGATCTGGTGAATCACACATGCATCGACATACGCTATCCAACGCTTGGCGGAGTTGACGCCTGGGAATTCGAAAAGCGTGGTCGAAAGATCAACGTGCGTGTCGTGGGCCAGGTCATTGTGAACACCAGCGCACATGTCCCGGCAGCGGCAGTTAACGGTTTGGGCATCGCATACTTACCGGAGGAAGAATTTGCACCGCACATTGAAGAGGGCCGCTTGGTGCGGGTACTGGAAGACTGGTGCCCTTTGTTTCCGGGTTATCACCTGTACTACCCAAGCCGTCGTTTGCCGACTCCGGCCTTTTCGCTGGTTCTTAGCGCTCTACGCGGTGAGGCTTTCTATTAACGCGGCGCGTGGGATGGAGGGGGGCTTTGGATCGAATGCGGTTACCACCTTTGATGCAGGGCATTGGAAGGCGGGAACCAAAACTATCGGGCGGTAAATCTCTAAACGAGGGCATTACGAAGCCGCCCTTGGGACTGGACGAAATGTGCGGGTGTCGTCTTCCGACACATAAGAAACAGGACGCACCAACGCCCGGATCTACCGGGCGCTGGCCAAGTTGAGAAGCCGCAGGTTCAGCCAGGTTTGCCCGGAACGGCCGCCCAGGATTACTTCAGTTTCGCCAGCATGGCCACGGCGACTGCCTTGGCCGACTGTGGGTTCTGGCCGGAAATGACTTCGCGATCTTCGATCACATTCTCGCTCCATGGCTTGGCTTCGGAGAAGTTAGCACCGGCTGCCGTCAGGCCATCCTGCGGGAACAGTTTCATATGGCCGCCGCCGAGGAAACCTTTGGCCTGCTCCTCTTCCGCGTCGGTGAAGGCGGTGACTTTGTAGCCCTTGTAAATCCAATTGGCTGGCGCTGCCGGCTGTTTGCCCGATTCCAGTGCAGAGACAAAACCGTGCGCATCCGGGATCGCCGACAACATGGCTATGGTGCCATGGCAGGTGAAGCCGGTGATCTTGCCTTTTTCATGGAAGTTGGTCAGCAGTTGGCCCAGTTGCTTGTCCTTCAGCAGATCCTGCATCGGGATATGACCGCCAGGCACGAATACAGCATCGAACTTGTCGTAGCCGATTTTCTGAACCTGCGCGAAGCTGATTGCCGGCGAGCCGCTCTTCGAGGTCAGCTTCAGCGTGTCCAGCAGCGCAAGACTTTCCTGACGGGCCTTTTCATCGCCGCCCCAGAAGCTCACATCATTGGATTTCTGGTCTGCGGTTGGCGCCTTGCCGCTAGGGGTGGCAAATACGACGGTTTGACCCGCCTCGATGAAGGTCTGTACCGGTTGCATTAATTCGTTCAGGAAGAAGCCTGTTTGCATGACCTTGCCGTCTTTCAGGTCCAGTTGAGCCTGATCCGACAGTACAACCAATACCGTGCCGGCGTTGGCATAGTTAGCGGCAGCGGTTAGCAGGGCGGCAATAATGGTTTTTTTCACGCGATTCTCCAGTAGCAATGGTTTGTTGGCGCCATCTTATTACTAGAGCAGAGAGTGATAGAGCCCCTGAATTGAATTTCACTTATTACACTGGGTAATGAATAGTTGGGGCTTGCTGTCGCTGAAGTGCTAGGCCTGCGGTTGAAATTTTCTCGGTGAAAACTCCGGGGCATGGATAACCCTCTGCGGGTGTCGTCTTCCGACACATAAGAAACAGGACGCACCAACGCCCGGATCTACCGGGCGCTGGCCAAGTTGAGAAGCCGCAGGTTCAGCCAGGCATTGATTCGCGGCTGAAAGCCTCCACCTCCCGCACCAGGCTTTTTGCTGCCAACATCACCAGTTCACNGCCTTTTTCCACCGTCGCCAGGGCCGGGTCCGAGCCCATGCGACCATCGGGGAAGCGTGCGCGGAAGTCCANCGCTTCGCGGATCGGGCCCCAAGGGGCGATCTGCGGCGAGTATTCAGCCGACTTGATCGAATCCGGGTAGGCCCATTGTGTGACCGCGATCTCGGACGGCGTGGCATGAACACCGTGCCCCGTAGGGAACTGCTCGCGCGCAAGCTCCCCTACCCCCTCAAGGTCCCACCAATTGCACAACTTCAGCGCGAACCCTGACGGGCGTCGAGCGAAGCTGGCTTCGGCGTAGAGCTCCGAGAACGCCGCCTCAATCGATGCAACGTTGCCACCGTGGCCATTGAGAAAGAGGATTTTTTCAAACCCGTGAGCGGCCAGCGAGCGCACCCAATCGCCAATCGCCGCAATGAAGGTCGACGGACGCAGCGAGATGGTGCCGGGAAAGCCCAGGTGGTGCTGGGCCATGCCGATATTGAAGGTCGGGGCGATCAGGATGTCGGCATTCTGCTGCGCCTCATGGGCGATGATCTCCGGGCACATCCAGTCAGTGCCCAACAGGCCGGTAGGACCGTGCTGTTCGTTCGAACCGATCGGGATCACGATGGTGCGGCTGCGTTGAAGAAATTGACCGATCTCGGCCCAGGTCGACAGGTGTAAAAGCATTTGAGTTCTCACTTTTAAAGGGTTCCTTGCGGAACATGACAAAGGACGCGGGTGGCAGCAGATCAACCCGCACTGTATTCCGGAATCGCGCCGTCACGGGTTTTCGGCTTGGTCGACAGGATCACCAACGCTGCGCACAAAAATACGCAACCCACGATAACGATGCCAAGATTCGCGCTGCCGGTTGCGGTTTTTGCCCAGCCGATCATGGCCGGCCCCCAGAAGCCGCCGGAAAGACCGATGGTATTAATCAAGGCAATGCCGCCCGCCGCCGCCTCGCCCTTGATGTGTTCGGAGGGCATCGCCCACAACACGGTGTAGGCCATGAACATCATGGCGGTTGCCAGGGTCAGCAGCGCCAGCGCGGCCATCAGGTTGCCGTCGGCAAAGGGGTACACAAGCAGCAGGATCGCGCCGATCCCCGCAGGCACTGCGCAGTGATAGCGTCTTTCACCGACACGGTCCGACCGGCGCCCTATCCAGTACATGCCGCAAGCGGCGGCGACATAGGGAATCGCGGCGTACCAACCCAGTTGCATGGTGTCGTTGACGCCCTGGGCCTTGAGGATTGCCGGCAGCCAGAAACTCATGGCGTAGATCGAAAAGATGATGCAGAAATAGGCGCTGGCGAGAATGTAGATTTTCGGGTCGCGCAACACCGCACGGAACGAATGGACGCGCCCGGTCGATTCACCCAGCTCACTGGCCAGCAAGGCCTTTTCTTCATGGCTCAGCCAGCGCGCCTCAGCGGGTCGATTGGAAAGGATGAAGAAGGTCAGCACACCAAGGAAGACGCACGGCAAGCCTTCAATCAAGAACATCCACTGCCAGCCGGCCAGACCGCCAACGCCTTCGAACGTGGTGATCAACCACGCAGACAGTGGGCCGCCCACAATGCCGCCAATGGGGCCGGCGATAAACACGATCGCAATGGCCCGCGCCATACGCTTCGGGCCGTACCAGCAGGACAGGTAATAAATCATGCCCGGTGCAAAACCGGCTTCGAACACACCCAGCAGAAAACGCATGGCGTAAAACATCGGCACGTTGCGCACGAACAACATGCAGGCCGAGGTGATGCCCCAACACACCAGAATGCGGCTAAAGGTTTTCCGTGCCCCTACCCTCGGCAACATCAGGTTGCTCGGCAACTCGAACAACACATACCCCAGAAAGAAAATACCGGCGCCCGCGCCATAGGCCGCATCGGAAAGTCCAAGGTCATTCTGCATCTGAAGTTTGGCAAAGCCGACGTTGATCCGGTCCAGATACGCAAATACATAACAGATGAACAGGAGGGGCAGCAGCCGCCAGTTGAGCTTGCGGTAAAGGGCTGAAATGGCATCACTTCGTGCCGGCGTCTGAAGAGTTGACATGCGAATCTCCCGTTTTTCTTGTTGGTCTGCGTTCGTCCTCAAGAATGTTGCACCGGCACCTCATGACCAGCAAGAGCAACTAAGTTCGTGTAGTGTTGCTCTACAGGCAACGCTACATCTCTGGAGAGAGTTCCCGGCATGCGCGAAATCAATCAACAACGGCTTCGGTATTTTCATGAGGTGCTGACGCACGGATCGATTCGTGGCGCGGCCGACAACATCAACACGTCGCCCTCGGTCATCACACGCCAGATCAAGCTGCTGGAAGAGGAAATCGGCGCCAAACTGTTCGAGCGCCAGGCACGTGGCGTTCAGCCCACCGAGGCCGCGGCGCACCTGCTGGAGTTCTGGCGCGGCTATCGATCGCACCAGGAGAAACTCGAAGATCAGTTGCAAGCGATCAAGGGCCTGCAGCAAGGCCATGTACGTGTCGTCATCAGCGAGGGCTATGTCGATGTGTTGGTCGACAACGTGCTCGCGCCGTTCTGCAAGCAGTACCCCAAACTTGATGTACGGCTGGACATCCTGCCCGTCGACGACGTCCTCAACGAAGTCGCCGAAAACCGTGCGCACATCGGCCTTGCGTACAATCCGCCGCCGCATCCGCACATCGACTACCGCGCGACGTTTTCGCAACCGGTGATGCTGTTGGTTCGCCCGGATCATCCATTGGCATTGCGAGGCGCGGCGGCAACCGTCGAGGATATCCTCGCCTGCCAACTGGTCCTGACGCCCACGACATTCGGTATCGGTCATGCGATCAAGATGCTCGAGTACGCCGAGAAAATCGAGATCCGCCCGGTACTCGTCAGCAACTCCCTCGCGGCGCTCAAGCGCATGGTGGAGGACGGAGGTTTCGCTTCGCTGCTTGGCGAATTCGCGGCCTATCGGGAAATCGCCAACGGCAGCCTGGCAGCGGTAGCGATCGACCATCCGTTGTTTCTTGGGGTTGAAGCAAAACTGCTGGTGAAGTCCGGTCGACCGTTAGCCGCTCCTGCTCAAGAGCTGCTGAACTGGATGCTGCAGCGCTTGCCGATGTTTGCGTCTGGTACAGGAGTGTCGAGTGCATGACCAGAGACAAGTCATCCCTATTCCCTTGCCTTCTCTCTTATTGGAACAGACGTGTTCGAGATGATCGGAAGACCAAAGGACAACCTTCCCAAGTTGTAGAACAACGAAACAAGATCCGCTCAGCTCAAACCATCAGAAAAATGTGATCTCGTAGCCGAATCGTGAGGCTGCGTTGACGATATGTTCCCCCATGATCTGCCGTGCCGCCGTCGCATTTCGATCGACAAAAGCCTGCACGAGCTCTTCATGCTCCCCGCGCGCAGCATGCGGAATGTTGCTGAACACCGGGCCTCGCCGCGCGAAGTTCAGGGTGATCAGTGCGCGCATTGGCTCGAGCACTGTGCGAATCATCGTCTCGAGATAGTCGTTGCCCGACGCTGCCGCAACGGCCCTGTGAAAATCGAGGTCGGCGTTGACGGTTTCCAGGGTCGGTTCGCCTTCGTATTGCATGCGCAGGACCGCGGCCTGAATGATTTTCAGCTTGGCCGGAGTCATGTGCGACGCGGTGAGCGCGGCGGCCTGGCTTTCCAGCACCGCACGCACTTCAAACATGTTTCGGATGGTGTTGTCACCGTCCAGCATCGGCGCACTCGCCTGCGGTACCAAAGGCTCTGACGCTTGGGAGGCGGCGGAGACAAAGACGCCAACGCCCTGGCGAGACTGAATCAGCCCCTGCGCCCGCAGCGTGGCGATGCCCTCGCGCACCACGTTGCGGCTGACGCCGAAGTTCTGCGAGAGAAACTGTTCAGTGGGCAAACGGTCTCCCGGCCGCAGCCGCCCGGAAGCAATCTCGTCACTCAGCGAGCGGGCGATGTGCTCGGCCAGATGAGGTCGCCGCGTTACGGGTTGCACATTCATTTCACTCATTCTTTTTCTCCCCTCACTTGTCTTCTTAATCTACATCAGAAGACTTGTTCCTGACAGTTGAAACTGAAATTCGCCAAACACATCAATCATATTTCCTTTTAAAAACAATTAATTAGTAAACACATAGGCCGAAATCTACCGAAACGGCACAGTTGTTCCGTCGAAGGACAACAGGATGTTGTGTACGTTGCCCTCAACCTGGCTCGGACGAATAAAAAATCGCCGTGCCAGCTTCGCAACCCGCCTGAGGCGCAATCCTATGAAAATTGCCAGCATTGAAACCATCCCGCTTCGTATTCCCTTCACCACGGGTGGCCCTTCGGCCGGCGGGGTCTGGGGGCCGAAAGACCTGCAAATGGTCGACTCTCTCGTGGTCAAGATCACCACCGACGACGGTATCGTTGGCTGGGGCGAAACCTTCGGCTTCACCGCGATCCCTGCAGTAAAAGTGGTGATCGACACCATCCTTGCACCTGAACTGATTGGCAGCGATGTCACTCGACGGGAGAAGCTACAGGGCGATCTGCAGAGGAAATTTCACGTTTTCGGTCGCAGCGGCGCGTTCATCTATGGCCTCTCGGCGATTGACATCGCGCTGTGGGACATCGCGGGCAAAGCCGCCGAAAAACCGATCTACCAATTGCTGGGCGGCAGTGAGGCCACGTCTCTTGCGGCGTATGCAAGCCTGATCCGGTATGCAGATCCCGAACTCATCCGCGTCAATGTGCAGCGCGCGGTCAACAGCGGTTTCCGCCACCTCAAGTTGCACGAGGTGGATATCGACGTCATCCGCGCTGCGTGTGAGGCCGCTGGCCCCGGCGTGGAAATCACTCTCGACGTCAACGCTCCGTGGACGGTGCGCGAAGCGCTGGACATGACCGAAAAACTTCGTCCGTTGAACCTGCGCTGGATCGAAGAACCGGTGTGGCCGCCGGAAGACTATTCAGGGCTGGCAAGGGTGCGCGCGCACGGCGGCATCCCGGTTGCGGCTGGCGAGAATGCCTCGACACTCATGGACTTCCAACACCTGCTTGAGGCCGGCGCTGTGGATTTCGTGCAGCCAAGCCCCGCCAAAATGGGCGGCATCACCGAACTGCAAAAAGTCTATGCGCTGGCCAACGCCCACGGCGTCACCGTGATGGTCCACGCCTTTTATGACGGCCCCGGCCTGCTGGCGGCGGTGCATGGAAGTGCAGCCCTGGGCGGCGCCAAGTCACTGGTCGAATGGCGTTACTTCGATCTCGAAGCGCAACTCTATGGCGACGCCATCATTCCGCGTAACGGACGCATCGACGTACCTCAAGGGCCGGGGCTCGGCATCGAGCCAGACCAGGACGTCATCCGGGACTACCGCTTCAAACCTTGACCCCATAAGCCGCTGGCTCATTGCAGCGTTGATCGACGCCGACGTGTCGGCCTCGATCAGCCATGACGACATTCTTGATAAAAATAAATACGAGGATTGATGACATGTTAGACAGGATCGTAGGACCCATCTTGCCCGTCGCCTTTGTGATCGCGCTGGGCTATATCGCCGGCAAGCGCGGACGACTGACCCATTCGGACAGCCTGCTGATCAGCCGCCTGGTGCTGGGCTGGATATTCCCGGCGTTGCTTTTTGTCGGGATGGCGAGCACGCCCCGTGAACAGCTCTTCGACTTCAAGTTCATCGTGGCGACGTTCATCGGCATCATGGGCATGTACACGATAGCGCTGGCGATCGGCTGGTTCAGCACTCGCGATCTCAAGGTGGCAACGCTCAAGGGCTTCGTCAACGGTTATCCGGACGCCGCCTTCATGGGCATCCCTATCCTGGGTGCAATGTTCGGCGCGGGCAGCATCTACTCGGTGCTGGTGCTCAACCTGGTCGCAAGCCTGGTGATGATCCCGCTGACAACCATGTTGCTCACCATCGCCGATGGAAAGGCCAGTGGCGGCCAGGCGTTTTTGTCGAGCCTTTCAGGGGCGGTACGTCGTCCACTGATGTGGGCGCCGGCCTTGGGGATTCTACTGTCCGTGCTGCAGGTCAAGTTACCTCCGCTTGCGGCGGAGTCTTTCACCCTTCTCGGCAAGGCCACGCCCGGTGTATCCCTGCTGTGCCTGGGACTGATCATGTCGTCGGAGAAACTGAAAATGTCCGGTGAAGTCTGGGGCAACCTGGGGCTCAAGCTGCTCATTCACCCAGTGTTGATGTTCGGCGCCACGGTACTGCTCGGCACTCATGGCCTGTACGCACAACAGATGATCCTGCTTTGCGCCCTTCCATCGGCGACGATTCCGGCGATGTTTGCGAACCAGACCGGCGCTTATCAAAGCGAAGCCGCAACCTCGATTCTGGTCAGCACCGTGCTGTCGATCGTGACGTTTTCTGCGGCGATCTACCTGATTGATGGAGGCCTTGCCGCTGCTTGATTGCGGGCTCGCGCAGGCCAGGCTGAAATCGCTGCGGCGGCAGAGGCGTTAAATAAACGCGCCTGAGGCTGATACCACCACCATAAAAAACGGGACGCCAAAGCGTCCCGTTTCTATGAAAACCGATAGCACAAACAACAAACAACCTGTGGCGACGGAGCTTGCTCCCTCGCCACAGAACAGCGGNGATAGCACAAACAACAAACAACCTGTGGCGACGGAGCTTGCTCCCTCGCCACAGAACAGCGGTTACACGGATGGCTCAACCTTATCCAACACCCGATTCGCCGCAACCTCCGCCACCATGATGCTGTTTGAAATGCCCAGCAAGGCATAACGCGACTCCCCCTCCAAATGATCCACCAACTGATGAACCATCACATCCACCGACGCCAGCGTCTCGACCAAAAAAACCGCCAGGGTTTCGGCCGTGGCTTCTGGGTCTACGGAAAATAGCTTGCTGGAGGTACGCGGGGTGGCTTTTATGTCGGCGCTTGATGGGAAGTGGAAATCAAGAGCGCGTTCGGCGGCGTCGTTGAGTTTTTTTGAATCGGGTTCGTAGGGGGAAACTGGATCGGTGTCGGGTGGGTTGGGCGTAATTTTGAACATACCTTAGGTTCCTAATGGTGTGCCAACCCTCTTGCTGCTAAACGAGAGGGAGGCAGCTGCACGCAGGTTAGCAGACCGGGAAACCTAAGAAGCCGGCGCGCCCAAGGGCGCCCTGCGCACAGCCACCATCAAAATGCAGGCGAAAACCTGACTGATAGAAGCGTCGTGCGTCTTAGGTTATCCATGGGCTGCTAAACCCGATCACTGATGAGCAGTGACACGGATCAAGTTACCGAGCGACCTAAAAGCGCACAAGCCGGCGGATTCTGGTGCAGTCGTAGGCAACGGCGCAAGGTTTTGTAGCTTTCAGGACGTAACCTTGAGGGCGTTTAAACACGCGCTCTCAAGAGTTGTTGAAAAAGCTGATACGCGCTTCCTACAGACGGAGAAAGCTTCGAAAAAACTTAGGAAGCCACTGCCGAATTTACAAGATTACCGTCGCAAGTGTGAAAGCAACGTGCTCTATTGAATCAGTCAGCTATCGGCCAGAAGCGGACATTCTATTCAGAGTGATTGGCACCGCCAGCCAGTCCGCAACCTCTCGCCTTTTGGGACTCGCATAAACAGCCTAAGATGCGTTTTGAAAACGGCGGAAATGGTCAGGGCAGACGAGTCGTTGTCATTGGTGCAGGCATCGTTGGCGCGTCATTGGCGTATCACTTGGCCGGTAAAGGCGCGAATGTCACCTTGGTAGAGGCTGAAGATATAGCTTCGGGAGTGACTGGCAGCTCATTCGCTTGGCTCAATACCTCACACCCCGAACCTGATCCAATTGCGCAACTGCGCGGCTCTGCCATCAAGGAGTACCGCCGACTCGAAACGCAGCTGCCTGGTCTGGAGATACGATGGACAGGTGCCTTGTCTTACAGCGTGATGGCGATTGGAGCGCTGCCGATCCCAGGTCACCAGGCTTCGGCAAATCTGGTGTCTCGATCGCAGATTCTCGACCTTGAACCAAATCTCAAGAACCCTCCCCAGTCTGCTCTATATGCGGCTGAAGAAGGAGCGCTGGACGCAGTGGCAGCTACGCATGCGTTGATCGCAGGTGCCCAGGCGTATGGGGCGAAGATTCTCACTCAGACGCGAGTGCTCGGTTTTGTAACCCAGAGTGCAACGGTGACCGGAGTCGAAACAACAATAGGCATCATCGATGCCGATATTGTCGTATTGGCAGCCGGGACAGGCATCACGAAGCTGACAGACATGCTTGGAGTGTCCCTGCCGATAGAGGCCTCGCCTGCCATTTTCATCCGTTACAAGTCACAACCCAACCTCGTGCACACCCTCATCTCCAGCCCTGAAATGGAAGTGAGGCAAAGTTCGGATGGTGCGTTGCTGGCGGCAGAAGATTACCTGGACGACGCCATGGAAAATCAGCCGGCAGCGATAGCGCTTCGAACTGCCAAGACAATCCAGAACGAACTCCATGGTGTTGTTTCCATAGATCCGGAATGGGCTTGTGTCGGACTCAGGCCCATGCCTGCCGATGGCATCCCCATCATCGGTTATCTACCCAAAGTGGGTGGCGTCTATGTTTGTGCAATGCACCCCGGAATTACTTTGGCGGCGATAGTGGGACGTCTGGCCAGCGAGGAGATCATCGATGACAAGGCGTCCAGTTCCCTTTGCCCATGCCGGCCCGATCGATTTTTGCAAGCGTAGGGGATCCTCTTGTGAGGCAGCAATAGGTCATTTCCGGCCTCTCGCGGAGATAGAATAGCGACCGCTGGTTCTTTCTGTGATGGGCTGATGCTTCGTCCGGTCGATATCAGGCATAACCCGTAGTCGATGCCTTATGAAGCTCCACCCTTAAAACTCCAACACTCCGCGATGGAATGAGAATGTCTAAAAAAACCATCTATGCCAAAGAATTCGACATCTGTGTATCGATGTCAGATTTAGTAACCTGGGAAGGTGACCGGAAGGCTCCCAGCGCCGACCTGCAGGCGGTATTTACCACCCTTGAAATTCCAGTCAACATTATCGAACTCCACGAGTTGTATTTCGCCCACCTTTACAACGGCTACGGCGACGTGCATGTGTATCATGCTCAAAATAACGGAGGCAGTATTTTCGCAATCGACTTGTATCGAGAGCTCACGGACCAGCAAGATTTGACAGGTCTATTTCTGCGTATTGAAAGCCCTGCATTTGATCAGGCACTCGCCCATCTCCGGTCATTCTTTGACAGCGCCAGGTGCCAAGTTGCCTTTGAGCAGGCAAGCTACTCTAGGCGACTTCGCGAAACGCTTGACGAAAGCAGATACCCTCGACTGGTCGAAGTCGATCACGACTTTATACAGCAGCATTACACTCATCGGTGACGCTAGCCAACCAGACACTGCACGCTCGCTGAAATTATCCGGGATCTTGCTGAAGCTGCTTGGGATGAGCACATCACGTTCGTCGATGCTTCGTACGAGGAAATGGGTAAAGCGTGACCCAAGAGCGGACAGTCGACCTTAGCTTCCCAAGCGCGTGCGCAAAGACCAGGTCTTGGGCAACAATCGACCAGACGGGAACGGAACGCAGGTCACCATAATCGAAGGAATGTTTGTTATGAGCCACCTTAACAACGACTTGAGGGCCGATTTCGTTGAGGCACTTGAGGAAATCTCGACGCTGATGTCCATTGCATACGACCAGCTCGGCCCTGTACCGGAAGANCATGCATTAGCTCAGGCAGGTTTAGAGAATGGTGGTGAAATAGTTCTGGATTATGTCGATCACAACGAGGCTGGAGTAGCGTTCGAACACCTGCTTTACATGATTGACGAACCACCGCTCGTTGTTTCTGAAAAATGCATAAAAATTTTAGCTCGGATCGCAAAGACCTTGAAGATGCCATTCACGAGGTGACAAAAATTTACCCACCTGAAGGTCAGCTTTGGGTCGATTTCTGTCCTTCGTATCAGACAGAAAATCGGCCAGAAGCAGTGTGGGCAGTCAGGCAAATCCCGCCCCTGAACAGTACGTCGCTAAAAAACTCATGAGCGGTTTACACAAAAAAGTAGAAGTCGGCCCTTCCCTACCTCGGCATCTATCGCTGCATCTTAATTGCTGGTGCGTTGATGGTGGTTTTTAACCATGCCAACCGCGTATCCGTTTGACTTAGATCAACCCGTCGATGCAACACCCTGCTCGCTCAATATTGAATGTTTTTGCATCGACGTGGTTGAAATGCACACATTAGCGCAAGGTTTATTTATTCAATTCGTTGAGGTGCGACAGTTTTACATCCCCGTAGAAAACTCAGGTGGGTGTTTGATTGCAGTTCGTATCGTGCGTAAGGCGTCATCGTATTGACAAAGTAAATGCAAAGCCCAGTCGATACGTGTGCGGATGCGAATATCATTTTCGTCTGAGGGAATTTCGCTATTCATCATCGATTCAACATTTCTTATGATGAGTTGTTCAGGCAAATACATGATCCGGCTGTTTTTGTAGCTCGAAGCACGCAATTCAGCAATTGGATAGGCTCCCCCGAGCCCAGCCGAAACCCCCACCAGGAGCGCTGGCTTGTGTCCAAGTTCACCGAGTCCTGCGTACAAAAAGAAATTTTTCAGCGCCGGGCAAGCCATGCCATTCCACTCCGGGCTGATCACGATCAGTGCGGTAGCTTTTTTGAGGATGGTTTGCTGGACATTCCAGATTCCATCAATGTCTTCTTCTGGCCACAGCGGTAGCCGACTGGAAGCCAAGTTCAGCAGTTCGCCTGAATCACAAAGACCAAGTTGCTCTAATCGGTCGCGCAAATATTTTGCGACTTTGAGTGATTGGCTGTTTGATCTATTCGATCCAGACAGCAGAACGATATGACGGCTCATTGCGCCACCTTCTGTTTAGCCTTGTGTGCTTTGGGGGTGACACGGCGTGAACGCACGATGGGCCAGAACAACTCTTCTTTCCAGCTGATCGGTGACAAGTGTTCGATGCCGTATAAGGGCGGACGCCGGCGGGTAATTTTGGCCGTACCGAACAGGATGTCCCAGAAGAACAACAGGTTGCCGAAGTTGCCCTTGTAATGCGTGACACCATCCTCGGCAGTCAAGCCGTGATGGGCTGAATGAGTGGAGGGGGTGGAGATCGTTCGCTCCAGAACCCAGACAATAGGACGCAACACACGGATGCCATACAGTTTGTCATCCCACGCAACGCTGCTGTGCGCTGCGAAGATGACGATCATCTTCAGGATCAGATAAACATAGTAAATATGCGCAAGCCCTAGATAGATCAGTAGGCCGGACAGCCAGATGCCGGGCATCAGCATGTAGTAGAAGCTGTTGTTTCGATAAACGATGCGGACACTCATGTAGGGCGCGGAGTGATGAGCGCGGTGCAGCGCATAAAGTGCCGGGACCCGATGTGTCAGTCGATGCCACCAGTATTGAGTCATGTCATCCAGTACTAGAAACAACACGAACCCTGCGACCCAAGGAATGGTGGCCAAGGCGCCTTTCATTTCCGGAACAGCCAGGCTCAGGATTTTTCCACTGAGCCACATGACACTGGGGAACGTGATTGCAACCAGGATCCCGGAGCCTATGACTTCGATCAGTACGTCACGCTTCCCGCTCGACGGGTGTCGGAGCGAAGAACACGCGAGTTCCAGCAAGATGAAGGCAAGGAATATCCCGGCCACTATTACGGAAGGATTGTTGGCGAGCATTATTGTATTCATGGCACTCTCGATTAAGGCCCTTGCGGGCAATGCCCTTTCATTAGAAGCCAACGAGTAAGCCGTCCCTATGCGCGAAACGGACAAAATTGAGCGAGAACAGGTCAATCGTTCCCCCCAGCGCTTTCACCGCGGCAAACTGGGCCAGGTGCTGGAGCGTTTCCTGGATAGCCAGGCCTTGAGAGAAAACAGGGATTACAGCCTGATCGAGCTGGATCAGCTTTGGCGCGAGGCGGCGCGCATCGATCCGGCGATCGGGTTGAAACTGTTCACGCTATTCACGCCTCAGGACTGGCACGTCCTGGCCTATCTGTGCTTGTACAGCCCCGACGTTTTATCATCCATGAAGCTTTGGGCCCGGTACGCGCGGCTTGCGGCGGACACAGACACGGTGAGACTGCTCAATGATGAAAACGGCGTCGGCATCGAGCTGTGCGTCGATGCGCCCAGTGAGCTGGCGCGCTATGTCATTGAGCACTACGGCGCAATGTCCATCGCGCAGTTGCGGCGTGGAACAGGGCAGCAGGTGCAGCCGGTCCTGGCAAGATTTACTCACTCTCGTCCGTCGTATTACAAGCAATACACCCAATGGTTTGGGGGCCGTGTCGAGTTTGACTGTCCGATTAACTGCTTCTATTTCGATGCTCGAAGCTTGAGCCTGCCGATGCAGACACGTCATCACGGGATGCTTGAGTTATTGACCCAGGAACTGGATCGACGGATCGCCGTGCATCGGAATTTCAGCGGTTGGTCAGCCAAGGTTGCTGAAGGAGCGCGACGATCTCTAGCGAGAGGTGAAACTCCCAATCTGGACAATCTGGCGAAGGCGCTGCACCAGACGCCAAGGACCTTACGGAGACGACTGGAAGAGGAAGGTACAACCTTCAGGCAATTGCTCGATCAGATTCGCGCAGAATTGGAACTGCATCTTGAATTGCAAGGAGAGTCATTAACGGAGATTGCAGCTCAACTAGGCTACAGCGATTTGACGGCGTATCTCCACGCCCGAAGTCGATGGCGTGACAGGAAGTAATGTGGCGGGCCCGAACTTTTCGGAACAACAGCGTTACCTCACAAATCACCTCATCCCACGCCAGTAATTTCCTTTGAAAAAAGGGGACGGATTTATTTTTAACAGCGCTTCAGGCACCTGGATCACAAATAAATCAGCCCCCTTTTACACATGGCTGCCGGTGCGACAGGGAGCAATGGGCTCTTTGAGATAGGCATATGGATCATGCCCATTCATGTGGGCTTAGATATCCAGACAAATTTTGCCGAAATGCTGGTTGGTTTCCTGATACTTGAACGCTTCGACAATCTCGCTCAAAGGGAAATGACGATCAATAATCGGGCGCATGCCATTAGCATTGATGGCTCGGATCATGTCTTGCTGCTGGCTGCGGCTACCCACCAATACACCCTGCAGACGCACTTGCTTGATCAGTGCCGGTACAAAATTCATTGCACCGCTTACGCCACTCAATATCCCGATGACGGAAATGTGACCAGCAACCCGAATTGCAATCATCGACTGCTCAAGCGTCGCAGGGCCGCCGACTTCGATGATGTGGTCAACACCACGGCCACCCGTTAGAGCGCGTGCAGTTTCGCCCCAGTTAAGGTCTTTGCGGTAATTGATGACATGATCGGCGCCTAGAGCTTTCAGACGTTCAAGTTTTTCGTCGCTTGAAGAGGTAGCAATGACGGTAGCACCGGCCATTTTAGCGAACTGCAGGGCGAAAATTGAAACGCCACCAGTGCCTTGGACGAGCACGGTGTCGCCCGGCTTGAGTGAGTCATCGGCCATCAGGGCGCGCCATGCAGTAAGGCCAGCGGTGGTAAGCGTCGACGCTTCAGCATGGCTGTAGCCAGTAGGCGCGAGGGTAAACGATGTGGCTTTGGCCGTCACTTGCTCACGAGCGTAGCCGTCAATGCCATCGCCTGGCACGCTGACAAAGCCTTCAACCAGTGGCACACCGTCGATCCACTCCGGGAAGAAGGTGCTGACGACCGAGTCACCCACCTTGAATTCAGTGACATCGGGGCCGACAGCAATGACTTCACCTGCACCATCGGCCATGGGGATGCGTTTTTCGCTAGGGCCCCACATACCGCTGACCACCGCAAAGTCGTGGTAGTTGAGCGAGTTGGCGTGAAGTCGTACGGTGATTTCGCCGAGCGCTGCGGCTTGGACTTCGCTGCTGCCAACCACAACGTTTTCATAGCCGCCACCGGGTTGGACGAAGATCGTTTTGCTGTTCATAGGAGGGTTCCTTATGTTTTCTAATTACGCGAAATAACGAAATGAAAGTTTAAAAATTACAATTCGATGATCAACCTGGCCGCAAAGTCGTCAATTGCCTGCTCATTGCGCCGGTAGTAAGTCCACTTTCCGATGCGGGTGGTTAGCACGAAGCCTGCGCGCTGCAGGATAGCTAAGTGTGCTGACGCGGTAGAAGGTGAAAGCCCTGCCTTGTGCTGCAAATGGGTTACGCACACCCCTATCGCAGGATCTCCATGATCCTGAGGTGGGAAATTATTAAGTGGGTCTTTGAGCCACTCCATCATTTGCATGCGAGTGTCATTGGCCAGGGCTTTGAGCTGTTCGAGTATCATGGTCGGCAATGCTACGCTTTTTTACGAAATGTTCAATAAATAATCTATTAGCATTGGCAAGGGTTTGAAATCAAAAACACTCATCCAGCTGAATCGCCCCTACTTTTGTCGATGTATTGGATGACTGCTTGAACTGTACCGCTCAAATCCCGCCCCTGAACAGTACGTCGCTAAAAAACTCATGAGCGGTTTACACAAAAAAGTAGAAGTCGGCCCTTCCCTACCTCGGCATCTGATATGCCAAAACAGGAACGGGATACCACTTCACCCCCCAACACATCCATACAACCCCAACCGCCGATCCCGATGCAAATCATTACGCGTACTAATCCGCTTATTCCGCGCCTCAGCAAGGTTAAGTGTCGCCAACAAAATCTGCTCCCCCCCCTGCTCCGCCGGCCCGGCCAACGGGTAACCATCCGCATCAACAATCACCGAACCCTGCACCCAACCCACCCCACGCTCATGCCCATGCCGATCACACGCGGCAATGAACATCCGGTTCACCGACGCATTGGCCTGAACCCGTACCACTTCCGCCGGGCGCTCGGTGGGCGGCCTCGGCCCATCGGGCCAGTTGACCGGCGCGCAGAGCAATTCTGCACCGGCCAGTGCCGGCAGGCGCACCCATTCAGGAAACTCCAGGTCGTAGCAAATCAGCAGGCCGATCCGTCCATGGACCGTTTCGACCACTGGCGGCGCGTCGTTGCCGGGGCTGAAGATTTCGCTCTCCGCGTCCCACAGGTGCGCCTTGCGGTACACGGCGCGCAGGCCCTGGGCATCGATCATCGCCGCGCTGTTGGCCAGTTCATCGCCTTGCAGTCGCTCGCAGAATCCGCCCACGACAACGACGTTCAATTCCTTCGCCAGCGCCGTCCACAGCCGCAGGGTTGGTCCGTCGGTTGTTTCGGACAAGGACAACGCTTCGTCACGGTCAGCAAACAGGTAACCGCTCTGCACCAGTTCGGGCAGCACCACCACTTGCGCACCTTGCAACGCCGCTGAACGAATCGCCCGTTCTGTCAGCGTCCGGTTGTAAGCGAGGTCGCCGATTTTCGGTGCGACCTGGCAGCAGGCGACCACGGTATTTTTCACGCTGTTCAACGGCCCTCCTCCATAGGTTGATGAGCCATGGCAACCATGTCGCTCTCGGTGATTGAGTCGATGATCCGGCGTTCGTATTCAAGGTCGATCGAACGGCTGAGGAGGTAGTACGTCAGGCCTGAAACCACCAGGCCGACCAGCCAGGCGATGTCCACGCCTTCGAGCATGCGCGCCAGCGGGCCGACGAACACTTCTTTGCCGGCGGCGGCATCGAAGATGTAGAAGAACGGCACCATCGCGGCAAAACCGATCAGGTACGAGACGATCCCTCGGAATTGCCAGGCACCGTAGATGCCCTTCGGTGTGAAGAAATGCGGGATCGCGTAGCGGCCTTTGCGCACGAAAAAGTAGTCGACCAGATTGACCGCGGTCCAGGGCACGAGGAAGTACAACAGCAGCACGAGGAAGGTGTTCAACAACGCGATGCCATCGCCTTTGATCGACAGCACGCAGGTCAACAGGATGAGGCTGATCGCGGAGATCGACATGACTCGGGCGCGAGGGGTTGGCGTGATCTTTTTGATCGAGTCGACGCCGGTCAATAAAGTCAGCATAGCGCTGTAGGTATTGAGCGCGATGATCGGCAGGAAGCCCAGCACCGAGACGATGACCAGCACATTGCCCAAGCCTGGGATCATCGACGATCCGACCTGGTTCAGCGCCACCAGCGCGTCCGCCGCTTTCAACTGCTGCGCGAGCCAGGCGCCGAGGCCGATCATCCAGCTCCCCGACAACGATGCGCCGATGAAGATGGCGGCGATCAGTTTTGGCCGGCTGGTGTTTTTCGGCAGGTAGCGGGAATAGTCGGAGACATAGGGCGCGTAGGAGATGTTGTAGCTCGCGCCGATGGCAAACAGCGTCGCGAACGCAACCCAGTTGAAGCCCAGATCGGTCGCCGGTGTGACGCCCTCTTGCCCGGCGCCGAAGATCAAGGCGATGGTGACCAGCGCATACAGCGGCAAGGTCGCCATCAACGCCCATTTGAAGGCTTTATGCATCAGGTCGTGGCCGTAGATCGACAGCAGCGCGCCGATCAACACCACGGCAACGGCGACAATAGTCGGGTCGATGCCGAAGACGTGTTCGAGGCCGTTCATGATCAGCGAGATGTTCACCACGTTGAAGCCGACAAACACAAACATCGTCGCGATCAAGGCCAGGATCACGCCGCGATAACCAAACTGGGCACGGGACTGGATCATTTGCGGCAGGCCCATTTCGGGGCCTTGCGAACCGTGGAAGGCCATGAAGATGGTGCCGAACATGATCCCGAGCGCACCGGCCAGCATCGTCCACAGCGCCGACAACCCAAGGCTTGGGCCGACAAAACCGATGGAGATGGTGAAGAAGTGGAAGTTGCCTAAAAACCAGAAAGGCCCTTGGCTGCTGAGCTTGGCGTGACGTTCGTTTTCCGGAATGTAATCGATCGAGTGGCCTTCGATGGCCAACCCGCCACTCGCCTCAAGGGCGTGCGCAGAATGAGGAGACCCTGACATACGATTGTTCCTATGCAGTTGATTGTTGTTTTTATGGGCAAAGCGCCGGTTTCATTGCAATGTAGGGCCTGGATCAGGGCTATAAAATATCGCAGGCACACTGTTTACATAGATCCGCGTCTATGTGAATGAACATTGAGGGACACCCATGCTGGGCACTGTATCGGAACTGGATCTGCGCTTGATCCGGGTCTTTCTCACCGTCGTTGAGGCGGGCGGCATTTCGGCCGCGCAAACCGCGCTCAATACCACTCAACCGACTATCAGTGCGCAACTGGCGACGCTGGAAGCGCGGGTGGGATTTCGCCTGTGCGAGCGAGGGCGCGGTGGATTTTCGGTGACGCCCAAGGGCGGCCAGTTTGTCGAGGCAGCCCGCCGGTTGCTGGCGGCGGCCGAAGGTTTCCGGGTGGAAGTCCAGCACATCAATCGCAAGGTGTCGGGCAACATCAACATCGGTTTGCTCGGTCAGATCGACCCCGTTGCCAACAAGAAGATCGCCCTCGCTATTGCGCGCTTAAGGGCCCGCCATGAGGGGTTGTATTTCCACTTCACGGAACTGTCGTCGTCGCTGCTGGAAGAGAAAATCATCAACAGCCATATTGATCTGGCGATCGGTTACTTCTGGCACCGCTTGCCGAACATCGATTACTTCCCCTTGTTTCAGGAAACCCAGATCGCCTACTGCGCCCCGGCTCATCCTCTGTTCGAGCATGTGGGCGAGCTGACCCGGGATGACGTCCGCGATTACGACTGGGTATGGCCCAGCCACCCCTTGCCGGAAATGCCCGCGCCCACCTCGATTGAACGCCTGACCGTGCTCACCGACAGCATGGACGGCGCGGCGCTGCTCATTCTGTCGGGGCAGCATCTGGGGTTTCTGCCGCAGCACTATGCGGCGAAGCATGAACAGCTGGGGCAGTTGCATCCGCTGAATCCCGAGCTGCTTCGCTATGAGGTGGGGTTTCATGCAGCGGTTCGGCATTCGGCGCGGCAGCGGGATTTGGTGAGCGCGTTCCTGAACGAGCTGATCGATGTTTTCGGTTCTTAGATGTGTATTTTACTGGCCGGGATAACGTCGATCCGCGCCACAGACCCAGTCAGGTGCGCCAGATCCTTGTTGTGCTCGGCGATGATGTCGTCGGCAGTCATATTGCCGTTGTCGACAGTGGAATGAGCGTCGGCAACAAGCACCACGTCGTAGCCCAATGCCAGGGCCTGGCGAACGGTGGCGTTGACGCAATAGTCGGTTTGCAGGCCGCAGATAATCAGGCGATCAACCTCCCGCTTTTGCAGCAATTGACGCAGGCTGGTCTGGTAGAACGAATCCGGTGTGGTTTTGCGCACCCGCAGGTCTTGCGGTGACGTTTCCAGTCCGCCGGCCAGTTGCCAGCCTTCGGAGCCGTGTTTCAGCAGGTCGCCCTCCTCGTGCTGGATGAAGATGACCGGTATCTCGGCTTCTCGGGCCCTGGCGCTCAGGCCGTTGATATTCTCGATGACGCGTTTGATCTCAAAGCATTCGTATTCGCCGGTGCACAGGGCGTGCTGGACGTCGATGATCAGCAGTGCAGTGGTCATGGGCTCAGGCCTTAAAGTAGTCCTTCAGATTAAGGGGTACGCCACCTGCTCCCTGGGGCCGAGTACAGATTGCGTACCGTCGATAATGCCGCAAAACACCTACGATGGAATAGCTTGAAATCGTTGCCTGTCCGCGATTTTATCCAGTCGGATAGAGCCCGCCCCAATGCCGCTAAGCTGAATTGAAAATTCATTAAACCACATCAACTATTTCGATATTAATTTATCTATTGCAACGAACAACATTAAACACTTCCAAAGCACAATAAGTGTGGTCATGCCTGAGTCATTGCTTTAGGGTGAATCTTCGATATCGAGAAGTTTCGCCAAGGACTGCGACCTGTTTAATGACAGGACTGCGGCTTTGCCGCTGGCTCTTAATGGATTTCAGCCAGTGACGTGTAAGTAATACCAGACCGTTCTATTTGAGCGCTATGGGCACTTACAATCCTGATTCCCGCTGATGCCGTTATATTCATTGAGCACATATGATATGAGTGACAACAAAGTCCTTGTCTTGCGCACTTGCGCCAACGACATGTCGGACCATGCCGGCCAGGTCTGGCCGGACACGGGCTTGGTGGTGTGCAAACACTGGAAGCCCAGCAAAAAACTCGAGAACGGCCTGGTCGGTTTATTGTGGGGAGAAGGTTCCTCTACTCAACTTAGTTTGCGAGCCGATGCCAAATGGGTTGTGTGCGAAGTTCACATTGATCAGATTATAAAACTTGATGAAGACGGCATGATCAAGTTCCCGGAGGCGGAAGTTGTTCACACGGGCACTCAAGACAGCTCGATCAATTACATTGCAGCGCACATTGAACACTATCAATCAGCAAACATTCCTTTAATCGACACCCCACTTCAATCACCAAATAAAACCTCCCGTCGCGAATTCGAAAGTCGGCGAGCACAGGGTTACACCCCTTCCGGCATCGGCGCTAAAACCGACGCCTCGCAAACTTTCGAAACCGCTGTTTATGGCAGCACGCTCACCGGCGGGCATCAAAGTTATCTGCTAGCGGGTTACGGCAGTACGGAAACAGCCGGCGGTCAGAGCTCATTGATTGCCGGATACGGCAGCACCCTGACGGCCGCCGACAGCAGCTCATTGACCGCTGGGTATGGCAGTACGGAAATGGCCGGCGATGACAGCTCGCTGATCGCCGGGTACGGCAGCACCCAGATCGCCGGGCAGAAAAGCACACTGACCGCCGATTACGGCAGCAGCCAGACCGCCCAGGATGGCAGCACGCTCGTTGCGGGTTATGGCAGTACCGAAACAGCGGGAAGCGACAGCTCGCTGACCGCAGGCTATGGCAGCACTCAAACCGCCCAAGAGGGCAGCGCCCTCACCGCAGGCTACGGCAGCACCGAAACAGCCGGATCGGATAGCGCCTTGATTGCCGGTTACGGCAGCACGCAAACGGCGGGACAGGACAGTACGTTGACCGCGGGTTACGGCACCACCCAAACCGCCCAAGACAGCAGCGCCCTCACCGCTGGCTATGGCAGCACCGGCACAGCGGGGCCGGAAAGCTCGTTGATCGCCGGCTACGGCAGCACNCAAACCGCCGGCNACGAAAGCACCCTGACCGCAGGNTACGGCAGCACCCAAACCGCCCAGGAAGACAGTTCNCTCACGGCCGGGTACGGCAGCACTGCAACGGCGGGATCCGACAGTACGTTGATTGCCGGTTACGGCAGTACGCAAACCGCCGGTCATGAAAGCACGCTAACCGGCGGGTATGGCACCACCCAGACCGCACAGGAAAGCAGTTCGCTCACCGCAGGCTATGGCAGCACCGCAACGGCCGGGCACGACAGTTCGCTGATCGCCGGATACGGCAGTACGCAAACGGCCGGTTATGAGAGCACGCTGACCGCCGGCTACGGCAGCACTCAGACCGCCCAGGAAAGCAGTTCCCTGACGGCAGGCTATGGCAGCACCGGAACCGCCGGGTACGCCAGTTCCCTGATCGCCGGTTATGGCACGACCCAGACCGCTGGCTATGAAAGCAGTCTGACGGCGGGTTACGGCAGCACCCTCACCGCTCGGGAAAACAGTTCACTCACGGCCGGCTACGGCAGTACGGAAACCGCCGGCGGCGACAGTTCGCTTATCGCTGGCTACGGCAGCACTCAGACCGCCGGTTATGACAGCAGTCTGACCGCCGGCTATGGCAGCACCCTCACCGCGCAGGACGGCAGTTCTCTCACGGCCGGTTACGGGACCACGGAAACCGCCGGGCATGAGAGTTCGCTGATCGCCGGCTACGGCAGTACCCAGACGGCGGGATATGAAAGCCACCTGACCGCCGGTTATGGCAGCACACAAACCGCAAGGGAAAGCAGTGTCCTGACGGCTGGCTATGGCAGCACCGCGACGGCGGGCGGCGACAGCTCGTTGATCGCCGGCTACGGCAGCACCCAGACCGCTGGCTATGAAAGCAGTCTGACGGCGGGTTACGGCAGCACCCTCACCGCTCGGGAAAACAGTTCACTCACGGCCGGCTACGGCAGCACCCAGACGGCGGGTTACAAAAGCACTCTGACCGCNGGTTATGGCAGTACNCAGACNGCTCAGGTAGGCAGTGATCTCACCGCCGGCTACGGCAGCACTGGCACCGCCGGCTCCGACAGTTCGCTGATCGCCGGNTACGGCAGCACGCAAACNGCCGGGNNCGAAAGCACGCTGACGGCAGGTTATGGCAGCACCCTCACCGCTCAGGACAACAGCTCCCTCACCGCTGGTTATGGCAGCACNGAAACCGCNGGCTACGACAGTTCGTTGATCGCCGGTTACGGCAGCACNCAAACCGCCGGTTACGACAGCACGCTGACGGCGGGTTACGGCAGCACCCTCACCGCTCAGGACAACAGCTCCCTTACCGCCGGTTATGGCAGCACCGAAACGGCGGGCTACGACAGTACATTGATCGCTGGCTACGGCAGCACCCTTACCGCTCAACACAACAGCACCCTCACCGCCGGTTACGGCAGCACCGAAACCGCGGGCCAGGACAGTTCCTTGATTGCCGGCTACGGCAGCACCCTGACCAGCGGCATCCGCAGCTTCCTCACGGCCGGATACGGCAGCACGCTGATCAGCGGATTGCGCAGTGTATTGACCGCCGGTTATGGCAGCAGCCTGACCTCCGGCATGCACAGCACCCTGACCGCCGGATACGGCAGCAACCAGATCGCCAGTTATCAAAGCTCTTTGATCGCCGGCCCCGACAGTACGCAGATTGCCGGGCACAAAAGCATGTTGATTGCCGGCAAGGACAGCTCACAGACCGCGGGTTATCGCAGCACCCTCATCGCGGGTGCCGGTAGCGTCCAGACGGCGGGTGATCGCAGCAAATTGATCGCCGGCAAGGACAGCACCCAGATCGCCGGCGACCGCAGCAAGCTGTTGGCGGGCAGCAATAGCCACCTCACGGCGGGTGATCGCAGCAAGCTGACGGCGGGCGATGACTGCACGTTGATGGGCGGCGATAAAAGCGTTTTGACGGCGGGTAAAAACAGCATCCTGGTGGGCGGCGCCCGCAGCAAGCTCATCGCCAGCCTGGGTTCGACGCTGACCGGAGGCGAGAATGCGACGTTGATTTTCCGATGCTGGAACGGCAAGCGTTACAAGAATGTCGTGGCGCATACCGGCAAAGATGGCGTGGAAGCGCATGTGCCGTATCAGGTGGACGAGGCGGATAACCTCGTCACCAAGCCCGACGAATAACCTTGTCGGTCGGGCCACCCTCGACGCTTGAGGGTGGCCATGGACTTACGCCTTAGTAGCCGAGCGACAACCCCGTGTTCCTGCGCGGGTCATTGGCCCCATAGAAGCGGTTCTTGCCCACCGGTTTGCCTTCCAGCGAAGGCGCGCCCACCAGGATCGCCGCCACATGGTTGGCATCCTGCGGCCCGGCGAACTTGTGCCCCCAACTTTCCAGCATTTTCACCGTGTCCGGACTGGTGGTGAAGGTCTCCAGGTTGGTCTCTTCCGGCAGCCATTGCTGGTGGAAACGCGGTGCATCGACCGCTTCCTGGATGTTCATGCCGTAGTCGATCACGTTGAGCATGGTCAGCAAGGTCGCGGTGATGATGCGACTGCCGCCCGGAGTACCGACAACCATCACCACTTTGCCGTCCTTGGTGACAATGGTCGGGCTCATGGACGACAGCGGTGCCTTGCCGGGCGCGATGGCGTTGGCTTCGCCTTGCACCAGGCCGTACATATTGGGCACGCCGATTTTCGAGGTGAAGTCGTCCATTTCGTCGTTGAGGATGACCCCGGTTTTGCTGGCCATTACACCGGCGCCGAACCAGTCGTTGAGGGTGTAGGTCACCGATACGGCGTTGCCCCACTTGTCGACGATGGAGTAATGCGTGGTGTTGTTGCCTTCATGGGGCGACACACCCGGCTTGAGTTCGCGGGACACGCCGGCTTTTTGCGGCTCGATCGCCGCGCGGATTTTGGTCGCGTAGTCCTTGTCCAGCAAATGAGCGACCGGGTTCTTCACGAAGTCCGGGTCGCCCAGGTAGCTGTTACGGTCCACGTAGGCGTGGCGCATCGCTTCGATCTGGTAGTGCAGGCCTTGGGCCGAGTGATAGCCCAGGTCTTTCATCGGGTAGCCTTCGAGGATGTTCATGATCTCGCAGATCACCACACCACCGGAGCTGGGCGGCGGTGCCGACACCACGTGGTAGCCTCGGTAGTCGCACTCGATGGGCGCCAGTTCACGGGTCTTGTACTTGTCGAGGTCAGCCTGGGTGATGATGCCTTTGCCGGCCTGGCTGGAGGTGACGATGGCGTCGGCCACCCAACCTTTGTAGAAACCGTCTTCACCCTTCTCGGAAATTTCCCGCAGGGTTTTGGCCAGGTCCTTCTGCACCAGTTTTTGCCCGACCTGCATCGGCTCGCCATTGCTCAGGAAGATCGAGCCGGAATCCTTGATGTCCTTCTTGAACACATCGGTGGCGTACTCCAGCAATTCGACATCGCCCTGCTCCAGCACAAAACCGTCTTCGGCCAGTTTGATCGCCGGGGCGATCACTTCCTTGCGGGGTTTGGTGCCGTATTTCTTCAGCGCCAGTTCCATGCCGGACACTGTGCCCGGCACGCCAACCGCCAGGTGGCCACGGGTGCTCAGGTCCGGCACGACGTTGCCCTCTTTGTCGAGGTACATGTCTGCAGTTGCGGCCAGCGGCGCTTTTTCGCGGAAATCGAGGAAGGTCTTGCGCCCGTCCGCCAGTTGAACGGTCATGAATCCACCGCCCCCCAGGTTACCCGCAGCGGGATAAACCACCGCCAGCGCATAACCCACGGCGACGGCGGCATCGACGGCGTTGCCACCGTTCTTGAGCACATCGACGCCCACGTGAGNNGCCAGATGCTGGGCCGTGACGACCATGCCGTTTTCGGCCGCGACCGGGGCCACGGAGGCAGCGTAAGCACTGAGGCAGCTGAGCGCCAATGAGGTCGCAATCAGCGATTTGGCAAAAGGTTCGAACTTCATGAGTCGGTCTCTTTTTGTTTTTAGGCTGTGTTTAAAAACGAAGGAAACGTTTCAAAGCAGAGGCAAGTATGGCCGGGATTGCGTTTTGCGCCTCCTCGCCGAGGCAGTATGCTTGGCCTCTGTTCAGCCCTTCCGAGGAGTTCGCCGGCATGACTTACACCTTCACCACCCTGGCGTCCCCGGTCGGTGAGCTGAAATTGGTCGCGAAAGATTCAAGACTGGCCGCCATCCTCTGGGAAAACGACAAGCCTCACCGCGTAAGGCTCGGGCCGATGAGCGAAGCCCCGGACAATCCGATCCTCCTACGCGCCGTTCAACAGTTGCAGGAATACTTTGCCGGCACGCGTAATCGCTTCGATCTGGAACTGGATTTCGCCGGGACCGAGTTCCAGAAGCAAGTCTGGCAGGCGCTGCTGACCATCCCCTTTGGCGAAACCCGCAGCTACAGCCAGATCGCCGAGCAGATCGGCAATCCAAGTGCGGTCCGGGCGGTGGGCGCGGCGAATGGCAAGAACCCGATTTCGATTGTTGCGCCTTGCCATCGGGTGATTGGGGCGTCGGGGAAGTTAACGGGGTTTGCGGGTGGGCTTGAGGCGAAGGAGCGGTTGTTGACGCTGGAGGGTTGCGAGTGGTCCGGGGCCAGTCAAACGGGCGAATTGTTTTAAGCTGACTGCCTCCGATCTCCGTGGCGAGGGAGCTTGCTCCCGCTCCAGTGCGTAGCACTGGCAAAAATCTCCGACAAAGCCAATATTTTGGGGTCGCTTCGCGGCCCAGTGCGAGCAAGCTCGCTCGCCACAGGGTTCTGGGTTCAGATCTCGGGGCTCAGGTCTCAGGCAGCGACGAAGATATTTTTCATCGCCGCATATTGCAGCAGCATGATGGTCTTCGCATCGCAGATCTCCCCGCGATAGAACGCTTCGAGCGCCTCGTCGAAGCTCCACTCCAGCACTTCCAGTTCTTCGGTTTCTTCTTCCAGCCCACCGCCCTCGCTGACTTTCGACGCCGCGTCATATTCTGCGATGAAGAAGTGCAGTTTTTCGGTGACCGAGCCTGGGCTCATGTAGGCCTCGAACACCTTTTGCACGTGGTGAACGCGATAACCGGTCTCCTCTTCGGCTTCAGCGCGGATGCGTTCTTCAGGATCGGCGCCCTCAAGCAATCCGGCCGCGACCTCGATCAGCAAACCATCATGGCCGTTGACGAACACCGGTAGCCGAAACTGACGCGTCAGCACAACAGTTCTTTTCTCGCGGTTGAACAACAGAATGGCCGCGCCATTGCCACGGTCATACACCTCTCGCGTCTGACGCTGCCAGTCGCCGTTGTTACGCTGAAAGTCGAAGGTGATTTTCTTCAGCAGGTACCAGTCGTGGGACAACACCTGAGTTTCAACGATGTTGACCCGTTCGGCTGTGTTCACCATCACAAAGCATCCTTTTTTCGTCAGAAGATCGCCATGGTAGGCGAAAACGGAAAAGCCCGGCATCTCTGCCGGGCTTCTTTATTACAGCTGGCTGGCGACTTCAGGCGCCGCGAGCCCTTCCCCGTGGGACGAGAGTCGCGCGCCGTTGATCAATGGTCCATAACGACGGCTGAACTCCCAGTTGTAGGGCACATGGTCTTTGTTTACACCATTGTCCCAGTTCACCGACCAGGTCATCAGGCCCTTGATCGANAGCCCCTTGGCGTCCAGACGCTTGAAGGCATTCACCACGGCTGCGGGGTTGATCACATAACCGGTGGCGGCTGCATCGACGTTAGCCGGTAGGCCAATGACGAACTTGTCCGCCGGGATTTTAGTAAACCCTCGCGTTCCGCTCACCAGACTTTCGGTCAGGTAAAACAGGAAATCCTCTTTCATTGCGTCGTTGTTCTGGGCAATCCAGGCACCGTTGCCGTTGTTGACCTCCTGCACCCAGATCCCGTCGCCCCCCTGGTTGTAATACTGCGGGGCAATGAAGTCGTAATAGCCTTCCAGCGCCTGGATGTAACCGACGTATTTACCGGCGGTGGTCAGGTAAGGAAACTCCGGCGCCATGCTGATAATGAAGTGTTTGCCTTCACCGGCGTAATGGTCCTTGACCAGTTTCAACGCAGCGGGCAGGACAGTCTTGTTGTCGGCGAAATCAATCGCGCTCTGCTCAAGATCGATGTCCAGCCCATCGAAGCCGTAGGTTTCCACCAGACGGATGATTTCATTGGCCAGNGGCTGTTCGTTGCCTTTGTGCAACTCGATGTGCGCATCGGCGCCGCCNAGGGAAATCAGCACCGCCCTGCCCTGGCTGTTCAGCACGCCCACCTGGCGGCGGAACTCGGCGTCGGANAGGTTGTANGGCTTGAACGTNGGGATNCCGTTGCCTTTCATGAAGGCCACGGCCACCACGTTGTAATCCGTCGGCACGTCCGCCAGGTTCATGTTGGCAAATTGGCCACGCTGGTAGCCGTCGCTCGCGCCGGCAGGCCAGTTGTGCCAGAAGCCCATGAGGATCTTTTTGCCGGCAATGCTCGGCATCAGCGAAGCGACATCGTTCAGCGGCGATTTCAGTAAGGTGAAGTCAATCTTTGACATGTTCTATTCCTTCAGAACGTGTGGGGTTTATCGCCGTGGCTTACTGGAAGTCCACGTCGAACGCTTGGTAGAAGGCGTTGCCGGTGTTGGCCACGATCCACATCAGCACGATGACGTGATGGCCTTTCTTGTTGCCCGGTAATTTCACTTCGTGGTTGACCTTGGCCTTCATCTCGGCGGAATGGCTGTAGTACGGAACCTGGGTATAGAAGTCGTCGAAGAACGATTTGGGCTCCAGTTGNGCGCGGNTGATGCGCTGTTTCGGGTCCCAGCCATCCTTGGTGATNAACCAACGATAGCCACGGGTGACGTGGGGTGCGGTGTATTCCCAGGTGACCTTGAAGGTCTGACCCGGGTCGACATTGAGCAGCGGCCAGGTGAAGGCGCGGTTGAGTTTCTTGGCCATTTCCTCGTTGGTGAAGTTGATGCAGTCACGGGCATCGGTCTTGCCGCCGCTGAGGATGAAGCCGTCGGCAGGTGGCGTGACGCTGTCGCTGTCGGTTTGATANGGCGCCGGGAANGGCCCGGCGGTCAGTGCCGGGAAGTTCTTGCCGCCTTCCATTTCGTTGACTTGCCAGTTACCCAGCAGCCCGAGNTCCACGGCGACNGCACCGCGGCTGGAGGGGGATGTGACACGACCGTGTCGAAGTTGAGGTTGAGTCTGTGGTTGGTTCATTTTTTTCACTCCGTTGATTTGAGACCTCTCCTTCCTGAGGAGAGGCCTCCAACCTAACGGAGCTGTTTTTTTTGTCCATCTGCCCATTTGTGCCCCGAATGAACCTGCCTTCGCAGATCACTCGCAAATACTGGATATAAAACCAGTACTCTGATTCAAGTCCTACGCCCTGTGTAGCAAAAGGATTACAACGCAAGGCAGCAATCGGGGCCATCGCACCCTCTAAGGAAGCTGTGCCTTGTATTCCTTTTCGTATTGGCCGGCCAGGGCCTCTTTCTGCTTGTCGTCAAGCAGCTTGCCGGCCATCTGGAAGAACTTCTGCTCCTCCTCTTCCAAGTGATGATGAACCTTCTCGGACAGCTTCTTGGCGGTCGCCAGCCAGGCCGGGCTGGACATTTCCGTCTCATCCAGCTCTTCCATCATTTCATCCATCTCGTGGTGTTCGGAGATGGCGTGGCGGCTGAGATCGACGCCATTGTCGAACTCCATCAGCGGGATGTAGAAATGGCGCTCTTCGGCGGTTTCGTGGGCCTGGAGTTCGGATTTGAGCTGTTTGTAAGCCTCGACCCGCTCCGGGGTGTCGCCGCTGGTCTTGATGAGCGCTTTGGCATAGGTGCGCTGGCGGTCGTGACTTTCACGCAGGGCTTCAAAAATATTCACGGGGTGATCCTCATTGGCCGCGTTCTGGAAGGACGCTATTCAGGCTAGACATCCGGGCGCGAGCGAGGGTTCCACTCAAGGGGCTGGAACAACCGCCGGGGCACAGGTTAGGCTTGCCGGCGTTGTTCCCTCATGGCCATAAGGATTGAGCTGATGAAACTGCGAATCGAAGAGTCACAAAACCCCACCGAAGACGAGGAGCAGGCGATCTTGCTGCCTTTGCGCCTCTATAACGCCTCAAAAGCCGGCGCCTCGAAGCCGGAGCCCATTGCCTGGCTGGTCCGCGACGAACACGACGAGATTCTCGGCGGCTTGTATGGCCGGTTTTTTTATCAGTGGTTGCACCTCGAGTTGTTGTCGGTGCCGGAGCAGGCCCGGGGACAGGACATAGGCACGAAGTTGATGCAAATGGCCGAAGACCTGGCGCGGAAGAAAGAATGCGCCGGGATCTGGCTCGACACCTTCGACTTCCAGGCGCCGGAGTTCTACAAGAAACTGGGCTATAGCGAGTTCGGCCAGATTGTCGACTATCCGCCGGGGCATAAGCGCTTCTTTTTCCAGAAGCGCCTGATCAACGACGTATAACCTGCTCGTATGATCCACACCATCCAACTGTGGGAGCGAGCCTGCTCGCGATGGCGGAGTGACATCCAACATTGATGTCGACTGACCCACCGCTATCGCGAGCAGGCTCGCTCTCACAGGGGTACTGCGTCGGCCATCAGGTCAGAGGCAGGTCGCCAGCGCCGCCAGGCGGCGCTTGGCCACAAAGTCGTCACGCTGTGCGTAGTAACTCAACACAGTGCCTGACGCATCGGTGGTCACGTCGACAAAGGACTCCGCAGAACGCGTGTAAACGGTGGACCCACCCTTCTCGCCCGGCTGCAAATACGCGCCGGCATCGACACCGAACACCGCCTCGTCCTGCCAGGAAAACTGCACGCACTGGGCGACGACTTTTTCCGGTTTGTCCGAGTTCAGGGTTTTGTAAGGGGCTTTGGTGCGGGCATCGTTCATCACCGAGCCGGCGCATCCCGCCAGCAACGTCACGGCCAGCGCCACCATCAGAATTCGCATTGTGTTCGCTCATCAAGAAAAAGCGGACTGTATCACCGTGGCACGGCGTATCGTTCTGCTTTACTTCATTTAAACCGCGACACCGCGTGACGATTCGCGCACCCTGTCGCGCCATTAACGTCGCATCGCCCGTTTTTTCCGGGCTCATTTTTTCTGGAAAGGTCATGACACCCAACGCCGAGTATTACAAACCGACCGCCGAATACGCTGACAAGCTGATCAGCCAGATCGGCCAGACGCCGTCCTGGATCGCCAAGCGCATTGGCGTCACCGACAAACGAATCCGCTACATCCTCGACGGCGAACGCACCGTCAAAGGCGAAACCACGCCGATCCAGATGACCTACCCCGAGCAGTTTGCCCTCGAGTGCCTGGCCGCTGCGGCCAAAGCCAGTAAGAAGCAATCTTCGTAACCCCAGCCTCAAGGAGCGACCATGGCGGCAACCGAACAGCAACACGAACAGGCGCTGAAGAAGTTTCTCGATGAGCGCCCCGAACTGCGCCACGAACTCGACAACCTCAATCCGCTGTTGGCTCAGGCCAAGGGCGAGACTGCGGCGCAATACCGTGACGAGCGCTTGCATGAGGCCTTCGAAGCCGAGGCCGAGCGTCTGGGTCTGTTTGCCTGGGAGCTGACATTGCAATTGACCGCCGCGACGGCCGAGGACTATCAGGCCCAACGCATGGAAGTGCACAAGGAAGTAGCCGAGATGGCCGGTATGGACTGGCTGGAGTATTGCGAGTTATATGGATTGAGCAAGTGACCCTGACGGTCGCTGCCTGAGGACGACTACCGCCGATGCTGCCATCCCTCTCGACTTCTCGCGCCAGCCCGGGCCATCTTCAAATCCAGAAATGGCGCGGACGCATCGGCATGGTGCTGGTGGCTGCGCTCTCGGTGCTCGCCGGCATGACCGACGCCATCGGCTTCATGGCCAGCGGCGACTTTGTCTCCTTCATGAGCGGCAACACCACCCGCCTCGCCGTTGCGATCAGTGACGGTGATTTCGGACTGACCCTGCGTCTGCTGATCCTCGTCGCCACGTTTATCGTCGGCAACGCCTTGGGCATTGTCGTCAGCCGCCTCGGTGGCCGCCGGGCGCTGCCCTTGCTGCTGTGCATCGCGATGCTGCTCTGCGGCGCCGCGGCCTGGCCTTATGACGATCAATTGCCGGCGCTGCTGGCGGCAATCATCGCCATGGGCATGCTCAACGCGGCAGTGGAAGAAGTGAACGGCCTGCCGGTCGGCCTCACTTACGTCACCGGTGCCTTGTCGCGCTTCGGGCGCGGGCTGGGGCGCTGGATGCTAGGTGAACGGCGTAATGGCTGGCGGGTTCAGTTGATTCCCTGGACCGGAATGTTTGCCGGTGCCGTGCTGGGCGCGGTGCTGGAACATCACCTAGGGCTCAAGGCGTTGTTTGTCAGCGGGTTGCTGGCGGGCGCGATTGGATTGCTCTCGCTCAAGATTCCGCGGCGGTGGCAGTTGGGCTATATGCCTCGTTAAGTCTTGTATTGACTGTTGGGCCCCCATCGCGGGCAAGCCCGCTCCCACAGGTTATGTGGTGACGCACAGATCCCTGTGGGAGCGGGCTTGCCCGCGTTATGTGGTGACGCACAGATCCCTGTGGGAGCGGGCTTGCCCGCGATGGGGCCGGCACAGATAACATCGATTTAGCCGCCCCGCCGATAAAGCTTTATCATGACCGCAGTTTTGCTGATCGAGTCTGTCATGAAGTTTGCGATTGCTTTGTTTTCCGCCGCCCATGCGCCCTCCTCGCGCCGCGCCTTGCTGTTCGCACAGGCAGCGCTTGCCGGCGGGCATGAGATTGTCCGGCTGTTTTTCTATCAGGACGGCGTCTACAACGCTTCTGGCAGCGTGGTCACGCCCCAGGATGAGCAGGACCTGCCCAAGCAATGGCGCGCCTTCGTCTCCGAGCATCAGCTGGATGGCGTCGTATGCATCGCCGCTGCCCTGCGCCGTGGTGTGTTGAACGAAGAAGAAGCAGGACGCTATCAGCGTGACGCCGTTGCCGTGGGCGTGCCGTGGGAATTGTCCGGCCTCGGCCAGTTGCATGACGCGGTGCAAGACGCTGACCGCCTGATCTGTTTCGGAGGCGCGTGAGATGCCCAAATCCTTGTTGATCATCAGCCGCCAGGCCCCGTGGTCCGGGCCGAACGCTCGGGAAGCCCTGGATATCGTGCTGGCCGGCGGTGCATTTGATCTGCCGATCGGCCTGCTGTTTATGGATGACGGGGTGTTTCAGCTGGCTGCGAAACAGGACGCCAAAGCCCTGCAACAGAAAGACCTGAGCGCCAACCTGCAAGCGTTGCCGATGTTCGGTGTGGAAGACCTGTTTGTCTGTGGCGACAGCGCTGCCGAACGGGGCCTGGACCTCGACGGTCGGTCGCTTGAAGAAGCCCGGGTGCTGACCGCCCAGGAAATCACAGCGCTTATTGACCGTTACGACCAGGTGATTACCCTCTGATGTCGACTTTGCATGTGTTGTCTCACTCCCCATTCGGCGATGACCGCCTGACCAGTTGCCTGCGCGTGATCGGCACGAACGATGCGCTGTTGCTGACCGGTGACGCGGTGTATGCGTTGCAGCCAGGCACTGCGCCGTTCAACGCGCTGAACGCTCGCCCGTTGAATCTGTTCGTACTGGCCGAAGACGCCCAGGCTCGTGCGCTGGCGATTCCTGACGCGGCCAGGGCCATTGATTACCCCGCCTTTGTCGAGCTGTCGATTCACTACGACAAGGTGAACAGTTGGCTATGAATTCCATGACGGTCGGCGCACGCGCCATCGAGCTGGACAAGGACGGTTTCCTGGTCGAACTGAGTGACTGGTCGAACGAGGTGGCCACCGCCCTCGCCGCCGCCGAAGACATCGAGTTGAGTCCGGAACACTGGGAAATCCTCGAGTTGCTGCGTGGCTTCTACGCCGAATTCCAGTTGTCCCCCGCCACGCGCCCGCTGATCAAGTACACCGCCTTGAAGCTGGGCCCGGAAAAGGGCAACAGCCTGCACCTCAACAAACTGTTCAACGGCACTCCCGCCAAACTCGCCGCCAAGCTGGCGGGCCTGCCCAGGCCGACGAATTGCTTATGACCGACTTTGCCCCGCTGACCCTTGAAACGCCCGCCGAACACCCATTCGCCCAGTTCGTGCGGATCCTCGGCAAAGGCAAGCGTGGCGCCCGCGACCTGACCCGGGCCGAAGCGCGTGAAGCCATGGGCATGGTGCTCGACGAAGAAGTCGAAGACACCCAGCTCGGCGCCTTCCTGATGTTGCTACGGCACAAGGAAGAAAGCCCGGAAGAACTCGCCGGATTCACCGAAGCCCTGCGTGAACGTTTGAACCCGCCAGCCCTGGCGGTGGACCTGGATTGGCCGACGTATGCCGGCAAGAAGCGTCACCTGCCGTGGTATTTGCTGGCGGCCAAATGCCTGGCGCAGAACGGCGTGCGCATCCTGATGCACGGCGGCGGCGCTCACACCGCTGGCCGGCTGTATAGCGAGCAATTGCTGGAAGGCTTGAACATCCCGTTGTGCCGCGACTGGCAACAGGTCGGCTCGGCGCTGGATAACGGTGGCCTGGCGTTCATGCCGCTGGTGGATTGGGCACCGCANCTGCAACGCATGATTGATCTGCGTAACACCCTGGGCCTGCGCTCGCCGATCCATTCCCTGGCGCGCCTGCTCAACCCGCTGAATGCACGCTGCGGCCTGCAAAGCATTTTCCATCCCGGCTATCAGGCGGTGCATCGCGATGCCAGCGGCTTGCTCGGCGACACTGCGATTGTGGTCAAGGGCGACGGTGGCGAAATCGAGATCAACCCGGACGCCGACAGCCACCTGTACGGCACCACCGGCGGCGAAAGCTGGGACGAGGAATGGTCGCAGTTGTCGACCCAACGCCACGTCAAACCCGCCGCGCTCGATCCTGAACACTTGAAAGCCGTCTGGCGCGGTGACGTGGTCGACAGCTACCCGCAAATGGCCTTGATCTCGACCATGGCCCTCGCGCTGCGTGGCCTCGGTCAGACCCGCAAACAGGCCTTCGAAACGGCTCAGCAGTATTGGGACGCACGGGACAGATCGATTTAACCGATCATAAACCCCGAACCTTTGCGCTATTTTATCGAACCTATGCGAATAGACTCCTCTCCAACGCTTATTGATTGAGGAGTCTTGAACATGGGTTTGTTAGTTGAAGGTCGCTGGCACGACCAGTGGTACGAAAGCAGCAAGGACGGCGCGTTCCAGCGCGAGCAGGCGCAACGTCGCAACTGGCTGACCGCCGACGGCAAGCCCGGCCCGACAGGCGTCGGTGGGTTTGCTGCCGAGGCTGGCCGCTACCACCTTTATGTGTCCCTCGCCTGCCCATGGGCGCATCGCACGCTGATCCTGCGCAAACTCAAAGGCCTTGAAAGCCTGATCGACGTNTCCGTNGTCAGTTGGCTGATGCTGGAAAACGGCTGGACCTTCGACAAGGCCCATGGCTCCAGCGGCGACAAACTCGACGACTTCCAATTCATGCACCAGCGCTACACCGCTGACACCGCCAACTACACCGGCCGCGTCACCGTACCGGTGCTGTGGGACAAAAAGCTCAAGCGCATCGTGAGCAATGAATCCGCGGAGATCATCCGCATGTTTAACAGCGCCTTCGATGACCTGACCGGCAATGACCTGGATTTCTACCCGGCGCCCCTGCGCGGCGAGATCGATGCGTTGAATGAGCGGATTTATCCGGCAGTGAACAACGGCGTTTATCGCGCCGGGTTTGCCACGTCACAGCAGGCTTATGAAGAAGCGTTTGATGATGTGTTTGCCGAACTGGACCGATTGGAGCGGCANCTGGNCGCGCACCGTTACCTGGCCGGTGAATACCTGACCGAAGCCGATGTGCGGCTGTTCACCACGCTGATTCGTTTTGATGCGGTGTATTACAGCCACTTCAAATGCAACCTGCGGCGGATTGCCGATTATCCGAACTTGTCGAATTGGCTGAGGGAGATTTATCAGTGGCCAGGCGTGGCCGAGACGGTGGATTTTTCGCACATCAAGGGGCATTACTATGCGAGCCACCCGACCATCAACCCGACCGGGATTGTGCCGAAAGGACCGGTGCAGGATTTCACAGCAACCCATGATCGGGCGCGGTTGAACGGGAAAGGGGTTTGGCGCAGGGCGTGATATTTAGGTAGCGTTTGAGGGCCCATCGCGGGCAAGCCCGCTCCCACAGGGATTTGAGTGNTNCCAAATGACCTGTGGGAGCGGGCTTGCCCGCGATGGGAACGACTCGGTCTCTAAACTTGCGCCTGAGCCCCTTCAAACCACGCCAGTTTCTCGCGCAATTGCACCACTTCCCCAACGATNACCAGTGTCGGCGCATGCACTTCATGCTCCGCCACCATGCGAGGNAAGTCNGCCAGGGTGCCGGTAAACACGCGCTGATTGGACGTGGTGCCCTGCTGGATCAACGCCGCCGGGGTATCCGCTGCGCGACCGTGCTTGATCAGTTGTTCGCAGATGATCGGCAAGCCCACCAGCCCCATGTAAAACACCAGGGTTTGTGCCGGCGCGACCAGGTCGGCCCACGGCAAGTCGGTGGAACCATCCTTCAAGTGGCCGGTGACAAATCGCACCGACTGGGCATAGTCACGGTGCGTCAGCGGAATCCCGGCATAGGCCGCGCAACCACTGGCGGCCGTGATACCCGGCACGACCTGGAACGGGATGCCATGGGCCGCCAGTTCTTCGATCTCTTCACCGCCGCGACCGAAGATGAACGGATCACCACCTTTTAGACGCAGCACACGCTTGCCTTGCTTGGCCAGATCCACCAATTGCTGGTTGATCTGGTCTTGCGGCACGGCATGGTCGGCGCGACGCTTGCCGACGTAAATACGCTCGGCATCCCGGCGGCACAGTTCAAGAATCGCCGGAGCAACCAAACGGTCATACAGCACCACGTCGGCTTGCTGCATCAGGCGCAGGGCGCGGAAGGTCAGCAGGTCNGGATCACCNGGACCCGCGCCCACCAAATACACTTCACCGGTGGCGACCGGCGCTTCGCCATTGATCTTTGCCAGCATCAAGCGTTCGGCTTCAGCGCCCTGCCCGGCCAGTTGCCGGTCGGCAATCGGGCCCTGGAACACATCTTCCCAGAATGCNCGACGCTGCTGCACATCCGGGAACAGGCGTTTGACCTGGCTGCGAAAACGCGCCGCCAGACCGGCCAACTGGCCGTAAGTGGAAGGAATCCAGGTTTCCAGTTTGGCNCGGATCANGCGCGCCAGCACCGGCGCATCGCCGCCGCTGGACACGGCAATCACCAAGGGCGAACGGTCGACAATTGCCGGGAAGATCACGCTGCACAAGGCTGGCGCGTCCACCACATTGACCGGCACGCAGCGACGCTTGGCATCACTGGAGACTTGCGCGTTCAGCGGTTCGTCGTCGGTGGCGGCAATGATCAGCCCGCAACCGTCCATGTCCGCTTCGAGGTAGCCCCGTAACAGGCACTCGCCACCGCTGCCGACAACCAGTTCGCGCAGTTGCGGTTCGATTTCAGGTGCGACCACCCGCAGCAGCGCACCGGCTTCGGCCAGCAGGCGGGATTTGCGCAACGCAATCTCCCCGCCACCGACGACCAACACACGACTGCCGCGCAGGTTATGAAACAGCGGCAGAAATTCCATTTAGCCGATGACCTCAACGCCCGCCATGTAAGGCTTGAGCACCTCAGGTACACGGATCGAACCGTCAGCCTGCTGGTAGTTTTCCAGCACGGCTACCAGCGTGCGGCCTACCGCCAGGCCCGAACCGTTGAGGGTGTGCACCAGTTCCGGCTTGCCGGTTTCCGGGTTACGGAAACGCGCTTGCATGCGACGGGCCTGGAAATCACCGCAGTTGGAGCACGACGAAATTTCGCGGTATTTGTCCTGGCTCGGCACCCACACTTCAAGGTCGTAGGTCTTCACGGCGCTGAAGCCCATGTCGCCGGTGCACAGCGCCAACACGCGGTAAGGCAGTTCCAGCAGTTGCAGGACTTNCTCGGCGTTGGCCGTCAGGCCTTCCAGCGCGTCCATCGAGGTCGACGGCTCAACCACTTGCACCATCTCGACCTTGTCGAACTGGTGCTGGCGGATCATGCCGCGGGTGTCGCGCCCCGACGCGCCGGCTTCACTGCGGAAGCATGGGCTGTGGGCGACGAACTTGATCGGCAGCTGCTTGGCGTCGAGGATCTCGCCGGCCACGATGTTGGTCAGCGACACTTCGGCCGTCGGGATCAGGTACAGATCGGCTTCGCCATCACGGCTGATCTTGAACAGGTCTTCTTCGAATTTCGGCAACTGGCTGGTGCCCATCAACGCCGGCGCCTGCACCAGGTACGGGGTGTAGGCTTCTTCGTAGCCGTGTTCGCNGGTGTGCAGGTTGATCATGAACTGCGCCAGGGCGCGGTGCATGCGAGCGATCGGGCCGCGCAGCAGGGCAAAACGAGCGCCGGACAGCTTGGCGGCAGTTTCGAAGTCCAGCCAGCCGAACTTCTCACCCAGGGCCACGTGGTCCTGGACCGGGAAATCGAACGCGGTCGGGGTGCCCCAGCGGCGCACTTCGACGTTGCCGTCTTCGTCATCACCAATTGGCACGGATTCGTGCGGCAGGTTCGGGATGCCGAGCAGGATCGAATCCAGATCGGTCTGGATCCCGTCCAGCTCGACTTTACCGGCACTCAACTCGTTCGCCATGCGCTCGACGTCCGCCATCAACGGCGCAATGTCTTCGCCGCGCTGCTTGGCCTGACCGATGGATTTGGAACGCGCATTACGCTCAGCCTGCAGTGCTTCGGTGCGGGTCTGGACGGTCTTGCGCTGTTCTTCCAGCGCTTCGATGCGCGCAACATCCAAGGCAAAGCCACGGGATGCCAGGCGGTCCGCTACGTCCTGAAGGTTGCTACGTAACAGTTTGGAATCGAGCATGTCGGTCTCTCGTTTATCAAAGTTTGGTCAAGGACAGGCCAGCCCAGGTGGCGAGCAGCCCGCCGAACACGCTGATGCCCGCATAGCCCAGGGCCAGCGGCANCTGCCCGCTTTCGAGCAGGCGCACCGTATCCAGTGAAAAGGATGAAAAAGTCGTCAGCCCCCCGAGGAAGCCGACCATCAACCCGGCGCGCACCTCGATCGGCACCTCCGGGCGTAGCAAAAACAGACCGTATAGAACGCCGATCAGCAAACAGCCGACGATATTAACGGCCAGCGTCGCGGTATAGAAGTGCCGCGGCCAATTAGCGTTGACCCAATTACCGGTGGCAAAACGCAACAGAGTCCCGGCGACACCGCCAACGGAGACCGCAATAACCAAAGGAATCACTTATTTTCTCCGCTGCCGGGGGCTTAGACGGTCAAGTTGTGCGAGGTGATTGAGCTTTTCACCGATCTTCAGCTCCAGGCCACGAGGCACCGGCTGGTAGAACGGCTGCGGCTCAAGCTCATCGGGGAAGTAATCTTCGCCGGCGGCATAGGCGTCCGGCTCATCATGGGCATAACGGTATTCATCGCCGTAACCCAGTTGCTTCATCAGCTTGGTCGGTGCGTTACGCAGGTGTAGCGGCACTTCCAGCGAACCGTGTTCGGTGGCGCTGCGCATGGCTGATTTGAAGCCCATGTACACCGCGTTGCTTTTTGGCGCGCAGGCCAGATACGTAATGGCCTGTGCAACGGCCAACTCGCCTTCCGGGCTGCCAAGGCGCTCCTGCACCTCCCAGGCCGCCAGGCACAGGCTCAGCGCGCGCGGGTCGGCGTTGCCAATGTCTTCGCTGGCCATGCGCACCACGCGGCGCGCCAGGTAAAGCGGGTCGCAGCCACCGTCGATCATCCGCGCAAACCAGTACANCGCGCCGTCGGGGTTGGAACCGCGCACCGACTTGTGCAGCGCCGAGATCTGATCGTAAAAGGCTTCGCCGCCCTTGTCGAAACGGCGGCGGGTGTCGCCGAGCANACTTTGCAGCAGATCGACACCGATCTCGCTGTTGTCTTCCGCCAGGTCCGAAGCGTTTTCCAACAGGTTCAGCAGCCGTCGGCCATCGCCATCCGCAGCGGACAGCAGCATCTGGAAGCCTTCATCGCTGAGGGTCAACTGCCGCTTGCCCAGGCCACGCTCTTCGGTCAGCGCCCGGTGCACCAATCTGCGCAGGGCCGCTTCGTCGAGGCTTTTGAGCACGTAAACCCGTGCCCGGGAGAGCAACGCGTTGTTGAGTTCGAACGAAGGGTTTTCCGTGGTCGCGCCGATGAAAATCAGCGTGCCGTCTTCAACGTACGGCAGGAATGCATCCTGCTGCGACTTGTTGAAGCGGTGCACTTCATCAACGAACAGGATGGTGCGCTTGCCATATTGACCGGCCTGCTGCTTGGCGACTTCCACCGCCTGGCGGATTTCCTTCACGCCAGCCAGTACCGCCGAGACCGTTTCGAAGTGCGCATCCGAGACTTCCGCCAGCAATCGCGCCAGGGTGGTTTTACCCACACCCGGCGGCCCCCAGAAAATCATCGAGTGCAGCGCCCCCTGCTCCAGGGCTTCGCGCAAAGGCTTGCCGCGAGCGAGCAGGTGTTCCTGACCGACGTACTCGTCCAGATTGGCCGCACGCAGGCGTGCAGCCAAAGGTTGAGCGATCGGGGCACTGCGAAACAGGTCCATCACGTACTTTTAAAACCTCGCTATGAACACCGCATCCCTCTGTAGGAGCATCCCTGTGGCGAGGGAGCTTGCTCCCGCTGGACTGCGCAGCGGTCCCCTTCATTTCAGGTAAAGAGCGGGCCGCTTCGCGACCCAGCGGGAGCAACCGCCATCGCCAGCAAGCCGGCTCCTACAAGGGTTTTGCGCTTTACTCCTGGATCACGTCGGCACCCTTGGGGATGTCGAACTTGAACTTGGACGCCGGGATCGGCTCGTTGGCCTTCACGCCGGTGAACAGGATGTTGGTGCGCTGACCGACGCTGTCGATCAGTTGCATGTCATTGACCAGGCCATTGCGGAACGACAGACGCAGGCTGTCGAACAGGGTGTCCTTGGTTTTCGGCTTCAAGGTGAAGTCGATCACGCCGCCAGCTTCCTTGGCACTGATGTCGAAGCTCTGGCTGATCTTGGACACGTCGCCGGACAGCAGCAGCGCCGGGGTCTGGGTCAGGCGCTGGTCAAGGGTCTTGATGGTGACCTGCTCCAGGTCCGGGTCCCACAGGGACACCTTTTTGCCATCGGAAACCATCAATTGCTCTTGCGGTGCGTCGGTATGCCAGTAAAACAGGCCAGGACGCTGCAGGGACATTTGCCCGGCCGTTTCCTGCAACTGGGTGCCGCTGCCATCCAGCGTCAGCTGAGAGAAGCGCGCAGTCAGGGTCTGGGATTTTTCCAGCAGTTGGGTCAGACGCGCCACGTCCTTGTCATCGGCGTGGGCCGAGAGCGTGGTCAAAGCCAGTACCGGCAGCAACAGCATGCGGATAAGACGCATGGGAGTCCTCATAACATTCGTGGGGGGTGCGGCGGCGCATCACCGCGCCGCCGCTTTTCAATTCAAGGCAGATTCAAATCAGTCGCGTACCGGGCCAGGTGCCAGGACTTCACGCGAACCGTTGGTATTCATGGACGTCACGACCCCGGCCATTTCCATGGATTCGATCATGCGGGCGGCGCGGTTGTAGCCGATTTTCAGTTTGCGCTGCACTGCGGAGATAGAAGCACGACGGCTTTCCAGTACGAACTGCACCGCTTCGTCGTAGAGCGCATCGGATTCGCTGTCTTCGTCGCCACCGCCACTGCCGCCGTCGAAGCCGCTGCCGGCTTCTTCAACGCCCGCGAGGATCTCGTCGTTGTATTCCGGTGCGCCGCGCAGCTTCCAGGCTTCCACCACGCGGTGCACTTCGTCATCGGACACAAAGGCGCCATGGACACGAATCGGCAGGCTGGTGCCCGGCGGCATGTAAAGCATGTCACCGTGACCGAGCAATTGCTCGGCGCCGCCCTGGTCGATGATGGTACGCGAGTCGATCTTGCTGGAGACCTGGAACGCCATCCGCGTCGGGATGTTGGCCTTGATCAGACCCGTGATGACATCCACCGACGGTCGCTGGGTAGCGAGAATCAAGTGAATACCGGCGGCCCGCGCCTTCTGGGCGATACGTGCAATCAGTTCTTCAACCTTCTTGCCGACGATCATCATCATGTCGGCAAACTCATCGACCACCACCACGATGGTCGGCAGCTTGGTCAGCAGCGGCGCTTCGTCGTGAATGCTTTCGCGCTTGTACAAAGGGTCAGTCAGCGGTGTGCCGGCGTCCTGGGCTTCCTTGACCTTGGCGTTGAAGCCCGACAGGTTACGCACGCCCATCTTCGCCATGAGCTTGTAGCGGCGCTCCATCTCGGCGACGCTCCAGCGCAGCGCGTTGGCGGCGTCCTTCATGTCGGTCACGACCGGGCACAACAGGTGCGGAATGCCTTCGTAGATCGACAACTCCAACATCTTCGGGTCGATCATGATCAGCTTGGCGTCATCGGGGCCGGACTTGAACAGGATCGACAGGATCATCGCGTTCACACCCACCGACTTACCGGAACCCGTCGTACCGGCAACCAGCAAGTGCGGCATTTTCGCCAGGTCAGTAATCACCGGCTTGCCGCCGATGTCATGGCCCAGGGCCAAGGTGACCGGCGATTTGAAGTTGTCGTATTCCGGGGTCGACAGCACCTCGGAGAAGCGCACGATCTGGCGGTCTTCGTTGGGAATCTCGATACCGACGGTGGTCTTGCCGGGAATCACTTCCACCACCCGCACACTGGTTACGGCCAGGGAACGTGCCAGGTCTTTCGCCAGGTTGGAAATACGGCTGACCTTGACGCCAGCGGCCGGCTGGATCTCGTAACGGGTAATGACCGGGCCTGGGTGGATCGAATCCACGGTGACTTCGACGCCGAATTCCTTGAGTTTGATTTCCAGCAGATGGCCTACGGCCGCCAGCGACTCCGGGGAATAGTTGAGCTGTTTCTTTTCTGCCGGGTCGAGAATCGAGATCGGCGGCAAGGTGCCTTCGACGGCACTGTCGACGAACAACGGCGCCTGTTTCTCTTTTTCCACGCGTTTGCTGGGCGCCGATGGCTTCGGCGGCGCAGGGGCAATCACCGGCGGCACCTGCTTCTCGCGATCCGACATGTGCTTGCTCAGGGCCTGTTCGCGTTCGATCAGGCGCTCCTTGACCTTGGCTTGCTCGCGTTTGTCGGTGACGGTCGGCGCAACCACGTCATGCACACGGTCGTCGACTTCACGCAGCTGCGCCACCAGTTGTTTGCGCTCGACACGGGCGCTCCACCAGCGATTGGCCGCGCCCTGGAACAGTTCGAACAGGTCGAGGGTGATCTTGCCGGTNACGTCCATCACCTTGAACCACGACAAGTCGGTGAACACGGTAAGACCAAACAGGAACAGCGCGATAAACATCAAGGTGCTGCCCTGGATATTCAGGGTCTTGCGCGCCAGGTCGCCAAGGCTTTCGCCCAGCGCCCCGCCCGCGCCCGCCGGCAGGCCGGTGGGTGCGTGGAAATGAATATGCGCCAGCGCCGCGCCGGAGAGCACCAGGAACACCAGGCCGATCAGGCGCCAGGAGAACAGCCAGCCGCTCCACTGCCACGGCTCGTGACGCTGGCGGAAGATCTGCCAGGTCTTGATCGCCAGCAGCAGCGGGAAGATGTAGGCAAAGTAGCCCAGCACCATGAACAGAATATCGGCGCTGTAGGAACCGGCGGGGCCGCCGAAGTTCTGCACGTCTTCGATCTTGCTGTTGTGGCTCCAGCCCGGATCGTCCTTGCCATAGGTGAGCAAGGCCATCATCAGGAACAGGCACAGGGCGCCAATGGCGATCAGCGCACCTTCCTTGAGTCGGTAGTGCAGGTGCTGACGCCAGGCCGGCACGACTGCTGCTTTAGGTGTTGCGGTGGATTTCTTCAAAACGGGTCTTTTCCTGCGCCCTGGGCGCGTCCATCTGTTGAATGACTATAAAAAACTGCCCAATCCAGGCAGGTAAAAAAGTTAACACGCGCAACTGGGACTACTTTTAACATTGCGCCCCGGTTTTTATAAACACGGTACGCACAGCTTATTTTGTTTCAACCACTGTTACAGACGGCATTGTACGGGTTTGTTCGCCCGATGCCATGCTTGAAGCCCTTCGGTGTAGCATAGCCAAAAGCACGTTACGCGCGTTTCAATTTGAGCATGCATTCTCTTTTGTGACAAAGGCTTATGAGGTGTTTTTATGAGCGAACCGAAGCATTCCCGCCTGATCATTCTGGGTTCCGGCCCTGCCGGATACAGCGCAGCCGTTTATGCCGCCCGCGCCAACCTCAAACCCGTTGTCATTACCGGCATACAGGCAGGTGGCCAGCTGACCACGACCGTCGAAGTCGATAACTGGCCCGGCGACGTTGAAGGCCTCACCGGCCCGGTGCTGATGGAACGCATGCAAAAACACGCCGAGCGCTTTGCCACCGAGATCGTTTACGACCACATCCATACCGCCAAGTTGCAACAACGCCCGTTTGAGCTGATCGGTGATGGCGACACTTACACCTGCGACGCCCTGATTATCGCGACCGGCGCTTCCGCGCAGTACCTGGGGCTGCCTTCGGAAGAAGCCTTTGCCGGCCGAGGGGTTTCGGCCTGCGCCACGTGCGACGGATTTTTTTATCGCAATCAAGTGGTCGCGGTGGTCGGCGGCGGCAACACCGCCGTTGAAGAAGCGCTGTACTTGTCGAACATCGCCAAGGAAGTCCACCTGATTCACCGGCGCGACAAGTTGCGCTCGGAGAAGATTCTCCAGGACAAACTCTTCGAAAAAGCCGCCAACGGTAATATCCGCCTGCACTGGAACCAGAATCTCGATGAAGTGCTGGGTGATGCCAGTGGCGTGACCGGCGCCCGCCTGCGCGACAGCCTCACGGGCGAAACCCGTGAATTGGCGCTGGCCGGCGTGTTCATCGCCATCGGCCACAAGCCCAACACCGACCTGTTCGAAGGCCAGCTGAAAATGCGTGACGGCTATCTGCTGGTCAAGGGCGGCAGCGAAGGCGATGCCACGGCCACCGAGATCCCGGGCGTGTTCGCCGCCGGCGACGTGGCCGATCACGTCTACCGCCAGGCCGTAACCTCCGCAGGGGCTGGCTGCATGGCCGCGCTGGACGCCGAGAAATACCTCGACGACATTCCCACCGTTTGACGGCACACTTCACGGCGGGCCCTCCAGCCCGCCACCGCCCTCCCCTTCTGCAAGCCCGGATGCCATGCTGACTTGGTTACAACGCAACACCCTGACGTTTCCGCCGCTGGAAAAAGCCATGCGCGACCCCAACGGTTTGTTGGCCGCGGGCGGCGATCTGTCCGCCGATCGTCTGATTCAGGCTTATCGCCACGGCTGCTTTCCATGGTTCTCGGAAGGCCAGCCGATCCTGTGGTGGTCGCCGGATCCGCGCACCGTGTTATTTCCCGACGAACTGCATGTCTCGCGCAGCCTGAATAAATTGCTGCGCCAGCAACGCTATCAAGTGACCTTCGATCAGGATTTTGCCTCGGTGATCAGCGCCTGCGCCGCGCCTCGGGATTACGCCGACGGGACCTGGATCACTGACGCGATGCAGACGGCTTACCTCGAACTGCATCGGCGTGGCTACGCGCATTCCGTGGAGGTTTGGGATGATGGCGTGCTGGTCGGCGGGCTCTATGGCCTGGCGATGGGTCAGCTGTTTTTTGGCGAATCCATGTTCAGCCGCGCCGACAATGCCTCGAAATATGGCTTTGCCACGCTGGTACGACACCTGAAAGACTCAGGTTTTGTACTGATCGACTGCCAGATGCCGACCGACCATCTGCACAGCCTCGGCGCCCGAGCGATTCCTCGGCGCGATTTCGCCAACTTTCTCGCGCAACATCTCGATCAACCCAGCAGCGCCACCTGGGTTTGCTGAGCGACTTTTGCCCGTGTGGCTTACACTTAATCCAAAGCTTATTCCCGAGGGTTGATCATGACCGAGCTGGCGCGCTTGAAGTTTTATGCCACTCAAGCCCACTCCTGCAGCTATCTGCCCGACGAGCAGGCCACCACGCTGTTCCTCGACCCCAGCCAGCCCATGGATGTGCATGTCTACGCAGACCTGTCTGAAATGGGTTTCCGTCGCAGCGGCGATCATCTTTACCGGCCTCATTGCCAGAATTGCAATGCGTGCGTCCCGGCGCGCATCCCTGTGGCGCAATTTACGCCCAACCGTCAGCAGAAACGCATTTTCAAACGTAACGCCGACCTGCAAGTGCGCCCGGCCCGGCCGAAATTCAGCGAAGAGTATTTCGATCTCTATCAACGCTACATCGAACAGCGTCACGCCGATGGCGATATGTACCCGCCGAGTCGCGACCAGTTTTCGACGTTCCTGGTGCGTGACCTGCCGTTCTCGCGATTCTACGAATTTCGACTCGAAGGCCGGCTACTGGCGGTCGCCGTTACCGACTTGCTGCCGAACGGTCTGTCGGCGGTCTACACCTTCTACGAGCCCGAAGAAGAACGCCGCAGCCTGGGTCGCTACGCGATCCTCTGGCAAATCGCCGAGGCCCAGCGCCTTGGACTGGAAGCGGTCTACCTCGGCTACTGGATCAAAAACTGCAAAAAGATGAGCTATAAGACGCAATATCGNCCCATTGAGCTACTGATTAATCAAAGATGGGTAACGCTTAACTAGAACCCCTTGGCTTGAACACCCTTTTTCGGGCACAATGCACGCCGCTTTTGCCTGGCGCAGTTGCACCGGGCCATTCACTGGATACCGAGGGCTTTACTGCATGTCGAAAGAAGACAGCTTCGAAATGGAAGGCACTGTCGTCGACACCCTGCCCAACACCATGTTTCGTGTGGAGTTGGAAAATGGGCACGTCGTAACCGCGCATATCTCCGGCAAGATGCGCAAGAATTACATTCGTATTCTTACCGGTGACAAAGTGCGCGTCGAGCTGACGCCCTATGACTTGAGCAAAGGGCGCATCACTTACCGCGCCCGTTAATCAAGTCAATACAAAACGCCCGGTGTATGCCGGGCGTTTTTGTTTGTGCGATTTGGTGGTTTTTTTGGTTCTTGGGTTTTGGGTGTATATCCGTTGCTGCGGTANCCAGTCAATATATTCAGCGACTGACCCACCGTCATCGGGAGCAAGCCCCTCCCACATTTGATTTTCAGTGGTTGGAACAGACAGCAAAAAGGCGCCTTTCGGCGCCTTTTTGCTGTGTTGCAGTCAGCTATCAGGCCATTTCGGCCGTGGTTTCGAACTCGAAGGTCAACTCGCCATCCTTCAAGTCGATGTGTACCACACCGCCATGATCGGAAAGCTCGCCAAACAGGATCTCTTCGGCCAGTGGCCGCTTGATCTTGTCCTGGATCAGACGCGCCATTGGTCGAGCCCCCATTGCCGAATCGTAGCCACCNTCTGCCAGCCAGCTTCGCGCCGCGTCTGTCACGTCCAGCTGCACGCGCTTGTCTTCCAACTGCGCTTGAAGCTCGGTAAGGAACTTGTCCACCACGCTTTTGATGACCTCATGGCTGAGGCGACCAAACTGGATAATGGTGTCCAGACGGTTGCGGAACTCCGGCGTGAAGCTCTTCTTGATCACTTCCATCGCATCAGACGAGTGGTCCTGATGGGTGAAACCGATCGAAGCACGCGCTGCTGTTTCGGCACCGGCGTTGGTCGTCATGATGACGATCACGTTACGGAAGTCCGCCTTGCGCCCGTTGTTGTCGGTCAGGGTCCCGTGGTCCATGACCTGCAGCAGCAGGTTGAAGACTTCCGGGTGGGCCTTCTCGATTTCATCGAGCAGCAATACACAATGCGGCTGCTTGGTGATCGCCTCGGTCAACAGACCGCCCTGATCGAAACCCACATAACCTGGAGGCGCACCGATCAGGCGCGACACGGTGTGGCGCTCCATGTATTCGGACATGTCGAAGCGCACCAGCTCGATACCCATGGCCTTGGCCAACTGCCGCGCCGCTTCGGTTTTACCGACGCCGGTNGGCCCTGCAAACAGGAACGAACCGACCGGTTTGTCCGGTGACTTGAGCCCGGCACGGGACAGTTTGATCGCGGTCGACANCGAGTCGATCGCAGCATCCTGGCCAAATACCGTCAGCTTCAGGTCGCGCTCTAGATTACGCAGCAGCTCTTTGTCGGAACTGTTGACGTGTTTTGGCGGAATCCGCGCGATCTTCGCCACGATATCCTCGACTTGAGGCACGTCGATGCGTTTCACGCGTTTCTCGACCGGCTGCAGGCGCTGGTAGGCCCCTGCTTCGTCGATCACGTCGATCGCCTTGTCCGGCATGTGGCGATCATTGATGTAGCGCGACGCCAGCTCAGCAGCCGCTCGCAACGCCTCATCGGTGTACTCGATGCCATGGTGCGCTTCAAAACGCCCCTTGAGCCCGCGCAGGATGCTGATGGTGTCTTCAACCGAAGGCTCGGACACGTCGACTTTCTGGAAGCGACGCGCCANGGCACGGTCCTTCTCGAAGATCCCGCGAAATTCCTGGAACGTGGTCGATCCGATGCAACGGATATCGCCCGACGACAGCAGCGGCTTGAGCAGGTTGGAGGCGTCCATCACCCCACCGGATGCCGCACCGGCACCAATGATGGTGTGGATCTCATCGATAAACAGGATCGCTTGCGGGCGTTTTTTCAGCTCGCCGAGCAGCGCCTTGAAGCGCTTCTCGAAATCGCCACGGTACTTGGTCCCGGCGAGCAACGCGCCGAGATCAAGGGAGTAGACGACGCTGTTGGCCAGCAAGTCAGGCACCTGGTTATCAACAATGCGCTTGGCCAGGCCTTCGGCGATCGCGGTTTTACCCACGCCAGCCTCACCCACCAGCAACGGATTGTTTTTGCGACGACGCGCCAGGATCTGCGCGACACGTTCGACTTCCAGCTCACGACCTACCAACGGATCGATACGACCCTGGCGCGCGAGTTCGTTAAGGTTGCTGGCATAGGCATCCAGTGGATTGCCCGAAGAAGAAGACTCACCGCCCTCGTCGTCCTGCATATCCTGCTCACCCTCGGAATGATCGCCGTGCCCAGGCACCTTGGAGATACCGTGGGCGATGTAGTTGACGACATCAATACGGGCAACGCTCTGCTGTTTCAGCAGGAACACTGCCTGGCTTTCCTGTTCGCTGAAAATGGCGACCAGCACGTTAGCGCCAGTCACTTCGCGTTTGCCCGAGCTCTGTACGTGGAAAACAGCACGTTGCAGTACACGCTGGAAGCCCAGGGTTGGCTGGGTCTCACGGTCCTCGTCATGCACGGGGATCAGTGGCGTGGTGGAGTCGATAAACTCCTGCAGGTCATGCTTGAGTTTGTCGAGGTTGGCGCCGCACGCACGCAGAACGGTGGCGGCAGCTTCGTTATCCAAAAGTGCCAGCAGCAGGTGTTCGACGGTCATGAATTCATGACGCTTCGAACGAGCCTCCTTGAAGGCAAGATTGAGAGTGACTTCGAGCTCGCGGTTTAACATAGCTTCACCTCATACCCAAGTGGTCGGCGTTAACCGTCCTTCTCGATTTCACAGAGTAGCGGATGCTGGCTTTCCCTGGCGTACTGGTTGACCTGCATGGCCTTTGTCTCGGCGATGTCGCGGGTAAACACTCCACATACTGCCCGTCCTTCTGTGTGAACGGCCAGCATTACCTTGGTCGCCAACTCGCGGTTCAGGTTAAAAAACACCTCGAGCACTTCGACCACGAAATCCATCGGTGTGTAGTCATCATTGAACAAAACCACCTTGTACATCGGCGGCGCCTGTAGAGCAGGCTTAGCCTCCTGAACAGCAATGCCTGCAGAATCGTCCTCGTGTGTCCCCGGGTGATCTTTTTGGAGAGCCGGGCGATCCTGATTGAATGTTAGTCGAATCTGGCTGATTGCATGCATGGAAAGAAAGGTTCGTCAGTGGTTCAAATACGGTGATGGGGGCGACCTGCCGGAATTTCAACTCTGACTATACGGTCGCCTTGACTATCGGCGAATCGGTGTTACAACCAATAGAACCCACAGTGGGTAAAAAAGGTCCGCGCAGTCAACCTTATTTATTCGTCCGACTGCGGATGTACTGGATGATACTCCAGTGATGGAGTCTGTTGCAGAGGGATATGGGTATGTCAGTCGGCAAGGTGAAATGGTTCAACAATGCCAAGGGGTTCGGCTTCATTAACACCGACGCCAGAGAAGGTCGCGACGAAGACGGTCATCTTATTGATTTCTTTGCCCACTATTCGGCCATTGAAATGGACGGATACAAGACTCTCAAGGCCGGGCAAATCGTAAGCTTCGATATCGTCCAGGGCCCGAAAGGGTTGCACGCAGTGAAGATTGGCTCTGTCGCTTCCGTTGACGAACAGACCGCGCCTGCTACCAAACAAGAAACAGTGTCGAGCTGACACGACCGATCATCCAGTCATAAAAAAACCGCCCGACTCAATCACTGAATCGGGCGGTTTTTGTCGTGCGTGAACTCGTTTACATGTGCGAGATGAGCGCATCACCAAACGCCGAAGAAGACAGCAGTTTCGCGCCTTCCATCAGACGGTGGAAATCATAGGTCACAGTCTTGGCCGAAATAGCACCATTGGTGCCCTTGATGATCAAGTCAGCCGCCTCCGTCCACCCCATGTGACGCAGCATCATCTCTGCGGACAGGATCAGGGAACCCGGGTTGACCTGGTCCTTGCCGGCGTACTTCGGCGCAGTACCGTGGGTCGCCTCGAACATGGCAATGGTGTCGGACAGGTTGGCCCCCGGGGCAATACCGATACCGCCCACTTCCGCCGCCAAGGCATCGGAGAGGTAGTCACCGTTCAGGTTGAGGGTCGCGATCACATCGTATTCGGCCGGACGCAACAGGATCTGCTGGAGCATCGCATCGGCAATAGCGTCCTTGACCACCACATTCTTGCCGGTTTTCGGATTTTTGAACTGCATCCACGGGCCACCGTCGAGCAGTGTCGCACCGAACTCTTCAGCCGCCACTTCGTAGGCCCACTCCTTGAAGGCACCTTCGGTGAACTTCATGATGTTGCCTTTGTGCACGATCGTCAGCGAGTCGCGGTCGTTATCCACGACATACTGCAGGGCTTTGCGCACCAGGCGCTTGGTACCTTCCAGGGACACTGGCTTGATGCCGATGCCGCAGTCCTGATCGAAGCGAATCTTGGTGACGCCCATCTCTTCTTTCAGGAACTTGATCACCTTGATCGCTTCCGGCGAACCGGCCTTCCACTCGATACCGGCGTAAATATCTTCCGAGTTCTCGCGGAAGATCGTCATGTCAACGTCGCCTGGCTTCTTGACCGGGCTAGGCACGCCTTCGAACCAGCGCACCGGGCGCAGACACACATACAGGTCGAGCTGTTGACGCAGGGCCACGTTCAACGAACGAATGCCGCCGCCAACCGGTGTGGTCAGCGGGCCCTTGATGGAAACCACGTAATCCTTGACCGCATCCAGGGTTTCCTGGGGGAGCCAGGTGTCCTGATCGTAAACCTGAGTCGCTTTTTCCCCGGCGTAGACTTCCATCCAGGAAATTTTGCGCTCGCCGCCGTAAGCCTTCTTAACAGCAGCATCGACAACCTTGATCATGACCGGGCTGATATCAACGCCAATACCGTCGCCTTCTATATAAGGGATGATCGGTTGGTCAGGAACATTGAGAGAATGGTCTGCATTGACGGTGATTTTGTCGCCGACTGCCGGAACCTGAATCTTCTTGTATCCCATGCTGAACTCCATCTATGGATTGAACATCTGGCTGCGTTCGAGCCTACTCCAGTTAAATCGGCACGCAAACCCTATGTTCCAACCATCTGCCGCAAAGCTGCACAGTTCGCGACGTACAAGCCTGAAAGCAAAGGGAAAAGCGCCAAACTCAAGCACGGTGCAAGACTCTACGCCCCCCTCGCCCCTGCGACCTTTAGACCAATGGACGAGAATCGTTGCATATGAACCATCGGCAGATTGCCAGCTACCTATGTATAATGCCGCCCGCTGACCACAGAGTCACGACGGCCGACCTCTCTACTACGAGGCTTGGGGCCTGAAAAAGCAGGACTGTTACCGCAGTCCACCCGCTTGACGCTCGACTGATGCACCCAACATCACCGCGAAGAAACCTCGACATTTCGCTCATGGATGACTTTGAACGAACGCGCTCCACCCGGCGCATCTCGAGTTTCTGCGCACGCTTTCAGCAAAGAAGAGAGTTAATCCGAATATGCCCACCCGCTCGAAGATCATCTACACCTTCACCGACGAAGCACCAGCCCTCGCCACCTATTCACTGCTGCCTATCGTAGAGGCCTTCACCGCTTCGGCTGATATCGCCGTGGAAACCCGCGATATCTCTCTTGCAGGGCGCATCCTGGCCAGCTTCCCCGAGCAATTGGGTGACAAAGCTGTCCCGGACCACCTCGCCGAACTGGGCGACCTGGCCGTTACACCTGAAGCCAACATCATCAAGCTGCCTAACATCAGCGCCTCGACCCCGCAGCTGCAAGCTGCGATCAAGGAACTGCAGGCCCAGGGCTACGCCCTGCCGGACTACCCGGAAACCGTAACCACCGACGCGGAAAAAGAAACCCGTGCACGTTACGACAAGGTCAAGGGCAGCGCCGTGAACCCGGTCCTGCGCGAAGGCAACTCCGACCGCCGCGCACCGCTGTCGGTCAAGAACTACGCCCGCAAGCACCCGCACAAAATGGGCGCCTGGGCTGCGGACTCCAAATCGCACATCGCTCACATGAGCAACGGCGACTTCTACGGCAGCGAAAAAGCCGTACTGATCGACGCCGCTGATGCCGTCAAAATCGAACTGATCGCTCAAGACGGCAACACCACCGTCCTGAAAGAAAAAACCACCGTGCAAGCCGGTGAGATCCTCGATTGCGCGGTCATGAGCAAAAATGCTCTGCGCAGCTTCATCGCTGCCGAGATCGAAGACGCCAAGAAACAAGGCGTGCTGCTGTCGGTCCACCTGAAAGCCACCATGATGAAGGTCTCCGACCCGATCATGTTCGGCCAGATCGTTGCCGAGTTCTATAAAGATGCCCTGGCCAAGCACGCTGTCGTGCTGGAGCAGATCGGCTTCAACCTGAACAACGGCATCGGCGACCTTTACGCTCGCATCAAGGCACTGCCTGCCGACCAGCAAGCACAGATCGAAGCTGACATTCAGGCGGTCTACGCCGCTCGTCCTTCCCTGGCGATGGTCAACTCCGACAAAGGCATCACCAACCTGCACGTGCCGAGCGACGTGATCGTCGACGCCTCGATGCCGGCAATGATCCGTGACTCCGGCAAAATGTGGGGCACCGACGGCCAGTTGCACGACACCAAGGCGGTGATCCCGGATCGCTGCTACGCCACCATCTACCAAGCCGTCATTGAAGACTGCAAGGCGCATGGCGCTTTCGACCCAACCACCATGGGCAGCGTGCCAAACGTTGGCCTGATGGCGAAGAAAGCCGAAGAGTACGGCTCCCACGACAAGACCTTCCAGATCAAGGCTGACGGCGTCGTGCGCGTCACCGACAGCAAGGGCNGCACCCTGCTGGAACAGGCTGTTGAAGCCGGCGACATCTTCCGCATGTGCCAGACCAAAGACGCACCGATCCAGGACTGGGTCAAACTGGCCGTCAACCGTGCCCGCGCCAGCAACACCCCAGCGATTTTCTGGCTGGACCCACAGCGCGCTCACGACGGCGTCGTGGTTGAGAAAGTTCAGGCTTACCTGAAAGACCACAACACCGAAGGCCTGGACATCCGCATCATGTCGCCGGTCGACGCGATGAAGTTCACCCTGGAGCGTACCCGCAAGGGCCAGGACACCATCTCGGTGACCGGCAACGTACTGCGCGACTACCTGACCGACCTGTTCCCGATCATGGAACTGGGCACCAGCGCCAAGATGCTGTCGATCGTACCGCTGATGAACGGCGGTGGCCTGTTCGAAACCGGCGCCGGCGGTTCGGCTCCCAAGCACGTGCAACAGCTGGTTGAAGAGAACTTCCTGCGCTGGGATTCCCTGGGCGAGTTCCTGGCCCTGGCCGCTTCCCTTGAGCATTTGGGTGTGACTTACAACAACCCGAAAGCCCTGGTGCTGTCCAAGACCCTGGACCAGGCCACCGGCCAGTTCCTCGACAACAACAAGTCGCCATCGCGCAAAGTCGGCAACATCGACAACCGCGGCAGCCACTTCTACCTGGCGCTGTACTGGGCTCAAGCCCTGGCCGCCCAGACCGAAGACACGGCACTGCAAGCGCAGTTCGGCGAGCTGGCTAAAACCCTGAGCGAACACGAGGCGACCATCGTTGCCGAGCTGAACGCCGTACAGGGCAAGCCAGTGGACATCGGTGGNTACTACGCACCGAACCCGGAGCTGACCAGCAACGCCATGCGCCCAAGCAACACCCTCAACGCGGCCATTGCCAAGTTGAAGTAAGGTTGTAAGGATGCAAAGAAGCCCCGGCCCCGTGCCGGGGTTTCTGTTTGTGCCCACTGCGCTTTTTGCTGAAGAAACCGGATCAAAATGTGGGAGCGGGCTTGCTCGCGATAGCGGTNTATCNGCCACCA
>NZ_NMOJ01000035.1 GCF_002251635.1 Pseudomonas mandelii
TGATGTCGACTGACCCACCGCTATCGCAGGCAAGCCAGCCCCCACAGGTCCTGTATTTCACTATTCAACATTTGAGGACGCTTCATGGACTGGAAACCCCACATCACCGTCGCCACCCTCGTCGAAGACAACGGCCGCTTCCTGATGGTCGAAGAACTCAAGGGCGGCCGCGCCGTGCTCAACCAGCCCGCCGGCCACCTGGACCCGAACGAAACCCTGACCGAAGCCGCCGTGCGCGAGACCCTCGAAGAAACCGGCTGGGACGTCGAAGCCACCGGCATTGTCGGGATTTACCTGTACACCGCCCCCAGCAACGGCGTGACCTACCAGCGCGTGTGCTTCACCGCCAAGNCCCTCAAACACCATCCCGACTATCAACTGGACGACGGCATCGTCGGCGCAAAATGGCTGACGCGTGACGAACTCATGGCACAGCGCGAAAACTGGCGCAGCGAACTGATCATCCGCTGTATCGATGATTATTTGGCCGGCCAGCGCCACAGTCTCGAATTGATCCGCCCTTCTCTTTAGCCTTGAGGGCTTGGGCCTGATAGAATCGCGTCCTTTTTCAAGACACCCGTTGAAACCCTATGCGTGATCCAGCCCCTTCTGACACACAAAAGAAGCGCGTCATCGTCGGCATGTCCGGCGGCGTGGATTCTTCCGTTTCCGCCGTTCTGCTCATGGAGCAGGGTTATGAGGTGGAAGGCCTGTTCATGAAGAACTGGGAAGAAGACGATGGAACGGAATACTGCACCGCCATGGACGACCTGGCGGACGCCCAGGCCGTGTGCGACAAGATCGGCATCAAGCTGCACACCGCCAACTTCGCCGCGGAGTACTGGGACAACGTGTTCGAGCACTTCCTGGCCGAATACAAGGCAGGCCGCACGCCGAACCCGGACATCCTGTGTAACCGCGAAATCAAGTTCAAGGCGTTCCTCGACTACGCCATGATCCTCGGCGCCGACCTGATCGCCACTGGCCACTATGTGCGCCGTCGCGACATCGAGGGTCACACCGAACTGCTTAAAGGCCTGGACCCGAACAAGGACCAGAGCTACTTCCTGCATGCCGTCGGCGGCGAACAGATCGCCAAGACCCTGTTCCCGGTAGGCGAGCTGGAAAAGCCCGAGGTGCGCAAGATTGCCGAGAAACACGGCCTGGCCACCGCCAAGAAAAAGGATTCCACCGGGATCTGCTTTATCGGTGAGCGCCGTTTCAGCGACTTTCTCAAGCAGTACCTGCCGGCGCAACCGGGCGAGATCAAAACCACCGAAGGTGAAGTCATCGGCCTTCACCATGGCCTGATGTACCACACCATCGGCCAGCGCCAGGGCCTGGGTATCGGCGGTTTGAAAGACGCCGGCGAAGAGCCGTGGTACGTGCTGATCAAGGATCTGGAGCACAACGTACTGATCGTCGGCCAGGGCAATGAACACCCACTGCTGTTCTCCGGCGCCCTGCTCGCTTCGGAGATCTACTGGGTCAACCCTGTCGACTTGAGCACTCCGCGCCGCCTGACCGCCAAAGTGCGCTATCGCCAGAGTGATCAGCCCTGCACCCTGGAAAAAACCGCCACCGGCTATCGCGCCACCTTTGATGACCCGCAACGCGCGGTCACTCCTGGCCAGTCCGTGGTGTTCTATGACGGCGAAATTTGCCTGGGCGGTGGCGTGATTGAAGTCGCCGAGCCNTGGAGCAGCAAGGCATGAACCCCACTCAGGAGCAACTGACGGCGCTGGGCGGCGTGTTTCTCGCCGCCGTCCTCGTCGACAAGATCGCCAAGACCGGCCAGGTCACCGAAGCCGGCCTGACCTGCATGCTCGGCAGCTTGCTGATCCGCGACCCCAAGGACACCCTGGAAGTCTATGGCGGTGACGATTTGGCGCTGCGCGAAGGTTATCGCGCGCTGATCGGCGCCCTGGAACGCGACCCGAGCACCCTGCAGCGCGAACCGCTGCGTTACGCCCTGGCCATGCTCGGCCTGGAGCGTCAGTTGGCCAAGCGCGANGACATGCTCGAAACCATCGGCAAACGCCTGCCGCAGATTCAGTCCCAGGTGGAACACTTCGGCCCGGCCCACGAAAACGTGATCGCCGCCTGCGGCGCGCTGTACCAGGACACCTTGAGCACCTTGCGCCAGCGAATCCAGGTCCACGGTGACATGCGCAACCTGCAGCAACCCAATAACGCGTCGAAAATCCGCGCCCTGCTCCTGGCCGGTATTCGCTCGGCACGGTTGTGGCGGCAATTGGGCGGCCATCGTTGGCAACTGGTGATCAGTCGTCGCAAGTTACTCAAAGAGCTTTACCCGCTGATGCGCAGCAGCTGAACCGCGCCCGCAACACTGCTTTAGATCTGTAACGCGTAATACGCCGGTCAGTTGGCAACGGACCGGCGGATTTTTTCATGTATGATACGCGCCCCATTTCGTTGCCCGACTGTCCGAGAACACCCCATGCAGCTCTCTTCGCTCACTGCGGTTTCCCCTGTTGACGGCCGCTACGCCGGCAAAACCCAGGCCCTGCGCCCTATTTTCAGCGAATACGGTTTGATCCGTGCTCGTGTCCTGGTTGAAGTGCGCTGGCTCCAGCGCCTGGCCGCTCACCCCGCCATCAGCGAAGTGCCGGCGTTTTCCGCCGAAGCCAACGCTGTACTGAACACCCTGGCGGAAAACTTCTCCCTGGAGCACGCCGAGCGTGTGAAAGAGATCGAGCGCACCACCAACCACGACGTCAAAGCCATTGAGTACCTGCTCAAAGAGCAAGCGGCCAAGCTGCCGGAACTGGCCCAGGTCAGCGAGTTCATCCACTTTGCCTGCACCAGCGAGGACATCAACAACCTGTCCCACGCCCTGATGCTGCGCGAAGGCCGTGATGACGTAATGCTGCCGCTGATGCGCCAGACCGCCAACGCTATCCGCGAACTGGCCATCCGTTTCGCCGACGTGCCAATGCTGTCGCGCACCCACGGTCAGCCGGCGTCGCCGACCACCCTGGGTAAAGAGCTGGCGAACGTGGTGTACCGCCTGGAGCGCCAGATCGCCCAAGTCGCCGCCGTGCCGCTGCTGGGCAAGATCAACGGTGCCGTAGGTAACTACAACGCGCACCTGTCGGCCTACCCCGAAATCGACTGGGAAGAAAACGCCCGCGCCTTCATCGAAGACGAACTGGGCCTGGGTTTCAACCCGTACACCACTCAGATCGAACCGCACGACTACATCGCCGAGCTGTTCGACGCCATTGCGCGCTTCAACACCATCCTGATCGACTTCGATCGCGATATCTGGGGCTACATTTCCCTGGGCTATTTCAAGCAGCGCACCATTGCCGGTGAAATCGGTTCCTCGACCATGCCGCACAAGGTCAACCCGATCGACTTCGAAAACTCCGAAGGCAACCTCGGTATCGCCAACGCGCTGTTCCAGCATTTGGCGAGCAAGCTGCCGATNTCCCGCTGGCAGCGCGACCTGACCGACTCCACCGTACTGCGCAACCTCGGCGTAGGCTTCGCCCACAGCGTGATCGCGTACGAAGCCAGCCTCAAAGGCATCAGCAAACTGGAACTCAACGCGCAGAAAATCGCCGCCGACCTGGATGCGTGCTGGGAAGTATTGGCCGAACCGATCCAGACCGTGATGCGCCGCTACAACATCGAAAACCCTTACGAAAAGCTGAAAGAATTGACGCGCGGCAAGGGCATCACCTCCGACGCGCTGCAAACTTTCATCGACGGCCTGGATATGCCTGCCGCCGCCAAGGCCGAGCTGAAATTGCTCACCCCGGCCAACTACATCGGCAACGCGGTGGCGCAAGCCAAGCGCATCTGATTTAGCGCAAG
>NZ_NMOJ01000036.1 GCF_002251635.1 Pseudomonas mandelii
CCCNTTTGAGACGCCCGGCCGCGCCGGGCGTTTTTATTCCTGTCTTAAAAGTGCTTTTTTTCAATAGGTTACACATGAATCCTGATATTCCTCTTCAACTTCTGGGCGGCATCACGGCACGCGAATTCCTGCGCGACTACTGGCAGAAAAAACCGTTGCTGATTCGTCAGGCCATCCCTGATTTCGAAAGCCCGATCGATGCCGACGAACTGGCCGGCTTGGCCCTGGAAGAAGAAGTCGAATCGCGCCTGGTGATCGAGCACGGCGAGCGCCCATGGGAANTGCGTCGCGGCCCGTTCGCCGAAGACGNNTTCAGCACCCTGCCTGAGCGCGACTGGACCCTGCTGGTTCAGGCCGTTGACCAGTTCGTGCCGGAAGTGGCCGAGCTGCTGGAGCACTTCCGCTTCCTGCCAAGCTGGCGCATCGACGACGTGATGATCAGCTTTGCCGCACCTGGCGGCAGCGTCGGCCCGCACTTCGATAACTACGACGTGTTCCTGTTGCAGGCCCAAGGCAAGCGCAACTGGAAAATCGGCCAGATGTGCAACTCCGAGAGCCCGTTGCTGCAGCACGCCGACCTGCGCATCCTCGCCGAATTCGAGCAAAGTGAAGAATGGGTGCTGGAACCCGGCGACATGCTCTACCTGCCGCCGCGCCTCGCGCACTTCGGCATCGCTGAAGATGACTGCATGACCTACTCGGTCGGCTTCCGCGCACCGAGCGCCGCTGAAGTATTGACCCACTTCACCGACTTCCTCAGCCAGTTCCTGTCGGACGAAGAACGCTACACCGACGCCGACGCGCTGCCTGCGGTTGATCCGCACCAAATCCAGCATGACGCCCTTGATCGCCTNAAAGGCCTGCTGGCCGAGCACATGAGTGACGAGCGCATGCTGCTGACCTGGTTCGGCCAGTTCATGACNGAGCCGCGCTACCCGGAGCTGGTGGTGGGCCCGGAAGAGATCGAAGAAGACGACCTGCTCGCCAGCCTGGAGCAAGGCGCGATACTGATCCGCAACCCAAGCGCACGCCTGGCCTGGTCCGAAGTCGANGACGACGTGTTGCTGTTCGCCAGCGGCCAGAGCCGTTACCTGCCCGGCAAACTGCGCGAGCTGTTGAAACTGATCTGCGCTGCCGACTCCCTGCACACCGACAATCTGGGCGAGTGGCTGAGCGACGAAGACGGCCGCGGCCTGCTGTGTGAACTGNTCAAGCAAGGAAGCCTGGGATTTGCCGATGAGTAAAATTCACGTTCGTGTCGCAGACTGGCAAAAGGACAACGCCGAGATCCGGCGCATTCGTGAGACGGTGTTCATTGCCGAGCAATCCGTTCCGCCAGAGCTGGAATGGGATGCCGATGACGCAACGGCGGTGCATTTTCTGGCCTTCGAAGGCGACTTTCCAATTGGCACCGCCCGCCTGCTGCCCGATGGGCACATCGGCCGGGTATCAGTGCTCAAAGACTGGCGCGGTTTGAAAGTCGGCGATGCGCTGATGCAAGCGGTGATCGGTGAAGCCGAGAAGCGCGATCTGAAGCAGCAAATGCTGAGCGCACAGGTCCAGGCCACGGCGTTCTATCAGCGCCTGGGCTTCAGCCTGGTCAGTGAGGAGTTCCTGGAAGCCGGGATTCCGCATGTGGACATGGTGCGGCACTCGGTCTGACACCGAGTCGCACCCTTCGCGGGCAAGCCTCGCTCCTACAGGATTTATGCTGAANGGCAAGCCTCGCTCCTACAGGATTTATGCTGAACCTTAGGTGCGAGGCCTGCCCGCGAAGGCGGCCTAAAGAACACACAAAACGCCCCGCCATCCCCGGATGCCGGGGCGTTTTGCTGTCTACGATTCAACTTGCCCCACGCCGGGCCGACAAACTGGCAATATCAACACTTCAAGATGTCGGAGATAACGGATATGTCCCTACGCACCCTACTCACCACGCTGCTGCTGACGTGCAGTTTTTCAGTCATGGCAGCCACCGAGATCGTGCCCCTGAACTACCGCACCAGTGCCGATATGCTCCCCATGGCGCAGGATTTCATTGGCAAGGACGGTCAGGTCAGCGCCTACGGCAACCAGCTGATCGTCAATGCCGATCAACGCAAGATCGACGAACTTAAGGCCCTTGTTGCACAACTCGACGTTGCCGCCAAGCGCCTGCTGATCACCGTCGACACCAACGAAAACAACTTCCAGGGCGACCAGGGTTACTCGATCAACGGCGCCAAGCCGAGCCAGACACGCATCATCAATCGCAGCACCGACAGCCGCGATGGCGGCATCCAGCAGATTCAGGCCAGTGAAGGTGCACCGGCGCTGATTCAGGTCGGCCAAAGCGTACCGCTCACCAGCTCTCAGACCGATTCCTACGGCGACCTGCGCAGCCAGACCGAGTACCGCAACGTCACCCAGGGCTTCTACGTCACCGCCAGCGTCACCGGCGACATCGTTCACCTCTCGATCAGTACCAACCGTGACCGCATGAGCCAGGAACGTCCCGATGTAGTGAATGTGCAAAGTACCGACACAACTGTCACAGGACGTCTGGGCGAGTGGATCACCCTGGCCGGTGTAAACCGCCAGACTCAGGCCGATAAACAGGGCCTGACCCGCAGCTACTCGACTCAGGGCCGGGATGACATGACGTTGCGGGTGAAAGTCGATACTTTGGACTAAACCACCGAAAACTGACTGATTAGTCTTATTAGACCAAAGATGTAGTGCCTNAAAAAAAGCACTACAAAACGTTTGACGATCCAAAAAAGCATGGGCATGATGACCTCGCTCCCGCTAATCAGGGGCCCTGGCAAGGGCCTTCGGATCGTCGCTCTAAGCTACCCATCTGAGCCGATTCGTGTCTGTACCGCCCACAAGGTGTGTTTGACGAGGTTGCGACTGGAACGAAGTTGTCCCGAGGGACGGAAGCNTAAC
>NZ_NMOJ01000037.1 GCF_002251635.1 Pseudomonas mandelii
AGGTAACCCGGCTACACACTGATGGATCGTACCAAGGCCCACGACGCCCGAAGACNGTTCCCAGTTCGCCCTTACCTGCTCAACTCCCCTCTCGCTACTCGTTCATCCCGTCGCCAATCCCGCCGAATCCGACTTGACCACCTAAGCTTCTGGTCAGCGAGCAGCCTCTTACGCCCCAATTGAATCGCGTACTTGGCAGGAGCAGGAATTTTCCACCCAGACCTATGCGACGAGGTTTATCTCCATGGCACTGACACGCGAACAGCAAATTGCAGCCCTTGAAAAAGACTGGGCTGAAAACCCACGCTGGAAAGGCGTGACCCGCGCTTATTCCGCTGCTGACGTCGTCCGCCTGCGTGGCTCGGTTCAACCTGAGCACACCTTTGCAAAACTCGGCGCCGAGAAGCTGTGGAACCTGGTAACCCAAGGTGCCAAGCCTTCCTTCCGTCCTGACAAAGATTTCGTCAACTGCATGGGCGCCCTGACCGGCGGCCAGGCAGTCCAGCAGGTGAAAGCCGGTATCCAGGCGATCTACCTGTCCGGCTGGCAAGTGGCAGCGGACAACAACTCCGCTGAATCCATGTACCCCGACCAGTCGCTGTACCCGGTGGACTCGGTGCCAACCGTGGTCAAGCGCATCAACAACTCGTTCCGTCGTGCCGACCAGATCCAGTGGAAAGCCGGTAAAGGCCCGGGCGACGAAGGCTACATCGACTACTTCGCACCGATCGTGGCGGATGCTGAAGCCGGTTTCGGCGGCGTGCTGAACGCCTACGAGCTGATGAAAAGCATGATCGAGGCTGGCGCCGCGGGCGTTCACTTCGAAGACCAACTGGCTTCGGTGAAGAAGTGCGGGCACATGGGCGGCAAGGTACTGGTGCCTACCCAGGAAGCCGTACAGAAGCTGACCGCTGCGCGCTTGGCCGCTGACGTGGCTGGCACTCCGACCATCATCCTGGCACGTACCGACGCCAACGCTGCTGACCTGCTGACTTCCGATTGCGACCCGTACGACAAGCCATTCGTAACCGGCGAGCGTACTCAGGAAGGCTTCTATAAAGTACGCGCCGGCCTCGACCAGGCCATCGCTCGCGGCCTGGCCTACGCGCCGTACGCCGACCTGATCTGGTGCGAAACCGCCAAGCCGGACCTGGACGAAGCGCGTCGCTTCGCCGAAGCGATCAAGAAGGAATACCCGGACCAACTGCTGTCCTACAACTGCTCGCCTTCTTTCAACTGGAAGAAGAACCTGGACGACGCGACCATCGCCAAATTCCAGCGCGAACTGTCCGCTATGGGCTACAAGCACCAGTTCATCACCCTGGCCGGCATTCACAACATGTGGCACAGCATGTTCAACCTGGCGCACGACTACGCCCGCAACGACATGACGGCCTACGTGAAGCTGCAAGAGCAGGAGTTCGCTGACGCCTCCAAAGGCTACACCTTTGTGGCGCACCAGCAGGAAGTGGGCACCGGCTACTTCGACGACATGACCACCGTGATCCAGGGCGGCAGTTCGTCCGTGACCGCGCTGACCGGTTCGACCGAAGAAGAACAGTTCCACTGATCAACTGAGTACACGGCCATTGCGGCATCACGGAAGACCTAACCGCAACGTCGCACATCTGACGCCCCGACTGGTTCGGGGCGTTTTTTTGCCCGCGATTTCATCCCCACCACAGGGAACGACTCAACCCAAAATTTGGNGAAGAACGATTACGCGATGTCCCGGAAGGATCGGGGGCCTTATTCGCGGGCAAGCCTCGCTCCAACAAGGAAACGCCACCATGACCACCCAGCGNTCCAGAGCGGTACCGCGAGCAAAAAACCGAGGTAAAACGTGCATCGCCGCTACTTGCATTAAAAGCTATATAAGGCAACTTCCCACTCATCTACCCGTTAAACAGTTTAAAAACCCTGCCAAATAATATTGATTATCATTTAGCCGCAACTATGCTCGTTACATTCTCTACAAAACAATATTGATGAAAACCCGGCTAATGCCCGCAACGCATGGGCTGCGGGGCTTTGAAGGTGCGTTATGTCCTTATTCCTATAAATAATTTCGCTATAGGAATTTTACTTGCACGGTGTTNNGCCATAAAATCACCGCGATTGATTGCAGTGCGACATATCGTCACTGCATCGTTACTTTTTCGAGCTCAGAGACCTTTGCTCTCTGTTAAGGATTTCCAGCATGACCGAAGCGACAGGACTCATGGCCCACAACTGGGGCTTTGCCATTTTCCTCCTCGGTGTTGTCGGCCTTTGTGCCTTCATGCTTGGTGTCTCCAGCCTCCTCGGGTCAAAAGCCTGGGGCCGCAGCAAAAACGAACCGTTCGAGTCCGGCATGCTACCTACAGGTGGCGCCCGCTTGCGGCTCTCAGCCAAATTCTATCTGGTCGCGATGCTGTTCGTGATCTTCGATATCGAAGCCCTCTTTCTCTTTGCCTGGTCTGTGTCCGTCCGCGAAAGCGGCTGGACCGGATTCGTCGAAGCCCTCGTTTTCATAGCAATTCTGTTGGCAGGCCTTGTCTACCTATTTCGAGTGGGCGCCCTTGACTGGGCTCCGGAAGCTCGTCGTAAGCGGCAAGCGAAGCTGAAACAATGAGGCTTTGGCGATGCAATACAATCTCACCAGGATCGACCCGGATGCTCCTAACGATCAGTACCCAATCGGCGAACGGGAAACCGTTTCCGATCCGTTAGAAGATCAAGTCCACAAAAACATCTACATGGGCAAGCTGGAAGACGTGCTGAGTGGCGCGGTCAACTGGGGACGTAAGAACTCCCTGTGGCCGTACAACTTCGGTCTGTCCTGCTGCTACGTGGAAATGACCACCGCCTTCACGGCGCCCCACGACATCGCGCGCTTTGGCGCCGAAGTTATCCGGGCATCACCGCGTCAGGCGGATTTCATGGTTATCGCCGGAACCTGCTTTATCAAGATGGCGCCGATCATTCAGCGTCTCTACGAGCAAATGCTCGAACCTAAATGGGTTATCTCCATGGGTTCGTGCGCCAACTCCGGTGGCATGTACGACATCTACTCCGTCGTTCAAGGGGTGGACAAGTTCCTGCCCGTGGACGTCTACGTGCCTGGCTGCCCGCCCCGCCCTGAAGCATTTCTGCAAGGCTTGATGCTGTTGCAGGAATCGATTGGCAAGGAGCGTCGTCCACTTTCCTGGGTTGTCGGCGATCAAGGCGTTTACCGCGCCGAGATGCCTTCGCAAAAGGAACAGCGCCGCGAACAGCGAATCGCAGTCACCAACCTGCGCAGCCCCGACGAAGTCTGATCCAGCACCGCTTCTTTTATAGAACGAAAACCTGGCTTCATTCTTTACGTTGACCGAAAGCGATAAAAAACCATGACTACAGGCAGTGCTCTGTACATCCCGCCTTATAAGGCAGACGACCAGGATGTGGTCGTCGAACTCAATAACCGTTTTGGCCCTGACGCCTTCACCGCCCAGGCCACACGTACCGGTATGCCGGTGCTGTGGGTGGCGCGTGCCAAGCTCGTCGAAGTCCTGACGTTCCTGCGCAACCTGCCCAAGCCGTACGTCATGCTTTATGACCTGCACGGCGTGGACGAGCGTCTGCGCACCAAGCGTCAAGGGCTGCCAAGCGGCGCCGACTTCACTGTGTTCTATCACTTGATGTCGATCGAACGTAACAGCGACGTGATGATCAAGGTCGCCCTCTCCGAAAGCGACCTGAGCGTGCCGACCGTGACCGGTATCTGGCCGAACGCCAGCTGGTACGAGCGTGAAGTCTGGGACATGTTCGGTATCGACTTCCCCGGCCACCCGCACCTGACGCGCATCATGATGCCGCCAACCTGGGAAGGTCACCCGCTGCGCAAGGACTACCCTGCGCGCGCCACCGAATTCGATCCGTTCAGCCTGACGCTCGCCAAGCAACAGCTTGAAGAAGAGGCTGCACGCTTCCGTCCGGAAGACTGGGGCATGAAGCGCTCCGGCACCAACGAGGACTACATGTTCCTCAACCTGGGCCCGAACCACCCTTCGGCTCACGGTGCCTTCCGCATCATCCTGCAACTGGACGGCGAAGAAATCGTCGACTGCGTGCCTGACGTCGGCTACCACCACCGTGGTGCCGAGAAGATGGCCGAGCGCCAGTCCTGGCACAGTTTCATCCCGTACACCGACCGTATCGACTACCTCGGCGGCGTGATGAACAACCTGCCGTACGTGCTCTCGGTCGAGAAGCTGGCCGGTATCAAGGTACCGGACCGCGTCGACACCATCCGCATCATGATGGCCGAGTTCTTCCGGATCACCAGCCACCTGCTGTTCCTGGGGACTTACATCCAGGACGTCGGTGCCATGACCCCGGTGTTCTTCACGTTCACCGACCGTCAGCGCGCCTACAAGGTCATCGAAGCCATCACCGGTTTCCGTCTGCACCCGGCCTGGTACCGCATCGGCGGTGTCGCGCACGACCTGCCAAATGGCTGGGAANGCCTGGTAAAAGAGTTCATCGACTGGATGCCCAAGCGTCTGGACGAATACCAGAAAGCCGCCCTGGACAACAGCATCCTCAAGGGCCGGACCATCGGCGTCGCGGCGTACAACACCAAAGAAGCCCTGGAATGGGGCGTCACCGGTGCTGGCCTGCGTTCCACCGGTTGCGATTTCGACCTGCGTAAAGCGCGCCCGTACTCCGGCTACGAGAACTTCGAATTCGAAGTGCCGTTGGCGGCCAATGGCGATGCCTACGACCGTTGCATCGTGCGCGTCGAAGAAATGCGCCAGAGCCTGAAGATCATCGAGCAGTGCATGCGCAACATGCCGGCCGGCCCGTACAAGGCGGATCACCCGCTGACCACGCCGCCGCCGAAAGAGCGCACGCTGCAACACATCGAAACCCTGATCACGCACTTCCTGCAGGTTTCGTGGGGCCCGGTCATGCCGGCCAACGAATCCTTCCAGATGATCGAAGCGACCAAGGGTATCAACAGTTATTACCTGACGAGCGATGGCGGCACCATGAGCTACCGCACCCGGATTCGTACTCCAAGCTTCCCGCACCTGCAGCAGATCCCTTCGGTGATCAAAGGTGAAATGGTCGCGGACTTGATTGCGTACCTGGGTAGTATCGATTTCGTTATGGCCGACGTGGACCGCTAAGCATGAATAGCACGCTTATCCAGACAGACCGTTTCACCTTGAGTGAAACCGAGCGCTCGGCCATCGAGCACGAGCTGCATCACTACGAAGACCCGCGTGCGGCGTCTATCGAAGCCTTGAAGATCGTCCAGAAGGAACGTGGCTGGGTGCCGGACGGCGCCCTCTACGCCATCGGCGAAATCCTCGGCATCCCTGCCAGCGACGTTGAAGGCGTGGCCACGTTCTACAGCCAGATCTTCCGCCAGCCGGTAGGTCGCCACATCATTCGCGTGTGCGACAGCATGGTCTGCTACATCGGTGGCCACGAGTCCGTGGTCAGTGAGATTCAGAACAAGCTGGGCATCGGCCTGGGTCAGACCACGCCGGACGGCCGCTTTACGCTGCTGCCGGTGTGCTGCCTGGGTAACTGCGACAAGGCGCCGGCGTTGATGATCGACGACGACACATTCGGTGACGTTCAGCCTGCTGGCGTCACCCAATTGCTCGAGGGCTACGTATGACCCTGACTTCCTTCGGTCCTGCCAACCGCATCAAGCGGTCGGCCGAGACTCACCCGCTGACCTGGCGCCTGCGTGACGACGGCGAGGCGGTATGGCTCGACGAGTACCAGGCCAAGAACGGTTACGCGGCTGCGCGCAAAGCCTTCGCCGACATGGCCCAGGACGATATCGTCCAGACCGTGAAAGACGCCGGCCTTAAAGGTCGCGGCGGTGCAGGCTTCCCCACGGGTGTTAAGTGGGGCCTGATGCCCAAAGACGAATCCATCAACATCCGCTACCTGCTGTGCAACGCGGATGAAATGGAGCCGAACACCTGGAAAGACCGCATGTTGATGGAGCAACTGCCCCATCTGCTGATCGAAGGCATGCTGATCAGTGCCCGCGCGCTGAAAACCTACCGTGGCTACATCTTCCTGCGTGGCGAATACACCACCGCCGCCAAGCACCTCACCCGTGCAGTGGAAGAAGCCAAGGCAGCCGGCCTGCTGGGCAAGAACATCCTCGGTTCGGGCTTTGACTTCGAACTGTTCGTGCACACCGGCGCCGGGCGTTACATCTGCGGTGAAGAAACCGCACTGATCAACTCCCTCGAAGGCCGCCGCGCCAACCCGCGCTCCAAACCGCCCTTCCCTGCCGCCGTGGGCGTGTGGGGCAAGCCGACATGCGTGAACAACGTCGAGACCCTGTGCAACGTGCCGGCAATCATCGGCGACGGCGTGGAGTGGTACAAATCGTTGGCCCGCGAAGGCAGCGAAGACATGGGCACCAAGCTCATGGGCTTCTCCGGCAAGGTCAAGAACCCTGGCCTGTGGGAACTGCCATTTGGCGTAACTGCACGCGAGCTGTTCGAGGACTACGCCGGCGGCATGCGCGATGGCTACACCCTCAAGGCCTGGCAGCCAGGCGGCGCCGGCACCGGCTTCCTGTTGCCGGAACACCTGGACGCACAAATGTACGCCGGCGGCATCGCCAAAGTGGGCACCCGCATGGGTACCGGCCTGGCCATGGCGGTGGACGACAGCGTCAACATGGTGTCCCTGCTGCGCAACATGGAAGAGTTCTTCTCCCGCGAATCCTGCGGTTTCTGCACCCCGTGCCGTGACGGTTTGCCTTGGAGCGTGAAGCTCTTGATGGCCATCGAGAAAGGCGAAGGCCAGCCAGGCGACATCGAGACGCTGCTGGGTCTGGTCGGTTTCCTCGGCCCAGGCAAGACCTTCTGTGCTCACGCACCGGGCGCCGTGGAGCCATTGGGCAGCGCAATCAAATACTTCCGCTCGGAGTTCGAAGCCGGCATCGCGCCTACCAGCGCCGCCGTTCCGCCTCTGGCGAGGCCGATCGTAGTCGGCGCGTAACGCTTAACCAGGCGAAGGGTCCGTGCCCTTCAACTGCTCATGTGCTGACGCCTTTATGGCTGTGTAGATGCACATGAATAACAAGATTCCATTAGCCACGCCCGCTGACAACGGGCCAACGAAGAACTTTGAACCATGGCCACTATCCACGTAGACGGCAAAGCGCTCGAAGTCGATGGGGCAGACAACCTGTTACAGGCATGTCTCTCACTAGGCCTCGACATCCCTTATTTCTGCTGGCACCCAGCCCTTGGTAGCGTCGGTGCCTGTCGCCAGTGTGCGGTCAAGCAGTACACCGACGAGAACGACACCCGTGGTCGTATCGTCATGTCCTGCATGACACCCGCCACCGACAACACCTGGATCTCCATCGAAGATGAAGAATCCAAGGCGTTCCGCGCCAGCGTTGTCGAATGGCTGATGACCAACCACCCCCACGACTGCCCGGTCTGTGAGGAAGGCGGTCACTGCCACCTGCAAGACATGACGGTGATGACCGGCCACAACGAGCGCCGTTATCGCTTCACCAAGCGTACCCACCAGAACCAGGACCTCGGCCCGTTCATTTCCCACGAAATGAACCGCTGCATCGCCTGCTACCGTTGCGTGCGTTTCTATAAAGACTACGCCGGCGGCACCGACCTGGGCGTATTCGGCGCCCACGACAACGTGTACTTCGGTCGCGTTGAAGACGGCGTGCTCGAAAGCGAGTTCTCCGGCAACCTCACCGAGGTCTGCCCGACCGGTGTGTTCACCGACAAGACGCACTCCGAGCGCTACAACCGTAAGTGGGACATGCAGTTCGCGCCGAGCATCTGCCATGGCTGCTCCAGCGGTTGCAATATTTCCCCGGGCGAGCGCTACGGCGAATTGCGTCGGATCGAAAACCGCTTCAACGGTTCGGTCAACCAGTACTTCCTGTGCGACCGTGGCCGTTTCGGCTATGGCTACGTCAACCGCGAAGACCGCCCACGCCAGCCGCTGTTGGCCGATGGCGCCAAGCTGAGCACCGACGAAGCACTGGATAAAGCCGCCGATCTGTTGCGCGGCCGCAATATCGTTGGTATCGGTTCGCCACGCGCCAGCCTCGAAAGCAACTTCGCGTTGCGCGAACTGGTCGGCGCCGAGCACTTCTACTCCGGTATCGAAGCCGCTGAGCTGGAGCGCATTCGCCTGGTCCTGCAGGTGCTGAACGACAGCCCGCTGCCGGTGCCGAACATGCGCGACATCGAAGACCACGACGCGATCTTTGTCCTCGGTGAAGACCTGACCCAGACCGCCGCGCGTATCGCATTGTCCCTGCGCCAGTCGGTCAAAGGCAAAGCCGAAGACATGGCCGAGGCTATGCGCGTACAGCCCTGGCTCGACGCCGCGGTGAAAAACATCGGCCAGCACGCGCTGAACCCGCTGTTTATCGCAAGCCTGGCTGAGACCAAGCTCGACGACATCGCCGAAGAGTGCGTCCACGCAGCGCCTGACGACCTGGCGCGCATCGGTTTCGCCGTGGCCCACGCCCTGGACGCCAGCGCACCTGCCGTCGAAGGCCTGGACACTGAAGCTGTTGAACTGGCCCAGCGCATCGCCGACGCCCTGCTGGCGGCCAAGCGCCCGCTGATCATTGCTGGCACCTCGTTGGGTTCCAAAGCGCTGATCGAAGCTGCTGCCAACATCGCTAAAGCCCTGAAGCTGCGCGACAAGAACGGTTCCATCAGCCTGGTCGTGCCGGAAGCCAACAGCCTTGGCCTGGCCATGCTCGGTGGCGAGTCACTGGACGAAGCGCTGCAAGCCGTGATCGACGGTAACGCCGACGCCATCGTCGTGCTGGAAAACGATCTGTACACCCGTACCGACAAAGCCCGTGTCGATGCCGCCCTGACCGCCGCGAAAGTGGTGATCGTGGCGGACCATCAGAAGACCGCCACCAGCGATCGCGCGCACCTGGTTCTGCCAGCCGCCAGCTTCGCTGAAGGCGACGGTACGCTGGTCAGCCAGGAAGGCCGCGCCCAGCGCTTCTTCCAGGTGTTCGATCCGAAGTACATGGACGCCAGCATCCTGGTTCACGAAGGCTGGCGCTGGCTGCATGCCCTGCGCTCGACCCTGCTGAACCAGCCGCTCGACTGGACCCAGCTCGACCACGTTACCGCAGCCGCTGCCGCAAGCGCCCCGCAACTGGCGCGCATCGTCGACGCTGCACCGTCCGCCGCGTTCCGCATCAAGGGCATGAAACTGGCCCGTGAACCGCTGCGTTACTCCGGCCGTACCGCCATGCGTGCTGATATCAGCGTGCACGAACCGCGTACGCCGCAGGACAACGACACCGCGTTCGCCTTCTCCATGGAAGGTTACTCGGGTTCGGTCGAGCCGCGTCAACAGGTGCCATTTGCCTGGTCGCCGGGCTGGAACTCGCCGCAGGCCTGGAACAAGTTCCAGGACGAAGTCGGTGGTCATATCCGCGCTGGCGACCCGGGCACCCGCCTGATCGAAAGCACCGGTGATTCGCTGAACTGGTTCGCCGCCGTACCGCGCCCGTTCAACCCGGCCCAGGGCACCTGGCAGGTTGTGCCGTTCTTCCACCTGTTCGGCAGCGAAGAAACCTCTTCCAAAGCCGCGCCGGTACAAGAGCGCATTCCGGCCGCCTACGTGTCCGTAGCCAAGTCCGAAGCCGACCGCCTGGGCGTCAACGACGGTGCCCTGCTCAACTTGAACGTCGGTGGCAAGACCCTGCGTCTGCCGCTGCGCATCAACGACGAGTTGGGTGCCGGCCTGGTTGCACTGCCGAAAGGCCTCGCCGGTATCCCGCCTGCGATCTTTGGCCAAACCGTTGACGGTCTGCAGGAGGCAGCGCAATGACCTGGTTCACGCCTGAAGTGATTGACGTGATCATCGCGGTCCTCAAGGCCATCGTGATTCTGCTCGCCGTTGTGGTGTGCGGCGCGCTGCTGAGCTGGGTCGAGCGTCGTCTGCTGGGCTGGTGGCAGGACCGTTACGGTCCGAACCGCGTTGGCCCGTTCGGTATGTTCCAAATCGCTGCCGACATGCTGAAAATGTTCTTCAAGGAAGACTGGACCCCGCCGTTTGCCGACAAGGTGATCTTCACCCTGGCACCGGTCGTGGCCATGAGCGCCTTGCTGATTGCCTTCGCCGTCATCCCGATCACCCCGACCTGGGGCGTGGCGGACCTGAACATCGGCTTGCTGTTCTTCTTCGCCATGGCCGGTCTGTCGGTCTACGCGGTGCTGTTCGCGGGTTGGTCGAGTAACAACAAGTTCGCCCTGCTGGGCAGCTTGCGGGCTTCGGCCCAGACCGTGTCCTACGAAGTGTTCATGGGCCTCGCGCTGATGGGCATCGTGGTGCAGGTCGGCTCGTTCAACATGCGCGACATCGTCGAGTACCAGGCGCAGAACCTGTGGTTCATCATTCCGCAGTTCTTCGGCTTCTGCACCTTCTTCATCGCTGGCGTCGCCGTGACTCACCGTCACCCGTTCGACCAGCCGGAAGCGGAACAGGAACTGGCCGACGGTTACCATATTGAATACGCCGGCATGAAATGGGGCATGTTCTTCGTTGGCGAATACATCGGCATCATCTTGATCTCGGCCCTGCTGGTCACGCTGTTCTTCGGCGGCTGGCACGGTCCGTTCGGCATTCTGCCGCAGATCCCGTTCATCTGGTTCGCGCTCAAAACCGCGTTCTTCATCATGTTCTTCATCCTGCTGCGCGCCTCGATCCCGCGCCCACGCTATGACCAGGTGATGGATTTCAGCTGGAGATTCTGCCTGCCGCTGACCCTCGTCAACATGCTGGTGACCGCTGCGATCGTGTTGCTCAACACGCCCGCCGTCGCGGCTCAGTGAGGATAGAGAATCATGAAGTACATTTTTGACATCGTGCATGGCTTCTTCACCCAGCTTCGCAGCCTGGTGATGATCTTCGGCCATGCCTTCCGCAAGCGCGACACGCTGCAGTACCCGGAAGAAGCGGTGTACCTGCCGCCGCGCTATCGCGGCCGTATCGTGCTGACCCGCGACCCCGATGGCGAAGAGCGTTGTGTAGCCTGCAACCTGTGCGCCGTGGCGTGCCCGGTGGGTTGCATCTCCCTGCAGAAAGCTGAAACCGAAGACGGTCGCTGGTACCCGGACTTCTTCCGCATCAACTTCTCGCGCTGCATTTTCTGCGGCCTCTGCGAGGAAGCTTGCCCGACCACCGCGATCCAGCTGACACCGGATTTCGAGATGGCCGAGTTCAAACGTCAGGACCTGGTGTACGAGAAAGAAGATCTGTTGATCTCTGGTCCCGGTAAAAACCCTGATTACAACTTCTATCGTGTTGCAGGTATGGCCGTTGCCGGTAAGCCGAAAGGCGCCGCACAAAACGAAGCCGAGCCGATCAACGTGAAGAGCTTGCTGCCTTAAGGAAGAAAGATGGAATTCGCTTTCTATTTCGCGTCGGGTATTGCAGTGGTGTCCACGCTTCGCGTGATCACCAACACCAACCCCGTGCACGCCCTGCTCTACCTGATCATTTCGCTGATCGCCGTGGCCATGACCTTCTTCAGCCTCGGCGCACCGTTCGCCGGTGTCCTGGAAGTGATTGCCTACGCTGGCGCCATCATGGTGCTGTTCGTGTTTGTGGTGATGATGCTCAACCTGGGCCCGGCCTCGGTCCANCAAGAGCGCGTCTGGCTCAAGCCCGGCATCTGGCTCGGCCCCGTCGCCCTCGGCACCCTGCTGCTAGTTGAACTGCTGTATGTGCTGTTCGCTCACCAGAGCGGCCAGGCCATCGGCCACACCACCGTAGACGCGAAGGCCGTGGGCATCAGCCTGTTCGGCCCGTACCTGCTGGTGGTTGAACTGGCTTCGATGCTGCTGCTCGCGGCAGCCATCACCGCCTTCCACTTGGGCCGCAACGAAGCCAAGGAGCAATGACGATGCCTGCTATCCCTTTGGAGCATGGTCTGGCGGTCGCCGGCATCCTGTTCTGCCTTGGCCTGGTCGGCCTGATGGTCCGCCGTAACATTCTGTTCGTGTTGATGAGCCTGGAAATCATGATGAACGCCGCAGCACTGGCGTTCATCGTTGCGGGTGCACGTTGGGGTCAGCCGGATGGACAAGTCATGTTCATCCTGGTGATCAGCCTGGCAGCCGCCGAGGCCAGTATTGGCCTGGCGATCCTGCTGCAACTGTATCGCCGCTTCCACACGCTTGATATCGACGCTGCCAGTGAGATGCGCGGATGAACATGATCTTTCTGACTTTCGTATTTCCCCTGATCGGTTTCCTGCTGCTGTCGTTCTCCCGTGGACGCTGGTCGGAAAACCTGTCGGCGCTGATTGGCGTCGGCTCCATCGGCCTGTCTGCCATCGTCACGGCCTACGTGATCTGGCAATTCAACGTCGCCCCGCCTGAAGGCGGTCACTACACCCAGGTGTTGTGGCAGTGGATGGCGGTGGAAGGCTTCACGCCGAACTTCGCCCTCTACGTCGACGGCCTGTCGATCACCATGCTTGGCGTGGTCGTGGGTGTAGGCTTCCTGATCCACCTGTTCGCGTCCTGGTACATGCGCGGTGAAGCCGGTTACTCGCGCTTCTTCGCCTACACCAACCTGTTTATCGCCAGCATGCTGTTCCTGGTGCTGGGCGATAACCTGTTGTTCCTGTACTTCGGCTGGGAAGGCGTGGGCCTGTGCTCGTACCTGTTGATCGGTTTCTACTACAGCAACCGCAACAACGGTAACGCGGCACTCAAGGCCTTTATCGTCACCCGCATCGGCGACGTGTTCATGGCTATCGGCCTGTTCATCCTGTTCCAACAGGTGGGCACGTTGAACATCCAGGAACTGCTGGTGCTGGCACCGCAGAAGTTCCAGGTCGGTGACTTTTGGATCACCCTGGCGACCCTGATGCTGCTGGGTGGCGCTGTCGGTAAATCCGCACAGTTGCCGCTGCAAACCTGGCTGGCGGATGCGATGGCCGGTCCGACTCCGGTTTCGGCACTGATCCACGCCGCCACCATGGTGACCGCCGGTGTCTACCTGATCGCCCGTACCCACGGCCTGTTCACCCTGGCACCGGAAATCCTGCACTTGGTNGGCCTGGTTGGCGGCGTGACCCTGGTACTGGCCGGCTTCGCCGCGCTGGTGCAGACCGACATCAAGCGTATCCTCGCCTACTCGACCATGAGCCAGATCGGCTACATGTTCCTGGCCCTGGGCGTCGGCGCCTGGGACGCGGCGATCTTCCACCTGATGACCCACGCCTTCTTCAAGGCCCTGCTGTTCCTTGCTTCGGGTGCAGTCATCGTTGCCTGCCACCACGAGCAGAACATCTTCAAGATGGGCGGCCTGTGGAAGAAACTGCCGTTGGCCTACGCCAGCTTCATCGTCGGGGGTGCCGCGCTGGCCGCCCTGCCGTTGGTGACCGCCGGTTTCTACTCCAAAGACGAAATCCTCTGGGAAGCCTTTGCCAGCGGTAACCAGAACCTGCTGTACGCAGGCCTGGTGGGTGCGTTCATGACCTCGCTGTACACCTTCCGCCTGATCTTCATCACCTTCCACGGTGAAGCCAAGACCGAAGCACACGCAGGCCACGGCATCTCCCACTGGCTGCCACTGTCGGTGCTGATCATCCTGTCGACGTTCGTCGGCGCGATGATCGTTCCGCCGCTGCACGGTGTACTGCCGGAAAGCGTCGGCCATGCCGGCGGCGAAGCCAAGCACAGTCTGGAAATCGCTTCGGGCGCCATCGCCATCGCCGGTATCCTGCTGGCGGCCCTGCTGTTCCTCGGCAAGCGTCGCTTCGTCACCGCCGTCGCCAACAGTGGCATCGGCCGCTTCCTTTCGGCCTGGTGGTTCGCCGCCTGGGGCTTCGACTGGATCTACGACAAACTGTTCGTCAAGCCTTACCTTGCGATCAGCCATGTACTGCGCAGAGACCCGCTCGACCAGACCATCGGTTTGATCCCGCGTGCCGCCAAGGCCGGTCACACCGCCCTGAGCCGCAGCGAGACTGGCCAANTGCGTTGGTACGCGGCATCGATGGCAGCCGGCTCCGTGCTGGTCATCGGCGCCATCGTGCTGGTAGCGGTATGACTATGAACTTTGCGAACTTGCGAAAGGAAACGAGCCCGTCATGATTCTGCCCTGGCTAATCCTGATCCCCTTTATCGGCGGCCTGCTCTGCTGGATGGGTGAACGCTTCGGCGCCACCCTCCCCCGCTGGATTGCGTTGCTGACCATGTCCCTGGAACTCGCGCTCGGCCTCTGGCTGTGGGCCCATGGCGACTATTCATTTGCTCCGGCACCGGGTGCCGATCCCACCTTCGCGCTTGAGTTCAAGCACGTGTGGATCCAGCGCTTCGGCATCAACGTGCACCTGGCCCTCGACGGCCTGTCGCTGTTGATGATCCTGCTGACCGGCCTGCTGGGTATCCTCTCGGTACTCTGCTCCTGGAAAGAAATTCAGCGTCACGTGGGCTTCTTCCACCTGAACCTGATGTGGATCCTGGGCGGCGTTGTCGGCGTGTTCCTCGCCCTCGACCTGTTCATGTTCTTCTTCTTCTGGGAAATGATGCTGGTGCCGATGTACTTCCTCATCGCGCTCTGGGGTCACAGTTCTTCGGATGGCAAGAAAACCCGGATCTACGCGGCGACCAAGTTCTTCATCTTCACCCAGGCTTCCGGCCTGATCATGTTGGTGGCGATCCTGGGTCTGGTACTGGTCAACTTCAACAGCACGGGCGTGATCACGTTCAACTACGCCGACCTGTTGAAAACCAAGATGTCCCTGACCACCGAGTACATCCTGATGCTGGGCTTCTTCATCGCGTTCGCGGTGAAGCTGCCGGTGGTGCCGTTCCACTCCTGGCTGCCTGATGCTCACGCCCAGGCGCCGACCGCAGGTTCTGTGGACCTGGCCGGTATCCTGCTGAAAACTGCGGCCTACGGCCTGCTGCGTTTCGCCCTGCCGCTGTTCCCGAATGCCTCGGCCGAGTTTGCGCCGATCGCCATGACCCTGGGTCTGATCGGGATCTTCTACGGCGCGTTCCTGGCCTTCGCCCAAACCGACATCAAGCGTCTGATCGCCTTCTCGTCCGTTTCCCACATGGGTTTCGTACTGATCGGCATCTACTCCGGCAGCCAGCTGGCGTTGCAAGGCGCAGTGATCCAGATGTTGGCCCACGGTGTTTCGGCCGCCGCGCTGTTTATCCTCAGTGGCCAGTTGTACGAGCGTCTGCACACCCGCGACATGCGTGAAATGGGTGGCGTGTGGTCGCGTATCGCTTACCTGCCGGCNATCAGCCTGTTCTTTGCAGCCGCGTCCCTGGGCTTGCCGGGTACCGGTAACTTCGTCGGTGAGTTCCTGATCCTGATCGGCACATTCCCTGCCGCCCCATGGATCACAATCATCGCGACGTCCGGCCTGGTGTTCGGTTCGGTTTACTCGCTGATCATGATCCACCGCGCCTATTTCGGCCCGGCCAAGTCCGACACCGTCCTGCAAGGGATGGATGCTCGCGAACTGATCATGGTGCTCGGCCTTGCGGTGCTGCTGATCTACATCGGCGTATACCCGCAACCGTTCCTGGACACTTCTGCCGCGACGATGCATGGCGTGCAGCAGTGGTTCAGCACCGCCTTCACTCAACTCGCTTCGGCACGGTAAGAGCGCTATGGAATTCACGATCCAACACTTTATCGCGCTTGCGCCGCTGCTGATCACCAGCCTCACCATTGTGGTGGTGATGCTGGCGATCGCCTGGCGCCGCAATCACTCGCAAACGTTCCTGCTGTCCTGCGCCGGTCTGAACCTGGCATTGCTGTCGATCCTGCCAGCCCTGAAAGTCGCGCCTCTGGCCGTGACTCCGTTGCTGCAGATCGACACCTTCGCCTGCCTGTACATGGCGCTGATCCTGGTCGCCACCCTCGCCTGTGTGACCCTCGCCCACGCCTACCTCGGCGATGGCGGTTCGGGTTATCCGGGCAACCGTGAAGAACTTTACCTGCTGATCCTGATGGCCGCCGCCGGTGGCCTGGTGCTGGTCAGCGCGCAGCACCTGGCGGGCTTGTTCATCGGCCTGGAACTGCTGTCGATCCCGACTTACGGCCTGGTGGCCTACGCCTTCTTCAACAAGCGCTCCCTGGAAGCCGGCATCAAGTACATGGTGCTGTCGGCCGCCGGTTCCGCGTTCCTGTTGTTCGGTATGGCCCTGCTCTACGCAGAAGCCGGCAGCCTGAGCTTCGTCGGTATCGGCCAGGCGCTAGCGGCCACCGGTCTGCCAAGCTCGCTGGCGCAACTGGGCCTGGGCATGATGCTGATCGGTCTGGCGTTCAAGCTGTCGCTGGTACCGTTCCACCTCTGGACCCCGGACGTTTACGAAGGTGCTCCGGCACCGGTGGCGGCGTTCCTGGCCACCGCTTCGAAAGTCGCTGTGTTTGCGGTGATGGTGCGTCTGTTCCAGATCTCCCCTGCCGCCAACACCGGTGTGCTGAGCAACGTGCTGACCGTGATCGCGATTGCCTCGATCCTGTTCGGTAACCTGCTGGCCCTGACCCAGAACAACCTCAAGCGTCTGCTCGGTTACTCCTCCATCGCCCACTTCGGCTACCTGCTGATCGCCCTGGTGGCGAGCAAAGGCCTGGCCGTGGAAGCGATTGGCGTGTACCTGGTCACCTACGTCATCACCAGCCTCGGCGCATTCGGCGTCATCACGCTGATGTCCTCGCCGTACAAAGGCCGTGACGCCGACGCCCTGTACGAATACCGCGGCCTGTTCTGGCGCCGTCCGTACCTGACCGCCGTACTCACCGTGATGATGCTGTCCCTGGCCGGCATCCCGCTGACCGCGGGCTTTATCGGCAAGTTCTACATCGTCGCTACCGGCGTTGAAGCGCACGAGTGGTGGTTGGTTGCCTCCCTGGTACTGGGCAGCGCCATCGGCGTGTTCTACTACCTGCGCGTGATGGTCACCCTGTACCTGATCGAGCCCAACCTGCGTCGCCACGATGCGCAACTGCACTGGGAGCAAAAGGCAGGCGGCGTGATGCTGCTGGCTATCGCGCTGGTCGCGTTCTTCCTCGGCGTCTACCCGCAGCCATTGCTGACCCTGGTTCAGCAGGCGGGTCTGGCGGGCTGATTGCATAGCGATACTCGGTAGAAACAGAAACGGCACCTTCGGGTGCCGTTTTTGCATTTGCGGGATCGTGATTTTCAAGCATCGATTTATGCACCGCCTCAGAGTTCAGTCCCACTGCGAAGTATCCCCTCTCTTTTATCGAACGCTCTCACCGCACGGGTCGATTCGTCCTACAGGTGTTTTTACAACCGAGGTCTACCGTTGAAAACGGGAGCGAAAAGGATGGCTTTAATGCCTTGACCGATTCGATTATCGAGACAACACTATACGTAGGTAGCGTACAGAACATGGATGCTCTTTTTATCGAATTACGTATGTTTCAGAAACATCGGGACAATTACCTGGATGACGATCTGTTTCGCAGCTTTCAGCTGGAGTTGCTGAGGAATCCGGAAGCAGGCGATCTCATTGAGGGCGCCGGTGGCCTGCGCAAAATCCGCTTCTGCGATCAACGCCGAGGCAAGGGCAAGCGCAGCGGATTACGGGTGATTTACTACTGGTGGTCAGGCTTCGATCAATTCTGGCTGTTCACCGTGTATGACAAAAACGAGCAAGACGACCTGTCGCCCTCCCAGAAAAAAATTTTCAGACAAGCGCTAGAAAGAGAAATCAACACGAGATCCCACTATGAAACGTGACATTTTTTCCGAGCTGATGGATGGCCTCGAAGCCCTGGCGGATGAGCGCCAAGGCAAAATCACTTTGCGAACCCACAAGGTTCAGTTGCCAAAACTGGTGCCCATCACGGCCGAGGAAGTGGTAGCCATCCGCCAACAGCTCAACCTCTCCCGGTCTGTGTTCGCCATGTATCTGCGCACCAACACCCGAACCCTGGAGAACTGGGAACAGGGACGGGCAATACCCAATGCCCAAGCCACGACCCTGATACGTCTGGTTGAACGCTTTCCGCAGACGATCGAACAACTCGCAGCCCTGACCTGAATGCTCAGGGCTGTTACTCCAACCACATAACGAAATTGTAATTCCCGCATCACCTTGGCGTTATCCGCAGCTTGCAACGATGTCACCCGGCGACCATGCCGGCGGGCCTTCTCCGCCGAACAATAAAACCCACGCCGAAGCACGTTCCCGTTCTGCCGAACCCAAGGAGTGATTAATGGTTAACAATACAAAAATGTCGATCGCCGCTTTAGCGGTGGTGGTCGGCTCCGGGCCGTCCATGGTGATGGCGGATGATAAAGCCGAAGGGTTTGTCGAGGGCAGCAGCCTGACGGTGCTCAACCGTAATTTCTACTTCAACCGTGATTACCGCAACGGCCAGTCCAGCCCCACCGGCAATGGTTATTCCGAAGCCTGGGCCCATGCGGTGATCAGCAAGTTCGAATCCGGGTTTACCCAAGGCACCGTTGGGGTCGGTGTCGATGCGTTTGCGATGATCGGCTTGAAGCTCGACACCGGTGATGGGCGCAACGGTGGCCGTAGCTCGTTTGATGTGCTGCCAGTCAACAATGATGGCGAGGCGCGGGACGAGTACACCAAGGTCGGCGGCGCCGCCAAAGTGCGAGCCTTCGATACGGTGGTCAAGGTCGGTGACGTGTTCCCGGCCAATCCGGTGGTGGCGGCAGGTGACTCGCGATTGCTGCCGGAGAGCTTTCGCGGTGTGACGGCGGTCAACACCAGCATCGAAGGGCTGTCGGTTCAGGGCGGCCGGTTGCATGCGATGAGCCAGCCCGTGTCCAGCGACATGCGCGAGAACTTCTCCACGTTTTATGCCGGCCCGGTCAATTCGCCATGGATCGCTTACGGCGGCGGCGACTATGTACTGAACAAAAACCTCAGTTTCAGCCTGTACTCCAGCCGCCTCAAGGATGCCTGGAATCAGTACTACGCCGGCACTGCCTGGACCTATCCGCTATCGGATGACCTGTCGCTGTTTGGCGGCCTGAATTATTACAAGGCTGTCGACGAAGGCAAACAACTGCTCGGCAAGTTCGACAACAACATCTGGAGCGGTCGGGTCGGCGTGAAACTCGGCGCGCACTCCNTGGCCGTGTCGCACCAGCGCAATAATGGCGACGACGACTTCGATTACCTGCGCCAATCGGACTCGATCTTCCTCAACAACTCTATCCAGTACAACGACTTCAACTCGCCCAAGGAGCGCTCGTGGATGGTGCGTTACGACCTCGACATGCAGACGTTCGGCATTCCCGGCCTGTCGTTCATGACCCGCTACGGCAAAGGCACCGGCGCCGATTACAGCAACGCCAACGCGGTGTACATGCGCCGCGATGCGGCAGGCGATCCGCTGACGGACCAGAAGCGCTGGGAGCGTGATGTCGAAGTCAAATACGTGGTGCAGAGCGGCTCGTTGAAAGACATGTCTCTGCGTTTGCGCCAGGCCACTACCCGCGCCACGGCGTTTGAGTCGGATCTGGATGAAGTACGGCTGATTGTCGAGTACCCGTTGGCGATTCTCTGAGTTAACCCTTCATACCCATTCACCTTTAGAAGCTCCTTGCTCCTTTGGTAAGAGGTGAATCCTTTGGCGTCCTTCGGGGCGCCTTTTTTCGCCCGCTGAATAACCGATTTTGTGGCGAAGGAGCTTGGTCCCGCTCGGCGGCGCAACCATCGCAAAACCGGCCATCCGAATCACTCAGGTTTCAGGGCTGCTGCGCAACCAACGTCGCCGCTTGCGCAATGCCAAGCAGCGTGGCCTTTCGAGTCTTCATAGGTCATGGCGGCAGGCACCACAGCGCAAGCCACTTGCGGCTTCACAACGCTGACAATTTTCACTACATCCAGCTTCATGCCGTATTCATAGTTCTTCACTACCGGCGCCGCTTTGCCTTGGCTCACGGCGTATTGCTCCATGGCTTTGTAGTTGGCGCTAAACGCGCGCTCAAAGGTTCGGTCGCCACCACCTTCGGCCAGTGCATTCAGAGACACGGCCATGACGCCGGCAAACGCGAGCAACTTGAAACCTTCCATATCCATATCCCTCCAGTCCGGACTCATGAAAAAGCCCGGCATCGGCGTTCGATGACAGGCCTGGTGTGATGCGGCACGCTTACAGATCTTTGGTTTTTTCGTCCTTCTTTTCGTTGACGACGACCGGATCGCGGGTCTGTTCCTTGGCGACAAACAGCTCCACCGATCGGTCATTGGATGCCATCATTTTTTCGAAGGTTCTGTCGCCGCCACCTTCAGCCATGGCCAGAGAAGACATCAGCAACGCCGCCGCAAACGTACTCAATTGTGTAAATTTCATCGTTGATTCCTCGTTTAATTAACTAACGGAATCAGGTTAACAATCCGAACCTATCGCCACGGTGGCGGGGAAATTACATATCCGTTATGTGGCGCAAAACCTGTGGGAGCGCCCCGCTCCTGTGGCGAGGGAGCTTGTCGGAACGCCGCACCGTCCCGTTCGGTCGCGAAGCGGCCCGGTCTCTCCTGAAAAACGCAGGGGACTGCTGCGCAGTCCAGCGGGAGCAAGCTCCCTCGCCACAGGGGNTAAAACTATGCGGCGGGTACAACGTCCTCATCGCGGCGATGGGCGAGCTGATACAGCGCAGGCAATATCAGCAGGGTGAGGATGGTCGAGGACAGGACTCCGCCGATCACCACCGTCGCCAATGGGCGTTGCACTTCGGCCCCGGTGCCGGTCGCCAGCGCCATCGGGATGAAGCCCAGCGATGCTACCAGCGCNGTCATCAACACCGGGCGCANCCGGGTCAGCGCACCTTCGTTGACCGCCACCGATAACGCGCGCCCTTCCTCACGCAGGTTGCGGATGAAGGCAATCATCACCAGCCCGTTAAGCACCGCGACACCGGACAAGGCGATAAAGCCCACGCCCGCCGAAATCGACAGCGGAATATCGCGCAGCCACAGCGCCATGATCCCACCCGTCAACGCGAACGGAATCCCGGTGAACACCAACAGGCCGTCCTTGAGGTTGTTGAACATCATGAACAACAGCCCGAACACCAGCAGCAATGCCACCGGCACCACGATGCGCAAACGCTCGGACGCTTCCTNCAACTGTTCGAACTGGCCGCCCCAACTGATCCAGTATCCGGCCGGCACCTGCACGTCACGCTCGATCACCTCACCCGCTTCGCTGACGAACGAGCCGATATCCCGCCCGCGCACGTTGGCGCTGACGATCACCAGGCGCTTGCCGTTCTCGCGACTGATCTGGTTGGGGCCGAGCACCAGGTCCAGGCTNGCGACTTCCTTCAAGGCAATGAAACCGATCTGCGCCGCATCGCCATTCAGCGGCGCCGGCACTGGAATCAACAGCGCCGACAAGCCGTCGATGTCCTTGCGCATGGCATCGGACAAACGCACAACCATGTCNAANCGCCGATCACCCTCATACAACGTGCCGGCCTGACGCCCGCCCACGGCAACCGCAATGGTGTCCTGCACATCGCCCACATTCAGGCCGAAACGTGCGGCCTTGTCGCGGTCGATATTGATGGTCAGCACCGGCAGCCCGGTGGTTTGCTCGACCTTCACTTCAGAGGCGCCGTTGACCTTCTGCATGGCGGCGGCAATCTTCGCCGCCGTGGCGTTCAGCACGTCCATGTCATCGCCGAACACCTTGACCGCCACATCGCTGCGCACGCCGGAGATCAGTTCGTTGAAGCGCAACTGGATCGGCTGCGATAGTTCATAGTTGCTGCCCGGCAGCGTCGCGGCGGCGGCTTGGAGTTCGGCCATCAGGGTTTCACGAGACTTGCCCGGGTCCGGCCACTGCTCCTTGGGNTTAAGCATCACGTAGCTGTCGGAAATATTCGGCGGCATCGGGTCAGAGGCGATTTCCGCGGTGCCGGTGCGGGCGAATACGCGCTCGACTTCCGGCACTTTGCCGAGGATCAGGGTTTCCAGACGCTGCTGCATGTCCACCGATTGTGTGAGGCTGGTGCCCGGCACACGCAAGGCTTGCAGGGCAAAATCGCCCTCGCTGAGGCTCGGCACGAACTCGCTGCCCATGCGGCTGGTCAGCACGCCGCTGAGCACAATCACGCCCAACGCCGCCCCCACCGCCACTGCCCGATGGCTCATCACCCACGCCAGCGCCGGCGCATACACCCGACGCGCCGTGCGCATCACCAGGTTTTCTTCTTCCTTGACCTTGCCGGTGACGAACAGCGCAATCGCGGCCGGCACGAACGTCACCGACAGAATCATCGCGCCCAGCAGCGCGATCACTACGGTGAAGGCCATAGGGTGGAACATCTTCCCGGCCACGCCAGTGAGGGCGAAGATCGGCAGGTAAACCACCATGATGATCAGTTGCCCGAAGATCAGCGCCCGCCGCGCCTCTTTGGCCGCCGCGAACACTTCATGCAGCCGCTCACTGCGGGTCAACAAACGGCCGTGGCGCTGTTGCGCATGCGCCAGGCGGCGGATGGCGTTCTCGACAATCACCACCGCGCCGTCGACGATAATGCCGAAGTCCAGTGCGCCAAGACTCATCAGGTTGGCGCTGACTTTGTTGGTAAACATCCCGGTAAAGGTGAACAACATTGCCAGGGGAATCACCATCGCGGTGATCAACGCCGCGCGGATGTTGCCCAGGAACAGGAACAGCACCGCAACCACCAGCAGCGCACCTTCGATCAGGTTCTTTTTCACCGTGGCAATGGCTTTGTCCACCAGGTGCGTGCGGTCGTACACCGGCACCGCGATCACGCCCTTGGGCAGCGAACGGTTGATCTGTTCCAGCTTGCTGGCGACGGCCTGGGACACAGTGCGGCTGTTTTCGCCGATCAACATGAATACCGTGCCCAGCACCACTTCACGGCCGTTTTCCGTGGCCGCACCGCTGCGCAGTTCGCGGCCGATGTCCACGGTGGCGACGTTCTTCACCCGGATCGGCGTGCCATCGACGTTGGCCATGACGATGTTGGCGATGTCCTCGGTCGACGCCACTTGCCCCGGTGCGCGGATCAGCAGCTGTTCGCCGCTGCGCTCGATGTAACCGGCGCCGACGTTGGCGTTGTTGCGCTCAAGCGCCGTAACCAAATCGGTCAACGTCAGGTTGTAGGCCGCGAGGCGCTTGGGGTCCGGGGCAATCTGGTATTCCTTGGCAAAGCCGCCGATGGTGTTGATCTCGGCCACTCCGGGCACGTTGCGCAGTTGCGGCTTGATGATCCAGTCCTGGATCACGCGCAGGTCGGTCGGCGTGTAGGGCGTGCCATCCTCTTTGAGTGCGCCGTCCTCGGCCTCGACGGTCCACAGGAAAATTTCCCCGAGACCGGTGGAAATCGGCCCCATGGCGGTTTCGATGCCGGTGGGCAATTGTCCACGGGCGACCTGCAGGCGCTCATTGACCAATTGGCGGGCGAAGAACAGGTCGGTACCGTCTTTGAAAATCACCGTCACCTGGGACAAACCGGAGCGCGACAGCGAACGGGTCTGCTCCAGCGCCGGCAGACCGGCCATGGCGGTTTCAATCGGGAAGGTGATGCGTTGTTCGGTTTCCAGCGGTGAGAACCCGGCGGCGCCGGTGTTGATTTGCACCTGGACGTTGGTGATGTCGGGCACGGCGTCGATCGGCAGTTTTTGATAGCTGGCGATNCCGANNCCGGCCATGAGCANCACAGCGAGCAGCACGATGATGCGCTGCTCGATAGCAAACTGGATCAGGCGTTCGAACATGAGAACCTTCTCGTCGAGGGGGCGAATCGATGGGCGACTTTAG
>NZ_NMOJ01000038.1:0-29689 GCF_002251635.1 Pseudomonas mandelii
AATGAGAGTGCTCGGCCGAGCCCTTGCCCAGTTCCGATTTGAGAACGAAGCTGCCGGCCGCAGCGACTTGCGCACCAGCCTCCAGCCCCTGCGTGACTTCCACCTGACCCGCTGCACGACTGCCCAGCTCCACGGCCCGCGCCTGGAAACCGTCGTCGGTGCGCATGAACACCGTGGGTTTGTCCTCGACGGTCTGGATCGCAGCTTCCGGCACCGCCACTTTGGCCTGACGGCTGTCGGTGGCGACCCGTGCGGTGACGAACAATCCTGGACGCCACGAACCTTGAGGGTTTTCCAACGTGACGCGAACGGTGGCGGTGCGGGTCTGTTCGCCGAGCAAACTGCCGACGTAAGCCACCGTGCCGGAGACTTCCGCATTGAGTTCCGGGGCGCTGACGGTGACTGCTTTGCCCACTTGCACCTTGTTCAGATCCTTGGGCGAAACGCCGAAGGTCACCCATACTCGCGACAAGTCCGAGAGCGTGAACGCCGCCGTGGTTTCGTCGACCACTTCTCCTGGGGTCAGGTGCTTTTCCACCACCATGCCGTCGAACGGCGCGCGTAATTCATAACGATTGCCGCCGGTGGTAACCACGCTGCCACTGAGCACGCTGATTTTTTGCCGGGCGTTGCTCACGGCAATTTCAGCTTCTTCCAGCGCCTGGCGCGCCTGTAACACATCCTGCTCGGCGGAAATCTTGTCCTGCCACAACTGCTTCTCACGCTCGTAGGTGGTGCGCGCCAAGGCCAGGCGTCGTTGCGCCGCAGCCTGTTCGCTGCGTTGATCGGAGATCTGCTGGCTGGCGATCACCGCCAGCAGTTGGCCCTTCTTCACCCACTGCCCGAGATTGACCGACACCGACTCGACCACCCCCGGCACCCGCGGTACGACGTGGGCGGTGCGGTCTTCGTCGAAGCGCACTTCGCCGGGGAAAGACAAACCGAGGCTGATGCTTTGCGCCCGCGCTTCGGCCAGTTGGATGCCCGCCGCCGCGATCTGCTCGGTACTCAACGTCAGATGCCCCTCTTCGCCTTCGGCATGTTCGCCGTCGGCTGCAGCGCCTTCTTCGGCGTGGTCCGCATGCTCCGCCGCGTCATCGGCGTGGGCATCGATGGACCTGTTGCCCGTCCACATCGAGCCCATACCAAGGCCCAGCGCCAACGTTGCCACCGCGACAACGATCAGTTTTTTATCCATGGAAACTCCTCTGCGCCCTGTCATCGCGCAGTGATCTAAAAGGTGAAATTCAAGGGCTGACGGCCAATGCGCCGAGGTCGCCGAAAATGCGTTCGATACGCACCCGCGCGTCCGTCGCCTCGGCAACGGCCTGGATGTATTGAGTGCGGGCGCTAATCAGGGTGCGCTGGGCGTCGAGCACGTCGAGGAAACCGAACTTGCCCATTTCGAAGCCGCGCGTGGCGCTGTCCACTGCACTTTGTGCGGCGGGCAGGATGGTCTGGTTGAACGCCTGTACTTCGCCGTTGGCGGTCCGCCATTGCTCAAGGGTGGTCTGTATTTCGGTGCGCAAGCGCAGTTCGGTGGCGTTGCGCAGATCACGCGCCTGATCGGTACGGCGCGCCGCCGCCAGCACGTTGCCCTGATTGCGGTTGAACAGCGGAATCGGCATCGACAGCCCGACCACGTTGATCCGCTCGCGCTCCCGTTCGCTGTACTGACTGCCAATGCTGACGGTCAGGTCGGGAATCCGTTGCGCCTTTTCCAGCCCCAACGACGCCTCGCGCTGATCGATCTGCAACTTGGCCAGTCGAAGCTCGGCGGTCTCGTTCAGGCGCTCCAGCAAGCGGGTCGGCGGCGGCACGACGGGCAAGCTTTGCGTGGCCGTCTGCACGGTGGTCGAAGTCGGTAACGGTGCGCCCATGACCTGCGCCAGTTGCTGATAGGCGTTGGCCTGATCGCGCTCGGCGCGGCTCAGTTCCAGTCGCACTTCGGAGCGTTGCACTTGTGCCCGTGTGCCTTCGACCGGCGACGACTTGCCCGCCTCGATCCGCCCCGACGCCACGCGCAAACCGTGCTCGGCCAGTTGCAGCGACTGGCGCGACAACTGCAACCGTTGCTGCGCAGTCTGGGCGCTGGTGAACGCCTGAATCACATCGGCGCGCAAAGCATTGCGCTTGCGCTCCAGTTCGAGCCCGGCGGCGTCCTGCGCGTGGCTGGCGACATCGATCCGCGCTCCGCGCTTGCCGCCCAGTTCAACTGGCTGGCTGAGCATCACGGTGGTGGTGCGCGAATCGCGGCGGGTGTCCTCGGCTTCCCAGGACACTTCGGGATTGGGGATCAGACCGGCCTGCTGGCGGTCACCTTCGGCGATGCCGATTTCCCATCGCGCCGCTGCCAAATCCGGGTTACCGGCGAATGCGGTTTGCAGGGCCTGATCGAGGGTCAGGGTCGATGCATTTGCGAGAGGCACCCCGACCAGCAACAAACCGCCGCTGACCATAACCACCCTCGCAGTCTTTTTCAGGCGTGACCGCGCCGTCAGCTCTCTTAAACCGGGCAATTGAGTACTTCCTTTAATCAAGAGTTTTCGATGCCGTCACGGTAGGGTTTTGAACTTATCGACAAGGTGACTGAAACATTACAAATCCGTTATCCACGGTTGCACCAAGTTGTTTTGCTCTAGCATGCAAAGTGCAATCAGCTAAGTAGCAATACATAGAAACAAATGATGCACCGTCATCTGCCGAACAGTACTTGCTTCAATTCAGCTCTCATGGGGCAGATGGACTTTTGTTCCCGTTCGCTGCGACAGGCTGTCGCAGACCTCTTTCACTAAAGCCTTTACCTTGCACGCCTGCAAACGGAGAAAACGCTGTAGGGAAATAGTTGTTCGTTATTCAAACCCGTCCGGAAGCCCTTACAAAAACAACACCTTTCCCGACCACCTTAATTAAATATCCATTAAATAAAAGTGGTGATTGATCATGCGAATCCTTGTCGTCGAGGACGAGCTTAAAGCTGCCGAATACTTACAACAGGGACTGACGGAAAGTGGTTATATCGTTGACCACGCCGCCAATGGCGCCGATGGATTGCATCTGGCGCAACAACAGGTTTATGACCTGATCATTCTGGATGTGAATCTGCCGGAACTGGACGGCTGGGGCGTGCTGGAACACCTGCGGCGCACCCACACCACGCGAGTGATGATGCTCACCGCGCGCGGTCGCCTGGCGGACAAAATTCGTGGCCTCGATCTGGGCGCCGATGATTATCTGCTCAAGCCGTTCGAGTTTCCGGAATTGCTGGCACGGGTGCGCACTTTGATGCGCCGCAGCGAATACATCCCGGTACCGCAGGTACTGAAAGTCGCCGACCTGGAACTCGACCCTGGCCGTCATCGTGCGTTTCGTGGCGAACAGCGTATTGACCTGACCACCAAGGAGTTCGCCCTGCTGCATCTGTTGATGCGCCAGTCTGGCGAAGTGCTGACCCGTACCCAGATCATTTCCCTGGTGTGGGACATGAATTTCGACTGCGACACCAACGTCGTGGAAGTCTCCATCAGACGCTTGCGGGCGAAGATCGATGACCCGTTCGACAACAAGTTGATCCACACCCTGCGCGGTGTCGGCTACGTGCTGGAGTCGCGGGAATGAAGCCGGCCAGCCTGTCGATGCGGCTGGGGCTGACAGTCAGTATTCTCGGCGCGCTGCTGGTGGTGTTCCTGGCGATCCTGGCGTATTTCGCCCTGACCCATGAGCTGAACGCGTTATCCAAAGGCAGTCTGGAAAAGAAAATGGTGCAGGTTGAACACAGCCTGACGCTGTACACCGACACCGGGGAAATCAGCACGAAACCGCACATTCTGCTTGATCAGGTCATGGGGCACGACAACCTCACGCTAACGATTTACGACTACAGCAACCTGCGCACACCACTGCTCAAATCCGGCACCGGCATGGCCGATCCACGACTTGAATTGAAGGCGGTGCGGGCAGTCAGCAACGAGTTAACCTACGCCACCAGCACTGACGCCGGGGGTGCGAAATTCCTCACGGCGTCCAGGCTGATCAGCCTCAAGGACGGCACCCGCGTCCCGGTGCTGCTATCGATGGACAACGCCCACAATGAGGCCTTGCTCAGCGCCTACCTGCGCTCGACCCTGATTGCCTTGCCGTTGCTGCTGATCTTTATAGGGCTGACTGCCTGGGGCGCGGTCCAGCGTGGTCTGGCGCCGATGCGTGAATTTCGCAAAGTGGCGGCGATGGTCTCGACCCAGGATCTGGATCATCGGCTGTCGGTGGTGAACATGCCCCAGGAGCTGAGCGAACTGGCGCAGGGCATCAACTTCATGCTGCACCGCCTCGACGCCGGCGTGCAGCAGCTGTCGCAGTTCTCTGATGATCTGGCGCATGAGCTGCGTACCCCGATCAGCAATTTGATGGGCAAGGCGCAGGTGACGTTGTCCCGCGAACGCAGCGTGGATGAGTACAAGGACGTGCTGGTTTGCTGCACTGAAGAGCTGGAGCGCGTCGCGCGGATTGTCTCGGACATGCTGTTTCTGGCACAGGTCAGTCACCCGTCAGCGCTCGCGCCGTTCGAGTCGGTTGCCCTGGAAGAAGAAGCCTGGAAAGTCGTCGAGATGTTTTCCCTGTCGGCGCAGGACAAGCAGATCCAGCTGAACGTGGTCGGCAATGCGCGGGTGATGGGTGACCGGTTGATGATTCAACGGGCGATCTCTAATTTGCTGTCCAACGCGCTGCGCCATTGCCCGGTCGGGAAAACCGTGACGCTGTTGATTGAGCGCGGCGCGAGCCAGGCCTCATTGCTGGTCAGCAACCCTGGCGCGGGGATTGAGGCACAGCATCTGCCGCACCTGTTTGATCGGTTCTACCGAGTCGACAGCAGCCGCTCGCGTTCACAAGGCAGCACCGGGCTGGGATTGGCGATTGTGCGGTCGATCATGAGCCTGCATCAGGGAGTGGCCGAGGTGAAGAGCCTGCCGGGTGCGATGACGGTGTTTCGGTTGGGATTTCCCGCGGTTGAGGGGCTGGCGCGCTGAGCCGGTCACACAGGCTTTGAACACCGCAGATCATTGTGGGAGCTAGCTTGCTCGCGATAGCAATGGATCAGACGCCAAAAAAAACGGCACCTCTCGGTGCCGTTCTGACTCACATGATCCAGCTATTTATTTACGCGCCGCCTCCCACGATTTCAGCAGTTCGGCATAACTCACGGTTTCACCCTTAGGCTTCTCGTTCGCCAGTTTCGGCTTCGGTGCACCCGGCTGATCGAACCAGTACTGAGCATCGCGCTCCGGGTTCATTTTCGGNCCACACACCGGCTGCACCTTGGAGCGTTCCAGGCGCGTCATGATCGCGTCCTGCTCCTTGGCCAGGTTGTCCAGCGCCTGTTGCGGGGTTTTCTCGCCGCTGGCGGCGTCCGCGATGTGGCTCCACCACAGTTGTGCCAACCGTGGATAGTCCGGCACGTTGGTCCCGGTCGGGGTCCATTGCACGCGGGCCGGGCTGCGATAGAACTCGACCAGGCCACCGAGTTTAGGTGCCAGGTCGGTCATCGCCTGAGAGTTGATGTCGGACTCACGAATCGGCGTCAGGCCGACGATGGTTTTCTTCAGCGAGACGGTTTTTGAGGTGACGAATTGCGCATAGAGCCAGGCCGCCAGTTTCTGCTTCTCAGGCGTGGACTTCATGAACGTCCACGAACCCACGTCCTGATACCCCAGCTTCATGCCCTTTTCCCAATAAGGCCCGACTGGCGAGGGGGCCATGCGCCATTTCGGCGTACCGTCGGCGTTCACCACCGGCAAACCCGGCTTGGTCATGTCGGCGGTGAAGGCGGTGTACCAGAAAATTTGTTGGGCGATGTTGCCTTGGGACGGCACCGGGCCGGATTCGGAGAAGGTCATGCCCGCCGCTTCCGGTGGTGCGTAGGCTTTCATCCAGTCCACGTATTTTTGCGTGGCGAACACCGCCGCCGGGCCGTTGGTGTCGCCGCCGCGCGTTACGCTGGAGCCCACCGGGTGGCAGTCCTCCACGCGAATGCCCCACTCGTCCACCGGCAAACCGTTGGGCAGGCCTTTGTCGCCGCCACCGGCCATGGAGAACCAGGCATCGGTGAAGCGCCAGCCCAGGGACGGGTCTTTCTTGCCGTAGTCCATGTGCCCGTAGATACGCTTGCCGTCGATTTCCTTGACGTCCTCGCTGAAAAATTTGGCGATGTCTTCATAGGCCGACCAGTTCACCGGCACGCCGAGGTCGTAACCGTATTTTTCCTTGAACTTGGCTTTCAGCTCCGGGCGCTCGAACCAGTCAGCGCGGAACCAATAGAGGTTGGCAAATTGCTGGTCGGGCAATTGATAGATCTTGCCGTCCGGCGCCGTGGTGAAGGAGAGGCCGATAAAGTCCTTGATATCCAGGGTCGGTGAGGTGAAGTCCTTGCCTTCATTGGCCATCAGGTCGGTGATGGATTCAGTTTTTCCATAGCGAAAGTGCGTACCGATCAAGTCGGAATCGTTGACCCAGCCGTCATAGATATTCTTGTCGGACTGCATCTGGGTTTGCAGCTTCTCCACCACGTCGCCTTCCTGCAGCAGGTCGTGGGTCAGCTTGATGCCGGTGATTTCGCTGAAGGCCTTGGCCAGGGTTTTGGATTCATATTCGTGGGTCGCGATGGTTTCCGACACCACCTTGATGCTCATCCCGCGAAACGGCTCGGCGGCCTTGATGAACCACTTCAGCTCTTCGAGCTGCTGCTCTGGCGTGAGGGTGGACGGTTTGAATTCACTGCCGATCCACTTCTTCGCGGCGTCTTCGTAGGCATCGGCCCAGGCCGAAGCGCTCAGACCGCTGAGTGCCAGCATGGCTGCCAATGAAATGCTATGTCGCAGCTTATTGTTTTTGTCGAACATAGAGACCTCCTGTTTGGTTTTCGGAGCAACATTGCCGATCGATTTCGACTAGCCCCAACGCATCACAGCCAACAGCCACACCAGGGACAACGCGAACGCNACCCAGATGCTCCAGCCGGTTACGCCGATCACCAGCAGATGCAGGTAGGCGCTGCCGAGAAGACCGATAAACAAGCGATCACCACGGGTGGTGNCAATCGGCAAGAAACCACGCCGAGGGACACTCGGCGAACGTAATTCCCAGGTCGTCATGCCCGCCAGGATCAGGCCAATGGCGATGAAGAACGCCGCCGTGGGGACAGTCCAGCTCATCCATTCCATCATCAGCTCCTCAGACCCGGCCCAGGGCAAAGCCCTTGGCCACGTGGTTGCGAACAAACCAGATCACCAGCATGCCGGGCAGGATGGTCAACACCCCCGCCGCCGCCAGTACGCCCCAATCGATACCCGATGCCGACACCGTACGGGTCATCACCGCGGCGATAGGCTTGGCGTTAACCGAGGTCAGGGTGCGCGCCAGCAGCAGTTCGACCCAGGAAAACATGAAGCAGAAAAACGCGGTGACGCCAATCCCGGAGCCAATCAGCGGGACGAAAATCTTCACGAAGAACTTGGGGAAACTGTAGCCGTCAATGTAGGCGGTCTCGTCGATTTCCTTAGGCACGCCGGACATGAAGCCTTCAAGAATCCACACCGCCAACGGCACGTTGAACAAGCAATGCGCCAACGCCACCGCGATATGCGTATCGAACAGGCCGATAGACGAATACAGCTGGAAAAACGGCAGCAAGAACACCGCCGGAGGCGCCATGCGGTTGGTCAGCAGCCAGAAAAACAAGTGTTTGTCGCCGAGAAAGCGGTAACGGGAGAACGCGTAAGCCGCCGGCAACGCCACNCTCAGAGAAATNATCGTGTTCAAGCTCACGTAATACAGTGAGTTGAGGTAGCCGGTGTACCAGCTCGGGTCAGTGAAGATCACCTTGTAGTTGGCAAGGGTGAAGTCCTGCGGAAACAGCGTCAGCCCGCCGAGGATTTCGGTGTTGCTCTTGAACGACATGTTCAGCAGCCAGTAGATCGGCACCAACAGGAACAGGATGTAGATCAGCAACGGTACGACCTTGCGCTTGCTCATGTTGGCGGCCTCAGCGGTTGGCGTCGGAATGGGTCATGGCGGTGTAGAACAGCCAGGACACCAACAGGATGATCAGGAAGTACACCAGGGAAAACGCCGCCGCCGGGCCGAGGTCGAACTGCCCGATGGCCATCTGGGTGAGGGTCTGACTTAAGAACGTGGTGGCATTACCCGGCCCGCCGCCGGTGAGCACAAAAGGCTCGGTGTAGATCATGAAGCTGTCCATGAAGCGCAACATCACCGCGATCAGCAGCACGCTTTTCATCTTGGGCAACTGAATATGTCGGAACACCGCCCAGGCGGATGCACGATCAATCCGCGCGGCCTGGTAGTACACGTCCGGAATCGCCCGTAGCCCCGAGTAACACAGCAGCGCCACCAGGGAAGTCCAGTGCCACACATCCATCACCAGCACAGTGACCCAGGCGTCCATGGTGTTGGCGGCATAGTTGTAGTTGATACCCATCGCATTGAGGCTCGATCCCAGCAGGCCGATGTCGGCCCGGCCAAAGATCTGCCAAATGGTGCCGACCACGTTCCACGGAATCAGCAGCGGAATCGCCAGAATGATCAGCACCAGCGATGACCAGCGGCCCTTGGTGGGCATGGTCAGAGCGATGGCGATACCCAGCGGAATTTCAATCAACAGCACGCAGGCTGAATAGATGAACTGGCGCAGCAACGAGTCGTGCAGGCGCGGGTCGAGCAGCACCTGCTTGTACCAGTCGGCACCGACAAAGTAGCGGCTGGACTGGTCAAAAATGTCCTGCACCGAGTAGTTGACCACCGTCATCATCGGGATCACCGCACTGAACGCCACCAGCAGGAACACCGGCAACACCAGCCACCAGGCCTTGTTGTTCTGCACCTTGTTCATGGCAGCACCTCCAGCAGGTAATCGTCGGCATACACCATCAACCACTGCGTGGGGAAGCTGATCGAGGCTTTGCCTTCCGGCACCGGTTTGTCTTCGGCCAGGCGCACTTTCAACGGCGCGCCGTCGAGGTTGAGGGTGATGATTTTGTAGGTGCCCAGGTCTTCCACATGGATGACGTGGGCCTGCATCGCGTCATCGAACGGCTCGTCCCATACATGCACGAACTCGGGACGGATACCGACCTTCAGGGTTTTCCACTCGGACTCGGCGATGCGTTTCTGTTGCGCGTCAGACAAAGGCAGATGCGTCGACGCAAACCCGACACCGCCNGNTTCGGCCTGCACTTCGATCAGATTCATCCCAGGGCTGCCGATGAAATAGCCGACAAAGGTGTGGCTTGGCCGCTCGAACAACTCGCGCGGCGTGCCGAACTGCACGATCTGCCCGCCGTACATCACCGCGATCTTGTCGGCAAAGGTCGAGGCTTCGAGCTGGTCGTGGGTCACGTAGACCATGGTGATATTGAACTGCTCGTGGATCTGCTTGAGCTTGCGCCGCAGCTTCCATTTGAGGTGCGGGTCGATCACCGTCAGCGGTTCATCGAACAGGATCGCCGACACGTCGTCGCGCACCAGGCCACGGCCCATGGAGACTTTTTGTTTTTCATCGGCGGTGAGGTTGCGCGCCTTTTTGCTCAGCAGGTTTTGCAGGTCGAGGACTTCAGCTATTTCCTGCACCTTGCTGTGAACTTTCGCTTCGGCCATGCCTTGGTTACGCAGCGGAAAGGCCAGGTTGTCGAACACGGTCATGGTGTCGTACACCACCGGGAACTGGAACACCTGGGCGATGTTGCGTTTCTCGGGGGTCAGTTCGTTGACTACTGTGTGGTCGAACAGCACCTGGCCTTCNGACGGGCTGAGCAACCCGGAAATGATGTTGAGCAATGTCGACTTGCCGCAGCCCGAAGGCCCGAGCAAGGCATAAGCACCGCCCTGCTCCCAAACGTGGTTCATTTCCCGAATGGCGTAGTCCTCAGGACCGCTGGGTGTAGGGCTGTAGCTGTGGGCGAGGTTCTGCAAATGAATCTCGGCCATCAGGCAACCCTCGCGACACGGCGCCCGGGTGCCTGGACCAAACGGCCCTGACCATCGAACACAAACAGTTTATGGGTGGGGATATACACGCGGATCGGTGCGTCGACGTCGTACTCATGCACCCCCGGCAGGTGCAGCACCAGCAGGAAGTGTTCGCTGCGCACATGCAGGAAGGTTTCCGAGCCGCTGATCTCCGCGACCTCCACGGTCACCGCCAGCTCCAGGTCATCGTCGTTGCTCGGCACCAGGCTGATATGGCTGGGGCGCACGCCAAAGCGGAACTCGCCTTCGCCGATGGGGCGCAGGTCGACGTTCAGCGGGAAGTGCACGACATCGGCGAAGCTCACTTCATTGCCGCTGATACGCCCGGGCATCAGGTTGATCGGCGGTTCGGAAAACAGCTCGGCCGCCAGCACGGTCTGCGGCTGGTGATACACCTCGGCGGCCTTGCCGCTTTGGATCACCCGGCCTTCGTGGAGGATGGTGGTGGTGCCGCCCAGGGCCAGCGCCTCGTTGGGCTCGGTGGTGGCATAGATCGCGATGGTGTGGCGGGCCTTGAACAGTTCGCGCATTTCCTGACGCAGTTCTTCACGCAGCTTGTAGTCCAGGTTCACCAGCGGCTCATCGAACAGGATCAACTCGGCATCTTTCACCAACGCGCGGGCCATGGCCGTGCGCTGCTGCTGGCCACCGGACAGTTCGAGTGGGTGGCGCTGGAGGAATTTCTCGATGCGCAGCATCTTCGCGGTTTCCAGCACTTTGCTCTGGATCAGCTCGTTGGACACACCGGCCTGGCGCAACGGCGAGGCGATGTTTTCGAACACGGTCATGGTCGGGTAATTGATGAACTGCTGGTAGACCATCGACACGTTGCGCAGGCGCACCGGCTTTTGCGTGACATCCACGCCATTCATCAGGATGCGCCCGCTGTCGGGCTTGTCCAGGCCAGCCATCAGGCGCATCAGGCTGGTCTTGCCGGACAGGGTACGGCCGAGCAATACGTTGAAGGATCCGGGTTCAAAACTAAGGCACGCATCGTCGATCCAGGTCTGGCCCTCGACGGTGCGGCTGACGTGCTCCAGGGTTAATGACATGGCTCGGCCTTTTTTATTATTTGGAGTCAAGCGACCCAGGCTGTAGAGCGAGTTTCATGCCAGAAAATGTAAGTGATTGAACCGCCTGGAAAATCTTCTAGACAGTGGGAAAACCACTTTCGTTGCTGAACAGAAATGAACAACCGCGACTGAACAATTGAACAATCCAGCCGTTGACAATGAACAATAGTGAACAACACTCTACGGACTGTTCACGATCCCTGTAGGAGCCGGANCNTGTGGGAGGGNGCTTGCTCNCGANAGCGGTGGATCAGTCGACATCNATTTGACTGACNCACCGCCNTCGNGAGCAAGCCCNCTCCCACAGTGCAAAACCCATAAAAATAATAAATGCTCAGAGATCGACTGCCATGGCCGTACCCGCCTCGCCGCTCTCCCACGACACCATCATCCAGGACTCCTGGTCCCGTTGTCGCGCGTTCGGCCTCAACCATCAAAGCGCCCCGNGCTTCGACCAACTGCCTGCCGAAGGCATCAGCCAATTGCTGGAAAGCCAGCATTCCCTGGTGCAAACCACCCATCAGGAAGTGCTGCCCTACTACGAAAACATCCTGAGCAATTCCAACTGCCTGATCATGCTGGCCGACAACCAGGGCCAGGTCCTGACGTCGTGGGGCACCCAACGCTTTATCGAGCCGAGTCTGACCCGCGGTTTCAGCGCCGGCGCCAGTTGGATGGAACGTTGCAGCGGCACCAATGCGATCGGCACCGCGCTGGCCTGCGAGCAGGCAGTGCACATCGAGCACGATGAACACTTCCTCAAGGCCAACCGCTTCATGACCGGTTCCGCCGCGCCGATTTTCGATGCCCAGCGCGAAATCATTGCGGTGCTGGATGTGTCCAGCGACAGCTACCTGCCGCCCTCCCACACCCTGGGCATGGTCAAGATGATGAGCCAGACCGTGGAAAACCGGCTGATCCTCAACCTGTTTCGCGGCGAGCATTTTCAACTGACCTTCAACACCGGCCTGAACAACCTCGACAGCCAATGGGCGGGCCTGCTTATCTTTGATGATAGCGGCCAGGTGCTGTCGGCCAACCGCCGCGCCGATAACTTGCTGGGCATCAGTTTGTCGCGGGTCAGCGTCGAGAGTTTGTTCAAGGTGTCGTTGCTGGAANTGCTGAACCAGCCCGATGGCCTGCCCTTCGCCCTGCAAGCCTCGGGGCGCAACCGTTTTCAATGCCTGTTGAAACGGCCGAAACAGGTGCCGATTCAGGCTCGCCTGTTTTCTGAAACCAAGCGCGCAGAACCTGCTGCGGCCGCGCCCGCTGCGATCAGACTCAATACCTTGCATTTCGGCGACAGTCGCGTGGAAAAAGCCGTGCGCCAGGCCGAGCGGTTACTGGAAAAGGACATTCCACTGCTGATCCACGGCGAGACCGGCGTGGGCAAAGAGGTCTTCGTCAAAGCCCTGCACCAGGCCAGTTCTCGGAGCAAACAGCCATTCATCGCCGTCAACTGTGCAGCGATCCCCGCCGAACTGGTGGAATCCGAGCTGTTTGGCTACGAGAAAGGCGCGTTCACCGGTGCCAATCAGAAAGGCAGCATCGGACTGATCCGCAAGGCCGACAAAGGCACCCTGTTCCTCGATGAAATCGGCGACATGCCACTTCCGACACAAGCCCGTCTGTTAAGGGTTTTGCAGGAACGTTGCGTGCAACCGGTGGGCAGTAGCGAGTTGTTCCCGGTGGACATCCGCATCATCTCGGCGACCAACCGCTCGTTGCGTGAGCAAGTGCAGTTGGGGCGGTTTCGCGAAGACCTTTATTACCGCATCGGCGGTTTGACCCTGGAGTTGCCGCCGCTGCGGGAACGCAGTGACAAACAGGCGCTGTTCAAACGTATATGGGAACAGCATCGCGAGCCGTCGCAGTGGGCCGGGTTGAGCCGTGAGGTGATGGAGTTGTTCGGCCGTCATCCGTGGCCGGGGAATTTAAGGCAGGTCAGCAGCGTGATGCAGGTAGCGCTGGCCATGGCCGAAGAACAACCGGTGCGGCCGGAGCATTTGCCGGATGATTTTTTTGTCGATCTGGAGCTGGAGCCGGTGGATTCGCCGGAACCGTTGGCGGTGGATTTGAATGATGCCGAGGATTTGAATCGGTTATTGCAGGCGGCTGGAGGCAATATCTCGCACCTCGCCCGGCGTCTTGGGGTGAGCCGGAATACCCTTTACAAGCGATTGCGCCAGGCTGAGTAATTGAGTGAACTGCGGTGATGGTGTTCGGCTTGAGACCATCGCGGGCAATCCCGCTCCCACAGGGTTTTGTGTCGTCCACAAAATCGGAAGCCACCACCATCACTGTGGGAGCGGGCTTGCCCGCGATGGGTCCAGCCGGGGCAGCGCTGCACTTGCTCCTACCCACAAACAAAAACCCGCACAAGGCGGGTTTTGTTTTGTAGCGGATAACGCTGTCAGTCAGCCAACCGCCAGGTCGTGCCGCCCTTCCCGTCTTCCAGTACCACGCCCATGGCGGTGAGTTGGTCACGGATACGGTCGGATTCCGCCCAGTCTTTATTAGCACGTGCCGCCAAACGCGCAGCAATCAGCGCATCAACCTCTGCCGCATCCACCCGCCCTTCAGCGCCGGCCTGCAAGAAGTCATCGGCCTCAAGCTGCAACACGCCCAGCACGCTGGCCAGTTCCTTCAAGCGCGCCGCCAGACCCGCCGCTGCATCGAGATCGCTCTCGCGCAGGCGGTTGATCTCCCGCACCATCTCAAACAACACCGCGCAGGCTTCCGGCGTGCCGAAGTCGTCGTTCATGACTTCGGTAAACCGTGCCACGAATGCTTCACCGCCGGCAGGCGCCACGGCTGGCAGGCCTTTCAACGCGTGGTAGAAACGCTCCAGGGCGCCTTTGGCGTCCTTGAGGTTGTCTTCCGAATAGTTGATGGCGCTGCGGTAGTGGCTGGACACCAGCAAATAACGCACAACCTCAGGAGGGTACTTTTCCAGCACGTCGCGAATGGTGAAGAAGTTGTTCAAGGACTTGGACATCTTCTCGCCATTGATGCGGATCATGCCGCAGTGCATCCAGGCGTTGGCGTAGGTCTTGCCGGTAGCCGCTTCGCTTTGGGCGATTTCGTTTTCGTGGTGCGGGAACTCGAGGTCGCTGCCGCCGCCATGAATGTCGAAGGTCTCGCCCAGGCAGCAGGTGGACATCACCGAGCATTCGATGTGCCAGCCCGGACGCCCGGCGCCCCATGGCGACTCCCAGCTCGGCTCGCCGGGCTTGGTGCCTTTCCACAGCACGAAGTCGAGCGGGTCTTGCTTGGCTTCGTCGACTTCGATGCGCGCGCCGATGCGCAGGTCTTCGATTTTCTTGCGCGACAGCTTGCCGTAGCCCATGAACTTGGCGACGCGGTAGTACACGTCGCCATTGCCCGGGGCGTAGGCGTAACCCTTGTCGATCAGGGTCTGGATCATCGCGTGCATGCCGGGGATGTGGTCCGTGGCGCGCGGTTCCATGTCCGGCTTGAGGATGTTGAGGCGCGCCTCGTCCTCATGCATGGCAGCGATCATGCGCTCGGTCAGCGCGTCGAACGACTCGCCGTTTTCGTTGGCGCGGTTGATGATCTTGTCGTCGATGTCCGTGATGTTGCGCACATACGTCAAGTCATAGCCGCTGAAACGCAACCAGCGCGTCACCAGGTCGAAGGCAACCATGCTGCGGCCGTGGCCGATGTGGCAGTAGTCGTACACGGTCATGCCGCACACGTACATGCGCACCTTGTTGCCATCCAGCGGCTTGAAGACTTCTTTGGTTTTGCTGAGTGTGTTGTAGATCGTTAGCACNNCNTATNCCTTGAATCACTGGCCCCACGAATCACGCAAGGTCACGGTACGGTTGAATACCGGAGCACCGGGTTTCGAGTCCTTGATATCCGCGCAGAAGTAACCTTCGCGCTCGAACTGGAAACGGTCTTCCGGCTGTGCGTCGCCAAGCGATGGCTCGGCACGACAACCTGTAAGCACTTGCAGCGAGTCAGGGTTGATGTTGTCGAGGAAACTCGCGCTGTCTTCGGCCTTCTCAGGGTTGGCCGAACGGAACAGGCGATCGTACAGGCGCACTTCGCATTCGATGCTCGCAGCGGCCGGCACCCAGTGCACGACGCCTTTGACCTTGCGGCCTTCCGGGTTCTTGCCCAGGGTTTCCGGGTCGTAGGAGCAACGCAGTTCGACGATGTTGCCATCGGCGTCCTTGATGGCTTCGTCGGCACGGATCACGTAGCTGCCGCGCAGGCGCACTTCGCCGTTCGGCTCCAGGCGCTTGTAGCCTTTTGGCGGCTCTTCCATGAAGTCATCACGGTCGATGTAGATTTCGCGAGCGAACGGCAGCTTGCGCACGCCCAGCTCTTCTTTCTGCGGATGACGCGGCAGCTCGAGGTGGTCGACCTTGTCTTCCGGGTAGTTGGTGATCACGACTTTCAACGGACGCAGCACGCACATGGCGCGCGGCGCGTTCGCGTCCAGATCCTGACGGATGCTGAACTCAAGCATGCCGTAATCGACCACACCGTCAGAACGGTTGGTGCCGACCATGTCGCAGAAATTGCGGATCGACGCCGGGGTGTAGCCACGACGACGGAAACCCGAAAGGGTCGACATGCGCGGGTCGTCCCAGCCATGCACGTGCTTTTCATCGACCAGTTGCTTGAGCTTGCGCTTGCTGGTGATGGTGTAGTTCAGGTTCAGGCGGCTGAATTCGTACTGACGCGGGTGCGCCGGTACCGGCAGGCTGTCGAGGAACCATTCGTACAGTGGACGGTGGCTTTCGAACTCCAGGGTGCAAATGGAGTGGGTGATGCCTTCGATGGCGTCCGACTGGCCGTGGGTGAAGTCGTAGTTCGGGTAGATGCACCACTTGTCACCGGTCTGGTGATGGTGGGCATGGCGAATGCGGTACATGATCGGGTCGCGCAGGTTCATGTTCGGCGAGGCCATGTCGATCTTGGCGCGCAGCACGCGGGCGCCGTCCGGGAACTCACCGGCGCGCATGCGGTTGAACCAGTCCAGGTTCTCTTCCACCGAACGGTCGCGGAACGGGCTGTTCTTGCCAGGCTCGGTCAGGCTGCCGCGGTATTCCTTGGCCTGTTCCGGGCTCAGGTCATCGACGTAGGCCTTGCCGGCCTTGATCAGCTCGACGGCCCAATCGTGCAACTGGTCGAAATACTGCGAGGCATAGCGCACTTCGCCGGACCATTCAAAGCCCAGCCATTTGACGTCGCTTTCGATGGCGTCGATGTATTCCTGGTCTTCCTTGGCCGGGTTGGTGTCGTCGAAACGCAGGTGCGTGACGCCACCGAACTCCTGGGCCAGGCCGAAGTTCACACAAATCGACTTGGCGTGACCGATGTGCAGGTAGCCGTTGGGCTCTGGCGGGAAACGGGTGACGATCTGCGTATGCTTGCCCGAATCCAGGTCCGCCTGGATGATCGGGCGCAGGAAATTGACCGGGACGGCAGGTCCGGCCTTGGAATTCGAGGTAGGGTCGACAGTGGGCTTGCTCATAGGATCCTTGAACGTACAAGTGCGCGGCCAGTTGGCCAAATCAAAGCGGCTGTTAAAACAAAGGGGCTTATCATAGCCGATGCCGTCAAGTCGCTGACAGAGCAGGCCCGAAAACGGTTGCATTTAATCGGATGCAAATGAAAAACAGCCTCGAAATTCGCGCCCGGCACGCTAAACTGCGCACCTTGGCCGAATTTGGCCGGACCGGTTGAGGGCTTCAACGCCCCGAAACCCACGAATTATTAGAAAGAGTACCGATCATGACTCAAGTCAAACTGACCACCAACCACGGTGACATCGTCATCGAGCTGAACGCCGAGAAAGCGCCGATCACCGTCGCCAACTTCATCGAATACGTTAAAGCCGGCCACTACGAAAACACCGTTTTCCACCGTGTCATCGGCAACTTCATGGTCCAGGGCGGCGGTTTCGAGCCCGGCATGAAAGAAAAGAAAGACAAGCGCCCAAGCATCCAGAACGAAGCAGACAACGGCCTCTCCAACGACAAGTACACCGTCGCCATGGCCCGTACCATGGAGCCACATTCGGCCTCCGCGCAGTTCTTCATCAACGTGGCCGACAACGCCTTCCTGAATCACAGCGGCAAGAACGNTCAGGGCTGGGGCTACGCCGTGTTCGCCAAAGTCGTTGAAGGCACCGACGTTGTCGACAAGATCAAAGGTGTTTCCACCACCATGAAAGGCGGCCACCAGGACGTGCCAGCAGAAGACGTGATCATCGAGAAAGCCGAGATCGTTGGGTGATATTGCTGATTTCAGATTTGCATCTGGAAGAGGAGCGCCCGGACATCACCCGGGCGTTTCTGGATTTGCTCCACGGCCGCGCCCGTGGCGCCCAGGCGTTGTACATTCTGGGCGACTTTTTCGAGGCGTGGATTGGCGACGATGCCATGACGCCGTTCCAGCGTTCCATCTGCCAGGCCCTGCGCACTCTTAGCGACAGCGGCACGGCCATATTTCTGATGCACGGCAATCGCGACTTCATGCTCGGCCAGGCCTTTTGCAAACAGGCCGGCTGCACGTTATTGAAGGACCCGAGTGTCGTGCAGTTCTATGGCGAGCCTGTGCTGTTGATGCACGGCGACAGCCTCTGCACCCGCGACGTCGGCTATATGAAGCTGCGGCGTTACCTGCGTAATCCGATCACCCTGTTCATCCTGCGGCACCTGCCCTTGCGCACGCGGCATAAACTGGCGCGCAAGCTGCGCAGCGAAAGCCGGACGCAGACGCGGATGAAGGCCAATGACATTGTCGATGTCACGCCGGAAGAAGTGCCGCGGATCATGCAGGAATACGGCGTGAAGACCTTGATCCATGGGCACACCCATCGCCCGGCTATTCACAAATTGCAGATTGGTGACCAGGCGGCCAAGCGCATCGTGCTGGGGGATTGGGACAAGCAGGGCTGGGCCTTGCAGGTGGATGAGCAAGGGTTTGCCCTCGCCCCCTTCGACTTCGCCCCGCCGCCACAACTCGCAGCCCCCACGATCTAACTGCCGGACACAAGAACCTGTGGGAGCGGGCTTGCCCGCGATAGCGGAATCACATTCAACAACTTTTTTGACTGATCCACCGCCATCGCGGGCAAGCCCGCTCCCACNTTTCGATCTGTATTAGACGCTAACTNANGCNCACCNCANTCCCTGTGGGAGCGGGCTTGCCCGCGATGGCGGTGTGTCAGTCGACANNGANGTTGNCTGACCCACCGCCATCGCAGGCAAGCCAGCTCCCACAGGGTTTGTGNNTGNCTCANTGGCCGGAAGCCTCCGGCCCTGCCTTCGCCGCAAACGGCGGTTTCGCCAGCCACACAATCACGATCAAGCCCATGAACATCCACCCCAGCAACGTGAAGTAATCCACGGTGGACANCATGTAGGCCTGACTGGTCAGCACATGATCCAGCTGCGCATACGCTGGATTGCTCGGTCCGCCCAGCGCATTCAGTGCCTCGCGGGTCGCGGGCTCATAAGTGCTGATGNTNTCACTCATGTACGCATGGTGCTGATCCGCGCGGCGAATCCAGATCCAGGTGGTCAGCGATGCCGCAAAACTGCCGCCCAGGGTTCGCAGGAACGTCGCAAGGCCGGCGCCATCGGCGATTTGTGCCGGCGGCAAATCGGACATCAAGATGCTCAAGGTCGGCATAAAGAACAGTGCCACACCAATACCCATGAACAGTTGCACCAGGGCGATGTGCTGGAAGTCCACCTCATTGGTGAAGCCCGCCCGCATGAAGCAGCTCAAGCCAATCGCCAGAAATGCCAGGCCGGCCAGCAAGCGCAGGTCGAACTTGTGCGCGTATTTGCCCACAAACGGCGACATCAGTACCGGCAGAATCCCGATCGGTGCCACCGCCAGCCCCGCCCACGTCGCCGTGTACCCCATCTGGGTTTGCAGCCATTGCGGCAGGATCAGGTTGATGCCGAAGAACCCGGCNTACCCCAGCACCAACACAATGGTGCCGATGCGGAAGTTGCGGTAGGCAAACAGCCGCAGGTTGACCACCGGGTGTTTGTCGGTGAGTTCCCAGATGACGAACACGGCCAGCGCGATCACTGAAATCGCCGCGCCGATGAGGATGAAGTTCGACTCGAACCAATCGAGGTCATTGCCCTTGTCGAGGATCACCTGCAACGCGCCGACACCAATGATCAGCGTGATCAAACCCACGTAATCCATCGGCTGGTAGCTGGTCACCACCGGACGCTTCTTCAGTTGCGAACGCACCACCATCACCGCAAAGATGCCGATGGGCACGTTGATAAAGAAAATCCAGGGCCAGCTGTAGCTGTCAGTGATCCAGCCGCCGAGGATCGGCCCGGCAATCGGCGCCACCACCGTGACCATCGCCAATAACGCCAGGGCCATGCCGCGCCTGGCTGGCGGGTAGACCGCAATCAGCAAGGTTTGGGTCATCGGGTACAACGGCCCCGCGACCAGGCCTTGCAGCACCCGAAAACCAATCAGCTCGGGCATCGAAGTGGAAATACCACAGAGGAACGAGGCCAGCACAAACAGAATCGTCGCCCAGAGAAACAGCTTCACCTCACCGAAACGCCGACTCAGCCAGCCGGTGAGCGGCAAGGCAATCGCGTTGCTCACCGCAAACGAAGTGATCACCCAGGTGCCCTGCTCCGAGCTCACACCCAGGTTGCCGGAGATGGTCGGCAACGCCACGTTGGCGATGGTGGTGTCGAGCACTTGCATGAAAGTCGCCAGCGACAGGCCGATGGTGCTGAGCAGCAGGCTGGGCGGCGTGAAAGACGCGTTATTGCTCATTGTGAATCCCTTGAAGCTGGGCAGGCGCGGCGCCTTTCAAAGGGTGCCGCTGACCTTGTGGGAGCGAGCTTGCTCGCNGAATGCAAATCCGCCATCGCGAGCAAGCTCGCTCCCACAGGACCGGTGTGATGGCGAATCAGCGCTGGACGGTTTTGCTGACCGCCGCGCTGTTGTCGTGGATCAACTGAGTGATCATCGCGTCGGCCTCGGCCAGCTGACGGTCGTAGACGTTGGTGCTGAACGAAGCTTTTTGCGGCGGCTGTTGCGCCAGCACCGGGCCGCTCTGGTCGTGCAGGTTCACATCGACCTGAGTCGACAGGCCGACCCGCAACGGGTGCTTGGCCAGTTCATCGGCGTTGATATGGATACGCACGGGCACCCGCTGCACGATCTTGATCCAGTTACCGGTGGCGTTTTGCGCCGGCAGCAGGGCGAACGCGCTGCCGGTACCGGCGCCCAGGCTATCCACGGTGCCGCTGAACTTCACGTCACTGCCGTAGATGTCGGACTCGATGTCCACCGGCTGCCCAATACGCATATCGCGCAGTTGGGTTTCCTTGAAGTTGGCGTCGATCCACAGTTGGTTCAGCGGGATCACCGCCATCAACGCAGTCCCCGGCTGCACGCGCTGGCCCAGTTGCACGGTGCGCTTNGCNACGTANCCGGTAACGGGTGCGATCAAGGTGCTGCGGGAATTGTTCAGATAGGCCTGACGCAATTGCGCAGCCGCCGCCATCACGTCCGGATGCGACGAGACCACGGTATCATCCACCAGCGCGCTGGTGGTTTTGAANTGTTGCTGCACGTTGGCCAGGGCATTTTGCGCCGAGGTCAGGTCGTCACGCGCATGGGACAGTTCTTCCTGGGAAATCGCGCCGCCGGCAGCCAGATTCTTACGGCGATTGTAGTTGTCCTGAGCCTTTTGCACGTTGGCCTGCTGGGCCAGCACTTGGGCTTTCATGCCGTCGACATTGCTGTAGAGACCACGCACCTGACGCACGGTGCGCGCCAGGTTGGCCTGCGCACTTTGCAGGCCGACAGCGGCGTCATTCGGGTCAAAATTGATCAGCACCTGGCCCTCGTGGACCAGGTCGCCATCGTCGGCGCCGATGCTGACTACCGTGCCGGTGACCAGCGGGGTGATTTCCACCACGTTGCCGTTCACGTAGGCGTCGTCGGTGCTTTCATTCCAGCGCCCGTAGAATTCGTGATACCCCCAGACGCCGACACCGGCGAGGATCACCACGATCGCGAGCATCACCAGCATGATTTTGCGTTTGCGCGGGTTGCTGGTGTCTTGAGCGTTGTCAGGGGTTTGGGTGTTTTCTGCAGTGGCCATGACCAATACCTTGAATTAATTGTGCTGCGTGGCTGGGAGTGCGTTGGCTGCGGTCAGGGTTTCGCCCTGGAAGCCGCCGCCCAGCGCCTGCATCAGTTGGATCGACAGGTCGATCTGCTCGGCATTCAGGTTGGCCAACTGACGCTGGGCCTGGAGCAATTGCTGCTCGATGCTGAGCACATCCAGGTAATTACCGATGCCTGAGCTGTAACGCTGCACCNCGGTGTTGTAAGAATCCTGCGCAATGTCGGTGGCGTGCTGCTGCGCCCCGATCTGCCGGCCGATGTCGCGCAACTGGTTGATGGTGTCGCTGACGTCGCCCAAGGCTTGCACCAGGGTTTTGTTGTACTGAGCCACCGCCAGGTCGTAATCGGCGTCGCGGGCATCCAGGTCGGCACGCAAGCGGCCACCGTCAAAGATCGGCAACGAGATCGTCGGCGCAATGCTGAAGAAACGACTGGCTGAGCCAAACATCGCATCCCCCAGCAACGACTCGGCCCCGGCGCTCGCGCTCAGGTTGAGGTTGGGATAGAAACGGGTTTTGCTCGCGGCCACGTTCTTGCTCGCCGCCTCCACCCGCCAGCGCGCGGCGATCAGGTCNGGGCGACGACCGAGCAACTCGGCCGGCAACACCGATGGCAGCGCCACGGCGCTGGCTTGCAGGATCTTCGGCCGGGCGATTTCATTGCCACGATCCGGGCCTTTGCCGAGCAGTACCGCCAAGGCGATTTTTGCGCTTTGCAGGCGTTTTTCGGCGTCGATCAGGCTGGACTGGGAGCTGGCTTCCAGGCTTTCGGTCTGTTGGTACTGGTACTGGCTGTCGATGCCGGAGCTGAGGCGGCGTTGGCTCAGGTCGAGCATTTGCCTGGTGCGTTTGAGGTCTTCATTGGCCAGGTCATNCACGATATGGGCCTGGCCCAGGTCGCTGTAGGCCTTGGCCACGTTGGCGGCCAAGGTCAGGCGTGCGGCTTGTTGATCGACTTCGGCGGCACGCGCCTGGCCCAAGGCGGCTTCCCAGGCGGCGCGCTGGCCACCCCAGAGGTCGAAGTTGTAATTGAAACTGGCGCCAATATTACGCACGGTGGCGTAGGCATCGCCCTCGCCGCGCGGGTCCTGGTCCTTGGCCAGGCGCGAACGGCTCACGCCAGCGCTGGCATCGAGGGTCGGCATCCGCGCGGCATCGGCGGCATACGCAGCGGCGCTGGCCTGGTGAGCGCGAGCGTCGGCGATCTGCATGTCGGGGCTGTCGTGCAGCGCTTCATGGATCAAGCCGTCGAGCTGTGGGTCGCCCAGGCTTTTCCACCAATCGCTTTTTGGCCAGGCCGCAGGCGACAAGGTCACGCCGCTCAGGGATTGCCCGGCCTTGAGGGATTTCGCATCGAGGCTTTTACCTTCAGTGGTCAGGCCGCTGTAACTGGCGCAACCGGCCAGTGTCATGGCCGCCAGCACCAGGCTCAGGCCGGCACGCAGGGTTTTACTGCTCATTGGTCACCTACCCGCAGCAAGGTGATCGAGTCACCGGCTGCTACCAGCATTTTCTTGAGAATCTGCTCCAGGGTTTTCAGTTCTTCCGGGGTGATCGCGCCGGCCAGCTCATTCATGGCGTCGGCGCCGATTTCCGGCAGGCGGTCAGTCAATTGCTGGCCTTGCTCGGTCAGCACCAGTTGCACCTGACGGCGATCCGNTTCGGAACGCTTGCGCGCCAGCAGGCCCTTTTGCTCCAGACGATCGAGCATGCGGGTCATGGAACCGCTGTCCAGCGACAAGTTGCGGCACAGCTCGGCCGGGGTGTCCACATCAAACTGGGCCATGATGATCAGCACTTTGAACTGCGCGGCGGTGATGCCGTGGGGCTCCATGTGCGTGTCGATGATCCGGTCCTTGAGCAGCGCAGCGCGCCCGAGCAGGAGGCCGAGATGGCAGGTGTGGAATGCGTCCGGGGTGAAATGTTTCATCTGACCACCAATTAGCTGCCTAGGCAGAGAATGTATGACGAGATGTTACTGCCTAGGCAGCGAATGTCAACGTAATAGTTAGGTTGCTTGCTATTTGACTGATAAATGGCGATGGATTTGCGGTGACGCATCTGACGCCATCGCAAGCAAGCTCGCTCCCACAGGGATCACACTGAACCTTGTGGGAGCGAGCTTGCCCGCGATTGGGCCGACTCGGTCTTTTTGAAGGAACGCGGGCTTAGAAATCCCGCTTGTAGAAGATATCCAGCGAACTGGCCACGCCACTGGCCACTTCCAGGTAGACCTTCTTGCTCAACAAGTAGCGCAAGGCAATGGTGCTGGCCGGCTCGAACACGCCTACCCCGTAACGCAGGCTGAGTTTTTCGGTGATCTTGCCGCTGGCCACGACGCTGGTGGTGTTGCCGCTGCCTTGGGTGTCGAGCTGGAAGTCCTGAATCCCCAGGTCGTTGGCCAGTTTGCCGGTCACCCCCGAGCTGCCCATCAAGCCCAACCCGAGCGCCGCCTGGGCCAACATGTTGTTGTCTTCACCGTTAGTGCTCAACGGGCGCCCCAGCACCAGATAGGACAAGGCCTGTTCCTGGCTCATGGCCGGTTCGGAGAAAATCTGCGTAGTCGGCTGCTCGGCGCTGCCGCTGAGGCGAATGCCGGCGATCACGTCGTCAGTCTGGCGAATGGCTTCGATGTCCAGATACGGCTGGTCAATCGGGCCGGCGAACAGCAGCCGTGCACGGCGCACCGTCAGACGCTGGCCATAGGCTCGATAACGNCCGTCGTTGAGCCACAGCTCGCCACGGGTGTCCATGTTGTCGCCGATATGCACATGGCCCTGCACNTTGGCAGTCAGGCCAAACCCGGCAAAACTGAGTTTGTCCTCACCCACCACCACATCGATGTCCATCTTCATGGCCATTGGCGGCTTGCCCTCCTCGGTCTGGCTGCCGACGATCAGCGTGTCATCCGAGACCTTGACCGTCGACGGCGGCAATTCACGCACGGTGATGTCGCCCTTGGGCACCTGCACTTTGCCGGCGATCGCCAGTTGGTCGTCCTTCATCGAGATCTTCAGGTCCGGCGCCACTTCCAGCTTGGCGTAGGGTTCGACGGTGACGGGCAATTGCGAGCCCTTGAGCGTCAGGTCCACCACCAGCGCCTGCCCCCAGGCGATGTGGCCGTTGAGACTGCCCTGCCCGCTCTTGCCGCTTTTCCAGCCGCCGCTCAACTGAACCGTTTCGCCGGCGATCTGCGCTTGTAGCTGCAAGCCCTGCAACTCCATCGGCAATTCAGGCCCGGACACTTCGCCGTCGCTGAGCAGCAGATTGCCGTTCACCTGCGGCGCCAGCAGATCACCGGAAAGCGTGCCGCTGCCGTTCAAACGCCCGGTGAGCTTCTCGACCATCGGCACAAACGGCCGCGCCACCGACAGATCCAGCCCACTGAGACGGAACGACCCCGTGAGCGGTTTGTTTTTCGGCAGCGGATTGATTTGCGCCTGCACCATCAGTTCGCCGAGCTTGCCGCCGACGAAGTTGAGGTCGGTGTCGATGCGTTTGGGCGTGAGTTTGCTGGTGAGTTTCAGGGTCTGGTACGGGAAGTCCAGCCACTGGTCCTTCTCCTTCATGCGCAACGTGCCGCCGCTGGCATCGACGCTGATCTGGCCGTTCGGGCCACTGGCCGGCAGGTCCAGTTGCAGGTCGGCGTTGAGTTTCCCCTTCCAGGCAAAATCCTTCGGCAACCATTGCGCGAGGCTTTCAATCGGGAATTGCTTGAGGTGATAACGCAGCTTCGGTTCCGGCATCAGACGCTGGTCTTCGCCGCACAGACTGGCCGCGCCGGACATCCAGCAATGGGCGCCGAAATTGATCTTGCCGTCCGCCAGCCGCTCAAGCTTCGCCGGGCCTTGCAGTTTCCAATCCTGGCCGCCGGCCTGGATATCACCGCTGGCCAGACGTCCGCGCCAGTTGCCCTTGTCCAGCGCACCGTCAAGGCCGAGCGCCAGTTTCAGCTTCGGTCCTTGCAGGTTGAGGGCGAGTTTCTGGTTCTTGATATCGCCCTGACCAGTGGCGGTCAGCGTTCCCAAGGACGTGTCACCGGCCTGGATGCCGCTGCCCTTGAGGTCGATTTTTGCCCGTTGCGCGCCGTCGAGGGTCGCGTCCAGATTCAGGCTTTGCAGGCGATTGTCTTCGAAAGCCAGTTGCGTGCCTTGCAACCCGAGCTTGCCTTGCGGCGCCTTGAGCGTGCCGGCGACATCGAGGCGACCGTTGAGCTGACCGCGCAGTTGCGGCCAGAGCTGGGCCAGGCGTGGCAGCTTGATGTCGATCTGGCCGGCGAGCTTCTGTTGCAGGCTGCCCTTGCCGTTGATGCTGTTGTCACCGAGGCGGATTTGCAGCGCGTTGAGGTTCCATTGCTCGCCGCCGCCGTCGGCCTTGGCCTGGATCACCGCCGGTTGCCCGCGCAGTTTGCCTTTCAGGTCCAGGTCGGCACTCAGGCTGAGCTTCTCATTCTTCATTTCGCCTGTGCTGCGCAACGGCCCGGCCAACGTGCCNGGCAANTCCGCGACCCAATACGCCGGGTTGATCGCCGAGAGGTCGAGCGCGGTGTCCCAGGCAATGCCATCAGCAAACTGCAGGTTCAGATGCCCCACGGCCTTGCCCTGCCCGGCTTCGAGTTGAATCTGTTGCAGATAGATTTTCGTCAGGTCGCCGCTGAACGGGCTTTCGAGGCTGAACGCACCGGCGGGACCATCGAGTGCCGATGTGAAGTGACCGATGTATTTTCCGTCGGTGTAGGAGACTTCACCGTTGAAGCTGCGCAACGCCACTTCGGGCTCATCGATCAGTGGATAAAGGCTGTGCCACGGAAAATCCAGCCAGTCGATCTTCGCATCGGCGCTCAGGCCTTTGCTCCAGTCGAGGTTGCCGGTGAGTTTCAGGCTTTGCTTGTCGTTGGCGGTCAGGTCGAGGGCGGCAATCTGCGCGCCGTTGGCGTCGACCTTGCCTTGCAGCAACAACGCAATCGGGCCTTTTTCTGCGGGCAGCGTGGCTTTGCCGAGCAACTGGTAGCCGTTGCTCAGGTCGCCCTTGGCGGTGAGGTCCAGTTGATTGAGTTGCAGGGTGTCAGGCAACTCGGCGCTGGGCTTGAAGCCATCGGCGGTGATCCGTACTTTCGCCGGAAGGTTGTCCACCAGCGGTTGCAGTTCACCGGTCAGTTGTCCGTTCAGGTAACCGCTGCTGTCGGCTTTCAGGTTCAGGGTTTTCAGCAGGTCGCCGTCCACCTTCAGCGCCAGGCTCCAAGGCTCGGGGGCCGGCAGGGTCAACGTGCCTTGGGCCTTGAGCGGCCAGTTGCCGCTGGGTTGCAGCAGGCCTGAAAGGTTCAAGCTCAAATCGTCACGCTGCAACTTCACCGAGTCGATCTGCATGCCCTGTGCCGTCCAGTGCGCAGCCAGTTGCAGGCCTTTGAGTTCTTCGCTGCCGTTGAACAGCAGGCTGCCGATCTGGACGTCGCCCAACTCGATGGCCAACGGTAACTTCAGCTCCGGGAGCTCGATATCGCCGCTGCTGTCTTCATCGCTACCCGGTGGAAATTGCAGGCTGACCTGATCGACCTTCAATTGCTCGATGCACAAGGTCATGCGCGTCAGGCACAGCGGCGACCAGGCGAATATCGGTTGGCTCAGCTCAACCCGGCTGGCGTCCTGCTGCCACAGCAGATGATCGGCACTCCANTGCCCGCCCAGTCGGCCCTGGAAATTCTCCACGGTCAGGCCCGGCACCAGGCCGAGCGCCCAACGGCTGCCCGTCGCGGTGCCCAGCACCGAGGTCACGGCCAGTACAACCAGCATCAGCAGCGCCAGAATCGCCAGCAGCGTTATTTTCAAACCACGCTTCACAGCTCGGGCCCCATGGAAAAGTGCAGTCGAATGCCGCCGTCGTCGTCCATCGCGTGAGCCAGGTCGAGGCGAATGGGCCCCACCGGGGAAACCCAGCGCACGCCGATGCCCACGCCGGTCTTCAGGTTCGGCAGTTCGAGTGTATTAAAGGAGTTGCCTTGGTCAACGAAGGTCGCGACCCGCCATTTTTCAGCGACGGAGTACTGATATTCGACGCTGCCGGCAACCATGTAGCGGCCACCGATGCGGTCGCCCTCGGAGTTCTCCGGGGACAGGCTTTGATAGTCGTAGCCGCGCACGCTCTGATCGCCACCGGCGAAGAAGCGCAACGACGGCGGTATTGACTTGTAGCCATTGGTGGCGCTGCCGCCGACCTGCACCCGACCGAGGAAACGGTGCTTGTCGAAGACCGTGGTCAAGCCTTTGACCAGCGCGGTGCCGTAGACCAGGTTGTTGTCCGAACCCAAGCCTTCCTTGGCCACTTTGGTCTCGAATTCCAGGCGATAGCCATTGTGCGGGTCGATGCGGTTGTCGCTGCGCAGGTAGGAATAATTGATCCCCGGCATCACCAGATTACTGAGTCCCGAATCATCGCCGAGCCGGTATTCCTCGCGTTGCCACTTGAGCGACACCACCCGCTGCCAACCGCTGGGCAACTTGCTGTGCCATTCGGGGCCGAGGGTCAGGAGTTTGCTGAGAGAATCCTTATCGGCGATTTCTTCGTTTTGATAACCGCCGGCGAAGCGCAATTTGTCGGTCAGCGGCGGGTCCAGGGGGATGTCGTACNACACCCCGACGTTCTGCCGCGGCGCCGACAGTTCGGCTTCCCAACCATAGCTGTGGCCCTGAGGGTTGACCCAGTGGCGGGTCCAGTTGGCCTTGCCACGCGGGCCGACGTCGGTGGAGTAACCGAGGCCCAGGCCCATNGTCCGTGGCTTGCGGGTTTCGAGCTTGACGTCGACCGGGATCACATCGTTCTTCGACGCCGTGGGTGCCGCATCCACCCGCACGCTTTCGAAATAGCCGCTCGATTGCATCGCCTGATTAAGCTCGGCGATCAGTTCGGAGTCGTAAGGCGCACCTTCCTTGAACGGCACCATGCGCCGCAGCAAGTCTTCGTCGAATGGCGTGTCGCCCTCGAAACTGACCTTGCCCAAGGCGTAACGCGGGCCGCTTTCATAGACCAGGTCGATGTCGGCGACGCCGGCGCGGGGGTCCACCGACAACGTCTGATGAGTGAAGTGGCCGCTGAAGAAGCCATAGCGCGAAGCCTGGTTCTGGATCAGTTTCTTGGCGTCTTCATAAAGGCCATGGTTCAGCACCGCGCCGGTTTTAAGTGCAGCGCTTTTGGGGACACGAAAGGCTTTGAGGGAGGCCGCCGGGCCGTCGATGCGAATTGTGACGTTGCGCAAATGCACCGGCTCGCCGGGATCGATGTTGAGTATCAGGCGCGGTGTCTTGCCGCCCTTCACGTCGCTGTCGATCTGCGGCTGGTAATAACCCAGGGCCTGGGCAGCTTTGCGCGCCTGTTCTTCGGCGCCACGACTGAAGCGCAGCAAGGCTTCTTCGTCACGGTCGCCGAGGCTGCCGATATAGCCCTCTATATTGGCTTTCAGTTCATCGTTGGACGGTTTGATCCGCACATCCAATTCACTTTGCGCCAGTGCCGCGCAGCTGGTGAACAGCATCAGCACGCCACTGGTAAATCTTCCTGGAAACTTCATAGGCGCGGATGCTATCACGAGCTTGGGAGCGTGATAGAGCCTGGCGTGGCGTGAAAGTTCTACCGTTATGCCGTTGCTGCTTGTAACACCTGGGGATTGGCGTGGAAAAACACGTGTTCGCGGATCGGTCCGACGGCGACCTCGCCAATTTCCTCATAGCCCTGACGCTTGTAAAACTCCAGATAACGCGGGTTCCCGGTATCAAGCATCACGCCCTGGGAGGTTTCATCCACAGCGCACCAGTTATGCACCGCTTGCAGCAGTTGCTCGCCGAAGTGCTTGCCCTGGAACTGCGGATGAATCCCCAGCAACGGCAGGACATGCACCGAGTCGGACGGTACGCAGGCCGCCACGGCGGCGTGGTAATCGAGGTAGCGACGGGTGCAACGAAAACCGGTGCTGAGCACCATGCGCAAACGCCAGGCCCAGCTTTCAGTGATGCCCAGGCGACGTTGTGGCGGGGCGATCAACGCGATGCCGATCAGGCGGTCGTTGACCAGCAGGCCGATGGCCGGCAGATCCTGAAGAAAGTGTTGTTTGACCAGTTCGCGCACCGTCGCCCGCACACGGTGTTCATAGCCGGGACGTTCGGCCTCGAACAGGTAGCCGAAGGTCGGTTCGTGCCGGTAAGCGTGGTAAAGCAGGGAGCGCGCTTCGTGGGCGTAGCCGCTGTCGAGCATGTGGATATCGGCAATGGCGGTCGAGGTTTCGGGCATAACGGTAGATCTCCCCGGGGCGCCACTCAAAATGGCGGCGCTCTTATTGGTACGAGCCTACAAGTGTCGGCACAGTTCCTTGTTGATTCGAATCAGTGCTAATGCATAAGCCGTCTTCGCGAGCAG
>NZ_NMOJ01000038.1:29695-34866 GCF_002251635.1 Pseudomonas mandelii
TCGCGAGCAGGTCGAATCGTCGCACCGTCGCTCCCACAAAGGTATAGACCAGACTCATGACCTGTGGGAGCGAGCTTGCTCGCGAAGAGGCCATCACTGCCCATACGGATCTGACAGAACGAAGTGAATCCCCTCACCTCAACACTGGCCCGATTCCTACAGGTCAGCTAGCATCGCCCTTTTGCCAGGACTGCCGACCATGAAGATCGTCTCCTTCAACATCAACGGGCTGCGCGCCCGCCCTCATCAGCTGGCGGCGCTGATTGAAAAGCATCAACCCGACGTGATTGGCCTGCAGGAAACCAAGGTCCACGATGACCAGTTCCCGCTGGCCGAAGTGCAGGCACTGGGCTACCACGTGTATTACCACGGGCAGAAAGGCCATTACGGCGTCGCCCTGCTCTCGCGCAAAGAACCGATTGCATTGCATAAAGGGTTCGCCACCGACGAAGAAGACGCCCAGCGGCGCTTTATCTGGGGCACGTTTGCCGACGCCAATGGCGTGCCGGTGACCATCATGAATGGCTACTTCCCCCAGGGCGAAAGCCGCGACCACCCCACCAAGTTCCCGGCCAAGCAGCGCTTCTACGCAGACTTGCAGCACCTGCTGGAAAGCCAGTTCAGCAATGACCAGGCGCTGGTGGTGATGGGCGACGTGAACATTTCCCCGGAAGATTGCGACATCGGCATCGGCGCCGACAATGCCAAGCGTTGGCTGAAAACCGGCAAGTGCAGCTTCCTGCCGGAAGAACGCGAGTGGATGGCGCGCTTGAAGAACTGGGGCCTGGTCGACAGTTTCCGTCACTTGAACCCGGACGTGACCGACCGCTTCAGCTGGTTCGACTACCGCAGCCGTGGTTTCGAGGACGAGCCCAAGCGTGGGCTGCGCATTGACNTGATCATGGCGTCCCATGGGTTGTTGCCACGGGTGAAGGATGCGGGCGTTGACTACGAACTGCGCGGGATGGAAAAACCATCGGATCATGCGCCGATCTGGCTTGAGTTGAGCTGATCCTCTCGACTTCGACATAAATAAACTGTGGGAGCGGGACAGTTCGCTCCCACATTTACTTCGACATAAATAAACTGTGGGAGCGGGACAGTTCGCTCCCACATTTAGCAACTGTCATCTTTCGGACATCTTACTGACTTAATCTCCCGGCACTTCCTTTGGCCAGATAAGGTGCCGGCATGACGCTGCGCAGATTATTCCTGTTGATGCTGTGCGCCTTGTTGCCCTTCACGGCCTCGGCGGGCGATCTGCCGGTTCCCGAAAACGGCCCGGTCCTGCGCATCCAGGGTTCCAACACCATCGGCGCTGCCCTGGGGCCGGCGCTGGTCGAGGGGCTGATGCGCGAACAGGGCCTGCTCAAGGTTCACAGCGAAGTCCCCGATACAGCCAACGAACAACGCATCGTCGGCGAAACCGTTCAGGGACGCCGGGTGGTGGTGGACGTTGCGGCCCATGGTTCCAGCACCGGTTTCAGCGCCTTGAAAACCGCGTCCGCCGATCTCGCCGCCTCTTCGCGCCCGATCAAGGACAGCGAACGGGCAGACCTCAAGTCGTTGGGTGACCTCAAAAGCCCCGGCGCCGAGCAGGTCATTGCCATCGACGGACTGGCGATCATCCTTCATCCGCAAAATCCGCTGAACCAACTCGACACCGAACAACTGGCGCGAATTTTCAGCGGTGAGGCAAAAACCTGGGAAGAACTCGGCGGCCGTGGTGGGACGATTCACCTGTATGCGCGGGATGATCAGTCGGGCACCTACGACACTTTCAAGGAATTGGTCCTCAGTCGCCGTGGGAAAACACTGAATAACGCCGCGAAACGCTTCGAATCCAGCGAACAATTGTCCGACGCTGTCAGCCAGGATCCGCAAGGCATTGGCTTTATCGGCTTGCCTTATGTGCGCCAGGCCAAAGCCGTGGCGATTGTCGACGGTGACTCACAACCCATGCAGCCGCTCACCAGCCTGATTGCCACCGAGGATTACCCGCTGTCAAGGCGGCTGTTCTTTTACCTGCCGCCCAACGGGAAAAATCCATGGGCGCAAGCGCTGGTGGCCTTCGCGCAAAGCAGCAAAGGCCAGGCGATTGTCGCGGACAACGGCTTTGTTGCGCAGACCGTGCAGGCCATGAGCGTCACGCCGAACGCCTTGATGCCCGAGGGTTATCAGGCACTCAGCCGCCACGCCCAGCGGTTGTCGGTGAATTTCCGTTTCGAGGAAGGCAGCGCGACGCTCGACAACAAGGCCCGACAAGACTTGTCACGGGTGCTCGACTATATAAAGCAGCGCGGCAAAACCAATCGGCAGGTGACGCTGGTGGGGTTTGGTGATGCCAAGAGCGATCCGGCGCGTGCCGATCTGTTATCGAAGCTGCGGGCCATGGCGGTGCGCCGGGAATTGGTCAAAAGCGGCGTGGTGCTGCGCGATATTCGCGGGTTCGGCGCGCAGATGCCGGTGGCGGCGAATACGGCGGATGAGGGCCGGATCAAGAATCGGCGGGTGGAGGTTTGGGTGTATTGAGTCAGATGTTGCCGTGGTTAATGGGCTGACGCCATCGCGGGCAAGCCCGGCCCCCACAGGATTGCACTGAACCTGTGGGAGCCGGGCTTGCCCGCGATGAACGATAACGCGGTGTCTGTTATTGCCCGCTACGCATCATCTCTTTCGGCACATACTTGCCGATCTCGAACTTGCCGATCGCCGCGCGGTGTACTTCATCCGGGCCGTCGGCCAGGCGCAAGGTGCGTTGCATGGCGTACATGTAGGCCAGCGGGAAGTCGTTGGACACCCCGGCACCTCCGTGGATCTGGATCGCGCGGTCGATCACCTTCAACGCCACGTTCGGCGCCACGACCTTAATCTGGGCGATTTCGCTTTTCGCCACTTTGTTACCGACGGTATCCATCATGTAGGCCGCCTTCAAGGTCAGCAGGCGCGCCATGTCGATTTCCATCCGCGAGTCGGCGATCTTGTCGATATTGCCGCCCAAGCGTGCCAATGGCTTGCCGAACGCGGTACGGCTGACGGCGCGTTTGCACATCAGCTCCAGCGCACGCTCGGCCATGCCGACGGAGCGCATGCAGTGGTGGATACGGCCTGGGCCAAGGCGACCCTGGGCAATTTCAAAGCCGCGGCCTTCGCCCAGCAGGACGTTTTCATACGGCACGCGAACGTTTTCAAACAGCACTTCGGCGTGGCCGTGAGGTGCGTCGTCGTAGCCGAACACCGGCAGCGGGCGCACGATCTTCACGCCGGGGGTGTCCACCGGCACCAGGATCATCGAGTGCTGCTGGTGACGCGGTGCATCCGGGTTGCTCAGGCCCATGAAGATCAGGATCTTGCAGCGCGGGTCGCAGGCGCCGGAGGTCCACCACTTCTTGCCGTTGATCACCCACTCATCGCCCTGGCGTTCGGCGCGGGCGGCCATGTTGGTGGCGTCTGAGGAGGCCACGTCCGGCTCGGTCATGGCAAAGGCCGAGCGGATCTCGCCGCGCAGCAGCGGTTCGAGCCAGCGTTGTTTCTGTTCTGCGTTGGCGTAGCGCACCAGCACTTCCATGTTGCCGGTGTCGGGGGCGGAGCAGTTGAACGGCTCCGGTCCCAGCAAGGAGCGGCCCATGATCTCGGCCAACGGCGCGTATTCGAGGTTGGTCAGGCCGGCGCCCAGCTCGGATTCCGGCAGGAACAGGTTCCACAGGCCTTCGGCTTTTGCCTTGNGCTTNAGCTCTTCCATGATTGCGGTCGGCTGCCAGCGATCGCCTTCGGCGACCTGGCGCTCGAACACGGCTTCGGCGGGATAAACGTAGGTATCCATGAACGCGGTGACGCGTTCACGCAGTTCCTGAACCTTGGGCGAATAGGCGAAATCCATGAGCAGCTCCCTTCTCTGAGAGGTTGTTTAGGTCATGCAATCGATGCTAGAACAGGGTTGATAATTTACCTAGCCTATTCTCGGCGTGTATTAACATTCATCACCGATATATGATCGGCGCATGGGCACTTAACAAATCGCCACCTAACAATAAGAGCGCAACGACATGAATCTGAGCAAGGTCGACCTCAACCTCTTTATCGTCTTCGACGCGATCTACACCGAAGCCAACCTGACTCGCGCCGGGCAAATTGTCGGCATCACCCAGCCGGCGGTNTCGAACGCTCTGGCCCGCCTGCGCGAGACCTTCAACGACCCGTTGTTCGTGCGCACCGCGCAAGGCATGGTGCCTACGCCGATGGCGCAGAACATCATCGGCCCGGTGCGCAACGCGTTGTCGCTGCTGCGGGTGTCGGTGCAGGAAAGCCGGATTTTCAACCCGCAACAGGCGGCCAAGACCTATCGCATCAGCATGACCGACCTTACCGAGGCGGTGATTCTGCCGTTGCTGTTCCAGCGCCTGCGCCGCCTGGCGCCGACCGTGGTGATCGAGAGTTTCCTGTCCAAACGCCGCGAAACCACCAAGGAGCTGGCCGCCGGGCGCCTGGACTTTGCCGTGGACGCGCCGCTTAACACTGACCCGCAAGTGCGCCATGTGAAGCTGATGGAAGACCGCTACGTGTGCGCCATGCGCAAGGGCCACCCGATGGCGGGCAAGGACAAATTCACCCTGGACGACTACCTGTCACTGACCCATATCCATATCTCCAGCCGCCGCAACGGCTTGGGCCATGTCGACCTGGCGTTGGGCAAAATGGGCATCCAGCGCAAGATCGCCCTGCGCTCCCAGCATTACCTGATGGCTTCGCAAGTGTTGCAGCAGACCGACATGGTCATGACCGTGCCCGAACGCTTCGCCCGCCGCCACGAACTGCACTGGTTCAACTTGCCGGTCAACGACGTGCCGCCGGTGGAAACCCACCTGTACTGGCACGAAAGCACCGACCAGGACCCGGCCAACCGCTGGATGCGTGAGCAGATGATCGAGTTGTGCCAACAGGTGACGGCGCATGAGAAGAAGCTCGACAAGGTGTAAGACTTGTTACCGCGTTATCGTTCATCGCGAGCAGGCTCGCTCCCACAGGGATCTGCGCCGTACTGCAGGAGCGAGGCTTGCGCGCCGTACTGCAGGAGCGAGGCTTGCGCGCGAAGAGGCCAGTGATATCAATGAAGATCCATGCCCCTTGACGTAAACGTCAACCTGACATTAGCTTAGCGCCATGACCTTCTT
>NZ_NMOJ01000039.1 GCF_002251635.1 Pseudomonas mandelii
GAGCGCCCCCATGAGCACGACCTACAGCATTTCCGACCTCGCCCGCGAGCTCGACATTACTACCCGCGCCATTCGTTTCTATGAAGAACAAGGCCTGCTCAGTCCTGAGCGCCGTGGTCAGGAACGCGTGTATACGCCCCGTGACAAGGTCAGCCTGAAGCTGATCCTGCGGGGCAAGCGCATTGGCTTCTCCCTGGCCGAGTGCCGCGAGCTGATCGAGCTCTACGACCCCACCGGCGGCAATCAGAAACAGCTCNACAGCATGCTGGCCAAGATCGCCGAGCGCCGCGAGCAGCTTGAGCAACAGTTGCTGGATATCGAACAGATGAAACTGGAACTGGACACGGCGCAGGAGCGCTGCACCCAGGCGTTGGAGCAGACGATCAAGAGCCAGGAAGTGGTTCAGTAAGTCCACGCAGTCCCCTGTGGGAGCGAGCTTGCTCGCGATGGCGGACTGTCAGCCAACATCAATTTTGAATGTCACGCCCTCATCGCGAGCAAGCTCGCTCCCACAGGGTTTTCTGAACATTCAGACAGTTAGCACAGGTCGATTCCCATGTCCCTACCCACCCACGTACGCCTGGTCGAAGTCGGCCCTCGCGATGGTCTGCAAAACGAACCCCAACCCATCAGCGTTGCGGACAAGGTGCAACTGGTCGACGCGCTGACCGCTGCGGGCCTTGGCTATATCGAGGTTGGCAGTTTTGTGTCGCCCAAATGGGTGCCGCAGATGGCCGGCTCGGCCGAGGTGTTTGCGCAGATNCAGCGCAAACCGGGCGTGACCTATGGCGCACTCGCCCCCAACCTGCGCGGGTTTGAGGATGCAATCGCGGCCGGGGTCAAGGAAGTCGCGGTGTTCGCCGCGGCCTCCGAAGCGTTTTCCCAACGCAATATCAACTGCTCGATCAGCGAAAGCCTGGAGCGCTTTGCGCCAATCATGGCGGCGGCCAAGCAGCACGGCATCAGCGTGCGCGGCTATGTGTCGTGTGTGTTGGGTTGCCCTTACGAAGGTGACATCGCCCCGGAACAGGTCGCGGCGGTCGCGCGCGAGTTGTATGCCATGGGCTGCTATGAGGTTTCCCTGGGCGACACCATCGGCACCGGCACCGCCGGCGCGACCCGCACGATGTTCGATGTGGTCTCGGCTGTTGTGCCGCGTGAAAAACTGGCCGGGCACTTCCACGACACCTATGGCCAGGCCATGGCCAACATCTACGCCAGCCTGCTGGAAGGTATCGCGGTGTTCGACAGCTCCATCGCAGGCCTTGGCGGCTGCCCTTACGCCAAAGGCGCTAGCGGTAACGTCGCCACCGAGGATGTGGTTTACCTGCTCAACGGCCTCGGTATAGAGACCGGTATTGATCTGGACGCTCTGATTTTGGCCGGCCAGCAGATTTGCTCCGTGCTGGGGCGACCGACCGGCTCGCGCGTGGCCAAGGCTCGCAGCGCACAGTGAGGCGTGCGGGTGTTACCGCTACGTCTGAAACGTGGGGCACAAGCGAGTAACACGGAAACAAATTGTCTGGTTTTGTCTGAACGAAAAATCTGACAAAAACATAACTTGTTGATTTTCAACGTATTTTTAAAGTTGGCACGGCTTCTGCTATCTCTATTGCATAACAAGAANAAAAAAAGCGCCAAACCTAATAAAAATAAGACGAAACGACTCTGACATAACAAAAACAACACGGCAGAGACGCAGCTAACAGATTTTTTTGGAGAGGATGTGCTTTTCAGGGTGCTTTTCGGAGTAACCCGCAACCGGGCAGAGAACAATAAAACTACCTTCAGGTAGCTACCCACTGGTTGGATCGATTACGAAGAAGCAGATCAGCGCTCAAAAAAATACGTTTGCTCTTGACCCCGGATGGGGGTCGCCAAAAACAGCGGTAAAGGGTAACGGTTGCCAAAAACAACAATAGACCGCCCCTCAATAATAAAAAAAGAGCACGCAACGACAAATTAAAGGGGACCTTCGGCTCCCCTTTGTGCTTTCTGCAATCCAGGTTTTCACCACCGCTTGTGGGAGCCAGCCTGCTGGCTCCCACAAGGGTGAAATTGTCAGACCTGCTTTTCGCGCAATTCCTCAATACTGATCTCGCGCATCCGGAATTTCTGGATCTTGCCGGTTACGGTCATCGGAAACTCTTCTACGAACTTGAAATGTTTGGGCGTCTTGAAGTGCGCAATGCGGCCCTTGCACCAGGTTTGCAGCTCCAGCTCGTTGGCGACATGGCCCGGGTGGAATTTGATCCAGGCGACAATCTCTTCGCCATAGCGCGAACACGGGATCCCGATGACTTGTACGTCCGCCACCGCCGGATGGGTAAAGAAAAACTCTTCCAGCTCACGCGGGTACACGTTTTCACCGCCGCGAATAATCATGTCCTTGTTACGCCCGGCGATGCACACATAGCCGTGCTCGTCCATGGTCGCCAGGTCGCCGGTGTGCATCCAGCCCGCGTCATCGATGGCGTCGCGGGTGCCGTCGGGGTTATTCCAGTAGCCGAGCATCACGCTGTAACCGCGGGTGCAGAGTTCGCCGATGGTGCCGCGCGGCACCAGGTTGCCGGCCTCGTCGATGATCTTGCTTTCCAGTTGCGGCTGGGTCCGGCCAACGGTGGTCACGCGCAGTTCCAGTTCGTCAGACGGGCCGGTCTGCAACGACACCGGGCTGGTTTCCGTCATGCCGTAGGCGATCTGCACTTCGCTCATGTGCATTTCACTGATGACCCGGCGCATGACCTCGATCGGACAGGTCGCCCCGGCCATGATCCCGGTACGCAGGCTCGACAGATCGAACTCGGCGCGCTTGGGTTGATCGAGCATGGCGATGAACATGGTCGGCACGCCGTAGAGTGCGGTGGCTTTTTCTTCGGCAACCGTGGTCAGGGTCAGGAGCGGATCGAAGCCATCATTGGGGTAGATCATGGTGGTGCCATGGGTGATGCAACCAAGGTTGCCCATCACCATGCCGAAGCAGTGATACAACGGCACCGGGATCACCAGGCGGTCATTGGCCGTCAGCCCGAGGCTTTCGCCGACCATGTAACCGTTGTTGAGGATGTTGTGGTGACTGAGGGTGGCCCCTTTGGGGAAGCCGGTGGTGCCGGAGGTGTACTGGATGTTGACGGCTTGATCGAAGTGCAGGCTGTCCTGGCGTTCACGCAATTGTTCGGCGGACACGCTGGCGGCGAGATCGCCCAGTTGTGACCACGGCAGGAAGCCCGACGGAGGTTGTGCATCCAGACTGATGACGCCGCGCAAGTCTGGGAGGCGTTCGCTTTGCAGCTTTCCGATGGATTGCTCCGCCAGCTCAGGCACCAGGCCTTGCAGCATGCCGTGATAGTCGGAGGTCTTGAACGCACCGGCGCAGACCAGCCATTGGCAACCGGATTGCTTTAACACGTATTCAAGTTCGGAGCTGCGGTAGGCCGGGTTGATGTTGACCAGGATCACACCGATTTTTGCGCTGGCAAACTGGATGATGCACCACTGCGCGCAATTCGGTGCCCAGATACCGAGGCGGTCACCGGCCTGCAAGCCGAGCGCCAACAGGGCTCTGGCGTGCAAGTCGACGGCGTCGGCAAGTTGCTGCCAGGTGTAGCGCAACTGCTGATGGCGCACGACCAGCGCCTCCCCGTTCGGGTATTGCGCGACCGTGTTGTCGAAAGCCTGACCGATGGTCATCGCCAACAAGGCTTTCTCTTGGGAACCACGGGTATAGCTGCGCTGCGGGCTTGCACTGGGTTGATCCATGACGACCCCTATTGTCTTTATTAGTGGGTGTTACGGCGGCTCCCACCGGGGTGGTTCGCCTTCTATAAACTGGCTCTACTCTCGCTCAAGGACGACCCCTATTGTCTTTATTAGTGGGTGTTACGGCGGCTCCCACCGGGGTGGTTCGCCTTCTATAAACTGGCTCTACTCTCGCTCAAGTTGACGTTAACGTAAAGGGTGATTGACAGCCATTCGTCACAGGCTTACGTTAACGTAAAGGTGAGAGCCGAATCACTGCCCTCCCCACCCTACAAAAAAGCCAAAAGGTGACCCATGAGCTACCCATCCCTGAACTTTGCCCTCGGCGAAACCATCGACATGCTGCGCGATCAGGTGCAGTCCTTCGTGGCCAAGGAAATCGCTCCCCGCGCCGCTCAGATCGACATCGACAACCTGTTCCCGGCTGACTTGTGGCGCAAATTCGGCGACATGGGCCTGCTGGGCATTACCGTCGCGGAAGAATACGGCGGTGCTGGCCTTGGCTACCTGGCCCACGTGGTCGCCATGGAAGAAATCAGTCGCGGCTCGGCGTCGGTCGCCTTGTCCTACGGCGCCCACTCCAACCTGTGCGTCAACCAGATCAACCGCAACGGCAGCCACGCGCAGAAGCTCAAGTACCTGCCCAAGCTGATCAGCGGCGAGCACGTCGGCGCGCTCGCCATGAGCGAGCCGAATGCCGGCTCCGATGTCGTCTCGATGAAATTGCGCGCCGAAAAACGCGGCGACCATTACGTGCTCAATGGCAGCAAGACCTGGATCACCAACGGCCCCGACGCCAATACCTTCGTGATCTACGCCAAGACCGACCTGGAAAAAGGCCCTCACGGCATCACCGCCTTTATCGTCGAGCGCGACTGGAAAGGCTTCAGCCGCAGCAACAAATTCGACAAGCTGGGCATGCGCGGCTCCAACACCTGCGAGCTGTTTTTCGATGACGTGCAAGTGCCGGAAGAAAACATCCTCGGCGTACTTAATGGCGGCGTCAAAGTGCTGATGAGCGGCCTGGACTACGAACGCGTGGTGCTGGCGGGTGGCCCGATCGGCATCATGCAAGCGTGCATGGACCTGATCGTGCCGTACATCCACGATCGCAAGCAGTTCGGCCAAAGCATCGGCGAATTCCAGCTGATCCAGGGCAAGGTCGCCGACATGTACACCCATCTCAACGCGNGTCGCGCCTACCTGTACGCCGTGGCCCGGGCCTGCGAGCGCGGCGAAACCACACGCAAGGATGCCGCTGGGGTGATCCTTTACACCTCCGAGCGCGCCACGCAAATGGCCCTCGACGCGATCCAGATTCTCGGCGGCAACGGCTACATCAACGAATTCCCCGCCGGGCGACTGCTGCGTGACGCCAAGCTGTACGAAATTGGCGCCGGCACCAGTGAGATTCGCCGCATGTTGATCGGTCGCGAACTCTTCAACGAAACCCGCTGA
>NZ_NMOJ01000004.1 GCF_002251635.1 Pseudomonas mandelii
TCTCATCAACTTACTAACCCCTGACGGAGAGTCATCGATGCCTATCATCAACAGCCAAGTAAAACCGTTCAAAGCTACCGCCTACAAAAACGGCNACTTCGTAAAAGTGTCGGACGCTGACCTGAAAGGCAAGTGGTCTGTCGTGTTCTTCTACCCAGCCGACTTCACCTTCGTTTGCCCAACCGAGCTGGAAGACCTGGCTGACAACTACGCCGAATTCCAGAAACTGGGCGTCGAAATCTACAGCGTCTCCACCGACACCCACTTTGCTCACGCTGCCTGGCACAACACTTCGCCAGCCATCGGCAAAATCCAGTACACCATGATCGGCGACCCAACCCNNGCCATCTCCCGCAACTTCGACGTGCTGATCGAAGACGCAGGCCTGGCTGACCGTGGCACCTTCGTGATCAACCCTGAAGGCCAGATCAAAATCGTTGAGCTGAACGATGGCGGCGTGGGCCGTGACGCTTCCGAGCTGCTGCGCAAAATCAAGGCCGCTCAGTATGTTGCTGCCCACCCGGGCGAAGTGTGCCCAGCCAAGTGGAAAGAAGGCGAGGCCACCCTGGCTCCGTCCCTGGACCTGGTCGGCAAGATCTAAGCCTGTGAAACACCTCAGGGCGGATTGTGCCGCACCTTAAGTAAGCTGCACCGCCCTCAAAACGCCCGGGCGAGTTTCGCTCGGGCGTTTTTTTGTCTGCAATAAACCGAATTAATAGGAAATCGCCCGTATGTTGGACGCCAATCTTAAAGCTCAGTTGAAGTCATACCTGGAACGGGTCACCCAGCCGATCGAGATCGTTGCCTCCCTCGACGACGGTGCGAAATCCCAGGAAATGCTCGAACTCCTGAAAGACGTTGCCAGTCTTTCCAGCCAGATTACTTTGCTCGATAACGGTGACGATGCACGTAAACCATCGTTCTCGATCAACCGCCCGGGTGCCGATATCAGCCTGCGTTTCGCCGGCATCCCGATGGGCCATGAATTCACTTCGCTGGTGTTGGCCCTGCTGCAAGTCGGTGGCCACCCGTCGAAGGCCAGTGTCGAAGTGATTGAACAGATTCGCGCCTTGAAAGGCGAGTTCAGCTTCGAGACTTACTTCTCGTTGTCATGCCAGAACTGCCCGGACGTGGTGCAAGCGTTGAACCTGATGGCGGTGCTTAACCCGAACATCCGCCACGTCGCCATCGACGGCGCGTTGTTCCAGGCCGAAGTCGATGATCGTCAGATCATGGCCGTGCCAAGCATTTACCTCAACGGTGTGAACTTCGGCCAGGGCCGCATGGGCCTGGAAGAAATCCTCGCTAAACTCGACACCAGCGGCATCGAAAAAGCCGCCGAGAAAATCAGCGCCAAAGACGCCTTTGATGTGCTGGTCGTCGGCGGTGGCCCAGCCGGTTCGTCGGCTGCCATCTACGCCGCGCGTAAAGGTATCCGCACCGGTGTGGCGGCTGAGCGTTTTGGCGGCCAGGTACTGGACACCATGTCCATCGAAAACTTCATCTCTGTGCAGGAAACGGAAGGCCCGAAACTGGCGGTGGCGCTGGAAGAACACGTCAAGCAATACGACGTCGACATCATGAACCTGCAACGCGCCGACAAACTGGTGCCGGGCAAGAACGGCGAGCTGCACGAAGTCCACTTCGCCAGCGGCGCGACCTTGAAAGCCAAAACTGTGATCCTCGCAACCGGTGCGCGGTGGCGTGAAATGAACGTCCCGGGCGAGCAGCAATACCGCAACAAAGGCGTGGCGTACTGCCCGCACTGCGACGGTCCGCTGTTCAAAGGCAAACGCGTAGCGGTGATTGGCGGTGGTAACTCTGGCGTTGAAGCGGCCATCGACCTGGCCGGTATCGTCAGCCACGTGACGTTGCTGGAGTTTGACGTACAACTGCGCGCCGACGCGGTCTTGCAACGCAAGTTGCACAGCCTGCCGAACGTCACCGTGATCACCAGTGCACAAACCACTGAAGTGTTGGGCGACGGTCAGAAGGTCAATGGCCTGCGTTACAAGGACCGCCAGTCTGACGAGTCACGGACTGTCGATCTGGAAGGGATCTTTGTGCAGATCGGTTTGTTGCCTAACACCGATTGGCTCAAAGGCACCATCGAGCTGTCGCCTCGCGGCGAGATCATCGTCGATGCCCGTGGCGAAACTTCCCTGCCAGGGGTGTTCGCTGCCGGTGACGTAACCACCGTGCCGTACAAGCAGATCGTGATTGCGGTAGGCGAGGGTGCCAAGGCTTCGCTGAGCGCATTCGATCACCTGATCCGCACCTCCGCGCCGGCTTAAACGCCAACGCTGAAAACACAAAAACCCCATGAGCGATCATGGGGTTTTTTGTGCTTCACACATTCCCAATGTGGGATGTGTGGTGGGGCTTAGAGCGGAGCACATTCCCAATGTGGGATGTGTGGTGGGGCTTAGAGCGGAGCTGGCTGGATGATTTCAACCCAGTAAGCATCCGGGTCCTTGATGAACGCCAGGCTCTTCATGCGCCCGTCGTTCAGGCGTTTCTGGAAATCGCAGCCCAGCGCTTCGAAACGTTCGCAAGCCGCTCGGATGTCCGGCACGGAGATGCAGATATGGCCGAAGCCGCGCGGGTCGGTGTTGCCGTTGTGGTAGGCGAAATCNGCATCGTTTTCGGTGCCGTGGTTGTGGGTCAGTTCCAGGATGCCCGGAATCGACTTCATCCACTGGGTACGTTCAGCGGCATCTGCCGGAATCTGGTTTTTATCAACCAGCGCCAGGAAATACAGGCTGAATTCGGCTTCCGGGAAGTCGCGCTTTTCAACCAGGGAAAAACCCAGGACGCGGGTGTAGAAGTCCAGCGATTTGGTGATGTCTTTGACCCGCAGCATGGTGTGGTTGAACACGAAGTTCGTGGTCGCGGTGTCGGGTTGGGCGGTGACGCCCGGGAAAGTGTTCAATTCGTGCAGGCTCATGGGCCCTCCGGAAAATAAGTGGGGCTAACGAATGGCGACAATGATACGCAAGGGCTCTGACATCACCAAACCCAAACCGTCGGCTATTGCCTGACAGACGGGTGAGGCTCAGACTTTACGGTTCAATCCGTGAGTGCTCATTGCAATGATCCGATTCTGTAAATCGACCTTCGTCCTGTTCTGCCTGCTGTCAGGTGTTACCAGCGCTCATGCGGATGCACCGGTGGTGACCTGGCCGAACGGCTGGGAGGTCGAAGCCATTCCGCAAGATGATGCCAAACCAGGGGTTTCCCGGCAGCGCGCGGTGAAAGTCGACCAGGGCGGCACGCCGGTCATGGTGATGGAATTGACCATGACTCAAGTAGAAAGCGGTCATCAGGTCAATCTGGAGGGTGTGTTGCTGGAAATGCGCAAGTCGGTGCAGAAGGACTTCTTTCAAGGCGGCTATCAAAGTGTCTGCAACAAAATTCATCCAGCGCCCTTGAGCCGCTTATCGGGATTGGAAACTACCTGCACGATTACACAGAATGGTCGACATGTGCTGTCGCAAACATTGGTCGCGGCAGTGGATGCCGATAAGGCCTATGTTCTTTCCTACGCGGGGCAGGCTGAGGCTTATAAGGCAAGTGAGGATGAAATTGCGGCGGCTCGTAACAGCTTGAAACTTTAGTTGAGGGTTTGCGTGACTGCAGATTTCAGCGCGATTTGAAATCTTTAGATACCCAAACGGATTAAGCATAAAGTTTAGTCGGTAAGTAGCGAGTTGAACGACTCCCCTCGTTGCGTTTAGAGGCCGTCCATAAAAAAAGCCCTGCATTGGCAGGGCTTTTTTTATCACCGCGAGTGCTTAGCCTCGCAGCCAGGAATCTACGGTAGCGGCACCNTACTGTTCTTTCCAGGCTTTCAGGCCGCGATGGTTGCCGCCCTTGGTCTCGATCAGTTCGCCGGTGTGCGGGTTGTGATAAACCTTGACCACACGAGCGCGGCGGGTTTTAGGGGCTGCTGCCTGCAGACCGGATTTTGCCGGGTTCGGATCGAGGATGGCGATGATGTCGCGCAGGCTTTTGCCGTAGGTTTTCATCAGCCCCTGGAGCTTTTCTTCGAATTCGATTTCTTTCTTGAGCCCGGCATCATTCTTCAGCGATTCCAGCTGCTTGAGCTGTTCTTGAAGGGCCTTTTCAGCGGCACGAAATTCAGCGAGTCTGGACAAATTCATTACTCCAATAGTGTGTTTGGCTGATACCAACCGCAAACAAAGCTATAAGCCAAGAGCCTTGAAGCGACTCGGTGATAGTGGCTCACCTGCCAATCTTGCACAGGCATGAAAAATTGTAGTAGTTAATTGGCCAAGAGTAAATCATGTCTTTTTCTTCATGTAACTACAGTAGTCTTTTGATTCAATTTGGTGCGCTGCTTCGTTGCCTCGTCGCGTAAAACCGCAGGTTAATGACGCCTTAATGCATTAATGAATTCGGCACCGGGCATCGGTCGACCGAACAAATAACCTTGCAGAAAGTTCACGCCGTGTGCGGCCAGATAGTCACTTTGCTCCTCGGTTTCCACGCCTTCGGCGACGATCCCCAGATCAAGCTTGGCCGACAGTTCGATAATGCTGTCCAGAATGTGCCGGGAAAGCGCGTCAACGCCGATCATGGCGACAAAACTCTGATCGATTTTCAGGAAGTCCACATTGAACTGGCGGAGGTAACCAAGGCTTGAGTGACCCGTGCCAAAATCGTCGATAGCGATCATTACGCCCAAGGCGTGAAGCTGCTCGAACAATTGGTGCGTGATGGCCGTCGGCTCGATCAGTTCGCGCTCGGTCAACTCCAGCACCAGGTTGATGGCGCCCGGCGCAAAGGCACTGAGAAATTCCCGGCAATCCTCGACCAGCTCCAGGTCCTTGCAGTGGCTGGCGGTGATGTTGATGCCGATGTGAAACGGCCCGTCGAACGAGGCAGCGGCAGGTGCCAACAACGCCGTGGTCTGTCGCATCAATGAGCGGGTCATCGGCACGATCAACCCGGAATGCTCGGCAAACGGAATGAACAGGTCCGGGCGCACCAGGCCTTCCTTTGGATGATTCCAGCGCATCAACACTTCGGCGCCGGACCAGGTTTTAGTATCGCCATGCACCACGGGCTGAAAGTACGGGACAAATTCGGCTGCCTCCAACTCGCGCTGCATTTCGTGGCTGGGCGACGACGAACGCTGTTGCAGTACATGCCCGATAGCGCTCGATACCACGCCGAAGAAGATCAGCAAACTGAACAGCGGCGGGTACTCGCTGCTCATGTAGCGCCAGGTTTCACCCTCGGGGAAACCGGCTGCGACCGTAAAGCCATAACGCGTGGACGTCAGTTTGCTTTCGGCCACAGGCGGGGCGGGCAGGGCGTCATCGTGAACCTTGCCGTCGGCGGATAACCAGTGGGGACCGACTTGCAGCAACAGGATCGTCTTGCGACCAATCATGCGCAGCACGTTGCTCAGGTGATAACCGTCCAGCGTACTCAAGGCGCCCTGTTTACCTTCACCGAGCCGATACACCAATACCGCGGTGTCAGGCGTGACCAGGTTGCCTTTCATCAGCAGCAACCGGCCTTTGGAGTAGTCGCCGGCACTGAGCTTTTCGTGGTAGTCACCGAACAAAGAACTGCAATAAATGCTGTCGTCCCACACCAGATTCGTCGCGCGCACGAATGGACCGCGGGTGACCTGTTCACGCAGGGCCAATTTGACGTCATTGCAGCTTTGGCCGGCCAGCGGCAGCAGTTCCCGAGCGGCCTTGGCGTTACTGTCGAGCATCAGTTCGAATTGGCGGATGGCTTCTTCGGCCGTCAGCTCGGTGCTTTGCTTGAGCGCACGTTCGGCCTGCATATAGAGAATGACGCTCCCCAGTAGCACCGGGAGCACCCCGCTAAGAAGGGTTACAGCCATTCGTTTGCCGCGTTTGTGGGTCTTGGCGTTCAGTGGCATTCGAAAAGCCTGTGACGATGGGATACGGCTCTCAAATGCTGGGAAGACAACGGCACGTCTCCCATAAAGAGTTCAGGTAGTGGGCATGATAGATGGCCGTCGGGACTTATGCCGCTCAACGATAATCAAGGCTTGAAGCCAGTTGGATAAACGCTAGCGTTGCGGGCGACGATTGACGTTGGTCGAGCACTGCCAGGCCCACCTGCCGATTGACGGATGGCGACAGCGGTTTTTTCACGTAGCGGCTGTCGTTGTCATCGGGCAACGAACCTTCGGCGACCACGGTCAGGGCATCGCCTCGGCCTACGGTGTCGAGGGTGCTGAGCAACTGCGAGCAGCGATAACGGATGTTCGGTGTCAGCCGGGCAGTCGTGAACAGTCGAGAAACCAGCTCCGAAGACCCGGCTTCGGTCAGCACGAACGGGTCGTGACACAAGTCGCTTAAACTCAGGCTGTCGCGACTGGCCAGCGGATGATCGGAGGGCAGCAGCGCGACCATCCGGTCTTCGATCAGCGGGAAGGTATCGAAGCGATCTTCGGGCAGCACCACGAAACCGATATCGATTCGTCGTTCTTCCAGCCACTGGATAATCTGCCGGTCCGGACCTTCGTCGATGTGGACTTCGATACCGGGATGAGCGGCGCGGTAGTGCTGCAGGATCTGTGGCAGCAGTTTGATCGAAGAGGTGGGGCCGAACGAGCCGATGCGCAGGGTGCCGCGCTTCATCCCGCGAGCATCGGCCGCTTCCTGGCGCAAGGTGTTGGCCAACCCGAGCATGGCCCGGGCGCGCAATAAGAGCTGTAGACCGATGTCGCTCGGTTCGACTTGGGACTGGTGGCGCCGGAATAACTCAACCCCCAATTCCTGTTCCAGCGACTTCAAGGCATGCGACACCGCCGATTGGGAAATCCCCAGCCGGTTGGCCGCCGCCGTGAAACCACGCAGTTCGGCGACCAGTGAAAAAATCTCGAGTTGTGTCAGGGTCATGAGTCTTTACTCATTTTACGATGATCGTGCATTAGTCGAATGATACGTCATCTACCCTGACTGAAGTCCTTACGCCTCATGAATGCTTATGCGCAAACAACCTCATCGGACATACCGGTTTACTTGAAACTCGCCGCTGTCACCATGATCTGGGGCGGGACGTTCGTGGCCGGCCGGTTTCTCGCGGACAGCCTCAGCCCATTGTTCGCCGCCAGCCTGCGATTCCTCTTGGCCAGCGTGGCATTGCTGCTGTTTTTGCTGCTGGCCCGCGTGCCACTGGTGAAGCCGAGCCCCAGGCAGTGGCTGCAACTGGCGCTGTTGGGGTTCTTCGGCATCTTCTTCTACAACCTGTGCTTCTTTTATGGACTGCATTACATCAATGCGTCGCGGGCGTCATTGATTGTGGCGCTGAACCCCGCCGTGATCGGGCTGGCGTCGTGGCTGCTGTTCAAGGAGCGCTTGAGCCGGGAGAAAGTCATCGGCGTCACGGTGTGCATCGCCGGGGCGAGCCTGGTGATCGTCAGCCGCAACCCGCAGTTGCTGGCCGGCAACGCCGACGCCTGGATCGGTGACCTGCTGATTTTCGGCTGCGTGCTCGGCTGGGGGATTTACTCGTTGTTCTCCAAAGACTTGAACCACTCGCTGGGGCCGGTACAGACGGTGACGTATTCGATTCTGCTCGGCACCCTGATGCTGTGGGTGGCAAGTGCGATACGGGGGGAGCTGAGTGTCAGCGCGCTCATCAGCCTCGGTCCGCAGCAATGGATGAGCTTGATGTACCTGGGCGTCTTGGGCTCGGCGCTGGCCTACATTGCCTATTACGATGGTATTCGCCAGATCGGCGCGACGCGTTCGGGGGTGTTCATTGCCCTGAATCCGCTGACCGCCGTGATCCTTGGTGCGCTGTTATTAGGTGAACACTTGACGCTGGTGATGTGCCTGGGAGGTGGGCTGATTCTCGCGGGGATTTTCCTGTGCAACAAACCCCTTGCGCGAGCAGGGAAAAAGGGGATTTGATACAGAAGGCGGACAAACCTATTTACGCTGTGTAGAATCGGGTTACGCATACAATAATAATCGTCTTCTGCCAGCAGAAGCCTCGCCCGCCTCAGCCTTGGGTCGACAATGAAAAGTTTCGGGTTTCAATTGATCTACGGTGACTTCCTCGCCCGCAGCGTGCGGGGCATCTCCTGCGCGCCACCCGCCGGCTTCAGCATTCTTAGCAACTAACGTTCCGTTAATTCTAAAAAATGATGAGGCGCCAAAATGGCAGACCAATACGAAAACCCAATGGGCCTGATGGGCTTTGAATTTATCGAATTCGCATCGCCAACCCCGGGCACACTGGAGCCGATCTTCGAGATCATGGGCTTCACCAAAGTCGCGACCCACCGCTCCAAGAACGTCGACCTGTTCCGCCAGGGCGAGATCAACCTGATCCTCAACAACGAGCCCGACAGCCTCGCATCCTACTTTGCGGCCGAGCACGGCCCATCGGTGTGTGGCATGGCGTTCCGCGTCAAAGACTCGCAACAGGCGTTTAACCGCGCGTTGGAGCTGGGCGCCCAGCCAATCCATATTCAAACCGGGCCCATGGAACTGAACCTGCCGGCGATCAAGGGCATCGGCGGCGCGCCGCTGTATTTGATCGACCGTTTCGGTGAGGGCAGCTCGATCTATGACATCGACTTCGTGTACCTCGAAGGCGTTGACCGCAACCCGGTGGGCGCCGGCCTCAAGGTCATCGACCACCTGACCCATAACGTGTACCGCGGGCGCATGGTCTACTGGGCCAACTTCTACGAGAAGTTGTTCAACTTCCGTGAAGCGCGTTACTTCGACATCAAGGGCGAATACACCGGCCTGACCTCCAAGGCCATGAGTGCCCCGGACGGCATGATCCGCATCCCGCTGAACGAAGAGTCCTCCAAGGGTGCCGGCCAGATCGAAGAGTTCCTGATGCAGTTCAATGGTGAGGGCATTCAGCACGTGGCGTTCCTCACCGACGACCTGATCAAGACCTGGGACGCGCTGAAGAAGATCGGCATGCGCTTCATGACGGCGCCGCCGGACACGTACTATGAAATGCTCGAAGGCCGCCTGCCGAACCACGGCGAGCCGGTCGATCAGCTGCAATCACGNGGCATTCTGCTCGACGGTTCTTCGATTGAAGGCGACAAACGTCTGCTGCTGCAGATCTTCTCGGAAACCCTGATGGGCCCGGTGTTCTTCGAATTCATCCAGCGCAAGGGCGATGATGGGTTTGGCGAGGGCAACTTCAAGGCACTGTTCGAATCGATCGAGCGTGATCAGGTTCGTCGTGGCGTACTCGCCACCGAGTAAGCCGCTACACCTGTGGGAGCGGGCTTGCTCGCGAATGCAATTGTTCTTTCAACATCTGAGTTGACTGAAACGACGCCTTCGCGAGCAAGCCCGCTCCCACATTTGGTTTTGTGTAGGGCTTAAGGTTTGCGATGCCGGACCAGGTGCTTGAACCCTTCAAACACCAATACAACCACCGCCAGCCAGATCGGAATATAGGTCAACCATTCCCCGGGCTTGATGCTTTCCCCAAGCAGCAACGCAACGCCCAGCAACAACACCGGTTCTACATAACTCAACAGCCCGAACAGACTGAACGGCAACAATCGGCTGGCGATGATGTAGACCACCAGCGCCGACGCGCTGATCACCCCGAGTATCGGGATCAGCAGCGACAGCCACGGGTGTTGATCAAACACGCCGAAACCCTGTTCGCCACTCTGCACGAACCAGAACGCCACCGGCAGCGTCAACGCCATGTCCAGCCATAAACCGCCAAGGTTGTCGGCGGCCAGGCGCTTGCGCAGGATGAAATACAGCGGATAGCCGATGCAGACCAGCAAGGTTGCCCAGGAAAAACCACCGACCTGATACACCTCGTTGATCACGCCAAGACAGGCCAGTACCACGGCGATTTTTTGCAGATACGAGAGGCGCTCGCCATAGGCGATCCGCCCGGTCAGCACCATGGTCAGCGGCAACAGGAAATAGCCGAGCGACACATCCAGGCTGTAGCCGTTGAGCGGCGCCCACATGAACAGCCAAAGCTGCACGCCGAGCAGGGCGGAGGAGGCGATCAGGCCGGCGATCAGTTTCCGATTCCCGGCGATGCGCCGAAAAATCTCGACCACGCGTTTCCATTCACCTGAAGCGACCATGAACACGGTCATGCACGGTACGGTCAGCAGCATGCGCCAGCCGAAAATCTCCACGCCGCTCAAGGGGGTGAGCAGCGAGGTGTAGTAATACATGACGGCAAACAGCACCGAGGCCGAGACCGATAAAGCGATACCTTTAGACAAACTGCCCTCGCGAGGTTGGACGTGAAACGGGCGCAGAGGATACGTGGTTTTCGCGTTCAGTATTGACTAACTGATCAACATCGATCGGGTGAGAGAACGGCGCTGTAATCCTAGCTCAGAAGGCGCATCGGCTCACCCGCCGACCACGCTTGAATGTCCTCGATCATTTGCGAAAAGAACTGATGGTAGTTCTGTTGACTGACATACCCGACATGCGGCGTCGCCAACACGTTGTCCAGCGTTCTGAACGGATGATTTAGCGGCAGTGGTTCCACGTCGAACACATCCAGCGCCGCCCCCGCCAGCCGATTCTTCTGCAACGCCTTGATCAGCGCAGCCTCATCGACAATCGGTCCGCGAGCGGTGTTGACCAGCAGCGCCGTGGGTTTCATCAAGTCCAGCGCCTGGGCGTCGACCAATCCCCGGCTGCGATCGCTGAGCACCAGATGAACCGACAGCACATCGGCCTGCTCGAACAGTTCCTGCTTGCTGACATAGGTCACGCCTACTTCTGCGGCACGTTCGGCGGTGAGGTTTTCGCTCCACGCGATCACGCGCATCCCGAACACCTGACCGAACTGCGCGACACGTTGGCCGATGCTGCCAAGGCCGAGGATCGCCAGCGTCTTGCCGTGCAAGTCGCCACCCAGGCCTTGCTGCCATTTCCCGGCGCGCAAGGCATTGGCTTCGACCACGAGATTGCGGGTCGCCGCCATAATCAACGCCCAGGTCAGTTCCGGTGCGGCGTGCTTATAGCTGTCGGTGCCACAGACCTGGATGCCCAGCGCCTTGGCGGCAGGGATGTCCAGCGCGGCATTGCGCATGCCGCCGGTGACCAGCAGCTTGAGAGTCGGCAACTGGCGCAGCAGGTCTTCATCGAACCGGGTGCGTTCGCGCATCACACAGATCACTTCGAATTTACCCAGACGCTCCGCCAAGGTTGCGTTGTCGGCGGGGTAATCATGGATAAAGCTCACCTCGCCGAGGCTGTCCAGCACGGACCAGTCGACCACGTCACGGGCCACGTCCTGCCAATCATCGATCACCGCAATCTGCACCGCCATCAGCCTTACCTCATCAACGCACGGGATTGGTTTTGTTCAGCCAGTCGAGCAATGCCTGGTGGAATTTCGCCGGTTCTTCCATCTGCGGCGCGTGGCCCATGCCGGGGAATTCAACCAGTGTGGACTGCGGAATCAGTTTTGCCACTTGCTTGCCGAGCACGTCGTAATGACCGAGCCTGGCCTTGGCCTCCGGGGAGGCAATGTCACTGCCGATGGCCGTGGTGTCGGACGTGCCGATCAGCAACAGCGTCGGCATCTGCAAGTCCTTGAACTCGTAGTACACCGGCTGGGTGAAGATCATGTCGTAAATCAACGCCGAGTTCCAGGCGACCTGCGTGTGCCCCGGGCCTTTGTTCAGGCCGGCAAGCATATCGACCCAACGGTCGAATTCAGGCTTCCAGCGGCCACCGTAATAGGTGTTGCGTTCATAGTGGCGGATGCCGTCGGCGCTGAGCTTGAGTTCGCGCTCGTACCATTGATCGACGGTGCGATAGGGCACGCCAAGGGCTTTCCAGTCTTCCAGGCCAATGGGATTGACCAGCGCCAGTTGTTCGACCTGATCGGGGTATTGCAGCGCATAGCGCGTGGCGAGCATGCCGCCGGTGGAGTGCCCGAGCACGCTGGACTTCTGGATGCCAAGGGCTTTGAGCAGTTGCTGGGTATTGGTCGCCAGTTGCTGGAACGTGTACTGGTAGTGATCCGGCTTGCTGGAGGTGCAAAAGCCGATCTGGTCCGGCGCAATCACGCGATACCCGTCGGCGCTGAGGGCCTTTATCGACTCATCCCACGTGGCGCCACAGAAGTTCTTGCCGTGCATCAACACCACAGTGCGCCCGTTGGCCTTGCCCTTGGCGGGCACGTCCATGTAACCCATTTGCAGGGATTTTCCCTGGGACTCGAACGCGAAATGCTTGACCGTATAGGGGTACTCGAACCCTTGCAGTTCCGGCCCGTATTCCGGGCCTTCGGCATGAGCCAGAACAGGCAGTGCAGCGGTCAGAAACAGGCCGGGCAGCCAGCGGGAAAGGGGAAGGGACATGGGGGAACTCCATAGAAAACCCGCCGATGCTGGATCGGCATGATTAGGGCGACATTAAACACAGGCAATCGCCGCCGCCGATCGTTCAACCGATCCAGCCCAGCGTGGCCAGGGCCAGCACGCCATAACGTGCACCTTTGGCGAGGGTCACGATCAGCAGGAACCGCCCAAGCGGCTCGCGCATGACGCCGGCCACCAGCGTCAGCGGGTCACCGATGATCGGCACCCAACTCAGCAGCAATGACCAATGACCATAGCGTTGATAGTGTTTTCGGGCCTGTTCCAGATGGCGCGGGCTGACCGGAAACCAGCGGCGGTCTCGAAACCGCTCGATGCGACAGCCGAGCCACCAATTCACCACTGAACCGAGGACATTACCCAGCGTCGCGACGGCCAGCAGCAACCATAGCCAATACTGTTCGCTGAGCAACAGCCCGACGAGCAACGCTTCGGATTGCAACGGCAGCAGGGTCGCGGCACCAAATGCCGCGAAAAACAGCCCGATGTAGGCGCCGCCGATCAATGGGCCGGGTAGTCCGCCACCACCACGTCAGTGCCGTCCTTTTTCAGGCCGATCACTTGCCAGGCATCGCTCATGCCGTCCATTTCCATGCCGGGCGAACCCATGGGCATACCCGGCGCCGCAACACCCAGCAAGTCATCACGTTTGCTCAAGGCCAGCACCTGATCCGCTGGAACATGGCCTTCGACGAATTTGCCGTTGATCAGGCCGGTGTGGCAGGACGCCAGGCGTGGAGGCACGCCGTGCTGCTGCTTGAATTCGCTCATGTTGGATTCGACGTGGTCTTCAACCTTGAACCCGTTGCTTTCGAGGTGGCTGATCCACTTTTTGCAGCAGCCGCAGTTGGCATCACGGTGGACTTCGATCGGGACCAGGTCGGCGGCCTGAGCCAGGGAGGAGATAAAAAGGGCGCTCAGGGCGACCAGACGCAGGTGGTTTCGCATGGGGAATCTCGTCTCGGGTTGCGGCCAAAAAGATGCATTTTGACCATTTTTTGCGGCGAAGAGATACGAGGTTGTTTCGAAGTAATACAGGTACGCCAAGCCCCCTCGCNGGTACGCCAAGCCCCCTCGCCACAAAAGCTCCTCACAGATCAAGCTCCCCGCCACAGGGAGCTTGTGTCATTCAGCAGCGGTCAACGCACCTTGAACCGCCCCATGATCGAGCTGACACGCGCATTGGCTTGCAGCAGTTGTTGGGTATTGAGCTCGCTGGCCTGGCCGCTCTTCACCAGCTCGTCGACCATATGTCGGATCTGCACCATGCTGCGGTTGATCTCCTCGGTCACCGCGCTTTGCTGCTCGGCGGCCGTGGCGATCTGGGTGCTGAGGTTGTTGATATGGCTGACCGAGCCGGCCATCTCATCCAGCCCCGTGTTGACCCGCGCCGTGGCATCGGCCGCAGACTGGCAACTGGCCTGGGTATTTTCCATCGCGGTGACAGACGAACTCACGCCTTGGGTCAGGCGCTTGAGCATTTCATTGATTTGCGAAGTGCTGGCCTGCGTGCGGGCGGCGAGGGCGCGGACTTCATCGGCGACGACTGCGAAACCGCGACCTTGCTCACCGGCCCGGGCCGCTTCGATCGCGGCGTTGAGCGCCAGCAAGTTGGTCTGCCCGGCAATGGCGCCAATCACCCCGAGAATCTCGGTGATGCGTTGCGCATCCTCCTGCATGCTTTCGACTTTATGGGTGGCGCTTGCCACTTCATCGATCAAGGCGATCACGCTGCTGGACGCCTCACCGACCACGACCCGTGAACGGTCGGCGTTTTCATTGGCGCGCTGAGTGAAAGCCGCCGTTTCAGCGGCGTTCTGCGCGACGCTGTCGGCGGTCGAACTCATTTCGGTGATCGCCGTGACCGTCTGATCGGTTTCAGACGCATGACGCACCAGAATCTGGCTGGTGTGGGCGGAAGTCCGCTGCAGGTTGTCCAGGCTGGACGCCATGGCTCCGGTGGCCTGGGTGACTTCGCCGATCATGTTCTGCAAGTAGACGATAAAGTGGTTCACCGAGTGGCCGATGGCGCCCAGTTCATCTTCGGCACGAATGGTAATGCGTCGCGTCAGGTCGGCATCGCCGGCGGACAGGGCGTCGATGTTGGCTTTGAGGATTTTCATCCGCTGGATCAGTTGGCGAATCGCGTAGATCTGCAGCAACACCAGCAGGATCACCATCGGGATTTGCAGCAGGCTCAGTCTACCGAGCACGTCATCACGCTGGGCGGTGATCAGCGCCGTCGGTAGGGCTGTGGCGAGGAACCATGGCGTGCCTTCGATCGGGCGCATGAAGAAGGTGTTGGCTTCACCGTTGTTGTCGAACTCGACCCGCTGCGACTGATCACGGTTTTGCAGGCCGGCCTTCACTTGACTGGCGAACGGCGAGTTGCCGGCCAGCTCACTGATGTTCTTCAGCACGATCGGCCCACTGATNCGCGAACTGTTGCTGATGATCTTGCCGTCGGCTTCGACGATCAGCATTTCGGCGCCGAGGTCTTTTTCCTTGCGCGCGATCAAGTCATTGAAGAAGCCCAAGGTCACGTCGATGGTCGAGACGCCATACGCCGAGCCATTTTTCTGAATGGCCATGGCGCAGTTGGTCCGTGGCTCGGCGCTGGCGTCATCTTTATAGGCAGCGGCCCAGGCGCATTGGCCGCGCGGGGTTTGCATGCCGCCCTTGTACCAGGTCTGGTCGTAATAGTTGGGAGCGGCGTCACTGTTCCAGAACGTATTGACGGCCAGCTTGCCCGAGGCATCGCGGTGCCAGAAGGTGCTGTGCTTGTTGCGCCCGGGCGTACGCTGGTTAGGCAGCGGCCAGATACCGCCTCCGAATACTTTCAACTCGCCGTACTGATCGACCAGGCCTGGCAGCACNNTGTCGATGGCGTCGCTGTCGAGCAGGGGAATGGTTTGGGTGATGCTGCGTTGCTGGGCCTGGACCTTGTTCAGTTCGCCCTTGATCTGTTCGGCCACCTCCGCGACGCGGTTGAGCACCACTTGTTCTTCGGTATGGCGAAGTTTAGGGGCAACCAACTGGCTGATGCCGACCACCGTCAGGATGAACAACAGCAGGATAAACAGGACCAGAAACAGCGTGTAGCGAGCCTGGATGGTACGGAATGCGGGCATGGGACCGGTCCTTGTGCAGCGTTTTTATTGTGGTTTTCGATCAAAAGATCGGCGCTTCGAAGGGCTATCGGCCTGCAACAGGCGAGCTTTAGGTACGAACGTCCAAAAAGGGGGGAGAGTGACGGACGGTCAGGTCTTGAAAGGTCTCAATGTCGATACAAATGCACGGACCAGCACGCACGATGAACCAGATTAGTTGTGCAGACTTAGAGTGAAAAGTTGGTCTAGGCCAATGAAACAGGGAGCTTAGTGCTTTGTATCTTAAATGTACGAAAATTGTAAAAACCGGAAATAGTTGTAGGTATGGCTAGTTGCCACGCCGATACTTGCGCGCTCTGAATTCGAGTTAAACAAGGAGTTATTTATGTTCACGCAGTCGGGAGCGCAGTCATGACTATCGGCTATGCCGGGGCTTGGACGTCCAAGGCAGGTTTACTGGTTCAGGATACGGGCAGCGGCAAGCCCATAAAACAAAGCGCCAGGATCAAGCAGATGCTGGCCCTGGTGGGGACCAATCCAAACGCGCTGAGCACGGCGAAAATGGATGCAATGAAAATCCACCGAAACGTAAAAGGTTTCGACCCGGAAAATGTCTCCGCCAAACAACTGGGCAACCTCAGTGCCTTCCTTAGAGGTAAAGGCCTGATTTCCGATACCACGTGGATGACGTTAATGAATGCCGGTGACAAGTTTGACCGGTTCGGGGTTCAGAATGACCCGGATGCAAAATTCAATGCGCTGGAGTATTTCGCCACGCAACTGGACACCATCCAGAACAACAGCATCAGAGGCGACAAGTACGCCACTGGCCTGATCCCGGAGTACAAGACAGCGATCTACGTATTGCAGAACTTGCAGACTTACGGCAAGGGCAATGGGACGACGGTGCCTCCTACCGATGGTGGCGTCAGCTCCAAGGCCTGACGCTCGGTAGTGCTGGCCCACTCAGCGCGGGTGGGCCAGGCGTCGGTTATCGGTCAAGCAACTTCATCACTTCCTCTGGATAGCGCAAGCCTGCGGTGGCATTGGCCGGGAAGATCGCTTCCAGCGCGTGCAATTCGTCGCGGCTGAGCTTCACCTCAAGTGCGGCGACATTCTCTTCAAGGTATTTACGCTGTTTGGTTCCTGGAATCGGAATCAGGTAGTCACCCTGCGCCAGCACCCAGGCCAACGCCAATTGACCTGCCGTCACGCCTTTGTCGGCTGCCAAGGCCTGCACTTGCTGCACCAGCAACAGGTTTTTTGCAAAATTTTCCCCTTGAAAACGCGGGCTGAAGCGACGGTAATCATCGGCGGCGAAGTCATCCGGGCTTGTCAGTGCTCCCGTCAGAAAACCGCGTCCCAATGGACTGTAAGGGACGAAGGCAACGCCCAGGCGCTGGCACGCGGCCAGGCAACCGTTCTCTTCCTGATCGCGACTCCACAGCGAATACTCACTTTGCAGGGCGCTGATCGGATGAACCTTGTGCGCCCGTTCCAGCGTGGCCACTGACGCCTCACTCAAACCCAGANAACGCACCTTGCCCTGTTTGACCAACTCGGCCATGGCGCCGACGCTTTCTTCGATGGCCACATGCGGGTCGATCCGGTGCTGGTAGTACAAATCCAGGGTTTCAACGCCCAGTCGTTTGAGCGTGCCGTCGATCGACGCGCGAATGTAGTCCGGTCGGCCGTTGCCGCCCCGGGCACCGGGGTTGGACGGATCGCGGACGATGCCGAACTTGCTGGCCAGGAACACCTGCTCGCGCTTGCCGATGATGGCCTTGCCGATCAATTCTTCATTGGTGTGCGGGCCGTACATGTCAGCGGTGTCGAGCAGGTTGATCCCCAATTCCAGCGCCCGATGCAAGGTGGCGATGGCTTCGCGGGTATCGACACCGGTCGTATAGAAATCGGTCATGCCCATGCAGCCCAACCCGATGGCAGAAACCTGCGGGCCGTTTTTGCCCAATTGACGTGTTTGCATGAAATCAACTCCCTGTGGTGTAAGCCCCTAGTGTTGACCTCGACAGAACCCAGATAAACCGGCTAAAACTGCTATCACTGTTCGCAATATCTAAATAATCAGCCGGAAAGCCTGACAATGGACCGTTTTAACGCCATGCGCGTGTTCACCCGAATCGTCGAGCTGGGCGGCTTTGCCAAAGCGGCAGACAGCCTGCAATTGCCCCGCGCTTCGGTGACCATCCTTCGGGCTGGAGTTCATGGTCGACGATCAAGTCAGGTGCTGCAACGGACCACGCGGCAGATCAGCCTGACCCTCGATGGCGCAGCCTATTACCCCCGTTGCGTGCGGTTGCTGGCCGATCTGGAGGAAACCGAAGCGGTGTTTTCCGCCGCCCGTCACAACCCCAAAGGCCTGCTGCGAGTGGACATGCCGTCCGGGATCGGGCGCCTGATCGTGATTCCGGCATTGCCGCAGTTCACCCGCCGCTATCCGTTGATCGAACTGGAAATCGGTTTGAATGACCGACCTGTCGACCTGATTCGTGAAGGCGTCGATTGTGTGCTGCGCGGCGGGGCGGCGCTGGATGAGTCACTGGTGGCGCGGCCGCTGGTCATGCTCGACCAGATCACCTGCGCCAGCGCCGAGTACCTGGCGCGCCATGGAACCCCGCACAATCTGGCTGACCTTGAGGAGCGGCAGACAGCCTGCAATTGCCCCGCGCTTCGGTGACCATCCTTCGGGCTGGAGTTCATGGTCGACGATCAAGTCAGGTTGATTGACCTGCCCAAGCACGTATCGGTCAACAGTGCCGACGGTTACCTGGCCGCTTGTGAGGCGGGTTATGGACTGATCCAGACGCCGTACTACCACGTCGCCCGCCAATTGAAGGAAGGGCGTTTGTGCGAAGTATTGAAAGCGACGCCGCCCCCCGGGATGCCGCTGACGGCGCTCTATCCCCCACACCGCCAGTTGTCTCGACGGGTGAGGGTGTTTGTCGACTGGCTGGTGGAGCTTTGCGCGCAGCCGGGCAATGAGTTTTACCGAAAAGACTCAAGCGGCTGAGCGAGCGCTACCCTGTGCTTCGGTGTTTCGCTGCAAGTCGTCGTGCAACTGTTGCATGTAGTGGCAATGCAGATTGAGGGACCGAGGCCGCGCGCCTCGATGAAACAGGGCAAACCATCCATGACTGCCAGGAGCAGGCATCAACCCGGTGAACGTGAAGCCAAGCGTCGTCAAACTGCGCAAGTCTTCGGCGAAGTGTCGCGACAACGCCAGTCGGGTCGAGATCATCCAGTGACCGGGCAATTGCCGGATCTGGTCGAGCAGACGTTTGGTCAAGCGGTGAATGACCATGTCGAAGCGGTGATGGTGTTGCTTGATCTGCAAGGGTATCGAAGGCGGTGTTGTCATTTCTGGATGGGTGCCGAACAGCGAACTCAGGTGCTGCATAAACCCCCGGTAGCGTTCGGGCCAGGGGATGTCGGGAAGTGGGCGCGCCTGTCCTTCGACCACGTGGCAACCCATCACAATGGTTTCCGGGTGCGGTTCGGCGAAGGGCGAAGGAACGTAGTCGGGCAGCACTCCCGTGCTGTGGAAGCCGATGTTTGCGGCCATGCGTTGCGTGTACGGATGGTGGGTCACTTGCTTGATCAAGACGCTCTTGAAGCCCAGTGCTCCGGCCTGCAACAGTAACTCCCGGCCCAGGCGAGTCGCGATACTTTGCCCCTGCGCGGCGGGATGCACCACGCTGAGAGCCAGTTCCGCGTTCTGCGGGGACGATTCGTGGCACAACGCGGCATGCCCCAGAACGCGTACATCATCCACCGCCAGCATTGATTTCCAGCGACCGTCGGCGGTGTGCTGACTGATCATGTCCGGTAGGTAAACATCCGGTTGAACGTAATGATCGCCATAAACCTCGCGAAACAATTGACTCACAGAGCGGGCATCGGAAGGGCGGTAGCGTCGAAAAATCAGATGAGGCATCACGCAGTCTCCGGCGATGGCGCGTCATAGGTGCGCAAATCCAGAACCCGCATCTGCTTGCCGGAACGTGGGTGCAGCTTCAGGTCGGTGACGTTGCAGGACAGCACTCGCAACTCCAGCAGCCCTTCGCGATTCAGATGCTCGAGCGCGGGGTAATGGGCCACAAGCGCTTCACACAGCGCCTGGCATCGCGGTGCGGTGGCCACGGCGTTAGTGTCAGGCACCCATTTCACACTGACGATGTCCTTGTATCCGTCATGTTCGAGGCGCAATTGCCATTGGTCGGTGCCAGCAACGCGCTGGACAATCTGCAGCATTTCGTCGATCAACAACGACGCCGACCCCACACGAACCCGCTGACTATGGGCGCTACGTCCCTTGAGGGCGAATTTGCGCATCGGGGTGTTGCCGGGCTCACACCAGCAGGCGCGGTCGCCCACCGGATAACGCAGCAGCGGCATGAGTCGGCGGGTCAGGTTGGTCACCACCAATAATCCGGTGCGGTCGCATTCTTCAATGACTTCACCGGTCAGTTCATCGACGATTTCCAGCAGGGTCTGGGGTTCAAATACCCGATGCTCGCCCAAGGCACAGTCGCGGCTCGTAGCGCCGATCAGGCCCGCATCGACGCTGGCATAGCCGATTGAGGCGATGCGCACGTTGGGAAATACCTGGGTAAGGATGGCCAATTGCGGGCCGAACAGGCTTTCACCGCCGTACAGCAACGTATCAACCCCACACAGCACCCGCTGATGCTGGGTCAGGTACGCCGCGAATCGCAACAACTGCGCCGGTACGCCGACCAGCACGTTGATCCGGTGCTGATCGAGCGCATCCGCCAGGACATCCATGCTGACTTCGCCGGTGAACGGAAACTCACAGATGGACCGTTTGACGTGCGCCAGCGAGTCATGAATGAACAGAAAGCTGGCGTAGAGATCGCCGGAAAAGAACAGGTTGGCGACCCTGTCACCGTCCTTCAGCTGAGAGGAAACACTGTTTCCAAATGTACTGACCAAGGCTTGCCACTCGCCGGTCGAGTAAACCGTCAGTTTGCCCTGGCTGGTGGATCCGCCGGTTTTAAACACCAACGCGTCTTCGATGTCCCCGGTCAACACAGGCCAATGATTCAGGTCGTTACTGTCAGCCCAATAGTCGGCCACATTGGTCAGCGGCAGGTCTTTTAAAGTAATACCTTCTGCCGGTAAGTGGTTCAGGCGGGTGCGGTAAAAGTTTGAGTGTTGCCTTATATAAGGCAACAGTTGTTCAAGCGAATAAGGTGTTTTCACTGGGTTCTCTTTTTTATCAGGCGTTGTGAGAATTAAAAATCAAACGATATGTTTAATGTCTGTTGTCGATAACCAACGGTATTTTTCCGCTGTGTTTGTTTTTGGTGAATTCGGATTCGGCACACTCGTGAACGTCTACCGTGATGAGCGCGGCGTTCACGGCATTGGTCAGTGCGGCGTGGGTGAATAACTTTTCATAAGCCTTTTCGGCCTTCAGGTTCACTAAAACCTTCAGCCGTTCGCTGCCATCGCAGGCGTGGTCCAGCACAAATTGAACAGGCAGGCCGAGGCTGCCCTGCAGCGCCGACGGTGAAATGAATTCCGTGCCCATCCGTATCAACTTGCCGTGGCGCTGCAGCAATTCGAATCGCGGTGACTCGAGCCCGCAAGGGCAGGCTCCGGTTATCCAGCGACCGGTGTCTCCCACGTCATACCGGCGAACGGCCTGGCCTTGCCGGGCCCGGGAGGTGAACAGCAGCCGGCCGATCTCATTGGCTTGCACCGGGTAATCGTGTTCGAGATGCACGATTTCCAGATGCTGGGTATCGCACATCAAATGAAAGATGCCGTCTGCCGTTGCCGAGCAGGCATGCCCCAGCGGGCCGGCGTCGACAGAGCCATAGATCGCGGAGCGAATCGTCGAGACTCCGCAGCTTTCCATCAGGCGCAGGCTGGCCTGGCTGGGGTGCTCACCGCCTAGGAACACTTTGTTGATGCCCGAGTACGCGCGGAGCTGGCTCTGTTCGTTGAAAAACAAGCGATGCAACGTACTCGGCATGCCGATCAGCACGGTGATGCGGTGATCCACGATCATTCGAGCGATTTCGCTGAAGTCATCATCGTGCGGCGCCCCCATGGGGAAATGCGTAACGCCCATCAATTCCAGAACCTTGGTGAAGCTGGAGAAGCCCCCATACAGGCTGCCGCCGTAAAACAGGTTCATCACCCGATCCGATGACGGGTCGAGACCGGCGGCGAACAGGCCGTCAGCCGCGGCGCGCATCTGCCGTTGGAAGTCCTGATAGCTGAACCCGGCCAGGGCAGGCATGCCGCTGCTGCCCCCTGAGCGGAAAAACAGCTGTGCCATGGCGTTGACCGGTTGGGTCATGAATGTGTTTTTGTCCATGATCGGCTCATGGTATGTATCCGCAGCGGTCGGCAGCGCGTCGAGCGTTGTCCGGCCAGGCACTGTCTCAGGCGACAGACTCACCGACAGGCGACGACTGAAGCGCGACAGCGCGTAGACGCCGTCATGGGGCTCTCCGGGGTAGCCGTCATGAATCAGCCCGCACGGGGCGATACGCGTGACGCCGGCATTGACCAGCGTGCGCACCAGCCCCGGCGTCTGCGCTGGAGAACACATCAACACGCAGCTTTGCAGGACGGCGCGCCAAGGCAATAGCGTCTCGGCGATCAAGTGTTGCGGCACCGGTTTGAGCAGCAGGGTACGAAACAGCGGCGAGGGCGCGAGCGTCTGGTGGTGATCCCAGATGACGTTCCATCCCGGGCCGGTCCAGACCTGACCGGTCCGCTGCGCAAAGCAGTGTTCCAGCCTCGCCATGGCGGTGCGGGTGGTGATTTCCGAAGCCTCCTGGTCGGTAGGAATCAGCGCCGGCCAGTGTGAGGCGCGACGTGTGAAGGCCTCGGCCAGGCGTTCACCCAGGTCCCGCAAAACCGCCGGATCGTTGCTGTCCACCAACAGCCATTGCGGGCTGGAACACGCTTGTTGATCCAGACTGCACACTTCATCCACCAGCGCGTCCAGCGTCGAAGCACTCGCCGCGTCGGGCGACAGATAAGCGAAGCTGATCCTGTGGCCCCAATCGATCCAGCGACACCCGACCGGGATCTGCTGGCGAATCGCCTTGAGTGCTTGTTCGCCGCCCCAAGCGGCGACGCCATCGGCGCGGGTGCAGAGTTGCGCTATCTGAGCCGTGCTGACCGGCAGCACCGCGATGAAATCAGCCAACTGGCCACGGGTGTCGCAATGCACCAGCGCCGCGAGTAACTGCGCGGTCAATCCTTCATCGCTGGAGCTGGGACGCAACCAGTTGATGTTGCCGGCCAACAGGCTTTCCAGGACCGCGCAGAACGCCAGCATCGGCGCATTGCCCGGCGTGATGTGCACCACCAGTCCCAGCGGATGCCAGCTTTCGAAACAGGCTTGCCGGTAATCGATACGTCGCAACGAGCGCGGTTGCACACCCAACTCACGTTCAAGTTTGGTGATGAGGTTGCTGCGCTGGCAGAAGTCGACAAGCCCCGATCGTTGATCGTTGTCGAGGGGCACATCCAGCCTGCCAGCTTGCAATTGCAGGGCAAATCGGGCCGCTGCGTCGATGACGGTGTCGCTGTCGATCGGTGCATTCAGCAGTCGCGGCAGTTGTGGGTGCAGTTGCTCGAGGGCTGTCTCGAGGGTGACATCGTCGCGCAGTTCTCCGTTGATCAAGTACATGTCAGGCTCCTCCAATCAGTTCAGATGCGGCCATTGCGCAGCTTCGGCTGGCGGTCGTACCGGCGCGTCCATGCAGTTCAAACCAGTCGGTCTGCAAGCCGCATCCGCAGCTGGCACCGGGGTGCAGCGTCGCCAGGTCCCCCATGACCACGGCGTGCGCGGGGCTGGAAGAAATGTACGGCGACACGAACTCCAGCAAGCCGCGCTGACCGTAGGGTTGAACAGTGAAATTGGATGGATTGCGCACAAAGACCTTCGAGTAAACCGGCACATGGAAATGCTGCCGGGCACACTGGATGTAGGGCACGGCATGCTCGACAGCGCCGTAACCGTCCCGGCAGCGGGACAGGTCGATGCCCAATTGGCGGTGGATGCGTGCATACAATTGCGACAAAGGAATTTCCTCTGCGGCCTGGGTTTTCCAACCACCGCCGAGAAACACCAGTGACTCGGCCGGTAGCTGCAGATTCGCGACGCCGGTGTCTTCCATGTGCCGCAACGCGTGGGACAGGAACGCCGGGAAGCCGAGAATGCGCACCGGCAATCCTTCTTCGGCGAATTCCTGCAAGGCGCGGATCACCCCAAACACATCGAACGCGTGACCATTACCCGTCAGGCGCAATCCATAGGCGATGCGGTTGACCGGCGCATAGCTGCACAGAAACTGGTCGGTGTAGGCGGTGCCCAAGGTGATCGCAGCCTTGGGTTCATAGCTCAGCAGCAAGTAGTTGCAGGGACTGTCCGGAGTGTCCCAGCCGTAATGGCGAAAAATGTGGCTCACCATGCCTTGGGCGGCGGCCATGCTGCGCTGGTCATAGCGCAGGCGACTTTTCTGGCCGCTGGTGCCGGACGATGTCAGCTCCAGCGCGCCTTCACCCGTGGGGCCGAACAACAGGTGACGTTTGAAATAGTGAGCGAAAATCGGCGGCAGTCTTGACCAGTCATCCAGTGTTTCCAGGTCTTGAGCGACCAGCCCGTTGCTGTTGAGCCAGCGCTCATAGCCAGGCGTGTGGTGACAATGAAACAGGCTGATTTCCCCCATGGCCCGGTCGAAAAGGCCTTCAGGCACGGAATCCAGGCAATAGGGTTGCGTTAACGCGCAAAGCGCATCGGTGTGGGGTAAATGAATCATCAAAGGACCTATCGGGTGGAGTCAGGCAGCAAGCGGGAGGTGGGAGCGCCGCAGAAACAGGCGCAAGGGCAGCAGGCTCATGAGCCCTGCAATAGCCGCCATCAGGGCGAAGGACTCGTGGCTGTCACCGGCGCCGGCCGCCGCAATCAGCGAGCCGCCACCGCCCATGACAGCGATCGAGATCATGCCGATCATGGCCGAGACCAGGCCCTTGCTGTCGTCGCTTGAAAACAGCGCGAGCCGGTACAGTGCGGCATTGCTCATGCCAAGGCCGACGGCGTAAAAGGCCAGGACGCTGATCAGCAAAGGCGTGGAGGCACCGTAGAAACTGCTGGCGAGCAAGGCGATGAGCCCGCCGCAAAACGGCCACAACGCATATCGAATCAGTTGCGGCAATTCAGTGTCGGCAATCAATCGATTGAGTATCAAGTTGCCGAGAATGACGGCCGCAAACACCGGGATCTGCCACAGGCCGTACTGCAAGGGTGAAAGGCCCTGATTGTGAATTAACAGGAGCGGCGCCAGCCCTATCCACGCAATCAAGGGCAGGCTCATGACCCCCAGCGCGACCGAGGCGCTGAGGAATCGCGGATTGCCGAGCAACGCGGCATAACGGCGCACGGTGCCGCGCCATTCGAACGGCACCGCCGCCAGTTGCTGACCGTCATGACGCAAGGTGCCCACGGTTTCCGGCATGAACAGGTAAAGCCCGAGCCAGACGAACAGGCCGCCGATACCCAGCAGTAAAAACAGCTCCCGCCAGGACAACCACTCCAGCAGCAGACTGCCGAGCAACGGCCCCAGCAGCGGAGAGAGCAATGCAACGTTGCCCAGCAACGCCATGATTTTTACCGCGTCGGCTTCGCAGAACACTTCCTGCAAGGCGGGATAGCTGACCGCGATGACAAATCCCAGCCCCATGCCCTGAATCAGCCGCAAGCCGTTGAACGCATAAATGCTGTGCACGCTGAATGCCGCGGCACAGGCCAGGGCGAATAACGCACAACCGATGAGCAACATCGGTCGGCGACCGAACCGGTCCGACAGTGGACCAATAAGCCATTGCAGAAGAATGCCGCCCGCCAGATAGAGATTGAAGGCATAGGGGACGTGACTCCCGCTGGCATTCAATTCATAAGTAACGGTCAACATGGCCGGCATGATCATGTCGCTGGCCATATACGTCAGAAGTTCAAAAAAAGTGATGGCAAGGCAAAAGCCTAATACCTGATAGGGCCTGATGTTTATGAGCGGTTGGTGCATGGCATCCCTGTTCTTCTTCGTGAAGTTAAATAGCGGGTCTTATTGCGATGCGCCAAGATTAATCAAGCGAGTATGGATACCTCAAACGGACTATTAAGACTGAAAGCTTCAATAGTTTTCGCCAGGTTTCGATGGGGGGGCGGGCAGTAAAAAACAAGTGAAAGTGTATGTACGAAAAATGCCCGCAACGGGGCGGGCATTGGTTAAGCCGTGAACGGGATATGCATTTTTCCTACAAGTGGATGTTCAATTACGTACGCGTCATACGTTATCGATGCTGGTAATAACCCGGTCCACCGCGATCGTAATGGTGGTCGCCGTGCCAGCCGCCGTGGGGGAAAACGATGCAGCCGCTCAGCGTCAGCAGCGCGAGCAGGGGAATCAACCGTGTGATTCGACGGAACATTTGAAAATCCTCATGGTTATCGCCGCAATAAAGCCAAATCTCTTCATCGGCTGTAACATGAGACCCCGTTTGCAGCGTCCCATTCCCGCACAAAGGTAGGGGCTTGGCATGCTTTCGGATACAAACCGGACACATTTTTCAGGTTCAGGAATTCGCAATGACTCAGTCGCAACGTTTGAAATACTCGATTCTGATCTCCCTGGTGGTCTTGGGGATCATGTTCGGCCTTTCGTATCTGCAAAACACAGGCGTCATCAGCGAGAAGCTGTTTCAGTACATCGCCATCGGCGTCGCGGTGATCGTGGTGGTGGTCAATGGCGTGATGCGTCGCAAGGTCAAGCCTTGATCGACGCACCTTGAGCTGATCAGTCGCGATGGAGCATGGCTACAGCGTGCGGGTGCAGGCTGTAGCTTTTATCGGCATTGAGGGTGATCACGCCCTCGGTGCACAGGCGCTTGAGTACCTCACGCACGCTCAGAAACGACAGCGGGATNCCCAGNTCCAGCAAATGGCTGTGCACGCCGCGAACACCCAGGCTGCGCTCACTTTCGGCGGCGCTCAGCAAGGCGTCGATAACCTTGAGGCGAATCAGGCTGGTTCGCAGACCATAGCTCTTGAGCAGCAATCTGATCCGTTCGTTACCATTGCGCTCGCCTCGTTGACTGAAAACGCCAGAGCCCATGGCTGAGCCTTTTGGCGCGTGACTACCGTCCATTGGCAGTTGCGAGTTGTACATGCAAAAACTCCTTTTCCGAGCCGGCCAGGAAATGTGATGGGTGCTCTCATTCAATAAGACGTATGAGCACCGCAAATAATGAAGGCTCGAATGTAGAAAATTCGTCACCGTCATGTCATTGCCCTGTGAGAAGGCGGGATAAAGTGCCTTTTGCGGCCTAAATTTTTGTTGTGGGTTTCGTTCCTAGGGGAAGGCGCGATGCGTGTTTGACGCAGGGTGTTTGTCTTTTCGATCAGGAGCGAGCGTGATTATTTCCAGGCAATTAACCAGGTTGAGCCTTGCGGGCATGTTGGTGGGACTGAGTCTTGCGGCAAATGCACGCAGTGCGCCGGAGCAGGCCAGCGCCGACATTCGCCGCACCAGTTTTGGTGTGCCGCATATTCGTGCCGAAAACGAGCGTGGGCTNGGCTATGGCATCGGTTACGCCTACGCCCAGGACAACCTGTGCCTGCTGGCCAATGAGATTGTCACCGTCAATGGCGAGCGTTCACGCTATTTCGGCCCGGACCAGCTGACGGTCGAGGAACGCGAGAACCAGGTCAGCGACCTGTTCTTCACCTGGCTCAATACCCCTGAAGCCGTCGCCGCGTTCTGGAAGGCGCAAACCCCGCCAGTGCGTGATCTGGTCGAAGGTTATGTCGCCGGGTACAACCGCGCGCTGGCCGAGCGCCATGCACAAGGTTTGCCGCAGCAGTGCCAGGGTGAATGGGTACGTGACATCACCTCGCAGGACCTGGTCAAGTTGACTCGCCGTCTGTTGGTCGAAGGTGGAGTAGGGCAGTTCGCCGAAGCGCTGGCGGGGGCGACGCCACCCAAGGCCGTTGCTCGGGCAGTGGGCGAGGGGGCGTCGTTTCAGCTGGCGGCTACGCGCATGCAACGGTTCGCGCTGGATCGCGGCAGCAACGCGGTGGCNGTGGGCCGTGATCGTTCATTCAATGGTCGCGGTATGTTGCTTGCAAACCCACATTTCCCTTGGGTCGGTGGCATGCGCTTTTATGAAATGCACCTGACCATTCCCGGCCAATTGGACGTGATGGGTGCCGCGTTGCCGGGTTTACCGATGATCAATATCGGCTTCAACCAGCACCTGGCGTGGACCCACACCGTGGACACGTCCAAGCACTTCACCCTGTATCGCCTGCAACTTGATCCCAAGGATTCGACCCGTTATCTGCTCGACGGCAAGTCGCTGCCGATGAACAAGCAGACCGTGACGGTGAACGTGAAACAGTCCGACGGCCAGACCAAAGCGGTGTCCCACGTGGTCTACAGCTCGCAGTTCGGACCGATCGTGCAGTGGCCCGGAAAACTCGACTGGGACAATAAGTACGCTTACAGCCTGCGCGATGCCAACCTGGAAAACGACCGAGTGTTGCAGCAGTGGTACGCCATGAATCAGGCCACCAGCCTCAAGGATTTGCAGGCCTCGGTGCACAAGNCTCAAGGCATCCCGTGGGTCAACACCCTGGCCGCCGATGACCAGGGCCAGAGCCTGTACATGAACCTGTCGGTGGTGCCCAACGTCAGCGCCGCCAAACTTGCGCAATGCAGCGACCCGCGCGTCGGGTTGCAGTTGATCGTGCTCGACGGTTCTAACAGCGCCTGCGCCTGGGACATCGACCCGAACGCCGCGCAAAAAGGCATTTATGCGGCGGACAAGTTGCCGCAACTGCAGCGTAAAGACTACGTCCAGCACTCCAACGATTCGGCATGGATGGCCAACCCGGCGCAACCGCTCACCGGTTTCTCACCCCTGATCAGTCAGGAAGGCCAGCCGCTGGGGCTGCGCTCGCGGTTCGCCCTGGACCGCTTGAGCACGCTGAGCAAGGCAGGCCCGGTCTCGGCGGCGGATCTGCAACGGATGGTGATGGACGATCAGGTGTACCAGGCCGGGCAAGTGATGCCGGACCTGCTGCAATTTTGCGCCAGCGCTCTGGGCGCCGATGCCGCCACGCTCGCTCCGTTGTGTGCCAGTCTCAAGGCGTGGGACCGCAGCGCGAATCTGGACAGCGGACTCGGCTTTGTACACTTCCAGAACGTCATGGAACCGTTGCAGCAAGTCCCAGACATCTGGCGAGTGGCGTTCGATCCGAAAGATCCGCAGCACACGCCGCGTGGCTTGGCGCTCGATAATCCGCAGGTCACCCAGGCGATTCGCGAGGCGATGCTGGCGTCGGTGGAGCAGGTCACAAAACGGGGACTCAAGGATGGCAGCCGTTGGGGTGATATTCAGGTGGTCAGCAGCGGCGGGCAACAGACACCGATCCACGGCGGGCCAGGCACGCTGGGCGTGTACAACGCCATTCAAAGCGTGCCGAGAAGCGATGGCAAACTCGAAGTCATCAGCGGCACCAGCTATTTGCAAGTGGTGACCTTTGATGACAAAGGGCCGCACGCCCAAGGCCTGCTGGCATTCTCGTTGTCCAGCGACCCGACGTCGAAGTATTCACGGGATCAGACCGTTGCCTTTTCGAAGAAGCAGCTGAGCCCGTTGCCGTTTACCGAGCAACAGATCACGTCAGATCCGCAGTACCAGGCGCAGACGATCCGCGAGCAGGATGAAAAAGCCGGGAAGGTGGCCGCTCAGTAAGAGGGCGATTCAAACCGTAAAAAAGGCCGCATCCCCTTGAGGGTTGCGGCCTTTTCAGCTTTTAGGGGCTTGTTGCGGGATCGCATTGAGTACCGGATTACCTTCCTTGTTACGGGTCAGGTAGACCGGCAGTACCTTGGGCAGGGAAGCCACCAGGTTGTTCAGTTCCTTGATGTTGTAGATGCCACCCAGGCGAATCGTGCCGGTGCTGTGGTCAGCGACCATGATCGGTTTGCTCAGGTACCGGTTGATCAACGGCAGGGCATCGTTCAGCGCCAGATCATCGAGCACCAGTTTGCCACTGCGCCACGCCAGGGAATTGTCGTTGGGGTAGGTCTGATTGATCTGCGGGGTGAAGTCGCCGTGTTTATAACGCGCCTGCATCGCCGGCCCCAGGCGCAAGCCATCCCCCGGAAGGTCATCGTTGCTGCTGACCAGAACCGAGCCTTCAATCAGGTTCACGCGTACCTGATCCTCGTACATCCAGACGTTGAACTTGGTCCCGGTGACGCGAATCCTGCCGTCCGCTGCCCTGACAACAAAAGGGTGAGCCAGGTCGTGGCTGACGCTGAAGAAGGCTTCGCCTTTTTCCAGCGTGACCCGGCGCTGATCCTTGTAGTTGCTGAAGGTCAGCTCGCTGCCCAGGTTCAATTCCACCTGGCTGCCATCGCTCAGGGTGACCTGACGGACCGTGTCACTCGCTTCGAAATGCTGATACGAATTCGGTAGCCAGCCCATGTTCCACCCGCTGTACGCCGCCAGCGGCAACGCGAGGGCGCACACGGCGGCGGCGATGCCGACCGCGCGCCAAGGCGTGGCCGGTTTGAAGCGAGCCACCGATGTAACGGCTTCGGGACGCGGCAAATCCCCCGCGACGACCCAGATCTCGAGCATGGCTTCGTACTCGAACGCATGCAGCGGATGAACATCACGCCAATGTTCGAAGGCGATCCGCTCTTCGGCGGTGCAGTCGACGGCGTGCAGACGCATGCACCAGTGCGCAGCGGCATCGGTGATGGCGTCATATTCGGCTTGCGAGAGAGAGTTGTCGGTCATTGACTCATCCTGATTTCCTGCATTCTAACCTTGAGGGGAAGCCTGCGAGAACAGCCGTCATGGCAATTAACCATCAAATGAGAATTATTTTTGACGTCAGGGCGTGCTGACGTGCAATTCACGGCCCAGATGACTGACCAGCCAGGCCACGCTGTCGGCGTTACCCAACTGTACGGTCAGCCTGACCAGCGGGTTTTTCTTGAACGTTTCGCGGGCTCCGCTCAGGTTTTCCGCGCCGGTCAACGCCAGAATACGGTCCTTTATGCGATCGGATTCCTCGTAGGAGGTGCTGCCCGGATCTTCCCACACACCGGTATCAGGATCCTGGCTCATGAACAGCCGGGTATAGGGGGTCTGGATCGAGAGCGCCGTTTTCTGCACGTTGGCCAAGGCGCGTTTGAGTTCAGCCGCGAGGGGGGAGGCTGTTCCAATCAGATCGGTGAACGGTCTGCCGGGGTCGAGATAAGAAATGTCCTCGGTATGACAGGCCATGTGCGACAACTCATGAATCAAAGTCACCGCCCGTGCATGGGTGTCGATCGGAAAGGCCGCGTCGGTCAGGTGTTGGCGGTAGTGGTCGAATCCAGGATTGAAGAATTTTTCTGCAAGGTGAATTCTCCGGTTTGTGTCGTTCGCCACGATGAAGGCGAAGGTGTTTTGTGCGTCTTCGGTCAGCCTGCCGACGGCAAAACGACTGGACTTCGGCTTCCTCAGTGATGGCTCCAGCAACGCTGCAAAAAGGTCGCCGATGACTTTTTCAATCTGCTCGACATGCGCGGGCAGCACGTGCTGCACACCGAGGAAATCCATGATGAGTTGATGCACGGGCGTGACGGTATCGTCGGAGGACTTGAGCAGTTGCAGGTTTCGATAGCTGTTCCAGGCATAGGTGGTGGCCAGGTCCAGCGCTTCGTCAATCTGACGGGCCTTCTGCGGAAACAGTCGACGGATACGGGACATGCCCATGGCATCGACGTTCATGCCGTCAAAAACCGATATTGCAGTATCGACCCGTCCAAACAGACTGAAGCGAGGTGCCGATTCTCGCCCATCAAGCAGCCATTGCTTCGATTCGTTCTGGCGCAGATGAGGGCCCAGCGTGTGGGTGTCGCCGATGCGCCAGCGGTTGCCGCGCTTGATGACTGGAAACACCTTTCCCTCAACCGGCCCGTAGTGTTGTTTTGTCGTCGGGTGGGTGTACAGCCCAAGCGTTGCGTCTGATGTCAGCGAACCCAGATCGACATTGATGCTTTCGTGGCGCTTGAGCTGCGTGCGTTCGGGCCCTGTGACGTCGATGTCTCGCCATTTGAGCCGGGTATCGGGTTGTTCCGGTGCCGGTAGGGCCGGTGTCGACGACAGCAGCGTTGAATCCCCCAGTGTTTGGCGCAGCGTGGAGAGTTCGGCCATGCCGCTGATGAACTCTTTGATGGCGGCCCCCCATTTATGGGTTTGCAGGTCTTCGGCGGATTGCTTGATGTCGCGGTAACTGCGCCATACCGTTTCCGGGTAGGCGAGTTTGCCCATGAAAAATGTATAGGCCTCGTGCAGGTCTTCGCCCAGCACATGTTTGATGGTTGCCCATTCGCCCTGTTTTTGGTCATCGGACTGGCAACCGAGCAATCGGCCCAGCAAGGCGGCGTTGTCATTGAGCAGGTGTTTGAACAGATTCCCCTTGATCGGATGAGAGGCCAGTGTGGTGGTACTCGACGACGCGGTACTGGCAACGCGGTGATGGGTGGTCGCCATCCGGGTTTCCAGCAGCGTCCGGTCAGGGTTCTGCAAATTCAGGAGCAGCCAGTCGAGCAGCGGTCCGCGGGTCTTCAGTTCTGTCAGCAGTTGAACTTCATTTTCATACTCTTTGACCCCGTGTCCAGGGCTGTGAGGCGCAATCAGCACTTGGGGTGCAGTGCGATCCGCCGTTGAGCCGATCAGATAAACACCGGGCACTTTGATCGATTGGTCCTGCTTGATACCGAGGAACTCAAGCGGACGGATGATTGCATGGGCACCGTCGACCGTTACGCGGGCGATGGCGTCAGGCATGTCCATGACTTGCCGGATCAGGTCAAACCCGGTCTCGCTCAGACGCTCCTGGAGTTTTTCCCCGTGGGCGTAGTGCATCAACTGCCAGGGCAATTGTGTGTAGAAACGCTTCCTGCGGTCTGCGTTCGCCGGGGTGTCCGCCAGGGCTTCGCTCACTAATTTCTGCTGATGCTCGCCCGGTTTCAGGTTGCGGATCAGGTCTTTGATGTAGCGTTCGTCCATGCCCTCGGGAATCACGGTGCTATCAAGCGATACCAGCTTGAAATGCAGCTGATCCAGCGTCTTGAGGTGAGTCAAGGCAAAGTCGGTCAGGGTTTGAGTGTGGGCCGCCGATGTCGGTCGGGCACTGACGTGCACCTGGACGTTGTCCGGGTTGATGTTGAAGTCGTCTGCCTTGAGTTGTTTTTCAAGTTCGTGGTGTGCCGTGCGTTGCAGTGACCGTATGCCGCTCAGGTAATCCTGGTCGTCCTTAACGTTGTTGCGGTATTGCTCAAGCAGCTCGGCATGCACAATCAGTTCTATGACGGACGCCTGGGCCAGCCATGCCGGCAGTTTTTGTCGGGTCGTCAGTGACCGCGCAATGTCGATGGCGCGGTCGAGACCTGTCATTGGCTTTCGCAGCGAGACGAGGTTCAGGAGATGGGTCAGCGGCGTGACGGAGAGCTTTGTCGCCAGCGCATCGGTCAGAAACGCCGGGTTCAGGTGCACATAGGGTTTTTGCAGATAATCAAGAAAGTGCCCATAAACCCGCTGCAGGGGCGCCAACGTGTAGGTCTTGCCAGGCAAGCGCTCGTTGCGGCCAAGGTTCTCCAGCAGCGTTGAGCGATGGTTGACGTCGGCAACGCGTCGACCGAGTTCGGTCAGCAACGGGGTTAACGCCTTGAAGGCTTCAAACCCCAACGCGGGTGTCCACAAAATCGCCTTGCCCGAATGCACAGGGTCCTGGCCGCCTCGTTCAGTCAGCACAAAACAACTGGCCAGTTTCAACGGCTCCGTCGCGTCGCCGGTTTTCAGCGCCAGGGAAAACACGTCCGGCAAAAAACCGTTCAATGCCGCTCTTTGCAGATGTATCGGGCTATCGAGCACGGTTTTGATGATCACCTGTTCTGTCGTACCCAACGTGCGCGATACGGCTCGCAGCTTCAGTTCACTGCGCAATGCCGTTGACAGCGTGTGAGTAAACGTCGATTGCAAACTCGCCACGGACGACCCCAGGACGCGTTCCGCATCGTCGATCGTGCGGGTTGCCGTGGAGATGGCCGGGTGTTTTTCAAGGCGTTCATCGAGTGCCTGCTCGACAGAATCGAGCAGCGACAACTCCTCTTTGGCCGACTCGGCGCGCACGGTGGCCGGTTGCCCGCCGCCGCGCCGATCAACCCGTGTACTCCAGCGTCCTGAAGGGTCAGAGGCCAGCAGACGGTCATCGATCAATCCCCGGACATCCAGGGCGCTGTCGAGCAAGGCATGGGGGTCGAGCGTACCTTCACTTTCGCGCAAGCGGCTCAGCGCGTGGGACAGGTTGTCCCGTTGCTTGCCAAGGATGTCGGCCATCAACTGTGTGAACACCGGGCCGATCACCGGTTTGCCATCAATCAGGCGCTCAACCGGCTCCAACGCAAGAAAGGTGGCGCGTTCGTCCAGCGACATGAAGTTGAGCAAGGTGTCTTCATGCCCTTCGGCTTTCATCATCTCCAGCACGATCTTTTTGACCGCCGACAGATGGCTCGTCGCTTCGATACCTCGGGAGGGGGAGTACAGAAAACCCAGGGTGTTGGTGCCCCCGATCATCAGAGTCGAGGCCAGCTCGGCAAAATGCCTGAAGGGCGCGGTTACGCGTATTTTCTCGATACGAAGCGGATCGTGCGCGTCGGGCGGGAGGCTGACGTTCATCAGTCGCAGGTATTCCTGCGTGGTTAAAATGCCGTTCTGGCGCTGGAGCAGGAGCTTCAGGTGAAAGGTGTCGCGCAAACCCTCGGTGAAAAAGGCAAAGCGGGAGAGGCCTGTGCTCATGGGCGTGTTCCAGAACACGTCGAGCAGGCTGTGCAAGTGCGGCGTGAAGCTTTGCGCGATTTCTTTCACTGCGCTTTCCCACGTCTGGTTATCAGCGTCGCTGCTCACGCTGTGCTCGGGATGGGTGAAGACCCTTGAATCGCCGGTCGGCCAATGGTTGGTCAGGTAGAAGTGCAGGAGTGCATCGCTCAGGGGGATCGAGGAAATCGTGTGCAGGTCTTCGCTGCCGTCGAAGGCTGAAACCGTCTTCACGAAGCTCTTGAGGCGGGTCAGGCGCTGGTCCAGCGTGGGGAATGCCTTGTGCAACGCATGCTTGAGGGTGTCGTCCAGCATCGATTGCAGGGTTGGCGTCTTGAGCAGCTCAGCCTTCATCGCCTTGATGTTCTGTTCCTGATTGTGATCGAGGGTCAGTTGCTGGTCCTGGAACACCGCGCCTTCGATGTCTTTCGTAGCAATGTCAGGAACGGTGGCGGCGGGTAAAGCGCAGCGTTGTTCAATGGAGAGAAAGCGCAGCAGCTCGCGCTTGCCAGTGGCCTGCGCCAGCCATTCCTTGAGTTTGCTTTTGAGGTCGGCCATGTCCGCGAACTTGATCAGACCCTTCCACGGTGTGTAGAGCGTGACCTCTCCATCGTCTGGCCGGCTCAGGGCAAAGGCACCCGTCAATGGAATGTCCGCTTTGCCCGTTACCTTCAGCAACAGTTGGCAGGCCTGCATGGACTCTTTTTGCGCAACGCGGGCAGCGTTGGTGGCCAGATAAACGTGCTTCAGCCATTTCAGGTCGTCGAGGGTAAAGTTCAGCGCATTTTCGCGCTCACCGGGGTGCCTGGCATTGGCTGCGCGTTCGGCCTCGTCGAAAAAATAGGGCTCTACGGGTTCAGTCATGGTTTTTCCTCATTGGCTGCGATCAGCGGCCATCGCAGGCTATTGGTTGAGGAAAAACATTAAGGTCAGCGGAGCGCTTCGGTGCGGTACATATTGCTTGAGCCGAACAGGCGCTCGAGACTTGACAGGACGCCGGTACAACAGCGCTTAATCGACGTCTGCTGTTGGTTGCCGAGCAACCTCGTTTCCCCTGGTGCCCGTATTCAATAATAAAACTGGAGCTTCAGATGACCGCAACGCCCGAAGTGGCCGTCAGTTCGACCACCCCATCGCTCGATTTCGACGCGCTCGTTCTATTGCTTGAGCAAATTTTCGTGCGCCACGGCACCTCCGCCGATGTCGCCAAGACCCTGGCGCTCAACTGCGCTGGCGCTGAACGCGATGGCGCCCACAGCCATGGCGTGTTTCGTATTCCAGGTTACGTCTCGACACTCAAGAGCGGCTGGGTCAATGGCCAGGCCGTGCCCGTGGTCGAGGACGTTGCCTCGGGGTTTGTCCGGGTCGACGCGGCTAATGGTTTTGCCCAACCCGCGCTTGCGGCCGCCCGGGCTCTGCTGGTGGAAAAAGCTCGCAGCGCCGGGATCGCGTTGCTGGCTATTCACAACTCCCATCATTTCGCCGCGTTGTGGCCGGATGTCGAACCCTTCGCCGAAGAAGGGCTGGTGGCGCTGAGCGTGGTCAACAGCATGACCTGCGTAGTGCCGCATGGCGCCGATCGGCCCCTGTTCGGCACCAATCCCATTGCGTTTGCCGCACCCCGGGCAGACGGCGCGCCCATTGTGTTTGACCTGGCCACCAGCGCCATCGCCCACGGTGACGTGCAGATTGCCGCACGCAAAGGTGAGCGCTTGCCGGCGGGCATGGGCGTGGACAGCCTTGGCCAGCCGACTCAGGATCCNAAGGCGATTCTTGAGGGCGGGGCGTTGTTGCCGTTTGGCGGCCACAAAGGCTCGGCGCTGTCGATGATGGTCGAGTTGTTGGCAGCGGCGCTCACCGGGGGCAACTTCTCATTTGAATTCAATTGGTCGGATCACCCCGGGGCCAAAACACCGTGGACCGGCCAGCTGCTGATCGTGATCGACCCGAGCAAGGCCGCCGGGCAGAATTTCGCCGAGCGCAGCCAGGAACTGGTGCGGCAGATGCACGGCGTGGGGCTCAAGCGCCTGCCGGGTGATCGACGTCACCACCAGCGAGCCCAGTCCAACGCTCACGGTATCGAACTGAATGCTCAAACATTGACGAACTTGCGAGCACTGGCAGGGCTCTGAGACCTGAGCAAAACACAGGCATGAAANANNNGGCATGAAAAAGGCGAGCTCAATGCTCGCCTTTTTGCTGTGTTGCCGTTGAAGCGGGATCGTTTAACGACGGCCCAGCAACAACCCGACCACCAGGCCGAATCCGGCAGAGATCGCTACGGTTTGCCATGGATGGCCTCCGATGTAGGTCTCGGTCGCGTCGACCACCGGTTTGGTACGGTCACGAACACTGCTGACCGAATCCCGGGCTTGCTGGAGTTTCTGGGCGATTTGCCCGCGAAGGGTCTCTGCTTCCTCACCCACCAGAGAAGCGCTGCTTTTGAGCAGTTTTTCCGACTCTTCGATCAGGGATTGAAGTTCGCTGAATGCCTGATCCTTGATCTGGTCTTCGGCAACTTGTGCGGCGGTTTTCCGGGCCATTGGGTACTCCTTGCAGGTAAATGGGCAGTGAACAATGGAGTCTGCGACGACTGAAAAAGTTGCAGCGAATTTGCGCATTGACTGTACGCCGAGGAAAAATCCCGAGTCGGACATTTCGTCCTACAGTGTAAGATGTCACCTATTTGT
>NZ_NMOJ01000040.1 GCF_002251635.1 Pseudomonas mandelii
CGGAGCTGTCCATGGCTATCCTGCATACCCAGCTCAACCCCCGTTCGGCGGAGTTCTCNCTGATCGGTCGCGAACTGTTCAACGAAACCCGCTAAACGGAGCTGTCCATGGCTATCTTGCACACCCAGCTCAACCCGCGCTCGGCGGAATTTGCCGCCAACAGCGCGGCGATGCGCCACCAGGTCGACGCCCTGCATACCCTGCTCGCCCAAGTGCAGCAAGGTGGCGGCCCGAAGGCGCAAGAACGCCACACCTCGCGGGGCAAGTTGTTGCCACGTGAGCGGATCAATCGTCTGCTCGATCCGGGCTCACCGTTTCTGGAAATCAGCCAACTGGCGGCCTACGCGGTCTACGGCGAAGACGTTCCGGCGGCGGGCGTGATTGCCGGGATCGGCCGCGTGGAAGGCGTCGAATGCATGATCGTCGCCAACGACGCCACGGTAAAAGGCGGCTCGTACTACCCGCTCACGGTAAAAAAACACCTGCGTGCCCAGACTATCGCCCAGCAGAATCGCCTGCCGTGCATCTATCTGGTGGATTCGGGCGGCGCCAACCTGCCGCGTCAGGATGAAGTGTTTCCAGACCGCGAGCACTTTGGACGGATCTTCTTCAACCAGGCCAACATGAGCGCCCAGGGCATCCCGCAGATCGCAGTGGTGATGGGCTCGTGCACCGCCGGCGGCGCGTATGTGCCGGCGATGGCCGACGAAGCGATCATGGTGCGCCAGCAAGCCACGATATTCCTCGCCGGGCCGCCACTGGTAAAAGCGGCGACTGGCGAAGTGGTCAGCGCCGAAGACCTGGGCGGTGCCGATGTGCACTGCAAGATCTCCGGNGTAGCCGACCANTATGCCGAGAGCGATGAACACGCGCTGGCCATTGCGCGGCGCAGTGTCGCCAACCTCAATTGGCGCAAGCTCGGCGAACTGCAGCAGCGCACACCCATCGCCCCGCTCTACGCCAGCGATGAGCTGTACGGCGTAGTCTCGGCCGACGCCAAGCAACCGTTCGATGTGCGCGAGGTGATCTCGCGGCTGGTGGACGGTTCGGTGTTCGACGAATTCAAAGCGCTGTTCGGCACCACCTTGGTGTGCGGCTTTGCCCACCTTCACGGCTACCCGATTGCGATCCTCGCCAATAACGGGATTCTGTTTGCCGAAGCGGCACAAAAAGGCGCGCACTTTATCGAACTGGCCTGCCAGCGCGGGATTCCCCTGCTGTTCCTGCAGAACATCACCGGCTTTATGGTCGGCCAAAAGTACGAAGCCGGCGGCATCGCCAAGCATGGCGCCAAGCTGGTTACCGCAGTGGCCTGCGCCAAGGTGCCGAAGTTTACGGTGATCATTGGCGGCAGCTTTGGTGCCGGGAACTATGGCATGTGCGGGCGCGCCTACGACCCGCGGTTTCTGTGGATGTGGCCGAACGCGCGCATCGGCGTGATGGGTGCCGAGCAAGCGGCAGGCGTTTTGGTGCAGGTCAAGCGCGAGCAGGCCGAGCGCAGTGGCCAGGGTTTCAGCGCCGAACAGGAAGCCGAGATCAAGCAGCCGATCCTCGACCAGTACGAAACCCAGGGCCACCCCTACTACTCCAGCGCGCGCCTGTGGGATGACGGTGTGATTGACCCGTTGCAGACCCGCGACGTGCTGGCGCTGGCCTTGTCAGCTTCGCTGAATGCCCCCATCGAGCCGAGCCGCTTCGGCGTGTTCCGCATGTAATNGGGNNNNACCCATGAGCGATTTCAACACCCTCGAACTGATCACCGACAGCCGGATGTGACTGACAAACTGCGCCAATCGAACCGAGCCGCTTCGGCGTGTTCCGGATGTGATCGGGAGAAAACCATGAGCGACTTCAACACCCTCGAACTGCTGACCGACCCACGAGGTTTTGCGACCCTGTGGCTCAGCCGTGAAGCCAAGAACAACGCGTTCAACGCCGAGATGATCCGCGAACTGATCATCGCCCTCGACCAGGTGCAGGGTGATNCNAGCCTGCGGTTTCTGCTGGTGCGCGGTCGCGGCAAGCATTTCAGCGCCGGTGCCGACCTGGCGTGGATGCAGCAATCGGCCGAGCTGGACTACCACACCAACCTGGACGACGCCCGCGAGCTGGCCGAACTGATGTACAACCTGGCCAAGCTGAAAATCCCGACGCTGGCGGTGGTACAAGGTGCGGCCTACGGTGGCGCACTGGGCTTGATCAGCTGCTGCGACATGGCGATTGGGGCCGATGACGCGCAGTTCTGCCTGTCGGAAGTGCGCATCGGCCTGGCACCGGCGGTGATCAGCCCGTTCGTGGTGCAAGCCATCGGCGAGCGCGCGGCACGCCGTTATGCCCTGACGGCTGAACGTTTCGGCGGGCAACGGGCGCGGGAAATCGGCCTGTTGTCGGAGAGCTATCCGGTCGCTGAGCTGGAACAGAACGTGGAGAAGTGGATCGNCAATCTACTGCTTAACAGCCCGGCCGCCATGCGCGCCAGCAAGGATTTGTTGCGTGAGGTGGGCAACGGTGCGCTGACCCCGGCGCTGCGCCGTTACACCGAGAATGCCATCGCACGCATCCGCGTCAGCCCCGAAGGCCAGGAAGGTCTGCGGGCCTTTCTGCAAAAACGTCCGCCGAGCTGGCAAGCACCGACCACCCCCAAGGAGCCGCGTTGATGAGCGCACCTGTGATTACCTCTCTGCTGGTGGCCAACCGTGGCGAAATCGCCTGCAGNGTGATGCGCACCGCCAAGGCCATGGGGCTGACCACCGTGGCCGTGCACAGCGCCACTGACCGTGACGCCCGGCACAGCCGCGAAGCGGATATCCGCGTCGACCTCGGCGGTAGCAAAGCTGCTGACAGCTATCTACAAATCGATAAATTGATCGCGGCGGCCAAGGCCAGCGGCGCTCAGGCGATTCACCCCGGTTATGGCTTTTTGTCCGAGAACGCCGGGTTCGCCCGCGCCATTGAGGNGGCGGGTTTGATCTTCCTCGGCCCGCCCGCCTCTGCCATTGACGCCATGGGCAGCAAGTCCGCTGCCAAAGCCTTGATGGAAACCGCCGGCGTGCCGCTGGTGCCCGGCTATCACGGGGACGCTCAGGACCTGGAAACCTTTCGCGATGCCTGTGAAAGTATCGGTTATCCGGTGTTGCTCAAGGCCACGGCCGGGGGCGGCGGCAAAGGCATGAAGGTGGTCGAGGAGGTCAGCCAACTGGCCGAAGCCTTGGCGTCGGCCCAGCGGGAAGCGCTTTCATCCTTCGGCAACGGGCAGATGCTGGTGGAAAAATACCTGCTCAAGCCGCGCCATGTGGAAATCCAGGTGTTTGCCGACCAGCACGGCCACTGCCTGTACCTCAATGAACGCGACTGCTCGATTCAGCGTCGTCACCAAAAGGTGGTGGAAGAAGCGCCGGCGCCGGGCCTGAGTCCGGAACNGCGCANAGCCATGGGCGAAGCCGCCGTGCGTTCGGCACAGGCCATCGGCTATGTCGGCGCCGGCACCGTGGAGTTTTTGCTGGATTCACGCGGCGAGTTTTTCTTCATGGAGATGAACACGCGTCTGCAGGTCGAGCACCCGGTCACCGAAGCGATCACTGGCCTCGACCTGGTCGCCTGGCAGATTCGCGTGGCGCGTGGTGAAGCGCTGCCAATGACTCAAGAACAGGTTCCGCTGATCGGCCATGCGATTGAAGTGCGGCTGTATGCCGAGGACCCGAGCCATGACTTCCTGCCGGCCACCGGGCGCCTGGCGTTGTATCGCGAATCGGCCGATGGTCCGGGACGTCGGGTCGACAGCGGTGTGGAAGAAGGCGATGAGATCTCGCCATTCTACGACCCGATGCTCGGCAAACTGATTGCCTGGGGTGAAGACCGTGAACAGGCACGTCTGCGCTTGTTGAGCATGCTGGATGAGTTCGCCGTGGGCGGGCTCAAGACCAACCTCGGCTTCTTACGGCGCATCATCGGCCACCCGGCGTTTGCGGCAGCTGAACTGGATACCGGGTTTATTCCGCGTTACCAGGAGCAACTGCTGCCAGCGCCTGCGGACCTCAGTGACGAGTTCTGGCACGCCGCCGCTCAGGCGTTTGCCCAGAGCCAGCCGGGTTCTCCGCGCGCTGATGACCTGAGCTCGCCTTGGGCCGTTGGCAATGGTTTTCGTGCTGGACTGCCGAGGGAAATCACCCTTCACCTCAGTTGCGAAGGGCAGGACCGGGCGCTGACGTTGGGTAACGTTGATGCCCACACTGCTCAGCTCAAGGGCGAACAGCTGCTGACCGATCACAACGGCGTGCGCCACCAGCACCGGGTCATTCGCCGAGGCGAGGTTGTGTATCTGCAGTGGGAAGGTGAATTGCGCCGCATCGAGGCCTACGACCCGATCAGTGCCGTCGAAGCCAGCCACAGCCATCAAGGTGGGCTCACCGCCCCNATGAATGGCAGCATCGTGCGCGTGCTGGTGGAGGTCGGGCAAACCGTGGAAGCCGGGACCCAACTGGTGGTACTGGAGGCGATGAAGATGGAGCACAGCATCCGCGCGCCGCAAACCGGCGTGATCAAGGCGCTGTATTGCCAGGAAGGCGAGATGGTCAGCGAAGGCAGTGCGTTGGTCGAACTGGAAGAAGCGTGAAATGAAGATCGGTCCTACGCGTTGCGAGGACCGATCTGATTAGAACTTGGCCGTTGCCTGAACCACTACGCCGAGGATTCGACACTCTTCGGTGAACAGGGCTTTCGGGTACGTCGGATTGAGCGGGACCAGGTAACGCTGCCCGCCCTCTTCGATCAGCTTGCGAAAGATTGCTTCGACGCTGTCCGCCCATTGCGCGATCACCAGTTTCCCGGGCTCCGGCACAATGGCCGGGTCCACCAGGATCATCATGCCCTCGGCGATGCTGATCCCGCTCGGCGCGGTCATCGCGTCGCCGACCACCTCGAGCCAGAACGCCGCGCCCTGAGCGTGGTAATCGGTCAGTTCGAAACGCGGCTTGCCGTAGACCGTTAGCTCGCCTTCACGCACCTGCGCAGGCTCGCGCCAGTCACTGACCGGGTAACGGAAGTACGGGTTGTACTTTTGCGTCAGGGACATCTCGTCGTCCTGCAGCACCAAGGGCTCCCGAATCACCATCGCCACTTCCAGAAAATCCATCCCGAGCGCCCGCAAGACACGATTCATGTCTTCGATGCTCGGCTGACGGCGTTTATTCAGCCAGTGACCCACACCGCCCTGAGACATCCCGAGGCGATCGGCGAGTACTTCCTGAGTGACTTTGAGTTCACTCATCTTGGCTTTGACCAACTCAATCCATTTATCCATGGGCGGCACGATACGTCGCGGACTCCAAGCAACAAAACACAAATTGTAGTATTTAAATTCTCGTCACAAATACAGTTCGTACTAGGATTGGTTCACGGATCTGAATCTATCACGGAGCTTGCCATCGCCATGACGTTACCCCGCAATGACCTGTCGGATATGCAAATGGACACCACCCTCACCTCGCCCAAAGGCAACGCCGCCGCGCAAAAAGCCTTGGACTATTACTTGAAACCAACTGTGTCAGAAGCGGTGGTCGAGGAGCGATTTTTTGATGTGAACCCTGCGGTCAGCGGTGAAGAAGCGCTGGTGCATGCGTCGGATCTGTTGCGCTGTGCTGCAGCGACCGCTTTCGAGTCGGCCAGCAACCTGCACGGCGCAAGTCGGGACCTGGCCTTTTCGACGGTGCATATGATCGACATGGCCAAGGCGATGATTGATCGTTCTTTACAGGGGCAGCGCGTTTGAGTCGGACGCACTTTCGAGGAAGACGGGAAAGAATTTTCCAATTGCGCAGATAAAATCATTTGACTTGCAAACGAGAATGATTATTATTGCATGCAGCTGGTCGCGAGATCAGTCGATGGACCAAGNGACCTTAGGTCGGACTCTTGGAATATCTCCTCATCAGGCTAATCACGGTTTTTGACCCGGCTTTTTGCCGGGTCTTTTTTTTGCCAGTTATTCTGGCTTTGGCTTCAGGCTAATGAAGTCTTTAGGTGTTGCGAATTCGATTGGCGCGGATGATATCAAAAGAATATCCATTGGCAAGAGAAGCCCGGCAGCATTGGCCCAAACTAATGAAAAATAGCACTTGAGAATCAATCACACAGTCTCTAAGCTGCGTCTGCGTCAAGGAAGACGCCCCCCCTTTTGCCCCGCAATTTCCCCCGGTTTTTCCCTTCCCAGCGTGTAAAGTAGCAGCCATAAAAATCATATTCAGGAATCGACTATGACCGTGGCTAAATCCTCTTTCGACATCAGCGCAAATTTCGACAGCGGCAACATTGAAGTGCTGGACATCAGCAATCCACTTCAAGCCCTGCTGGCCATCAAACCCGACACCCGCAGCCAACATTTCCAGTGGTTCCACTTCAAGGCCAGCGGTCTGCACGTCGGCCAGGAGCACTGGTTTCGTCTGAACAATGCCAGCAAGTCCTCGTACAACAAGGCCTGGGACGGTTATCAGGCGGTGGCGTCCTACGACCACGTCAACTGGTTCCGCGTACCGACCATCTTCGAAGGCGACTGCCTGCGCTTCAGCCTCGAAGCCACGGCCACCCACGCCTGGTTTGCCTACTTCGAACCCTACAGCCGTGGCCGTCACGACTGGTTGATCGAACAGGCGCTGACCAAGGCTGGCACCGAACTGCTCGCCACCGGCAAAAGCGTGGAAGGTCGTGACATCCAGTTACTGCGTAAAGGCAGCGGCGCCGAAGGTCAGCGCAAAGTCTGGATGATTGCCCAACAACACCCCGGCGAACACATGGCCGAGTGGTTCATGGAAGGCGTGATCGAACGCCTGGAAAAGCACGACGACCCGGTACTGAACAAACTGCTGGCCAGCGCCGACCTGTACCTTATTCCGAACATGAACCCTGACGGCGCCTTCCATGGCCACTTGCGCACCAACGCCATGGGCCAGGACCTGAATCGTGCCTGGCAGAACGCCAGCCAGGAGATCAGCCCGGAAGTGCTGTTCGCCCAGCAGCAGATGGAAAAATACGGCGTCGACCTGTTCCTCGATATCCACGGCGACGAGGAAATCCCCTACGTGTTCACCGCCGGTTGCGAAGGCAACCCGGGCTACACGCCGCGGATCGAAAAACTCGAGACCCACTTCCGCGATCATCTGAAACATCTGACCAAGGACTTCCAGACCAAGCATGGCTACACCCGCGACGAACCGGGCAAAGCCAACATGACGCTGGCCTGCAACAGTGTCGGTGAGAAATTCGACTGCCTGTCGCTGACCCTGGAGATGCCCTTCAAGGACAACAACGACGCGCCGAATGCCTTGACCGGTTGGTCGGGCAAGCGCTCCAAGCAGTTGGGCAAGGACGTGCTGACGACCGTTGCCGATATGATCGACACCCTGCGCTGATCGCCCTCGATGGCTGCATGCCCGGCATGCAGCCATGATGCCTTCAGCCGCGATCCTTCCCGCGCAACATGCTGTCCAGCACCTCATCGCGCCGCACCCAACCGTGAAACAACGCTGCCGCCAGATGCAGCAACACGGTCAGAAACAGCAAGTACGCCAGATACCCGTGAGCCTTGCGCAAAAACGCAAACATCTGCGCATTCGCGGGCAGGATCGATGGCAACTGAAACGAATTGCTGAGCATCACCGGATCCCCGGCCGCTGAAATCATCGCCCAGCCCAGCAGCGGCAAAATGAACATCAAGACGTACAACAAGACATGCGAAGCCTTCGCCGCCAGTGCCTGCCAACCGGGCAAATCCGCCGGTAACGGTGGTTGCCGAGTGGAAAAGCGAACGACCAGGCGCACGATCACCAGCAGCAGAATCGCAATCCCCAACGGTTTGTGCAGATGGATCAGCCATTCATGCCGCTCGGACACCGAGGCCACCATGCCCGCGCCGATAAACAGCATCGCGATGATCATCAACGCCATCAGCCAATGCAGCAGCCGCGCCAACGGCGCGAAATGATTCGGTTGAGCACTCATTGATGAGCCTCCTGTGTAGCGTTGGCGGCAGGCAACTGTTTGACTTCACTGGTGCGACGCAGATAGGAACTGGCGTACCCCGCCGAGCGAGCGGCGAGCAATGGGTCGTCGGAGCCTTCGATACCGGCCGGCAACACGAGCGGGTCGTAGTTGATGTCACGGCACTCGCCATCGAGTTGCGGTTGCGTGCGTTCAAGCACCAAGGTGCCGGCATTCACCACTTTGCGACCGTCAGGCCAAGCCTTGCTGGCATCGTTGACCGGATCACCGGGGTTGGCCAAGGTGATGTTCAACTGCCAACGCAGCGGCCCGGCGGACAAACGCTGAACCAGGTCTTTTTCAAGGAAGTCAGCCCCTTCAGGCGCGGTGGCACCGGCGGCATCCTGCGCTATTGGTGTCATGCTCCAGCGCACCGCTTGGCGCTGACCGGTCGCGTTCACCAGGTAAAACGCGTTGACGCTGTTGTAGGTCTCCGTCGCATAGCTGGCCGAAGGCTTGGCCGTCTTGATCCAGGCCAGGAATGGCGCGGCTTCCGGGTGAGCACCAAAGAACGCCGGTACCGCCGCCGGATTGGGCTTGCCGGTGGCCGGATCCGGCGATTGCGCTTGCTGCAATTGATAGAACGCTTCAGGCGTACCCACCGGGAACACCGGCATGCTGTTCATCCCCGTGCGCCATTGCTGGCCGTTGGCCTGNGTGAAACGCAACGCCATGCTGCGGATCGGCACACTGCTGTCAGGTGCATAAGGATTGCCCGCAGGCAAGGCAAAACGCCCGACCACCGGCGTCTGCGGCTCATTGAAGACCTGGGCACTGGAATAAGTACGCGCCTCGCCACTGCTTTCAAAATGCCCGATCACGCACACGCCCTTGGCATGGTTACGGCGAAACCCCGGGTGCACGCCGTTGTTTTTTTCCAGCACATTGATCAATGCTTTCGGCGTCAGGCGTTGTGGGTCGAGTGTTCCGTTGACGTAGGCAAAGGCACCGGCCAGCGCCGCGACGACCACGGCAATACCGCCGAGGCGCAACGTCAGGCTTGCGGCACTCAGCGGTGGCCGGGTGGGCGGTGATGAGCGATCTACCATGAATGACTCCAGGGCCATCGGCCACAAGTGAGAAGAACCAAGCAGACGTACCCCACGACGCTTTATTCCATCACCCGGTATTTATTTTTCCAGGCGTGGAATAACCTCAAGTGCCGGGCGTCTCCCTAGTCCACAGCGTAGTGACTAGTCAGAACTTCATGAACGATATCGACGAACAACTCAGAGAAATCATTCCCAGGTTGCGACGGTTTGCCGTGTCGTTGACGCGCAATCCCAGCAGCGCGGACGATCTGGTGCAATCGAGCCTGGAGCGCGCCCTGTCGAGTTGGGGCGACAAACGCCCCGAGGGCGACTTGCGCGCCTGGCTGTTTTCGATCCTTTACCGGCAGTTTCTCGACGCTCATCGACGTTCCCGGCGTTATGCGCGGATGCTCGAATTTTTTACCGGCCGTGACGATGCCCAGCCCTCGGTAGAGCGCACCGTGATTGCCCAATCCACCCTGCAAGCCTTTGACCAGCTCACCACCGAACAGCGCGCATTGCTGCTCTGGGTGTCGGTGGAAGGTTTGAGTTATAAAGAGGTCGCCGAGATTCTCGACGTCCCGACCGGCACCGTGATGTCCCGCCTGTCCCGCGCCCGTCAGGCCCTGCGCCAACTCAGCGACGGCGAAATTGCCAGCCCTTCCCTGCGGATACTCAAATGATCAGCCTGCCCCCCAGCGAACGCGATTTGCACGCCTACGTCGATCATCAACTCAATGACGCCGACCGACGCCTGGTCGAGACTTACCTGGCCAGCAACCCTCAAGCCGCCGCGCAAGTGCGCGCCTGGCAGCAAGACGCCCAGCAACTGCGCGCGGCCATGAGCGGCGCGTTGCACTATACGGCCAACCCCGACCTCGACCCGGCGCTGATTCGCCAGCGGGTCAAACGCCAGTCCCGCCGCCATCTGGCCAGCGCCGCGGTGCTCTTGATTGCGGTCAGCGTCGGCGGATTGAGCGGCTGGCAGGCGAGGGAAATGACACTGGTCGGCGCGCCACCACCCATGACTGATGCGATGCAGGCTTACCGTTTGATCGCCCAGCAAGGCATCCTGCCGGCGGACTACAAGGTCAGCGACGACGGCGACATGCAGGGTTGGCTCGACCGTTATTTCTCTCACGCCAATCGCCTGCCGGACTTGTCGGACTCGGGATACAAACCGGTCAGCGGCCGCTTGCTCAGCACCGAGCAAGGGCCGGCGGCGATGGTGGTTTACGAAGATCAGGGCGGGCACAAGATCAGCTTCTACGTGCGACCACCAGGACCGAAAAACAACCTGCTGCCTCGGGGCAGTCGCAGCGATGGCGAGTTGCAGGCCGAGTATTGGTCCGGCGCCGGCTACAACTATGCGATGGTCAGCCCGAGCGATACGCCAGCGGCGCAGATGCTCAAGCAAACCACCCAGTTCTGATCACACTAACCATCCCCTGTGGGAGCGGGCTTGCCCGCGATAGCGGTTGGACATTGTGGGGTGTGCTCAACCCTGCCCGAACACTTGCGAGGGCCTTCGCAGCAGCGGATCAAACGGATTGATCCGAGGCCCNATCGCCGCCGCTTCGCGCTTGAGCAACTCCACCACCATCGGCAANCGATCCGGCCCCAGGCGATCACTCACCGTGGCCACGCTCAATGCCGCCACCGCTCGTCCTTCCCGATCCAGAATCGGCACCGCGACACCGGCCATGCCTTGCAGCACACCGGTGTTGCGCCCGGCGTAACCCAGCGTGCGCACGTTCTCGACTTCCGAACGCAGGANCACTTCGTCATACAGGTGAAAATCCTTGAGCCGTGGCAGGTTGTAATGGATCACCGTATCGCGCTCCTCCTCCGGCAGAAACGCCAGAATCGCCAGACTGCCCTGGCCGACGCCAAGCGCCACTCGCCCACCGATATCGCCGGTAAACGTGCGGATCGGGTACGGCCCCTCGCTGCGGTCCAGGCAGATCGCATCAAAGCCGCTACGCGCCAGTAAAAACAACGAATCCCCCAACGAAGCCGAGAGTCGCAGCAACGACGGTCGCACCAGTTCGCGCAGATTTCCGGTGTTGCCGGCCCGCGCCGCCAACGCAAAAAAATCCAGGCTCAGACGATAGCGTTTGCTGCGAGCGTCCTGCTCGACCATGCCTTCGTCCATCAGGCTGCGCAACAAACGGTGCGTGGTCGGTTGCGACAGGCCGATACGCTGCGCCAGTTGGGTCACACGCTCCCCGCCCTCGACGGTGTCACCCAGGCTTCGCAGCACGGCAAACAGTCTGGACACAGCCCCGACACCGACTTCATTTTTGTTTTCATTCCGTTCAGTGGAATCAGACATGCAGTTTCTCGATAAAAAATTTACTCACTGAATGAAACTGAAAATAGTCATCGCTTCAGTGAAATAGGCCATTGAGCCCATCCTATTCTTCGTCCTACTCTGCGTCCAGACAGGGGCGATTCGAACAACAGCGGCAGCCGACAGAAGTCGAGCGCCAACGCACCCAGCAAGACCTTTTCGTATCTGCCCATACAAAAAAGCGCGCCTTCGGGCGACGCATAACAATCTCAGGTGGAGCGCAGTCATGGCTTTTGTGCAACTTGAAGGACTCGGCAAACGTTACGGCGAGATTGACGCCGTCGTCGCCACCCACCTCTCGGTCGAAAAAGGCGAATTCGTNTCCCTGCTCGGCCCCTCGGGATGCGGCAAGACCACCACCCTGCAAATGATCGCCGGCTTCGTCGACGTGAGCGGCGGGCAGATTCTGCTCGACGGGCGTGACATCACCCACGCCAAACCCGCCACCCGGGGCCTGGGCGTGGTGTTCCAAAGCTACGCGCTGTTCCCGCACATGACCGTCAAAGACAACGTCGCCTTCGGTCTGCGAATGCGCAAAGTGCCCGGTGCCGAGTTGCAGCAACGGGTGGATCGGGTGTTGAAACTGGTGCGCCTCAATCAACACGCCGAACGTTACCCACGAGAACTCTCCGGCGGCCAGCGTCAGCGTGTCGCGCTGGCCCGGGCCCTGGTGATCGAGCCGCCCGTGCTGCTGCTCGATGAGCCGCTGTCCAACCTCGACGCCAACCTGCGCGAAGAGATGCAGTTCGAGATCCGCCGCATCCAGTGCGCCGTGGGCATCACCACCTTGATGGTCACCCACGACCAGGCCGAAGCGCTGTCCATCAGCGACCGCGTGGTGGTGATGCAGGCCGGGCGCGTGACCCAGATCGACGCGCCTTACACCCTTTATGAACACCCGCGCACCGAGTTCATTTCCGGCTTCGTCGGCAAAGCCAATTTGCTGCCCGGCGAGCGTGATGGTGCGGGCGTAGTCCAGGTGCAAAGGGGCGGTGACCTGACCCTGAGCCTGCGCCCGGAAAAAATCGATCTGCGGGAGCAAGGCCAAGGTCGGCTGCAAGGCCAGATCGTCAGCCGATTCTTCCTCGGCAGCCAATGGTTGTACGGCGTCTCGACGACCTTGGGCGAACTCAGTGTGGTGCGCCGCAACGACGGCTCGGCACCACTGACCGAAGGCACGGCGGTCGGCCTGGATTGGGATGCGACGCTGCTGCGGGTACTGACCGTGGATGAGGTGCCGGCATGAGTACGCTTGCCGCCATTCGCCAGGGACGTCAGGGTTACTGGCTGTCAGCGCCGGCCCTGGCGTTGTACCTCGGGCTGTTGATCATCCCGCTGCTGCTGACCCTGGTGCTGTCGTTCAACGTCTTCGACTACAGCTCGGGGATCAACGGCGATGCCTTCACCCTCGACCATTACAGCAGCTTGCTGGGCGATGCGTACTTCTACGAAATCTTCCTGCGCACGATGTGGATCAGCGCCCTGACCACCCTGCTNTGCGTGGTCATCGGCGTGCCCGAGGCCTACATCCTCAGCCGCATGGGCACCCCGTGGCGCTCGATCTTCCTGATCCTGATCCTCACACCGCTGTTGATTTCAGTGGTGGTGCGCGCCTTCGGCTGGAGCCTGCTGCTGGGTGCCGACGGGCTGGTCAACCAGACCCTGCAAGCCTTCGGTGGCTCGCCGATGAAGTTGCTGTACACGCCGTTTGCGGTGATCATCGCGCTGGTGCACGTGATGCTGCCGTTCATGATCATTCCGGTGTGGACCTCGCTGCAAAAGCTCGACCCGTCGGCCGAACAGGCCGCCCTGTCGCTGGGTGCGAGCCAGGCCACCGTGATGCGCNAAGTGGTGCTGCCGCAGATCATGCCGGGTGTGTTGTCAGGCACCTTGATCGTGTTCGGCCTCGCGGCCAGTTCGTTCGCCATTCCCGGCCTGCTCGGCGGACGTCGCCTGAAGATGGTCGCGACGTTGATCTACGACCAGTACCTGTCGGAGCTCAATTGGCCGATGGGTGCGGCCATCGCGGTCGCGCTGCTGTTGCTCAACCTGCTGATCATGCTGTCGTGGAACCGGATGATCGAAGGCCGCTACAAGAAGTCATTGGGATAACTCGTCATGTCCAAGAACGGTCCTTTCGCCCTGCTGTTCCATGCCCTGGTGGTGCTGTTCATGATGGCGCCGCTGGTGGTGGTGTGCCTGGTGGCCTTCACCCCGGAAAACACCTTGAGCCTGCCCACATCAGGCTTCTCCCTGCGCTGGTTTCGCGCGGTGTTCGAGCGTGCCGACTTCATCCAGGCGTTCTATAACAGCCTGATCCTGGCGTTCTGCGCGGCCAGTATCGCGACGTTGATTGCGGTGCCGGCGGCGCTGGCGATAACGCGTTTCGAGTTCCCCGGACGGGACTTTCTCAACGGCCTGTTTCTGTCGCCGATCATCATTCCGCACCTGGTGCTGGGGGTGGCGATGCTGCGGTTGTTCGCACTGATGGGCGTCAACGGCAGCTTCACCTGGCTGATGCTCGCCCACGTGGTGATCATCACGCCGTATGTGTTGCGCCTGGTGNTGGCGTCGGCCATTGGCCTGGACCGCAGCGCCGAACACGCTGCGCAGTCGTTGGGTGCCGGGCGCTTCACGCTGTTTCGGGAAATCACCTTGCCGATGATTCTGCCGGGGGTCGCCGGGGGTTGGCTGCTGGCGTTCATCAACAGTTTNGATGAGGTGACCCTGTCGATCTTCGTCAGCTCGCCGGCCACGCAAACCTTGCCGGTGCGCATGTACGTGTACGCCACGGAGTCCATCGACCCCATGATGGCGGCGGTCTCGGCGCTGGTGATTGCGCTGACCGCAGCGACCATGATTCTGCTCGACCGGGTCTATGGCCTGGATCGGGTTCTGGTGGGTAAACAATGAGGGCGCCATGGCTGTGCTGAAACGACTGGCCGAAGGCGATCGCCCGGCTGTGGAATTTACCCTGGACGGCGAACCGGCCAGCGGCCTGCTCGGCGATACCTTGCTGACCGCCGTGCTGACTTGCAGCGAACACCTGCGTGGCAGCGACTTCAGCGCCGAACCCCGCGCCGGCTTCTGCCTGATGGGCGCCTGTCAGGACTGTTGGGTCCGCCTGGGCGACGGCCGCCGCGTGCGGGCCTGCTCGACGCTGCTCGAAGCTGGCCAACAAATAAGCCGCGAACCGGGACGCACCCTATGAACACACATTCCACCTGCAAAAACCGTATTCCCTGTGGGAGCGAGCCTGCTCGCGATAGCGGTCTGTCAGTCAACCTCTCTGCTGAATGGGCCGCCGTCCTCGCGAGCAGGNCCGCCGTCCTCGCGAGCAGGCTCGCTCCCACAGGGGCACGGGTATGAAGGCTGTGGTCATTATTGGCGCAGGTCCGGCCGGGATTCGTTCGGCGCAGACGTTGATGGCGCATGGGGTTCGTCCAGTGCTGCTGGACGAAGCGGCGCGCGGTGGCGGGCAGATTTATCGGCGCCAGCCGGAGAATTTCAAGCGCTCGGCGGTCAAGCTGTATGGCTTCGAAGCGCGCAAGGCCAGTGGGTTGCATCAAACGATCGACGCGCTGCGCGGGCAACTCGACTACCGCCCCGAGACACTGGTCTGGAACGCCGAAGACGGTGCGCTGGACACTTTGCACGAGGGCCGTGCCGCGCGACTGGAATTCTCCCGCGTGATCGTCGCCACAGGTGCCACCGACCGGATTCTGCCGGTGTCAGGCTGGACGCTGCCGGGTGTCTACAGCCTCGGCGCGGCGCAGATCGCGCTCAAATTCCAGGGCTGCGCCATCGGTGAGCGGGTTGCATTGTGTGGCAGCGGGCCGTTGCTGTACCTGGTGGCTTACCAATACGCCAAGGCCGGCGCCAGGGTGGTCGCGGTCCTCGACAGTTCACCCTTCAGCGCTCAGGCCCGCGCCCTGCCCGGCCTGCTGTCGCAACCGGCCACACTCGCCAAAGGCATCTATTACCGCAGCTGGCTGACCGCCCACGGCATCCCGGTGCATCAAGGCGCAACTTTGAAACGTGTCAACGGAGAACAGCGCGTGCAATCCGTGGAGTGGTCCAACGCCAAAGGCGAACATCGGCTCGATTGCGATGCCGTTGCCTTCGCCCATGGCCTGCGCAGTGAAACCCAACTCGCCGATTTACTCGGCTGTGAATTCGCCTGGAACCCACTCAACCGCGCTTGGCTGCCGCAGCGTGACCACGCCGGTCGCAGCAGTGTCGCCGAGGTTTATCTGGCCGGTGACGGCGCCGGCATCATGGGCGCCGACGCCGCTGAAATGGCAGGTGAACGGGCGGCGTTGGCGTTGCTCGAAGACATCGGTTACCTGATTCCGCCACAACGTCCCGACAGCCTTGAACGCTCCCTGCAACGCATCAGTGAATTCCGCAACGGACTTGAGCGCGCCTTCGCCTTCCCCGAGCACTGGGCCAGCGAAACCGCCGATGAGGTGGTCGTCTGCCGCTGCGAAGAAGTGCTGGCCGGCGACATCCGCAAGGTGGTGCGCGAAGGTCACTGGGAAATCAATCGGGTCAAGGCGCACTGCCGCATTGGCATGGGCCGCTGTCAGGGCCGGATGTGCGGCGCCGCTGCGGCGGAAATCATTGCCTGCGAAAGCCGACGCCCGGTGTCTGAGATCGGTCGATTGCGGGCACAGGCGCCGATCAAGCCGCTGCCGTTTGGTCTGGAGGTCGAGCCATGATCGAAGTCGATGCAGTGATCATTGGTGGCGGCATTGTCGGGGCGTCGGCCGCGCTGTTCCTGAGCAAGGCCGGCCGGCGTGTTGCACTGCTGGAGCGCGACTTTTGCGGCTCGCACTCCAGCGGCGTGAACTACGGCGGCGTGCGGCGCCAGGGGCGTCCACTGTCGCAATTACCGCTGTCGCAACGGGCCCACGAGCTCTGGGGCCAGTTGCCGCAACTGATCGGCATCGACGGAGAATATCAACGCAGCGGTCATTTGAAACTGGCCCGCAGTCTCAACGATCTGCACGCCTTGCAGCACTACGCCGTCAGCAGCCAGGGCTTCGGACTCGATTTGCAGCTGCTCGACCGCCATGAATTGCGCGCGCGTTTTCCATGGGTCGGCGACGTCACGGCCGGCGCATCGTTTTGCCCCGACGACGGCCACGCCAACCCGCGCCTGGTGTCCCCCGCCTTCGCGCAAACGGCCCGTCGGCACGGCGCGCAGGTCCACGAACAATGTGCCGTAACGGCGGTGGAACACGACGGTCAGCGCTTTCGCGTCAGTACGCAAACCGGCCTCGAGTTGCACGCGCCCTGGCTGCTGAACTGCGCCGGGGCCTGGGCCGGAACCCTGGCCGCGCAGTTTGGCGAAGCAGTGCCGATGCACGCCGGCCACCCGGCGATGCTGGTCACCGAGCCGTTGCCATTGGTGATGAATGCCAGCACCGGCGTCGAGGGGGGCGGCATCTACGCGCGTCAGGTTGCACGCGGCAATTGCGTGCTCGGCGGCGGCCAGGGTTTTGCCCTCGATGACGCCCGCGCCCGCCCCGGCCAACACGCGGTGATCGAAATCCTGCGTCAGGCCGTCGAGCTCTACCCGTTTCTTGAAGGCGCCCAGGCGATTCGTACCTGGAGCGGCACCGAAGGTTATCTGCCTGATCGCCAACCGGTGATCGGTCATAGCAGCACTCAACCCGGTCTGTTACACGCCTTCGGCTTTGCCGGTGCGGGTTTCCAGATCGGTCCTGCGGTCGGCCAGGCGCTCACCGAGATCATCTGCAGCGGCGCCTCAAAGACGCCACTGGATGCGTTTTCCATCACCCGGTTTCACTCCATCTCCGTTGCTTGATAGAGGAAGGTCGCGCCAATGAATAACGTCAAACGTACTGCACTGCTTGGTTTTTCCTGCCTGGGAGCCCTGCTCGCCGCCACCCAGGCCCAGGCCGAACCGACGCTNTANCTGGGCATGAACGGCGGCACCATGGAACGGGTGTACGCCGACAAGGTGCTGCCCGCCTTCGAGAAAGCCAACAACGTCAAAGTGGTGATCGTGCCGGGGACTTCCGCCGATATCCTGGCCAAGGTCCAGGCCAACAAAGACAACCCGCAAATGCATGTGATGTTCCTCGACGACGGCATCATGTACCGCGCCATCGCCATGGGCCTGTGCGACAAGCTCGAAGACAGCGCGCCGCTGGCGCAGATTCCGGCCAAGGGCCGCATCAAGGATCAAGCGGTGGCGGTCAGCCTTGGCGTCACCGGGCTGGCGTACAACACGCGGCTGTTCAAGGANAAAGGCTGGGCCGCACCCACCTCGTGGATGGACCTGGCCGACCCGCGCTTCAAGGACAAAGTGGTGTTCCAGTCGATGGCCTCGTCGACCTTCGGACTGCATGGCTTCCTGATGTTCAACCGGATTCAGGGCGGCAGTGAAACCGACGTCGAGCCGGGCTTCAAGGCCTGGCCGAAGACTATCGGCCCCAACGTGCTGGAATACATCGCAAGCTCCGCGAAGATCTCCGAGATGGTGCAAACCGACGAGGCCGCGCTGTTCCCGCTGACACCGACCCAAGTCACCGCGCTGAAACTCAAAGGCATGCCGGTGGAGTATGCGCAGCCCAAGGAAGGCTCCGTGGTGCTCAACGTGGCCGAGTGCGCCATCGCCAACAACACGCAGCCGGAACTGGCGCAGAAACTCGCAGCGTTTTTGCTGACGCCTGAAGCTCAGGCCGCCGCACTTGAGGATGGCGACCAGATCCCGTCCAACCCGAATACGCCGACCACCGACAAGACGCGCGGTCAGGTCGAGGCGATGAAGCAGTACCTGACCACCGCAATTGCCATTGACTGGGATCAGGTCAACGAACAGCGCCCGGCGTGGAATGCGCGGTGGAATCGCAGTATCGAGCGGTAGCCGATCCACCCCGGCTGGAACGCTCCCCCTGTAGCAACTGCCGAGCAGCGCGAGGCAGCTGCTACAGGTCGGAGTGCTTGGTTAGAACCCGACANGCCCTCTCGCGAGCAGGCTCGCTCCCACAGTTGACCGAGTTGTCTGGGCGGACGCGCACTAATGTGTGCGAGCCTGCTCGCGAAGGCGACCTCACAGGCGGCAGAACTTTCCCGCTATCATGTCGCCCATTTCCAGGGCCTCGCGCCCTCCCCTCGATCAATAGCGAACCCGCCCATGGATACCCTCGCCCAACTGCGCGCCGGCCAACTGACAGGCATCACCCGTCTGGATCTGGCCTGCGGCCTGACTGAATTTCCGCGAGAAATCTTCGACCTGGCGGACTCGCTGGAAGTGCTCAACCTCAGCGGCAACGCCTTGAGCCGCCTGCCCGATGACCTGCATCGCCTGACCCGTCTGCGCGTGCTGTTTTGCTCGGACAACCGGTTCACCGAACTGCCCGCGTGCCTCGGCCGATGCACCGCGCTGACGATGATCGGTTTCAAGGCCAATGCCATCGAGACGGTACCTGACGCTGCGCTGCCGCCGTTACTGCGTTGGCTGATCCTGACCGATAACCGCCTGCGTGAACTGCCCGCCGAGTTGGGTCAACGCCCACACCTGCAAAAACTCATGCTCGCCGGCAATCGCTTGCAGCGCCTGCCCGAAAGCCTGAGCCAATGCCATCGACTCGAACTGATCCGCATCGCCGCCAATCAACTGACCGAACTGCCCGAGTGGTTGCTGACCCTGCCAAGCCTGACCTGGCTAGCGTATGCCGGTAACCCGCTGGAAACTGAGGCCGATGCCGCAGCCTTGGACGCCACGGCGAGTATTGCGTGGTCAGGGCTGCGCCTGGAGCAACAACTGGGCGAAGGTGCTTCGGGGGTGATTCATCGGGCGGCGTGGGAGCGACCGGGCCAACCGGCCACCCAAGTTGCGGTCAAACTCTACAAAGGCGAAATGACCAGCGACGGTTCACCGCTGCACGAAATGAACGCCTGCATCACCGCCGGTCTTCACCCCAATCTGATCCGGGTCGAAGGCCGAATCGTCGGGCATCCCGAACAGCAGGTCGGGTTGGTGATGCAACTGATTGATCCGAGTTATCGCAACCTGGCCGGGTTGCCGAGCCTGGCGTCCTGTACCCGTGACGTCTATGCCGATGACACCCGTTTCAGTGCGCACGTAGCACTGCGCTTGGCCCGTGGAATCGCCTCGGTGGCCGAGCATCTGCATCACCAGGGCATCACCCATGGCGATCTCTATGGCCACAATATTTTGTGCAACGAGCACGGTAATTGCCTGCTGGGGGACTTTGGCGCGGCGTCTTTCCATGCGACGTGCGACAGCCTTGAAAGCCGTGCGCTGCAACGGATCGAAGTACGGGCGTTCGGGGTTTTGCTGGGGGAGTTGCTGGAGCGGATCGACTCAGGGTTGAGTGATGAAAGGGGTATGCGGCTGGAGGAATTGCAGCAACGCTGCTGTCAGCCGGATGTGCTGGCGCGGCCGGGGTTCAGTGAGATAGGACAGGCGTTAGCCGCGTTCAACTGAGCTAAAGGCAAGTACAAAACCTGTGGCGAGGGAGCTTGCTCCCGCTGGACGGCGCAGCCGTCCCAAAATCGACGGCTGCTGCGCACCCGAACGGGAGCAAGCTCCCTCGCCACACAGAAAATCACAACCGGTTCGGCTTAACCCGCCAAACCAACAAACATATCCTGCACATCATCATGGTTATCGAGGCCTTCCAGGAACGCCTCGACTTCAGCCATCTGCTCGTCGCTCAAACCGCTCACCGGGTTTTTCGGCTGGTAACCCAACTTGGCCGACAACACGGTAAAACCTTGTTCAGGCAGCGCCTTCTGAACGGCGTCCAGGTCCCCTGGTTCGGTCAGGAACAGGGTGGTGCCCTCTTCTTCACCGGGCTCAAAATCCTGGGCTCCGGCTTCAATCGCGGCCATTTCCGGATCGGCGTCAGGGCTGTCCGGCGACGCCTCGATCAGGCCCACATGGTTGAAGTCCCACGCCACAGAGCCGGATGCGCCCAATTGGCCCTTGCGGAACGCTACACGGATTTCCGCCACGGTACGGTTGATGTTGTCGGTCACGCATTCGACGATCAGCGGCACCTGGTGCGGAGCGAAACCCTCGTACGTCACGCGGTGGTACTGCACGGTTTCACCCAGCAGGCCGGCGCCTTTCTTGATGGCGCGCTCCAGGGTTTCCTTGGGCATCGAGGCTTTTTTGGCCTGCTCCACCACCAGACGCAAGTGGGCGTTGGTCGCGGTGTCGGCACCGTTGCGGGCGGCGATGGTGATTTCTTTCACCAGCTTGCCGAAAATCTTGCCCTTGGCATTGGATGCCGCTTCTTTGTGTTTAACCTTCCACTGTGCGCCCATTACTCACTCTCTTATCTGTGGCGCCGAGACATCTATTGGCCGACGCTTTGCGCAAGTTTATACGGCCTAAAGTTGGCAATCGACCAAAAATTCCACCCCGGCTCACCGGCATGACCAATCGACATATTCACTAGCAGTTGTAGGGCGATTCTGAAAAGTCGATTTGCGGTGACTATAAAGGGCCGTGGTTTCGTACCCTCTGCGCCCATATTCCATGGCAGAAGCGCGTTCGATGCACAACGACAAGGAAAGTCCCTACACCCTGACCCTCCTGGACAGTGGATTGACTCTGCAGGTGTTGCAGTTCAGTGGCCGAGAAAGTCTCAACCAGCCCTATCGTTTCGAGATCGAAGTAATCGGCCTGGCACCCGCCATGAACCTCGAGCGGTTGCTGCATCAACCGGCGTTCCTGAGCCTGATGGATGACACCGGCATTCACGGCATCTTGCACAGCGCCTGTCGCGAGTATCGTGGCCCGCACCGAATCGACTACCACCTGGTGCTGGTGCCTTGGCTGCAACAACTGGACCGGCACCCTTGCCGTCGGGTCTTTCATCAACTCGGCGTGCCTGCCCTCCTGCGCCAGTTGCTCACCGAAAACGCAATCCCCGATGACAGCTTCCGTTTTGAACTGCCCAGCGGACGCTATCCGGTGCGACCGTTCTGCATTCAGTTTGATGAGAGCGACCTGGCGTTCCTGCACCGGCTCTGCGAAGAAGAAGGCATCCACTATCACTTCGAACATCAGCGCGACGGCCATGTGCTGGTGCTGGCGGATGACAGCCTGAGCTTTCCCCAGGAACCGCTGCTGATGCCCTTTCACGGCGAGACGGCCGATCCCGCCAACGTGCCGGTGATCACTGAGTTGTTCCAGCGCCACGCCTCGCCTGCGCCGCAACAGCTCCAGCGTGAGCAATCGAGTCGTCGATCACTGGAACGGCTGCGCTGCCGGCATCGGCAGATTCAGGGGCAAAGCAATCACAGTGATTTGCGCAGTGGATGCATCGTGCAAGTCTCGGAACACCCCATCGCGAACTTCAACGATCAGTGGCTGCTGACCGAGATCCGGCATCAGGGCCGACAGCCGTCGATTCTCGCCGAGGACTCCACCGACAAGGTCCGCCGTTACAGCAATCAATTCAGCGCCATCCCGTGGTCCACGGTGTTCCGGCCAGCGCTCACACAGGCCAGGCCGAGCATTGCGGGTTATCAGAAGGCGCGAGTGCTGGGCCCTGTCGGGCAACCGGCGGTGCTGGATACTCAAGGGCGGATTGAGGTCCGATTGTGGCCCACGGAGCAAGCCGACGACGAGGAGTCCACCGGGCTCTGGCTACCCGTGGCCCTCGCCGCGCCGGACGGTCGGATCGATCCGTCCAGGCTGCCGCTCGCGGGCACCGACGTGCTCATCAGTTTTCTCGACAGCAACCCTGATCGCCCGGTGTTGTGTGCGACGGCGAGCAACCCGCCAGCGCCTCGACTCGCTCGACAGCCACGTAGCGATGGCCGTCTGTTGCTGGACTGGCTGGTCAATCGTCCGGACTGATCAGCCCTTGTCAGCCTTGCCAGCCGCCGCCGCGAACCTGGCCAGGCACACATCCAGATGCCAGACGGCAAACCGGTCACTGAGTGTTGCGAGCCAAAGGTTCGCACGGCACGCAGGGCTCGGCCTCCAGCGCCTGTTCCAGCCAGAAAGGTCTCATCGTTTACTTCTCAGGAGCGCAGGGGTTTTACCGTCATTGCCTGGTCAGGCACGAAAGGGCTTTCGACGCGCAGGCCAGCCGGACGGCTGTTCCAGTGGGGGATCAGCACCAGGGCGGAGAACAACGCGCAGCCGGCGAAGACGATAAACACGGTGACCGAGTCGAAGTAACCCGGCAGCAATCCGCCGAGAATCGCCCCGACCGAGCCACAACCATTGACGAATCCGGCGGCCGTGGCGCCCGCCTTGGCGGTGCCGAAATCAATCGCTGCCGCGCCGCTGATCATCGAATCCGGTCCGTACAAGGTCAGGCCCATGACAAACAGCAGCACCACCACCAACAACACGCTGCCGGTGTGCAGAGCGCCCATGAACAGCGCCAGGGAAACGGTCAACGCCAACAGACTGATCACGCAGGCCGGCATGCGCCGGGCGCCGAACAGTTTGTCCGAAGCCAGCCCGAGGAGTATCGGCCCCAGCAGCCCGGCCAGTTCGAACGCGGTAGGAATGATCGCCGCGCCCACCTTGCCCACAGAGGGCATCTGCTCGAAGACGATCACCGGCCCCCAGAGCAAAATCGCGTAGCGCGCCGGTTTCAACAGAAAGTACGCCAGGCCCAATACCAGCACCGTGCGGTTGCGCAGGATTTCCTTCAACGGTTCGAGCACGCTGATCTTGCTTTGCGCGCAGGTCTCTTCCGTTGTCCGTTCCGGCTCCGGCTCCGGCTCCACTGCGGGCAAGCCAACGTCTTCCGGTCTGTTGCGTTGGAAAATAAAAAACAGCACGGCGACCAGCCCAACCACCGCCGCACTGGAAATGAACGCCGCGTGCCAGCTGCCGATGAGCGTATACGCCCACCAGCCGGCAAACGGCGAGGCCACCAAACCGCCAAAGGCGTAGCAGGAACTCCACAGCCCCAGCACCCTTCCGCGCTGCTGGGCAGGGAAAAAACTGCCGATGTTCTTGCACAGCCCCGACCAGCCGGTGGACTGCGCCAGGCCTTGAATCAGCATGCAGGTGGCAAAAATCGGTAACGTCGCGAAACTGCCCATCACCAGGGCGGCCGCTGCGGAAATCAGCAACCCGCCAAGCACCACGACCCGTGGACCGAAGCGGTCGGCGAGGATGCCCCAGGTAAATTGGCCGAAGGCGTAGGCCGTCAGATAGATGGCGTCGAGGTTGGCCATGGCCATTTTGTCGAGCATGAAGGTGGGGTCTTCGGCGATCCCCAGTTTGGCCACGGAAAAGGCTTTGCGGGTGAAGTAGAAAGCGGCGTAGGCGAGCCAGGTGATCGCGAAGATCTGCACGCGCCACCGTTTGATGGTGCCGATGGAGTTGTTCATTGTGGTTCTGACCTCAGGGTGTGAGTGTGCCGGCAGAAATTGAGCAATAACGCCTGTTTTTTTATTGTTGAGCACTTCGATACCGCTGCTTCCCTGAGGCGATACCGGTCAGATGAGCCCTGCAACTGCACGCGCAGGCTCACGGCCACCGACGCTGTTCGACTGAGCAGTCACCGGGGCTGAGGTCGATAAAAACAATTACTGATTAATAAGTGAAATCGATTTATCGTATTTCCAATATAAGCTCTGATTGTTACCGGAGGTTTCGATGTCGGTTTCCCACGCCCAGCTCAAAGCCTTCCACGCCGTGGCCGTTCACGGAAGCTTTACCAAAGCCGCCGAGCGGCTTTTTCTCACGCAACCGGCGATTTCCGACCAAGTGCGCAAGCTCGAAGAGCGCTTCGGGGTGTTGCTGTTTCACCGCAACAAACGCTCGGTGCGCCTGACGGATCTGGGCGAGCGACTGTTGAGCATTACCCAGCGGCTGTTCGTCATCGAGGACGAGGCACAGGAGCTCTTGCATGACTCCCGGGCCTTGCAAACCGGCAGCCTGATTCTCGCGGTGGATGCACCGGTGCATGTGCTGCCGCAGATTGCGCGTTTCTGTGAGCGCTACCCCGGCATCAGCGTAAAAATCGAAACCGGCAACACCGACGAATCGCTGTTTCGCCTGTTCAACTATCAGGCCGACCTGGCGTTACTGGGCCGGGATGTGAGTGACGAGCGGCTGATCTCGCTGCCGCTGCGCAATGACCCGATGGTGGCCTTCGTTTCACGCAATCATCCGTGGGCGGATCGTGAATCGATTTGCCTGGCGGATTTGCACGACACGCCCCTGGTGCTGCGGGAAATCGGTTCGGTGACACGTCAGACACTGGAAGAGGAAATGGCCCAGGCCGGGTTTTCCATTCGCCCGGCGATTCAGGTTGAAGGTCGGGAAGCGGCGCGTGAGGCGGTGGTCGTGGGGATCGGCGTTGGTGTGGTGTCCGCCGCCGAGTTTGGCGCGGATTCGCGGGTGTGTGCGTTGCCGATTACCGATTGCACACGGCGATTGACCGAGACACTGGTGTGCCTGCGCGAGCAGAGTTCGCGGCGGGTGGTGGCGACGTTTCTGGAGATGGTTCGCGAGAGTCTTGTGTAGACAGGGCCGGCCTCATCGCGAGCAAGCTCGCTCCCACAGGTTTTGCGTCGTACCCAAGATCTGCAGCCAACATAAATCCTGTGGGAGCGAGCTTGCTCGCGATGCAGACACCTCGGTTTATCTGGAGGGCGCCAACTCAAAAAACGCCCGAATCAAACGCAAATCCCGCCGCCGTTCCATGCACCCGATCATGTGCCGGTTAACCAACCCTTCACCCAGAATCGGCACTGCCGCCACCCGCGGGTCATGACTGACCTCCACCGACGACACCACGCCAACCCCCAACTCGGCCGCCACGGCCTCGGTCACCGCCTCGCGACTGTCCAGCTCCAGCAACACCCTGGGATTGACCGAGGCCGTTGCGCACGCCTCATCGAACGTTCGTCGGGTAATCGAACTCGGTTCACGCAACACCATGATCACTTGGTCCAGCTCCTTGAGCTTCACGCCCTTGGAGGCCTTGGCCCAGGGATGGCTTTGCGGCACCAGCGCGCAAATCCGTGATTCACTCAACGCTTGCAGATGCAGGCCTTTGCGCGGCTCTACCTCGGTCAACACTGCTACGTCGGCATGCTCGGACAACAACGCCGCGAGCGTTTCCTGAGCATTGCCCAAGCGCAAGTTCACCGTGATCCCCGGATACCGCGCCCGCAGGCTGGCCAGCATCGGCATCACCAGGTGTGGGCCGTCCGCCGCGACTTCCAGGCGCCCGGCGAGCAATTGCCGATTGGCCTCCAGCAGGGTCTGCGCTTCTTCGGCCAAACCGAACATCGCCCGCGTGATCGCCGCCAGCTTGATGCCCTCCTCTGTCAGCTCCACTCGTCGCGCGGTGCGGCGCAGCAAGGTGATTTGGTAGTGCTCCTCCANCGCCTTGATATGCCCGGTCACCGCCGGCTGGCTGATGAATAGCCGCGCCGCCGCCCGGGTAAAACTGCCTTCGCGGGCCACGGCGTCGAAGGCTCGAAGCTGAAACAGGTTCATGAATAACTCTCACTGATGGCTGGCATAACAACAAACAATTTGATTGATAGCACCCGAAATTGCAATTTATGTCCCGTAGCTTCATCCCACAGAGAGCTTTTGCGAGGACACAAGAATGAGCACTGCCGAGCCAATCCTGCTCACCCCCGGCCCACTAACCACATCGGCCCGCACCCGTCAGGCGATGATGGTCGACTGGGGTTCATGGGATGACCGCTTCAATCAATTGACCGCCAGCCTGTGCGAGCAATTGCTGTCCATCATCAACGGCGGCGACAGCCACCACTGCGTGCCCTTGCAAGGCAGCGGCACGTTCGCGGTCGAAGCGGCCATCGGCACGCTGGTGCCCCGCGACGGCAAAGTGCTGGTGCTGATCAACGGCGCCTACGGCAAGCGCCTGGCCAGGATTTGCGAAGTGCTCGGCCGCGATTTCAGCACCTTCGAAACCGCCGAAGATGCACCCACCGCCGCCGCCGATGTGGACCGTCTGCTGCACGCCGATGCCGGCATCACCCACGTTGCGCTGATTCACTGCGAAACCAGCACCGGCATCCTCAACCCGCTGCCGCANATCGCCGACGTGGTTAAAAACCACGGCAAGCGCCTGATCATCGACGCCATGAGTTCCTTCGGCGCGCTGCCGATCGATGCCCGCGAGGTGCGGTTCGACGCGCTGATCGCAGCGTCAGGTAAATGCCTGGAAGGCGTGCCAGGCATGGGTTTTGTCTTTGCCCGCAAAGANGCGCTGGCGAATGCCCAAGGCAACTGCCACTCCCTGGCGATGGACCTGTTCGACCAACACAGCTACATGGCCAAGACCGGCCAATGGCGTTTCACGCCACCGACCCATGTGGTCGCGGCCCTGCAAGAAGCCCTGCTGCAATACAACGAAGAAGGTGGTTTGCCGGCGCGGCATCAGCGCTATGCCAACAACTGCCAGGTGCTGCTCGATGACATGGCCGAACTTGGCCTGCGCAGTTTCCTGCCCACGGCGATCCAGGCCCCGATCATCGTCACCTTCCATGCCCCACAAGACCCGCGTTACCAGTTCAAGGCGTTCTACGAGCGGGTCAAGGCCAAGGGTTTCATCCTGTANCCCGGCAAATTGACCCAGGTCGAAACCTTCCGCGTCGGCTGCATCGGGCACGTCAACCAGGCCGAGATGCACGCAGCGGTAGCCGCAGTCGCCGAAGTACTGCGCGAGATGGAAGTGTTAGAGATCTGACCCACACCGCATTCCCCTGTGGGAGCGAGCCTGCTCGCGATGAGGCCCGACCAGTCGACATCGATATTGAATGAGAGTCCTGCACGCCATGCACATCAACCTTTCATCTTTTGGATCTCAGCTATGAACTATCAAAACCCCACCACCTTGCAGGCCGTGATCCTCGACTGGGCCGGCACTGTGGTCGACTTCGGCTCCTTCGCCCCCACGCAGATCTTTGTCGAAGCCTTCGCCGAGTTCGACGTGCAAGTCTCCATCGACGAAGCCCGCGGCCCGATGGGCATGGGCAAGTGGGACCATATCCGCACACTCTGCGACCAGCCGCAGGTAGCCGAGCGTTACCGCAAGGCCTTCGGCCGCACGCCGACGGATGANGACGTCACTGCCATTTACCAACGCTTCATGCCGCTGCAGATCGAGAAGATCGCCGAGCACTCGGCCCTCATCCCCGGCGCCCTCGACACCCTCGCCCGGCTGCGCGTTCAAGGCATCAAGATCGGCTCCTGCTCCGGCTACCCCAAGCAAGTCATGGACAAGGTGGTCGCCCTGGCCGCTATCAATGGCTACGTCGCCGATCACGTGGTCGCCACCGACGAAGTGCCTAACGGCCGCCCATGGCCGGCCCAAGCCTTGGCCAACGTTATTGCCCTGGGTATTGACGATGTGGCGGCGTGCGTGAAGGTCGATGACACCGTGCCGGGCATCCTCGAAGGACGCCGCGCCGGAATGTGGACCGTGGCCCTGACCTGCTCCGGCAACGCGTTGGGGCTGGACTACGAAGGTTTCCGTGCCCTGGGCAGCGAGCAACTCGACAGTGAACGCAAACGCATCCACGCGATGTTCGAAGGTTCGCGGCCGCACTACATGATCGACACCATCACTGACTTGCCGCAAGTGATCGCCGACATCAACAAGCGTCTGGCCAAGGGTGAGATGCCGCAAAGCAGTTGATAACGTTTCTTGTTCCATAAAAAGCGCCAGCTCCGTTTCGGAACTGGCGCTTTTTTTTGAGCGATCACTTGAGCCAGAGCATTGAACGCCCAAATAGCCACAGGCAAATCCACCAAAGCGGATTACAGTTAAAGAACACCGTCGAACAAGAACGGTGGGCTTTAGACCAGACCTGTGAGGAACACCGTATGCCCTGGAAGAACTCCGAATCACGCTATAGCACTGTATCGATTACGCTGCATTGGTTGATGCTGGTTTTGCTGGCGCTGGTTTACGCCTGNATNGAGTTTCGCGGGATCTTTCCCAAAGGCAGCGGTGGCCGGACGCTGATCACCGAATCGCACTTCATGCTCGGCTTGACGGTGTTTGTATTGGTTTGGCTGCGGCTGTTCGCTCGCAGCCTGGGCCCGGCTCCACAGATCTTCCCGGCCTCACCCCGCTGGCAGACCGTGCTGGCCAGACTGATGCACTGGGCGCTGTACATTTTCATGATCGCGATGCCGATGCTCGGCTGGCTGGTGACCAGCGCCAAAGGGCATCAGGTGATGTTTTATGGCTTTGACCTGCCGTTGCTGATCCCGGAGGACAAGACGCTGGCCAAGCAAATCGAAGGCTGGCATGAGCTCGGTGGCACCATCGGTTACTGGCTGATCGGCCTGCATGCGGTGGCAGGGATTTATCACCACTATGTGGTGCGCGATAACACGCTGCTGCGGATGATGCCCAAGCGTGGGTGAAAAAACACTGATCCCTGTGGCGAGGGGGCTTCAGGTTTGTGAGTTGAACCCCCGACGGCCCTGCAATCCACCAGTGTGGATGAAGATCAGGCGTGTGCCCTTTTCAAATGTTCCAGCCTCGACTTGCTGCTTGAGCATCAGCAGCGCCTTGCCGGTGTACAACGGTTCGAGGGGAATATCCGAAGCCTGTTCGACCTGGTCGATGAAACTGAGCAGCAGCGGATCGACCTTGGCAAAGCCGCCTCGACTGGCGTCGAACAGTTCGTAAGCCGCTTCCTCCACACCTGCCTCTCGGACAATCGATTCAACCTGCTGCGCCACACCATGATCGTCGGGCACTGCGAGCGCGCCATACACTGGGTGTTCGCCCGCCTCCGCCAGCACCAGGCCGGCCAGGGTTGTGCCGGTTCCGCAGGCCAGCCACCAACCGTCGTAATCACTCCAGCCCAAGTCGCTCAGTTGATCGAGGACCATCGCCTTCAACTGCCTGCAACCCCGCGCCCCCTGCAGACCGCCGCCCCCTTCAGGCACCGGATACAGGTCGGGATATTGCGCCTGCCAGGGCAGCCAGAAATCTGCTTCGTGCCGCGCTCGATAACCGCCATAACCCAACCAGTGCACCTGCATGCCGAACGCTAGCAAGTCCCTCACCGTCGGCGTTTCCTGCGGATGACCGCGCAGCAGGCCGACCGTTTTGAAATCGAAACGTTTGCCGGCGGCGGCCAGTGCATGCAGATGATTGGAGTGGGCGCCGCCGAGGCTGATGATGCCTTGGGCGCCGATCCGGTCAGCGGCGTTGAGGTGTTCGATGAGTTTGAACCACTTGTTGCCGCTGATCAGCGGGTCGATCAGGTCGAGACGCAGGATGGCGACTTCAATGCCGGCGGAGGTGAGCCCGTCGAGGTGAAGGTGTTGAAGCGGGGCCTGGAGTAGCCAGTCGTTGGGAGGGAGAAGCATCGATGCCAGCTCTGGGTGAAGAGCTGGCATCTTAGCAGCCGTTGTGGCGAGGGGGCTTGCTCCCGTTCGGCGGCGCAGCCGTCGTAAACCCATTCAACGCAGTGATCCTGGAAAACTGCGGCGTTTGGGAGGGGCTGCTACGCAGCCCAGCGGGAGCAAGCTCCCTCGCCACAGGCATTGAGTTGCTTACAACTCAGCAGCCAACCGCGATCCTTGGTTGATCGCCCGCTTGGCATCCAGCTCCGCCGCCACGTCCGCGCCACCAATCAAATGCACGTTCTGCCCCGCTGCCACCAGACCCTCCTGCAATTCGCGCAGCGGATCCTGCCCGGCGCAGATGACGATATTGTCCACCGCCAGCACTTGAGGCTCACCCTCGGCGCCGATGCGGATATGCAAGCCTTCGTCATCGATCTTCAAGTAGTCGACGCTGTTGAGCATCTGCACCCGCTTGTTCTTCAGGCCCGTGCGGTGGATCCAGCCGGTGGTTTTGCCCAGCCCGTCGCCGACCTTGGAGGTCTTGCGTTGCAGCAGGAATACTTCGCGCGCCGGTGCATGGGGCTGGGGCTTGATGCCCGCCACGCCACCACGGGCTTGCAGTTGGGTGTCGATGCCCCACTCTTTCCAGAACGCTTCGCGGTCCAGGCTGGTGGACACGCCTTGGTGAACCAGGAATTCCGATACGTCAAAACCGATCCCGCCCGCGCCAATCACCGCGACNCGCTTGCCCACCGGTTTGCGCTCAAGGATCACGTCCAGGTAGCTCAGCACCTTGGCGTTATCGATACCCGGGATGGCCGGGGTGCGCGGTGCAATGCCGGTGGCCAGGATGATTTCGTCGTAACCGCCCTCAACCAGTTTCGCCACATCGACACGGGTGTTCAGGCACACCTCGACGTTGGTGGTTTGCAGTTTGCGGTTGAAATAGCGCAGGGTTTCAAAAAACTCTTCCTTGCCCGGTACACGCTTGGCGATATTGAACTGGCCGCCGATCTCGTTGGCGGAGTCGAACAGCGTCACTTGATGACCGCGCTCAGCCGCCACGGTGGCCGCCGCCAGCCCGGCAGGACCGGCACCGACCACGGCAATTTTCTTGATCTGTTTCACCGGCAGGTAGTTGAGCTCGGTTTCNTGGCAAGCACGCGGGTTCACCAGGCAGCTGGTCAACTTGCCGCCGAAGGTGTGGTCCAGGCACGCCTGATTGCAACCGATGCAGGTATTGATTTCGTCGCCACGACCGGCGGCCGCCTTGTTGACGAAGTCCGGGTCGGCGAGGAACGGCCGTGCCATGGACACCATGTCGGCGTCGCCTTCGGCCAGAATCTGCTCAGCGATTTCCGGGGTGTTGATGCGGTTGGTGGTGATCAGCGGAATCTTCACCGAGCCGCGTAGCTTGGCGGTGACTTTACTGAATGCACCACGCGGCACCTTGGTCGCGATGGTCGGAATNCGCGCTTCGTGCCAGCCGATACCGGTGTTGATCAGGGTCGCACCGGCCTGCTCGATGGCCTTGGCCAACTGCACGATCTCTTCCCAGGAGCTGCCGCCTTCCACCAGATCGAGCATCGACAGGCGGAAAATAATGATGAAATTCGGGCCCACGGCTTCACGCACTCGACGCACGACGTCCACCGCCAGGCGCATACGGTTTTCGTAGCTGCCGCCCCAACGGTCGGTGCGGTGGTTGGTGTGGGCGGCGAGGAACTGGTTAATGAAGTAGCCTTCGGAGCCCATGATTTCGACGCCGTCATACTCGGCGACCTGGGCCAGCAGCGAGCAGGTGACAAAATCCTGGATCTGCTTCTCGATGCCCTCCTCGTCCAGCTCCTTGGGTTTGAACGGGTTGATCGGCGCTTGAATCGCGCTGGGGGCGACCTGCTTGGGGCTGTAGGCGTAACGGCCGGCGTGGAGGATCTGCATGCAGATCTTGCCGCCCGCCTCGTGCACCGCCTGGGTCACGATCTTGTGCTTTTGTGCTTCCTCGTCGGTGGTCAGTTTGGCTGCACCGGCGTACACGCCACCTTCATCGTTCGGGCCGATACCGCCGGTGACCATCAGGCCGACGCCGCCACGGGCGCGCTCGGCAAAATAGGCGGCCATGCGTTCGAAACCACCGGGTTTTTCTTCCAGGCCAGTGTGCATCGAGCCCATCAGGGTGCGGTTGCGCAAGGTGGTAAAACCCAGGTCCANCGGGGCCAACAGGTGCGGGTAATGTGCGGCGGCCATTTGTAACTCCACATCGAGCGATCACGGAAAATATGCAGGAGCTCTTCGGCCCCCGTCAGTCATGTTGGACAGACTAAGAGTCGCGCCCCTGTCACTCAATGACCGAAACTGACAACTTATTGATCCAAATGCACAGCGCCCCTTGGCAAGCNNCGGCATGGGCCCTACCCTAGTCGCGAACCCTGCACACGGCTGTCGACTGTTTTCCATGCGCAAACTTCTGTACCTGACTTTCTCCATGGCATTGATTGCCGCCCTCACGACCTACGCCATGTGGGCCGCGGACCGTCCGGTGGGTCATTATCTGTCGGACCTGCGCATTCATCTCGCGGTCGATCAAGGCACGCCCGCCGATCGTGGCAATCTGCTGGGCATCCAGCCCGAGCTGTTTCCCACCGACTATCAAAGCCCCGAACGGCTGCACCGCAAGCTCGCNGCCTACCTGCAAAAAGCGCGGGACAAAGGCTTGATCAATGACAAGACCATCGTCGTGCTGCCGGAACACATCGGCACGTGGCTGATGGTCAGCGGCGAGAAAGATGAGCTGTACCAGGCGACCACTCTCGAAGAAGCCATGAACTGGCTGGCGGTGAGCAATCCTGTGCAGTTCGTCCGTGCGTTGATCAGCGCCAAGGGCGACAGTCGTCTCGACGACGCTCACTTGCGGATGAAGGCCAAAGGCATGGCCAAGGATTATCAGGCATTGTTCGGGGGGCTGGCGAAGGCGTTCAATGTGACCCTGGTGGCCGGCACGATTGTGTTGCCCGAGCCGAGCATCGTCGACGGCACGCTGAAAGTCGGCCGCGGCGCGTTGTACAACAGCAGCGTGGTGTTCGGTCGCGACGGTTTGCCGATCGGCCAGCCGCAACGCCAGATGCATCCGGTCTTTGCTGACCTTGACGTCATCAAGGCCAATGGCGCGCATACGCTCAACGTGGTCGACACACCGGCCGGACGCTTGGGCATACTGATCGGNAGCGACAGCTGGTACCCGGACAATTACCGCAAACTCAACGAGCAAGGCGCCCATTTGGTGGCTGTTCCCGCGTATGTCGTCGGCCGCGACACCTGGGACAAACCGTGGCGGGGTTACAAGGGGCTGTCGACGCCCAGCTCGGTCAGCCTCAAGGCCGGTGAACTCAGTGAAGGCCAGGCCTGGCATCGTCTGACACTGACCGGCCAGCCGCCCAGCAGCCAGGCCATGGCCGGCATGAGCGTGTTCCTGCGCGGTCAGTTCTGGGACAAGGGCAGCGCGGGTCAGAGTTTTCTCAGCAACAACGGGCAGCAGTTCGCCGACGGCAACGCCCGTGGCGCGCGTTTACTGAACCTCTGGTTGTAACCTATGAAACCGCTGCCGATGCGCCTTGGGGATCTGTCGGTGGGCTTTGTTCACAGCCTGGCCGACGCCGTGCGCAGCCACGGTGTGGACCCGCAACCGCTGCTTGAGCAATACGGCCTCGATGCCGCGCGCCTCGCCGAAGCGGGGGCGCGCCTGTCGATCCCGCGCTACATGCGCCTGGGCCACGCAGCCATCCAACTGACCGACGACCCGGCGCTGGGTTTGCGCATGGGCCAGCTCAGTCGACTGAGTCAGGCCGGTCTGGCCGGAGTCACCGCTGCCCAGGCGCCGACGGTTCGAGAAGCGGCGCGCTGCCTGATTCGTTTTGAAGCCTTATATGGCTCCAACTACCGTGGTCAATCGAGCTTTCATGAAGACGCTGAAGGCGCCTGGCTGCGTTTCTATTCCATCAGCCCTTACAATGCCTACAACCGTTTTGTGGTGGATTCGATCATCGCCGGGTGGCTGCAACAATTGTCCAGCGTGAGCCCTGCCCCGCTTCGCGCCGAACGGATCGAGATTGAGTTTGCCGAACCGGATTATCGTGACGCGTATGCCGCGCTGGGTGACTGTCCGATTCAGTTCAGCGCCGAACAGAATCAACTGCGCCTGAGTCTGGCCAGCCTCGCCCAGCGCAACCCGGAACACTGCCCGAGTACCTGGCGACACTTGCTGCAACTCTGTGAACACGAATTGGAGCAGTTGACCCGCACCCGCAGCCTGCGTGAGCGCATTACCCGGTTGCTCGGGCCGATGCTCAATGGCGGCCGGGAGCCCGACCTGGAAGAAGTGGCGGCACGCTTGAAGCTGCCTACCTGGACACTGCGGCGCAAACTGGCCGAAGAAGGCACTCAGTTTCGCGCGATTCTCAACGATACCCGCCGCGACTTGGCCATGACCTACATTCGCGATACGGAACTGGCGTTCGGTGAAATTGCCTACCTGCTGGGTTTTGCCTCAGCCGAAGCTTTCCAACGCGCCTTCAAACGCTGGAACGGCCAGACACCCGGCGAGTTTCGCCGCAGCCATCGCCAATCCGCGTGATGCTCAAAGCTCAGTAGCGTCTTCCGCTGGCTCCAAGGGGTCCAGTTCAAACGCCTGATACTCGAGCAGCTCTTCTTGATAATCGTCCATCGTGAATTCCCCCTACCGCTCGTTTAAAAAATGCCTGAATGAATGACCAACGCCCCGAGCATAAAGTGCCCGTGTGAAAGAAAAATGACGCGGGCGTACCGCTCAGCGGCTACTTATAAAACGTAGCAGGCGGTCAGGAATTTATCACAGGATTTTTTCGATAGAGGCTGCAGGACTAAAGCTCGGGTTGACGCGGATCAATCTAAAAGCCACTTCGGGAACGGTGTCATCTGACACGGTCCCGAAATGCATACCGATTACTGGCTGGCAGCAGGCATGGCCGAAATAGGCTCGCTCGGTGGCGGCAGGCTGGATTGCGGCGGTGGCGTAACGGTTTCCGGAGACGGAGCCGGTTCCGGGTTTTCAGCCGGGGTGATCGGCGCTGTTTCAGGCGGCGGTGCGACTGGCTCCGAGGCAGCGGGGGCTGGAGCAGGTTCAGCCGCAGGCGCTGGCGCGGGTTCCGCAGCAGGTGCCGGCGTTGGGGCCAAAGGCGCCGGAGCAGCCTTGGCTTCAGGCATGCCCAGGTCGGTCTTGGGTTTCTCGGGGATGTGTGCAGCTTTTTTCGCTTCCGGCGGCAGGAACAACTCCACCAGCGCAAAGAAACGCTCGTAGAACTTGGCCGACGAGACGGTTTCACTGGCAACCTTGACCATCGAATCGTCGGAGGAACCGATCGGCATCGACACCGAACCCAGCACACCCACGCCCACACTGGCAGAGTTGTTGGTTTTCTTCAGCGCATAACGGTCCTGCAGGGCGTTGGCGAACATGGTCGCATGATGGCCCTCACTGCCATCATCGGCACAGACCACACTGAAGCTGATCTCCATGTGGGTCTCGCCGGTCTGCTGGAAGCTTTTGTGTCCGCTGACCAGTTTCGGGTCGGCGCTGGTGATGATATAGCCCTGGCTCAGCAACGCCCGACGGGCGGCTTCGCAGGTCTGCGCATCCGTCACCGGGTAATTGCGCGAAAACGTCCCGGAGTCATCGAAGTTCTCATGCTCGTAGATGGGGGCTTTCTTCGACGAGCAGCCGGCAACGGCGGCCAGCAACAGCGCCAGCCCGGCAACACGCATGGGAATTGATTTAAACATTGAACATCCTGAGGGAAACAGTCCGGGGCGTATTGTGCAACAGATCGATGCTTAGCGGAGCATCGATTAGTGTCTTAAAACATTTACAAGTCTACTGACTGTCAGTTACGGGAAAAAGTCCCGTTCGGGCCCAGATCAAATATCCANGGCTTCTCGGTCAGGCTGACCATCTCATTAAGCCCGGCCTTTTGGCCGGGGTTTTTATAAAGCGGGCAACTCAGTCAAGCATCAGAAACGCTTGATCTCGGCCTGGCTTTCCAGCTGTTTGCGGTAGGCCGCAAAGTCCTGCTGGCCAATGCGCGAGGCGAGGAAGCGACGGTATTGGGCCTTCTCTTCTTCGGTCGGCGCAGCGGCTTCGTTCACGCCGTTCANGCGCACGATCATCAGGCTACCGTCAGCCAGGGTAACCGTGGTGAAGGTCGGCTTGTCCTTGCTCGCAGGCTTGGGCATGCGGAACAGCGCTTGTAGCACAGTTGGGTCAATCCCTTCCTGAGCGCGAGTAGCCGCTTCAGTCACTTTCCAGTTCTGACCGTCNATCGCCTTGTTCAGCGGGGTCTTGCCATCACGCAGGCTGGCGATCAACTCCTCAGCCTTGGTCTTGGCGGCAGCACTGGCGTGTTCCTTGGCCAACTGCGCACGAATGCTGGCATTGACGCTTTCAAGCGGCAGTTGCGCAGGCTTCAAGTGTTCCTTGGCGCGCAGCACGATCANGGTTTCCGGGTCCAGCTCGATGGCGGTGCTGTTGGCACCCTCATCCAACACTTCCGGNCTGAATGCCGCGGTGACCACGGCACGGTTAGCCGCCACACCTTCGCCACCCTCGCGGCCGAACGGCTTGGAGGTGTGGACAGTCAGCTTCAGGTCTTGCGCCGGCTGGGCCAGATCGGAGGACTCGAACGAGGAGTCTTCCAGTTGCTTGGNGGCGTCGACAAAGCGCTGTTCAACCTGTTGGGTCTTGAGCTCGCGGGTCAGCTTGTCTTTCAGGCTGGCAAACGATGGCACTTGCGGTGCTTCTACGCCCAGCAGCTTGATCAGGTGGAAACCGAAGTCAGTGCGAACCGGGGCCGACACTTGATCCTTGGCCAACGCATACAGCGCGGTTTCGAATGCCGGGTCGTAGACGCCAGGACCTGCATAGCCCAGGTCACCACCGTTGTTCGCCGAACCCGGGTCCTGGGAGAATTCCTTGGCCAACGCCTCGAATTTCTCGCCTTTGGCCAGACGCGCCTGAATGTCTTCGATCTTGGCCTTGGCTTGCGCCTCGGTCACTTTATCGTTCACTTCGATCAGAATGTGCGCAGCCCGGCGTTGCTCGGACAGGTTCGCGATTTCTTTCTGATACGCCGCTTGCAGGTCATCATCCTTCACGGTGACCTGGTCGAAGAAGGAAGACTTCTTCAGTTCCAGATAGTCGATGACCACCTGGTCCGGCGTCATGAATTCCTTGGCGTGTTCGTCGTAATAGGCCTTGACCTCATCGTCGGTCAGCTTCACCGCCGCAGGGTCAGCCTTGATGTTGACGGTAGCGAAATCGCGGGTCTGCTTTTCCAGACGGGCAAATGCCAGCACTTCGGCATCGGTNACGAAACCGCTACCCGCCAAACCAGCGCGCAGCTGACCGATCAGCATTTCCTGAGCCAGCATCTGGCGGAATTGCATGCGGCTGTAGCCGAGTTGACGAATCACCTGATCGAAGCGCTCAGGACTGAACTTGCCATCCACCTGGAATTCAGGCGTTTGCAAGATCACTTGGTCCAAGGCCGCTTCGGAGAAAGCGAATTTNGAGTTTTCTGCGCCTTGCAGCAACAGCTTGCGATCAATCAGCCCTTTGAGGGCCGCTTCGCGCAGCAGTTTTTCGTCCAGCAGAGAAGCATCAAAATCCTTGCCCAGCTGTTGCATCAGCTGGCGACGTTGCATGTCGACCGCCTGGCTCAGCTCGTTCTGGCTGATTTCTTCGCCGTTGACCTTGGCCGCATCATTACGATGGGTAGTGGCCTGAAAAATGGCGTCGATACCGGTGAACGCCATCAATGCGACGATGATCCCGATAATGGTTTTGGCAATCCAGCCTTGTGAATTGTCCCTGATATTCTGCAGCATGCGTCCCCCAGAAACGGTTGATCTTCAAAAATTAGGCAACCGTGGAGCGTGGGTAGAGTCCGGATAGAAGAAAGGCGCATCCGAGGATGCGCCTTCTCGTAACTGGCGGAGCGGACCAAGGGTTCGAACTTGCGACCCTCGGTGTCTCGGACCGGCAACTTGCCGACTGGACTACCGCTCCGCTGCCAGGTCAGGCATGACCCCGACCCGGATAGGCAAAAACCTGAAACGAACTTAGTTAACAGCTTCTTTCAGGGCTTTACCGGCTTTGAAACCTGGTTTCTTGGCGGCAGCGATTTGCAGTGCTTTGCCAGTCTGTGGGTTACGACCAATGCGAGCTGGACGATCGGTAACGGAGAAGGTACCGAAGCCTACCAGTACCACGGAGTCGCCGGCCTTCAGAGCGCCAGTGACGGATTCGATTACTGCGTCCAGCGCACGGCCAGCAGCAGCTTTCGGGATATCAGCGGATGCGGCGATAGCATCAATCAGTTCCGACTTGTTCACTCTAAGTCCCCTTATATATCTATTGAGTATGGTTCTAAGTTTTTTGGTGAAAGCAAAAACCAGTGCTGAATGGCCTACAGACACTTAAGAGCCGCTTTATAACAAGGGCTCTAAAAAGCTGTCAAGGAAGCC
>NZ_NMOJ01000041.1 GCF_002251635.1 Pseudomonas mandelii
CCCAGGCTTAACGGCATTAATGTGTACTAATTCTTTCCTTGGAATCAGACTCGCGTTTTTCATCCTTCGCGACAATCTCCGGAGCCACATCTGGCAAGGGCTCCGGCGCGTATTGCAGCGCAATTTGCAGGACTTCGTCAATCCATTTAACCGGTTTAATCTGAAGATCCTGCTTGATGTTGTCAGGAATTTCCTTCAAGTCGCGAACATTCTCTTCAGGAATGATCACCGTCTTGATACCGCCTCGGTGTGCAGCAAGCAATTTCTCNTTCAAACCACCAATCGCCAACACCTGGCCACGCAGGGTGATTTCGCCTGTCATGGCGACGTCCGCACGCACTGGAATCCCGGTCAATGCCGACACCAGGGCCGTGCACATGCCTACACCGGCGCTAGGGCCGTCCTTCGGGGTAGCCCCTTCCGGCATGTGGATGTGAGTGTCGTGCTTCTCGTGGAAGTCCAGGGGAATCCCCAGGCTCTTCGCGCGGCTGCGCACCACGGTCTGCGCGGCAGTGATGGATTCGACCATCACATCACCCAACGAACCGGTCTTGATAAGCTGACCTTTACCCGGGATCACCGCGGCTTCGATGGTCAGCAATTCGCCACCCACCTGAGTCCAGGCCAACCCGGTCACCTGACCGATCTGATCCTGCGATTCGGCCAGACCGTAGCGGAATTTGCGCACACCCAGGAAGTGTTCCAGCATCTCGGCAGTAACCTTCACCGAGAAACGTTTTTCCATCGCGTGCTCTTTGACCGCCTTGCGGCAAACCTTGGCAATCTGGCGTTCCAGCCCACGCACACCGGCTTCGCGGGTGTAGTAGCGGATGATGTCGCGGATCGCTTCGGCGTCGAATTCCAGCTCGCCTTTCTTCANGCCGTTGGCCGAAATCTGCTTGGGCGCGAGGTATTTGACGGCGATGTTGATCTTCTCGTCTTCGGTATAGCCCGGCAGACGAATCACTTCCATCCGGTCGAGCAGCGCCGGCGGGATGTTCATGGAGTTNGAGGTGCACAGGAACATTACGTCGGACAGGTCGTAGTCGACTTCCAGGTAATGGTCGTTGAAATTGTGGTTCTGCTCCGGGTCGAGCACTTCGAGCAAAGCCGACGCCGGATCGCCACGCATATCGCTGCCCATTTTGTCGATTTCATCGAGCAGGAACAGCGGGTTGCGCACCCCAACCTTTGTCATCTTTTGAATCAATCTTCCTGGCATCGAACCGATGTAAGTACGGCGATGACCACGAATTTCCGCCTCATCACGCACACCACCGAGGGCCATGCGCACGAATTTGCGGTTGGTGGCGTTGGCAATCGACTCCGCCAAGGAGGTTTTACCCACACCTGGAGGACCGACCAGGCACAACACCGGACCACGAATTTTCTTCACGCGCTTTTGCACGGCGAGGTATTCGAGGATGCGCTCTTTGACTTCTTCGAGGCCGTAGTGGTCGGCGTCGAGGATGTCCTCGGCGCGGGCCAGGTCCAGGCGCACTTTGGTCTGAGCCTTCCACGGCACCTGAACCAGCCAGTCGATGTACGAACGCACCACGGTCGCTTCCGCAGACATTGGCGACATTTGTTTNAGCTTGTTCAGCTCAGCGTTGGCTTTGGTCAGGGCGTCTTTCGGCAGGCCGGCGGCATCGATGCGCTTTTTCAGCTCTTCGATTTCGTTGTGGCCCTCCTCGCTGTCGCCGAGTTCTTTCTGGATGGCCTTCATCTGCTCATTCAGGTAGTACTCGCGCTGACTGCGCTCCATTTGTTTCTTGACGCGACCGCGAATGCGTTTTTCGACTTGCAGCAGGTCGATCTCGGCATCCAGCAACGCCAGAACGTGCTCGACCCGGGCCGACAAATCAATGATTTCGAGGATTTCCTGCTTCTGCTCGATCTTCAGGGCCATGTGTGCAGCCATGGTGTCGACCAGGCGGCTTGGCTCATCAATGCTGTTGAGGGAAGACAGGACTTCAGCCGGGACTTTTTTGCCCAACTGCACATACTGCTCGAACTGCGAGAGCAGGCTGCGCACAAATACTTCGGATTCGCGCTCAGGGGCCTCGACTTCGTCGATCAGCGCCACTTCGGCGCGCAGGTGGCCNTCCACTTCGCTGAAGCGCTCTACGGCGCCCCGCTGCTCGCCTTCGACCAAAACCTTGACCGTGCCATCAGGCAGCTTGAGCAGCTGCAGAACGGTCGCAATTGTACCTACGCGATAAAGTGCATCTTCACCGGGATCGTCATCAGCAGGATTTCTCTGGGCCAACAGCAAAATTTGCTTGTCGCCCGTCATCGCGGCCTCGAGGGCTTCGATAGACTTCTCGCGCCCCACGAACAGCGGGATAACCATGTGCGGATAGACGACGACATCACGCAATGGCAGGAGAGGCAATTCGATGGTTGTCTTCATGATTTCGCCTCTACGGCGGCCATATGGCCGTAAACAGATGGAAGTAAGCTTGAAACCAAGATGGGGGCTGCTTTGAAAAAAAACAAGCGCAAAGAGGGTGTTAAAAACGCTTTAAAAGAAAAGGGGCCCGAAGGCCCCTTCTTTATTCCGACGGCTAAACGCTTACGCGTCTGGTGCAGCCTTGGCAGCCGGCTCACTGTTTTCGTAGATATACAGTGGCTTGGACTTGCCTTCGATAACGCTTTCGTCGATCACCACCTTACTCACCTCAGACTGCGAGGGGATTTCATACATCGTGTCGAGCAATACACCTTCGAGAATCGAACGCAGTCCACGGGCACCGGTCTTGCGTTCCAGGGCACGTTTGGCGACCGATTTCAGCGCGTCGGCCCGGAATTCCAGGTCCACACCTTCCATCTCGAACAGCTTGGCATACTGCTTGGTCAAAGCATTTTTCGGCTCGGTGAGAATCTGCATCAATGCAGCCTCATCCAACTCGTCCAACGTGGCCAGGACGGGCAGACGGCCAACGAATTCCGGGATCAGACCGAACTTGACCAGATCGTCAGGCTCGACTTCACGCAGGGACTCGCCCACCTTCTTGCCTTCTTCCTTGCTGCGTACTTCCGCACCAAAACCGATGCCGCCACGCGTGGAACGCTGCTGAATAACCTTCTCCAGACCGGAGAACGCACCGCCACAGATGAACAGGATGTTGCGCGTATCAACCTGAAGGAATTCCTGCTGCGGGTGCTTGCGGCCGCCTTGTGGCGGTACGGAAGCTACCGTGCCTTCGATCAGTTTCAACAGGGCCTGCTGCACGCCTTCACCGGAAACGTCCCGGGTGATCGACGGGTTGTCCGACTTGCGCGAAATCTTGTCGATTTCGTCGATATAGACAATACCCATCTGGGCCTTCTCTACGTCGTAGTCGCACTTCTGCAGCAATTTCTGAATGATGTTCTCGACGTCTTCACCCACGTAGCCAGCCTCGGTGAGGGTGGTGGCGTCGGCGATGGTGAACGGAACGTTCAGCAGGCGAGCGAGGGTTTCCGCAAGCAAGGTTTTACCCGAGCCAGTAGGACCGATCAGCAAGATGTTGCTCTTGCCGAGTTCGACCTCGTCGCCTTTCTTGTCACGCTGATTCAAGCGCTTGTAGTGGTTGTACACCGCTACGGCCAGAACCTTCTTTGCACGCTCTTGACCAATCACATATTGGTCAAGGATGCCGCTGATTTCTTTAGGCGAAGGCAATTTATGCGCGCTGCTCTCGGCCTGGGCTTCCTGCACCTCCTCGCGGATGATGTCATTGCACAGGTCGACGCACTCGTCGCAGATAAACACCGAGGGGCCGGCAATCAATTTGCGCACTTCATGCTGGCTTTTGCCGCAGAAGGAGCAATAGAGCAGCTTGCCGTTGTCCTCGCCGTTGCGGGTGTCAGTCATTCGTTCGATCCAAATCCGATAGGCTTGCAACACAAGATGAAGGCTTATGCGGGCTTTTTCAAGCCCGCCGGTGGTCGGACACGCCGACCAGCCCTATTTTGAGCTGCTTATATTAAGCGGGGCGCTNNTTGATCACTTCATCGATCAACCCATACGCGCGCGCAGCTTCCGCGCTCATAAAGTTGTCGCGATTGGTGTCACGCTCGATTTCTTCCAGGGTGTGCCCGCTGTGCTTGGCCATCAATGTATTGAGGCGCTCACGAATAAACAGGATTTCCTTGGCGTGAATTTCGATGTCCGACGCCTGGCCCTGGAAACCACCCAATGGCTGGTGAATCATCACGCGCGAGTTCGGCAGGCAGAAGCGCTTGCCCTCGGCACCTGCGGTCAGCAGGAACGCGCCCATGCTGCAGGCCTGGCCGATGCACGTGGTCGACACGTTTGGCTTGATGAACTGCATGGTGTCGTAGATCGACATGCCAGCCGTCACCGAGCCGCCCGGGGAGTTAATGTAAAGATGGATGTCCTTGTCCGGGTTTTCCGCTTCAAGGAACAGCAGCTGCGCGCAGATCAGGTTGGCCATGTAGTCCTCTACAGGGCCGACCAGAAAAATCACTCGTTCCTTGAGCAGGCGCGAGTAGATGTCATAGGCGCGTTCGCCACGAGCAGATTGCTCGACAACCATCGGGACCAGGCCGCCAGCGGCCTGGATATCAGAGTTCTGCTGAATATAGGAATTACGGAACATGCTCTGCAGTTACTCCCAAATAGTCATGTCTTGAATACGCATAAGCCAGCGCGAAGGCTGGCTTATGGT
>NZ_NMOJ01000042.1 GCF_002251635.1 Pseudomonas mandelii
TGTATTTCGAACGGCAAAAACGATCAGTCGGCTTGTGGTGCTTCTNCCGGTTTGACTGCTTCTTCGTAAGAGACCGCTTTGTCGGTCACCTTAGCCTTCTGCAGAACAGTATCCACAACTTGTTCTTCCAGCACAACCGAACGTACTTCGTTCAGCTGCTGGTCGTTCTTGTAGTACCAAGCTACAACCTGCTCAGGCTCCTGGTAGGCCGAAGCCATTTCCTGGATCATTTCGCGAACGCGATCTTCGTCAGGCTTGAGGTCGAACTGCTTGACCACTTCGGCCACGACCAGACCCAGCACAACGCGGCGCTTGGCTTGTTCTTCGAACAGCTCGGCCGGCAGTTGGTCAGGCTTGATGTTGCCACCGAACTGCTGGACCGCTTGAACGCGCAGGCGATCCACTTCGTTGGACAGCAGGGCCTTAGGCACTTCGATCGGGTTGGCAGCCAGCAGGCCGTCCATTACCTGGTTCTTGACCTTGGACTTGATAGCCTGGCGCAGCTCGCGCTCCATGTTCTTGCGAACTTCGGTGCGGAAGCCTTCGATACCGGTTTCCTTGATACCGAACTGAGCGAAGAACTCTTCGTTCAGCTCTGGCAGCTTTGGCTCGGAAACGGTGTTCACGGTCACGGTGAACTCAGCGGCTTTGCCAGCCAGGTCCAGGTTCTGGTAGTCAGCAGGGAACGTCAGGTTCAGAACGCGCTCTTCGCCGGCTTTTGCGCCAACCAGGCCGTCTTCGAAACCAGGGATCATGCGGTTGGAACCCAGCACCAGCTGAGTGCCCTTGGCGGAGCCGCCAGCGAATGCTTCGCCGTCAACCTTGCCAACGAAATCGATGTTCAGTTGGTCTTCGTTCTGGGCGGCGCGATCGGCCACTTCGAAACGAGTGTTCTGCTTGCGCAGAATTTCCAGCATGTTGTCCAGGTCGGCATCAGCCACGTCAGCGCTCAGGCGCTCAACAGCGATACCNTCGAAGCCAGCAACGGTGAACTCAGGGAACACTTCGAAAACTGCAACGTATTCCAGATCTTTGCCAGCTTCCATCGATTTAGGCTCGATCGAAGGCGAGCCAGCCGGGTTCAGCTTGTGCTCAACAACAGCTTCGTAGAAAGAAGCCTGGATCACGTCACCCACAGCTTCCTGACGCGCATCGGCACCAAAACGACGCTTGATTTCGCTCATTGGCACTTTGCCTGGACGGAAACCAGCGATCTTGGCCTTTTGGGCAGTCTGCTGCAGACGCTTGTTGACCGCAGTCTCAATACGCTCTGCCGGCACGGTGATGCTCAGGCGGCGCTCGATAGCAGTAGTATTTTCAACAGAAACTTGCATGGATATTCCTCGTTGCACAGACGTTAGCCGGCCGTTTCCGACCCCAGAATCAAGGGCATGCATTCTAGTGGGTCAAACTCAAGAAGTCACCCTACTGAAAACGGGTAGAAAAACAGCAGGCCATTTATAGGTNNGGACAAACGGTTGTGCCTCGCCCTGTTAGCAAATACAGCCAGTCACGCCAGGGCTCTGCACCCATCCTTCTATATATAGAAGAAGTTGCCAATCATCTCCCTGACAGCCGGTCTTGCGAGCAAGGCCGGCGGGCGGCGCGGCATCATCGAGAAACATAAATACGACGAAACACCCCACCCCTGCGACTCAGGACATGCAGTCGCTTAACACTCGAACCGCTAAAACAAAAAAGGCGCCAGACTGTTAAATCTGGCGCCTCTCGAAATATGGGGTGGACGAAGGGGATCGAACCCTCGACAACGGGAGTCACAATCCCGTGCTCTACCAACTGAGCTACGCCCACCATATTGCATTAACAAAGAAGNCAATCAACTCCCCTGCTGCGCCCCAACCAGGCCAACCGGCTTGAGTGAAGCTTTATTTGGTGCGGATGAAGAGACTCGAACTCTTACACCTCGCGGCGCTGGAACCTAAATCCAGTGTGTCTACCAATTCCACCACATCCGCGCTTGAAGCTCTTAAAGCAAAGGCGCCAGATGATTAATCTGGCGCCTTTCTAAATATGGGGTGGACGAAGGGGATCGAACCCTCGACAACGGGAGTCACAATCCCGTGCTCTACCAACTGAGCTACGCCCACCATATAGCGCTACTTGTGCCAAAGCTGCCTAATGGCGCACCCGGCAGGACTCGAACCTGCGACCATCCGCTTAGAAGGCGGATGCTCTATCCAGCTGAGCTACGGGCGCCTTATTAATCTGTACTCTTGGAGGATTACAAACTAAGTGCTTCCAGCCTTACAGAACAGCAATTCTGCTCGACCTTCTTAAGCAGTGCTAGGCTGTGCCCGACAAGTGCGACGAATAGTATAGAGGGCCTTGAAACCCGTCAAATCTTTTTTGAAAAAAATTCATTTTATTTAAGGGGTTAGGCCAATTTGCAGACCAAGCGCCTTTGCCCTCACGTCCTGGCGTGCGAGAATACGCGCACTTTTTTTCCCCTCTCGATGGTTAATCACGCGTAATGACTGCACAACTTATCGACGGCAAATCAATCGCCGCCAGCCTGCGCCAGCAGATCGCCAAACGCGTCACCGAGCGTAGCCAGCAAGGCCTGCGCACGCCTGGCCTCGCGGTGATCCTGGTCGGCAGCGATCCTGCCTCTCAGGTTTATGTCTCGCACAAGCGTAAAGACTGTGAAGAAGTCGGCTTTATTTCCAAAGCCTACGACCTGCCTTCCGAAACCACTCAAGAAGCACTGACCGACCTGATCGATCGCCTGAACGACGACCCGGCGATTGACGGCGTTCTGCTTCAGCTTCCTTTACCTGAACACCTGGATGCCTCCAAGTTGCTGGAGCGCATTCGTCCAGANAAAGACGTNGACGGNTTCCACCCTTATAACGTCGGCCGTCTGGCCCAGCGTATCCCGCTGCTGCGCCCCTGCACGCCGAAAGGCATCATGACGCTGCTGGAAAGCACCGGTGTCGATCTGTACGGCCTCGATGCCGTGGTGGTCGGCGCGTCCAACATCGTCGGTCGCCCGATGGCCATGGAACTGCTACTGGCTGGCTGCACCGTGACCGTCACCCACCGCTTCACCAAGGACCTCGCCGGCCACGTCGGCCGTGCCGATCTGGTGGTGGTTGCCGCCGGCAAGCCGGGCCTGGTCAAGGGTGAGTGGATCAAGGAAGGCGCCATCGTTATCGACGTGGGCATCAACCGCCAGGAAGACGGCAAGCTGGTAGGCGATGTGGTGTACGAAACCGCCCTGCCCCGCGCGGGCTGGATCACCCCAGTACCCGGGGGTGTCGGCCCGATGACGCGTGCCTGCCTGCTGGAAAACACACTGTACGCGGCAGAAACACTGCACAGCTGAGTGCCTGCCTCGACATAAGCAATGAACAAAAAAACCCCGCCAATGGCGGGTTCTTTTTGCCTGAAGTGAAAGATCGACCATCCGCCGGAAAATGACTTTTTTTTCACGTTCCCACGGACTTTTACCTCCTCCCTGAACAACCATCGACAGTTATTCAGCCATACTCCAGAATGTCGCGCTTTTACGAAATAACCCGTTACATAACGGCTTATCAACACCTTATGAGTCTGCCAGCGTGAAAATCCGTCTTTCCATCCTGAGCCTATTGTTTGCCTTTACAGGGACGTTCCTCACGCCAACGGTCAATGCCGCTGAAACCACCGCGGCACCCCGAGACACGAAACAACTCAAGCTCGCTTCCGGCAGTTCTTTGCTGCTGGATATGCAGACCAACAAAGTCATTTATGCCAGCAACCCCGATGTGGTTGTCCCCATCGCGTCGGTCAGCAAATTGATGACCGGTCTGATTGTGGTCGAAGCCAGGCAGAACATGGACGAGTACATCAATATCAACATCAGCGACACGCCGGAAATGAAAGGCGTGTTCTCCCGGGTGAAAATCGGCAGCGAAATGCCCCGCAAGGAAATGCTGCTGATCGCCCTGATGTCCTCGGAAAACCGTGCTGCTGCGAGCCTGGCGCACCACTACCCTGGCGGCTATCCGGCCTTCATTGCCGCAATGAACGCCAAAGCCAAGGCGCTGGGCATGACCAGCACTCACTACGTCGAGCCGACGGGCCTCTCCCCTCGAAACGTCTCCACGGCCCGCGACCTGAGCAAATTGCTGATCGCCGCCCACAAATACCCGTTGCTGACCGAGCTGAGCACCACCAAGGAAAAAACCGTTACGTTCCGCAAACCCAACTACAGCCTGGGTTTCCGCAATACCGATCATTTGGTCGGCAAGCCGAACTGGGACATCAAGCTGACCAAGACCGGTTTCACCAACGAAGCCGGTCACTGCCTGGTATTGGTGACCAGCATGGGCAATCGCCAGGTGGCGCTGGTAATCCTCGACGCCTTCGGCAAGTACACGCATTTTGCCGATGCCACCCGCATTCGCAGTTGGGTCGAAACCGGCAAAGGCGCAGACGTGCCGTCGGTAGCCTTGCAGTACAAGTCGGACAAGAACCTCAAGCACCGTCAGAGCGGTGTTGTTGAAGCGTCAAAATAAATCAGCGGCAAAAAAACAAAGCCCCGATCATTCGGGGCTTTTTTTCGTCTGGCATTAATCGTTCGGCAAAGGCATCTGGTCATCATCGGGAATGCCATCCCCAGCGCTTGGATCTCTCATGCCGTGGGGATGCTCCGTCGGTACCACCATTGGACGCGCCAATGGATCCCTTAACGGATCGTTCGGATCCATCACCGGATCAATGCCCTCTTCGGGCGTTGTAGGGACACTGTCCGGACGTTTGTCGTTGAAACTCGAATCAGTAGACATACGCACCTCACCAAGGGTTAGGGTTTCAGATCAGCGAGTGGGTCGTAGGGCTTCGCCGGAGCCTTGGGATTGTCGCCCGGCTTTACATCCCTGGGCGCCTTGGCAGGTCCGATGGGATCGACCTGAGGATCGGCGAGGTCCGGCGAATCGGGGTCGAAATCCAACTCGTCGCCCGAAGAATGTTCGGATGAATGCGGGCCGTCAGGGGTATTGGACTGTGCCATGTGGCGCCTCCTGGAATCTGGCCCGGAGAAACCAGGCCTTATCCCTTAGAGGCAAAGCGTGCCTGGCGGTGCCGGGCACATGACGAACGGAAACCTATTGCGCGGTCAGCGCTTTCTTCGCACGTGCAGCGGCCTGTTCCTGACCGGCCTGTCCAAGATCACTCGCCGCCTTCAACCAGCGCTGCTGATCGACGTTGGCAGGTATCTGATTGGGCTTCTGAATCAATACAGCCCAGCCGCCGGCATCTTTAAAAGAGGACTCAAACGAACTGAAGCTCATCAAATTCCGGCGGTTCATGCCGGCGCGCAGCAACACCGTCTGCTTCTGACGGTTGTACCCGGCAAGAATGGCGTAACGCGGTTCAGCCCAGAGCGCCGTGCCTTCAGTGAAGCGCACCATCACCGGATAGCCGGCCGCGACCTGGGTTAACAGTGCCGGCAAATGGCTGTCGAGGGGATAAACCACCATCCCGTACTCACGAGCAAGGTTTTGCATGTTCTGCTGCAACTGGGCTTCGGCGCCCGGCAAGTGCAAGGGTTTTTCGAGCAACCCGGGCGTAATCACGACGCCCTGCTGTGCCAGCATGCTGGCCAATACCTGTGGTCCGCTCTGATAGTCCTGGCCACGGTAGAACGTACCGCTGAGTTCGACACGTTCCGGCAGCCGCTTGATCTCCGGTGCCACACTCCCCGCGCATCCTGCCAAAACTGCGACGCAACCCACCATCAGCGCCGCCGCTCGAATCCGAGAAAATACCCGCACGATCATCACTCTCTTGTTCAGACGCCAGGCAATACGCTCCCGGCTTGGCCGTCGATCATAGGACGCCACGCGACGCCGGTATAGCCTTAACCCGCAGTTGAGTGCGTTCGATAGAGCGAACTGGTTGATGACAGCCGACCTTTGGTCAATAGCCTGAAACACAGCAGCGACTAGACTGTCATTTGCAAAGAGTGTGTGCCCGATGCAGGGCAAAGAGGAGGCACCGATGAGCCTGACAATGACAATCGTAATGTTGATTTCCGGCTGGCTGGCCGTGGCCGCCGCCATGTTGTGGGGCGTTTTGCGGATTACCCGTCGGCACCATCACCACCCCGCTCAATCGTCGCCTGTGGCCAAGACCGATAAACCACCGGTACACCACGCGACCGCGCACTGATCTTTTCGGATTCGCAAACAAAAACGGCCGCCTGGGCTCTTTCGAGCGCAGGCGGCCGTTTCGTTTTTGCGGGTTAAGCTTCAGCCGCTATTTTCTTCTGCTTGGCCCGGCGCGACATCATGTTCAAGCCCTCAATGGTCGCCGAGAAGGCCATGGCCGCATAGACGTAGCCTTTTGGCACGTGAGCGCCGAAGCCTTCAGCGATCAACGTCATGCCGATCATGATCAGGAAGCCCAGGGCCAGCATCACGACCGTCGGGTTGTCGTTGATGAACTTGGCCAGTGGTTCAGCCGCCACCAGCATCACGATAACCGAGGTCACCACGGCAATGATCATGATCGGCAAATGCTCGGTCATGCCCACGGCGGTAATGATGCTGTCGATGGAAAACACCATGTCCAGCATCAGGATCTGACCGATCGCAGCAGCGAAGCCCAAGGTCACGGTCGAGGTCGCCGACATCGGATCATTCGGTGCCGGGTCCATGCTGTGATGGATCTCGGTAGTCGCCTTCCACACCAGGAACAGGCCACCGGCGATCAGGATCATGTCTTTCCACGAAAACGCGTGGCCGAGAATATCGATCACAGGCTCCGTCAACTGGACGATGAACGCGATGGTGCTCAGCAGGCCCAGTCGCAGAATCAGCGCCATGCCGATACCGATGCGGCGTGCTTTCTGCCGATGCTGCTCGGGCAGCTTGTTGGTCAGGATCGAGATAAAGATCAGGTTATCGATGCCCAGCACGATTTCCATGACGATCAAGGTGGCCAGGGCGACCCAGGCGGTGGGGCTTGCAGCGAGTTCTAAAAGGTATTCCATGGGTCAGTCCTGACTCGTTTGAACGGTTTAGATGTCCTGGGACGAAGATTCGGTTTTCTTCTTATCTTCGGCCGATGGTTCTTTTTTGCTGATCAGGCCGCCGGTGGCATCGCTGATCGCCTCTTCGGCGGCTTTGTGGGTGTCGTCAATCGCCTGTTTGGCGGTTTCGGCAGCCTTGCCCATCAATTGCTGAGCGCTTTTCTCGGCCTGGTCGCAACCGGCCAATACCAGTAAAGACGCAATCAACAGTGCCGTGGTTTTAAGCTTCATGATGCTTTCCTCGATAGAACAAAACGGGCCGAAACGATGGCCCGCTGATAGCGACGCATTCTAGGGAGGCAAACACTTCAGGAAAATTCGTATTTTTAGCGGNTATACTTCGATTTTTACGAANTGTATACGACGATGCTCAATTACCGACAGCTGCATTATTTCTGGGTGGTGGCCAAGACCGGCAGCATCGTGCGCGCCTGTGAGCAATTGAACCTTACGCCCCAGACCATCAGCGGGCAGATTTCTCTGCTCGAACAAACCTATGGCATTGAGCTGTTCCGACGGGTCGGCCGGCAGCTTGAGCTGACGGAGGCCGGGCGTCAGACCCTGCCCTACGCCGAGCAAATGTTTCAGCTGGGCGGCGAACTGGAGGCGATGTTGCGCGCGCAGCCCAATGAACAGCAGATCCTGTTCAGGGTCGGCGTGGCGGATGTGGTGCCCAAATCCATCGTTTACCGGCTGATTGCACCTACGATGGAATTGAGCGAGCCGCTGCGCATCACCTGCCGCGAAGACAAACTGGAACGGCTTCTCGCCGACCTGGCGATCCAGCGGCTGGACCTGGTGATTTCCGACAGCCCGATGCCCTCGCACCTGGACATCAAGGGTTACAGCCAAAAACTCGGTGAATGCGGGATCAGCTTCTTCGCCACCGCCGAGCTGGCGGCACAGTACGGTCAGGATTTCCCACGCAGCCTGCACGGCGCACCACTGCTGATTCCCGGGCCGGAAACCGTGGTGCGCAGTCGCTTGCAGCGATGGTTTGCCGAGCAGCAAATCCAGCCGCGCATTGTCGGCGAGTTCGACGACAGCGCACTGATGCAGGCTTTCGGTCAATCGGGCAGCGGGATTTTCATCGGCCCGAGCGTGATTGCCGACGAAGTGAAACGCCAATACGGCGTGGAGCTGATTGGCCAGACCGACGCCGTGACGGAGTCGTTCTATGCAATCTCGGTGGAGCGCAAGGTCAAGCACCCCGGCATCGTGGCGATTACCGAAGGTGCCCGACGCGAGCTGTTCACCGAGGTGTGAAGGGTCAGGCGCAAATTTCGCGAGGTTTCATGGTCATCAGCGCCATGGCCAGGAGAATCGAAACCAGGATAAACGCGGCTGCGGCAAAACCCAGCCCGCCCAAGCCAACGCTGTCGATCACCCGTCCGCCGACCATCGCACCCAGGCCGATGCCGAGGTTGGCCCCGGCGATGTTCAGCGACGCNGCAAACGCTGGCGCATGGGGCGCGGCCTTCATCAACCGCACGTGGCTGACCAGGAACATCGCCGCCTGGGTCACGCCCCAGATCCCCATCGCCGCCGCCAGACCGAGTGGCGAATGAATGTTCGGCACCAACGCCACCATGCCGGCGATCATGAACGTGCAGAACATCATCGAAGCCATCAGCGGATGACGATCCACCGCGCGTCCGCCCAACGAGTTGCCGATCAGACCGACCGCGCCGAAGCCCATCAGGCACCAGCCGACCACCGTGCCGTTGAAACCGGCCAGGCGCTCAAGGATGTCTGCCAGGTAGGTATAAGCGGTGAACATGCCGCTGAACACCAGCACTGACAGCAGGATATGACCCTGCATCAACGGGCTGCGCAGGATCTTGAACTGCGAACGGAAGCTCACCTGATGCTGATGCAGATTGGTTTTCGGCAGGTAGATAAACAGCAGCAACGCCTTGGCAAACGCGATCACCGCCAGTATGGCAAACGCGGTACGCCAGCCGAACATGTCGGAAATCAACGTGCCGACCGGAATGCCGAACACCGTGGCACAGACGATGCCGAAGCCGATTTTTTCGATGGCTCGCCCGGCGTATTCGGGGCCAACAATGTCCACCGCGGTTTCACTGGCCAGCGCCCAGAACACCGGCAACCCCAACGCGGGGATCAAGCGGGCAATGGCCATCACCCCGATGTTCGGTGCAAACGCCGCGAGGGTGTTGGCCAGGCCGAACATGATCAACACCGAGATGAACAGTTTGCGCCGCTCGAACCTTGCGAAGTACGCGGTCAGAAACGGCCCGAACGCGGCGACGGTGAAGGCAAACAGAGTCACCAGCAAACCTGCTTGGGGGATGCTGACTTCAAGGTCTCGGGCAATCGCCGGCAACAGGCCGACGATGATGAACTCCGTGGTCAGCACGGTAAAACCGGCGGCCGACAACAGAAGGATGGGCAACAGCATGCAGAACTCCAGAAAACGACGACACCAGCGATAGCCCGAAGGCCCACTGGCATGACTTGAAAATGAGGATGGGCAATCTTAACAGAGTGTTTCCGATCAGGGTTGCACGAACCTGCCGATCTCGTTGATCACGCGGGCGGCAGATCGTCACAGGTCTGAAGGATCAAGACCACGCTGTGATAAAGTCCGCGCCCTGCGATACGTACACCTTGTTCATCGGCCATTCACTGGCATTGATGTCGCGATACCCCCGCACCTAATAATCAGAGATGCCGTTTTATGACTGCTTCATCCCCTTCGCTATTGCAACGCTTGAAACGCTTGAGCCTGGTCTCGCAAATCGTCATCGGCCTGATCGCCGGGATTGCCCTGGCGCTGATCGCGCCGGAGGTGGCGAAATCCACGGCATTCATCGGCAAGGTCTTCGTTTCNGCCCTGAAGGCCGTCGCACCGATCCTGGTGTTCGTGCTGGTCATGGCCTCGATCGCCAACCATAAACACGGCCAGGAAACCCACATCCGGCCGATTCTGTTTTTGTACCTGCTGGGCACGTTTGCCGCCGCGGTGGTCGCGGTCGTTGCCAGCATGATGTTTCCGTCCAGTCTGGTGCTGTCCACCCATGACGTCGCTGTCACCGCTCCCGGCGGCATCGGCGAGGTGTTGCAAAGCCTGCTGTTGAGCGTGGTGGATAACCCGGTGAGCGCACTGATGAATGCCAACTTCATNGGCATTCTGGCGTGGGCCATCGGCATGGGCATCGCGATTCGCCATGCTGGCGAAACCACCCGCACCGTGCTCGACGACCTGTCCAACGGCGTGACGCTGATCGTGCGCGTGGTGATTCGCTTCGCGCCGCTGGGGATCTTCGGCCTGGTGGCATCGACCTTGGCCACGTCTGGTTTCGGGGCGTTGATCGGCTACGTGCATCTGCTGGCCGTGCTGCTGGGCTGCATGTTGTTCGTGGCGCTGGTGATGAACCCGGTGATTGTGTTCTGGAAACTGCGACGNAACCCCTACCCACTGGTGCTGATGTGCCTGCGTGAGAGCGGCATCACCGCTTTCTTCACCCGCAGTTCGGCGGCAAATATCCCGGTAAACCTGGCGTTGAGCAAACGCCTGGGCCTGCATGAAGACACCTATTCGGTATCGATCCCACTGGGCGCCACCATCAATATGGCCGGTGCCGCGATCACCATCACCGTGCTGACCCTGGCGGCCGTGCATACCCTGGGGATTGCCGTCGACCTGCCGACCGCCGTGTTGCTCAGTGTGGTGGCGGCNNTGTGTGCGTGTGGCGCTTCGGGCGTGGCCGGTGGCTCGTTGCTGTTGATTCCCCTGGCGTGCAGCCTGTTCGGTATTCCCAGCGAGATCGCCATGCAGGTAGTCGCCGTAGGCTTCATCATTGGTGTGTTGCAGGATTCGGCGGAAACCGCGCTCAATTCGTCCACGGACGTGCTGTTCACCGCTGCGGCTTGCCTGGGCGAAGAAGCAAAAGCGCAACGTCTGGCATAACACTTCACCCTGTGGTGTAGTCGCACAATGTTTACACATGAAAAAGCCCCCGGGCTTGCCTGGGCGAAGAAGCAAAAGCGCAACGTCTGGCATAACACTTCACCCTGTGGTGTAGTCGCACAATGTTTACACATGAAAAAGCCCCCGCAACCTCAGGCTGCGGGGGCTTTTTTGTACCTGGGCGGTTTAGAACGCGCCCATGTAGTCGCGCTTGCCCACTTCTACGCCGTTGTGACGCAGCAAGGCGTAAGCGGTGGTGACGTGGAAGAAGAACTGCGGCAGGCCGTAGGTCAGCAGGTAGGACTGGCCGCTGAAGCGCTTCTCTTTCGGGGTGCCTGGGCGGGTGATGATCTCGATGCCTTCTTTGCCGTCGATCTGCTCAGGCTTGATCTCGCCGATGTAAGCCAGAACCTTGGCGATCAGGGCTTGCAGTTCAGCGAAGGTGGTTTCGGTGTCGTCGTACTTCGGCACTTCGATCTCGGCCAGGCGCGAGGACACGCCTTTGGCGAAATCAACGGCGATCTGCACCTGACGCACCAGCGGGAACATATCCGGGAACAGGCGCGCTTGCAGCAGTGCATTGGGCTCGATGTTCTTGGCGGTGGCATGGGCTTCGGCTTTGTTCAGCACATCGCTCAGGGCGTTGAGCATTTGTTGGAAAACAGGAACCGAAGCGGCATACAGGGAAATAGTCATGGCAGTCTCGTGTGGTGACAGGGGGAAACGTGGGGCGATTATAGCGATGCGCGGTCCCAGGTGAAGCGATAGATAGTGTCGGGCGGGCCAGGATGNCGGCAGGAGAAGAATATGAAACCGGGAAAGGACGCAGAACAATGAGCATTGAGCAAGAGACGACCTTCGACGAGCCGCGCCTCAACAGCACGGAAATCCGCATTCTGGGCTCGTTGATCGAGAAGCAGGCCACCAGCCCGGAAACCTATCCGCTGACCCTTAATGCATTGGTGCTGGCCTGCAACCAGAAAACCAGCCGCGAGCCGGTGACGAATCTCACCCAGGGGCAGGTCGGCCAGAGCCTGCGCGCCCTAGAAGGTCGCGGCTTTACCAAACTGGTGATGGGCAGCCGTGCCGATCGCTGGGAGCATAAGGTCGACAAGGCGCTTGAACTGGTGCCGGCCCAGGTGATTCTGGCGGGATTGCTGTTTCTGCGCGGGCCGCAGACGGTCAATGAACTGCTGACCCGCAGCGGACGCATGCATGATTTTGAAGATGCCGAGCAGGTGGTGCACCAACTGGAGCGCCTGATTGCGCGCGGGCTGGCGCTGTTGGTGCCGCGTCAGGCGGGGCAACGGGAAGACCGTTATATGCATGCGTTGGGTGATCCGGCGGATATCGAAGTCATCCTCGCTGCCCGGCAAAACCCGGCCGAACGCGGTGCCGGTAGCGGCGTATCCGTAGAGCGTATCGAAGAGCTTGAGGCGCGAATTTCCGCACTCGAAGAACGACTGGCACGCCTCGAGTAACCAATACGATCCCTGCTACAAGATCTGCGCCATGCCTGTAAGGTTATTCGCCATCCCAGTAANGTAACCAATACGATCCCTGCTACAAGATCTGCGCCATGCCTGTAAGGTTATTCGCCATCCCAGTAATCCACGCCGTCGCCCGGGCGGGCGATGGCGACGAAGCCTGAGGCATTGCCTTCGGCGTCGACCTTGAAGTCGTCCATCACCACGTATTTGCCGGAATCCGGGTACTCGCAAATCTCCGGCGATTGCTGGGTGCTGACCGCCAGGTAACGAAGTTCGCCCTTGCTGTTGTTGATGATCTGGTGCGCCGCTTCAGGACCGCCCGGCGGGCAGGCGATCACGTCACCGGCGCGGATCGGAAAACGCTCGGCACCAAGGCGCACCACCCCCTCCCCAGCCACGACGTAAAACATCTCCTCGTTGACCCGATGACTGTGAAAAGGGCTGCCACGCATGCCTGGTTCGAGCACGTACAACCGATAACCGAGCTTTTGCGACCCCAACTGCTGGCCGACGCGGGCCATTCTCTGTTGGTAGCGGCCGGCGGTTTCACCGGTGGGCGCCAGGGCTTCGGGCAGCGGTTCGAGTTCGACCTGATTCAGGTTGAGAATGGGGGGATGCATGGGAACCTCGGGCACGGTTTGTTGGTTGGGGGGCAAGTCTTTGCTTGCTGGCGGGAGTATAGGCGGGAAATGTGCGGCAATTGATTGGGCTTGCCTGNNGCGAGCAAGCTCGCTCCCACAGGGTTCTCTGTCGATCACAACATGTGCGTACGACGCCAATCCTCTGTGGGAGCGAGCTTGCCCGCGATGAGGCCAGTACAGCCAACCAATAATCTGAAGGATCAGCTGCGAGCAAACTCCACCGCTTTCTTGAACTGCTCATCCGTCGGCCGCACGCCGGTGTACAGCACAAACTGCTCCAACGCCTGGATCGCGATCACTTCCAGCCCGGTAATCACCCGCTTGCCCTGGGCACGCCCGCGCACGATCAGCGGTGTTTCTGAGGGTATCGCCACCACATCGAAGACGGTCTCGGCAGCAGCGATGGTTTCAGCGTCGAACGCCAGTTGATCGGCCTCAGGGCCGCCGCTCATGCCAATCGGCGTGACGTTGATCAACATCTGCGGACGCTGAGTGCCAAGTTCCGCCTGCCACTGGTAGCCCAGTGATTCAGCCAGCGCCCGCCCGGCACGTTCGTTACGCGCCACGATCACGCCGTTGGTATAACCACCGTCGCGCAAGGCACTGGCCACGGCCTTGGCCATGCCGCCGCTGCCACGCAGGGCAAAGGTCGCGTCTTTTGGCACCTGATGGGTTTCAAGCAGCTGGGCGATGGCGATGTAATCGGTGTTGTAGGCCTTGAGGTGGCCATGGGTGTTGACGATGGTATTGATCGATTGAATGGCCGCTGCCGACGCGTCCAGCTCATCGACCAGCGCAATGCAGGCTTCCTTGAACGGCATCGACACGCCGCAGCCACGAATGCCCAGTGCACGAATGCCGCCAACGGCACCCGGCAGATCCTGACTGCTGAACGCCTTGTAGTAAAAATTCAAGCCCAACTGTTCATACAGATGATTGTGAAACCGCAGGCCGAAGTTGCCGGGGCGCCCGGAAAGCGACATGCACAGCTGGGTGTCTCGGTTGGGGTTCATCTGCATGAAACATCTCCTTCATAAGCACTTTCAGATGGACGGGATTAGCCATTCCATCGTGGTCTGATCGATTATTACGGCGTGCCTGAGCAGGTTCGCCGGGGCCGTAAAGAAGTCGGTACAGACCTTACACAAAATTTACCCAGCGGCCGTGCTGTTTTTCAGAAATACGTTGTCTTAAAAGTATCCCCGCGACAATCCTTGAGTCTATTGATTGCACAAGCGCCGGGTCGAAGAACCGAGGAATTATCATGATCCGTAAAATCCCCACAGTTGCCTTGCTGCTCGGAGCTCTTGCTATCACAGGGCAAGCAGAGGCTGGCGGCGGTCACGGTTGGCAGGGTCCAGCGGTATTTGGCGCGATCGTTGGTTCGGCAATCGTCGGCTCGGCCATCATCAACAGCAACCGGCCTGTTTACGTACAGCAACCGGTCTACGCCCAGCCGCAGCCGGTTTACATACAACAGCCGCCACCGGTTTATTACCAGCCCGCGCCGGTCTACGTGCAGCAACCGGTCTACTACGCACCACCGCCGGTTTACTACGGCCCGCCACGTGGTTATTACGGTCCACCACGCGGCTACTACGGCCCTCCCCACGGTTATGGCCGCTGGTAACAGATTCAACAGGCCCCGCCTTATCAGCGGGGCTTTTTTGTGACCGTTCGTCGGCGAAGGTCTGGGAAAATCGCGTCAAGGTCGCTGTCGGGACAGTGTGGGCGGTTCAGTTTGGCAAGATTGACTCGACCGCCCTTCCCCCGACTTGGGGAAAACGGTCATATTTATGTCATGCCAGGTCCGCAAGCTTGGATCTGTCCGTAAACAACAGGTTGATAAAAACAAGGACGACCTCATGCCCACGCAAAACCCGCACCGCATTGTCGGCTTGTGCACGTCCAGCAAGGTCTACAGCGCACTGACCGAACTCAAGCACCTTGAGGGCCACCGCAGCGCNAANTTNCTTTCGCTGCTGGCAGAAAACCTGGTGCGCAAAGGCCTGCTCAACGAGCAGGAAGTGGTCCATATGCTTGATATGGTGGTCGACTGAACCCGACACTCACTGGCGTCAATGACGACTATCGAAAGTGTTGATTGTCCGTTCGAGAGGCAGGTCCGTAAGGTAGCTCCATCGATTGATGGAGGTATTTATGTCCCAGGTTCAGATCATGTCCGTAATTGGCAGCGCCGTTCCCGCACCGCTCAGAGAGCTAGGATTGCTCGCCTGTTGGTATCTGGTGCAGGACGGCGAGCCGATCAGCGGACCGCTCACTTCACTGCCGGCCGCCCAAGCGTTGTCGCAACGAATCGGCCAAGGGAAGTTCAGCGCTTAAGGCAGCTGCACCCTTGGTTTGGTTTCGAGGAAAATGGCCCAGCTCGACATGAACAGCGCCGCGATCAGCGGCCCGATAACAAAGCCGTTGAGGCCNAAAATCGACAGGCCGCCCAAGGTCGAGATCAGGATCAGGTAATCCGGCATCTTGGTGTCCTTACCCACCAGGATCGGGCGCAGCACATTGTCCACCAACCCAATCACGAAAACGCCGAACAGTCCCAGCACTACGCCCTGCCAGATCGAACCGCTCAACAGGAAAAATGCCGCCACCGGCGCCCAGACAATCCCCGCCCCCACCGCCGGCAACAGCGATAGAAACGCCATCANCACCGCCCAGAGCAACGCACTGGGAATGTCCAGAAACCAGAAAATCAAACCACCCAGCGCACCTTGGGTNACGGCCACCAGNAGGTTGCCCTTTACGGTCGCCCGAACCACGCGATTGAACTTGAGCTGCAAACGACGTTTCTGGTGTTCCTGCAACGGTACGGCGGAGCGAACTTTACGCGCCAGTTCCGCGCCGTCTCGCAGGAAGAAGAACAGCAGGTAGAGCATGATGAAGAAGCCGACCACAAAATCGAACGTGCCCTGACCGAAACTGAAGACCTGCGTGGCGACAAACTCATTGCCCGTCACCGCACTCTTGATGATTTTCTCCCGCAGCCCGTCCAGCTCACCGAGCCCGGCCCGATCCAGCAAATGCTGGAAGTACGGCGGCAAGCTGTGCTTGAAATGTGTCACATACCCCGCGATGTCCAGCTCGCCGCTTTCAATGCTTTTGTAAAGCGACGCCCCTTCCTGGACCAGCAAGATACTGAGAATGATCACCGGCAGGATCGCGATCAGCAGGCAGATGCTCAGGGTGAGCAGGGATGTGAGGTTGCGCTGCCAGCCGAACTTCAGTTGGATCCGGCGTTGCAGCGGTGCGAACAGAATCCCGAGGATCACCGCCCAGAACACCGCGCCGTAGAACGGCAGCAAAATCCAGATAAAAGCGGCGGTGACCACTCCGAGCAAAATCACCAGCGATTTGTTGTGTACCGTCTGTTCGTTCATGTCCGATCCATGTCAGTGCGCTCTGATATTGAAGAGCCGTGCTGATGCTTAGTCCGCGACGGTTCGCGCGAGTGCCATCCGTTTGTTCATCAAGCATAGATCCAGATCAATGAACCCCGCGGGCAAGGCGATTACCCTCGCGGGCTTTTGCGATCGACACTGCCATGACGCTCCTTGCTCCCGAACTGCTCGCCCCCGCCGGCACCTTGAAAAACATGCGCTATGCCTTCGCCTACGGCGCCGATGCGGTCTACGCCGGCCAGCCGCGCTACAGCCTGCGAGTGCGCAACAATGAGTTCGACCACGCCAACCTGGCACTCGGCATCCACGAAGCCCACGCGCTGGGCAAACGCTTCTACGTGGTGGTGAACATTGCGCCGCACAACGCCAAGCTGAAGACCTTCCTCAAAGACCTGGCCCCCGTAATCGCCATGGGCCCGGATGCGCTGATCATGTCCGACCCGGGGCTGATCATGCTGGTGCGACGCCACTTCCCCTTGATGCCCGTTCACTTGTCGGTGCAGGCCAACACGGTGAACTGGGCCAGTGTCGAGTTCTGGCAGCAACAGGGCTTGAGCCGGATCATCCTGTCACGGGAACTGTCGCTGGAAGAAATCGCCGAGATCCGCCAGCAAGTCCCGGCGATGGAGCTGGAGGTGTTTGTGCACGGTGCCTTGTGCATGGCCTATTCCGGCCGCTGCCTGCTATCGGGCTACATGAACAAGCGTGACGCCAATCAGGGCAGTTGCACTAACGCCTGCCGCTGGAAGTATTCGGCGACGCAAGCCACGGAAAATCAGCTCGGTGAAATCGTCCAGCAGTTCAGGCCGGAGCCGACCCTGGGCATCGGCGCGCCGACCGATCAGGTGTTCCTGTTGCAGGAAGCCAATCGCCCGGATGAACAGATGCCCGCGTTCGAGGATGAGCACGGCACCTACATCATGAACGCCAAGGACCTGCGCGCGGTGCAGCATGTGGAACGCCTGACCCACATGGGCGTGCATTCGCTGAAGATCGAAGGCCGTACCAAATCCCACTTCTACTGCGCGCGCACCACCCAGGTGTATCGCAAAGCCATTGATGATGCGGTGGCCGGCCGAGCCTTTGACCGTAACCTGATGACCGATCTGGAGTCCCTGGCGCAACGCGGCTACACCGAAGGCTTTTTGCGCCGTCATGTGCATGACGAATACCAGAACTACCAGAACGGCAGCTCGGTTTCAGAACGTCAGCAGTTTGTAGGCGAGTTGACCGGCGAACGGCGTGATCGCCTGGCGCAAGTGACGGTCAAGAACCGCTTTGGCCTGGGCGATCACATGGAACTGATGACACCCCAGGGGAATTTCCACTTCGATCTGCATCAGTTGCAAAACGGCAAAGGCGAGCCGATCGACGTGGCGCCGGGAGACGGGCACACGGTGTATGTGCCGATTCCGGATGCGGTGGATTTGCGGTTCGGGTTGTTGATGCGGGATGTGAACGGCGTTTAGCGCCTTTGTGTCATGCAATAACTGCGGCCTAACCGGGCAAAAACTCCTCACGCAACATCGCCACAAACGCTTCCCGCGCCGGGTGAACCCCGGCGTTTTCATGCCAGTAAAACAGGTTGTCGATGGCCGTCAGCTCAGGGAACTCAAACCCCGCGCACCCCGCCCCTTTGGCGTACTGGTCAAACACCCCTTTGGGCACCAGCGCGACACCGGCCCCGGCGCTGACACACCCGACTATCGCGCCATAACTGGCCAGGCTGACAATCGGCAGCGCCTGTCCCTGTCGTAACAACCAATGCTCCAGCGCCGCCCGGTAAGGACAGCCTTGGGGCCACATGAACACGGTCTTGTCCTGCAAATCCGCGATATCGCGTACCGGCCCCAGGGATGTCGAGGCTATAAGCAGCAGTTCTTCACGGTACATCGGCGTGCGCTTTAGCTGCGAGCGCTCGACATCCACCGCGACGATGGCGCCGTCGAGCCGATGATTGAGCGTGTCATCGAGCAGCTGGCTCCAGGTGCCGGTGGTCAGCTCCAGCGCGACGCCGGGATATCGCTTGTGAAACTTGGCCAGCAGGCGCGGCAGACGACCGGTGGCCGAGGACTCGATGGCACCGATACGCAGCGGGCCGGATGGTTCGGCCGAAGGGTCCACCGCCCGTTTGGCTTCAACGGTCAGCGCCAGAATTTTCGAGGCGTAAGACAGAAACGTCTGGCCCGCCGGGCTGATACGCAAGCCTCGGCCCTCGCGTAGAAACAGCGCCACCCCCAACTCGGCTTCCAGCGACTTGATGCGTGCGGTGATATTCGAAGGCACGCAATGCAACAGCTCCGCCGCCCGGGCGATGCTGCCGACCTCGGCAACGGTCTTGAACATGCGAATCTGCGCCAGCTCCATACATCATCCAAAGTGAACAGTTGCCGCAGTATAAGTCAGTTGTGGCGAATGGTCAGGCTTCCGATACTCGGTGCATCAACCCACCGGTAATCGACCATGAAGCCCTCAACGCACACCGTCAAAATTCTCCTGGCCATGGCGTTTGTCGTCGCCTGCTGGGGCTTCTCACCGACCGGCATCCACATCGGCTTGCAGGCCTACGACCCCGGCCACCTGGCGCTGCTGCGCTTTCTGATCGCATCGGTGTTCATGGCGGTCGTCGCCGCATTCAAGGGCATCAGTCTGCCGAAGCTTGGCGATCTGCCGTTGCTGTTCGTCCTTGGTTTTTTTGCCGTGAGCCTGCACCACGTCGCTTTGAACATCGGCCAGCAAAATGTCAGCGCTGGCGCTTCCAGTGTGCTGGCACAATCGACGCCGTTATTCAGCACCCTGCTGGCGCGTTTCGTGTTCAAGGACCAGGTCAGCGCCTGGCGCTGGGGATGTGTCTTGTTGGGATTGATGGGCGTGGTGATTGTGGTGGCCGGTGATCGAGGGCTGGGCAGCATGGATGCGCACGGATTGCTGATCTTGCTGGCGGCGGTGTCGTGGAGTTTCTACTTCGCATTGCAAAAGCATCATTGCGCTCGCTACGACGGCTTGACGCTGGTCTGCTACACGGTCTGGTCGGGCACGGCGCTGTTGCTGATTTATCTACCGGGGTTGGCCGGCAAGGTCGCCAGCGCGCCGATGCAGGTGCAAATGGCCGTGGTTGTCTTGGGCGTGTTTCCCAGCGCCCTCGCCTACCTGGCCTGGGCGTTTGTGCTGGCCCACATCGATTTGAGTCGGGCGACCATGACGCTGTATCTGATTCCGCCCACCGCCATGGCCATTGCGGCGTTTGCCATGGGCGAGCAGCCAACGTTGATGATCGGGATCGGTGCCGTGGTGGTGCTGATCAGCGTGCTGGCGTTGAATCTGGAGCGGCGCCCTGCGGTCATCGCGGCGCAGCCTGCCCGGCCATGACTGCACGCCATGCAGAATTAAAGAATCGCCTTGCGATGCCGACGTCCTCTGTTCACAAGAACGTGACGCCATCGCCTGGAAATGCTTATGAACCGTTTCGCTGCTGCCTGTGTGCTAGGGATGTTGTCCGGTTGCGCCAGCCCGCCACCCGCGACTCCCGCCCCACCTCCCTACCGGCAGCCGGTTCTGACAGTGCAAGAAGTGTTCAAGAAAACGCCACTGGAAAACTCAGTGATGCGTAACGGCGATGCGCTCAGCTATCAGGTCCACACCCCGGCTTACACTCGCCATGGTTTACCGAGCGTTGTACAGCTGCAAGCGGACTGCAAGGTGCCCGATGTCAAACTGCTGTTCCTCGACGACTTCCCGATCGCGACGACGGATGGCAGCCACCAGCACACACCGTTGACGGTTCTGATTCCCAAGGAACTGGCAGCCGAGCTGGCCAGCAAGCCGCACTTCAGCGAAGCCTGTACGCGCACCGCAGCGTCGGACTGGCGCATTGTCCATCGCACTGAAGCCGCTCGCTGGGTGATGATCGACGTCAACAGCCTGAAAACCGAGGGCAACGTCAGGCGGTTCTGGGGCGGGTTCGACGAACCCGTGCTGCTCACCGACAAGCCCAACCTGCAACTGTTCGGACAGACTCGCGAGCGCTACGAAGTCGATTGCGCACGCAAAACCTATCAAGTATTGAGCTCATTCCAGCTCGGCCCGAATGATCGGGTGTCCATGGGCGGGGTACTGAACAACCCGTCGCAGGCCTTCGTACAGGGCAGCGCGGACACCCAGACCTTGCTGAACGCTGCGTGCGCCGCACCCTCGCAGCGCTCGACACTGCCTGCGTATGTCGCCCGCGCCAAACTTGCGCTGAGCTACCAGATAGAACCTCTGTCCACTTCAGTACTGAAAGCTATCACCGATTTAAAGCTCGCACCGCCCACCCGGACACTCAAGCGCACGGTGTCGAAGATCAATAACACGCTCTTATATTTTTCAATCTCAAGCACGGAAAATGCGCTGGTGTTCGACACCGACGCTCAGAGCGGACAATTGCGCGAGCGCCGGGAAAAGGCTCCCGCCGGCCGGTACATCGTCAGTTTCAGAGGCTTGTTGCCACTGGCAGAACACTATTCGCTGACAGAGAGCACGCGAAACAGACCACCGTTATCCACCGTCACCGACACTCAGCAATTGAGTTTCACCGGCGACTGGCAACGCATGCCGGTGGGTGCGTCACTGGAAATGCGCGCCAGCAAACGGGAACGAAGCACCCTCGATGGCGAAACAATGAAACGGGAAAGTGTGCAGTGCATCGTGCAGCGTGTGCTCGACGCAGCCCAGGTCAACAGCGAGTTGAAAGGTCCCGCCAAAGAACTGCGCTGTCAGTTTGACCTTGGCCAGAAACTCAAACGTGACAGCAAGATTTTCTACCTTGAAGACTACGCTTACTTCTTTCTGTCCTCGTCCATGTTAGGGGGCACAGAGAGTCGAGTCAGGCTGGTCAAGGTCGAAGAATAAAGAAAAACCCGGCACAGTGGCCGGGTTCTGTTTATCGCCTGTCATCGGATAAAGGGGTTGGCTCATCCGCTGGCGGTACGTCCTCGTCAGCGGCCGGATCCTTCCAGTCTTCAGGTCGATCGGCGTCTGCGGCAGCCGGGTCCAGCGAAGGGTCCCTGCCGGGTTGAGAATCGTGATCCAACGTCGGCTCGTCGGTGCCGGGCATCGGTCTGGTCGGGGCGGTATCGGGTGTTCCACCTTGGAACATTGAGTCGTTAGCCATGACGCACCTCACTGATGAGGTCCAGCAAATCTGGGCCGTACTCGTTGGAAGCGGGCGCAGGAATGGCGTGCTATCGACTGGACAAACGGTTGTCAGGCGCCGGCCGAAAACCGGTCGCGACTGTTGGTCAGGTGCAGCCACATGGCGGCGCGTGCGGCGTCCGGGTCCTGCCGTTTGATCGCGTTGAGAATCGCCTCGTGCTCGAGGTTGGCCAGTTGCCCCAACTTGCTCAAATCCGCCGCGCCACGCTCGGCGGCATTGACCCGGGTCCGGGGAATCATGGCGCTGCCCAGGTGCTGCATGATTTCGGTGAAGCACACGTTGCCGGTGGCTTCGGCGATCAACAGGTGAAAGCGCTTGTCGGCCTCGACGCAGCTGTCGTTGTTGGCGAGCAGGCTTTGATAGTCGTCGAGTGCTTCGCGCATCTGCAGCAATTGCTGATCGGTGCGACGGCTCGCTGCCAGCGCGGCGGCCTGGGTTTCCAGGCCCATGCGCAACTCCAGAATGCTGCGCACCCCCAGCGCGGTATCGACATTCAATCGAAGCCCCTGCTCCGGCGCGCGCTCCAACACAAAGGTGCCGATGCCGTGACGGGTTTCCACCAGGCCTGAGGCCTGCAACTTCGAGATCGCCTCACGCACCACAGTGCGGCTGACCCCGTGCTCCTGAACAATCGTGTTCTCCGACGGCAGCTTGTCTCCCGGCAACATCTGCCCGAGCAAGATGCTTTGGCTCAGCTTGGCCACCAGGTCATGGGCCAGGTTGTGGGTGCGCTTGCGCGCGGGCGCGTCGAGGTCTTCTTGCATGGCGATCATCCGGAAGCAGGGCTAACGGAATCGTAGCACTGCGCTCGGCTGGAATCCCCAACAAAACAACTCAACTTGTATGACAACACTCAACAAATGGTCGTAAATGACTTCCACCTAGCCCCTACAAAACCACAAACAAAATAAAAAATAGCCGGTGAAGCGCCATTTATCTGGACGCAAGCGCTTGCAGGACAAAAAAACCTAGTTGTATGATGTCTATCAACATAGCAACACCCCGTCACACCCCGCATAAAAATAATCAGTGGGAGAAAACCAAGTGAATACCTCCATATCCGTGATGCACGAAGGCGCCGATTCGGTCCTGAAGTCCGCCATCTCGAAAGTCAAACGCCATGTCCTGCCGCTGTTCGTCATCATGTTCATCGTCAACTACATTGACCGCGTGAACATCGGCTTCGTCCGCGCCCACATGGAGCAGGACCTGGGCATCGGCGCTGCCGCCTACGGACTCGGCGCCGGCCTGTTCTTCATCGGCTATGCGCTGTTCGAAGTCCCCTCCAACATGCTTCTGCAAAAAGTCGGCGCCCGCATCTGGCTGACCCGCATCATGCTNACCTGGGGCATCGTCGCCACGCTGATGGCGTTCATCCAGAACGAAACCCAGTTCTATGTCCTGCGCTTTCTGCTGGGCGTGGCCGAAGCCGGGTTCTTTCCCGGGGTGATCTATTACTTCACGCGCTGGTTGCCAGGCGTCGAGCGTGGCAAGGCGATTGCCATTTTTCTCAGCGGTTCGGCGATTGCTTCTCTGATATCCGGCCCGCTGTCCGGGTTGCTGTTGCAGATCAGCGGATTCGGGATGCATGGCTGGCAGTGGATGTATTTCATCGAGGGGATGTTTTCAGTCGGGCTCTGCGTCTTCGTGTGGTTCTGGCTGGACTCCAAACCCCACGACGCCAAATGGCTGACCCGCGCCGAGCAAGATGCGCTGGTCAAAGCCATCGATGACGAACAACTGGCCCGGGAAGCGGCGACACCGATCAAGCCGTCGTTGGGTACGCTGCTCAAAGATCGCCAGATCATCCTGTTCTGCCTGATGTATTTCTGCATCCAACTGACGATTTACGCCGCCACCTTCTGGCTGCCGAGCATCATCAAGAAGATGGGCGACCTGAGTGACGTGCAGGTCGGGCTGTTCAACTCGATCCCGTGGTTGCTGTCGATCGTCGGCATGTACGCCTTCGCATCTTTGTCCGCCAAATGGAAACACCAGCAAGCCTGGGTCGCCACTGCCTTGTTGATTGCCGCAGTCGGCATGTTCATGTCCACCACCGGCGGGCCGATCTTCGCCTTTGTCGCGATTTGCTTTGCGGCCATCGGTTTCAAATCCGCTTCGTCGCTGTTCTGGCCGATTCCTCAGGCATACCTGGACGCGCGAATCGCGGCGGGCGTGATCGCGTTGATCAACTCGGTGGGCAATCTGGGCGGCTTCGTTGCGCCGACCACGTTCGGCCTGCTGGAAGAACACACCGGTTCCATTCAGGGCGGGCTGTATGTCTTGGCCGCGACATCGATCATCGCCGCGATCATCGTCTTCGCCGCGCGCAACACACCGAAAACCGCACCCGCCGTTGCCCTGGGCAAACCAGCGCCCAATCACGCCTGAATCACTGTGTTGAAGGACAAGACAATGAACCCACAAGACACCGCCAAAGCCCCGATCATCACCAGCATGCAAGTGGTGCCGGTGGCCGGTCACGATGGCATGCTGCTCAACCTGAGCGGCGCACACGGGCCGTTTTTTACGCGCAATATCGTGATTCTCAAAGACAGTTCCGGCAATACCGGTGTCGGTGAAGTNCCGGGGGGCGAGCGCATTCGCCAGACGCTGGAAGATGCACGTTCGCTGGTGGTCGGCAGTCCGATCGGCACGTATCAGAAGATCCTCAATCAGGTGCGCCAGACCTTTGCTGACCGTGATGCTGGCGGTCGCGGTTTGCAGACGTTTGACCTGCGCATCACCATTCACGCGGTCACAGGCCTGGAAGCCGCCCTCCTCGACTTGCTCGGCCAGCATTTGGACGTGCCGGTTGCGGCCCTGCTCGGTGAAGGCCAGCAGCGTGACGAGGTGAAGATGCTCGGTTACCTGTTTTATGTCGGTGATCGCAATGAAACCGATCTGGCCTATCGCAGCGAACCGGAGGCCGACAACGACTGGTTCCGCGTGCGTCACGACAAAGCCATGACCGCCGACGCCGTGGTGCGCCTGGCCGAGGCCGCGCACGCTCGCTACGGTTTCAAGGACTTCAAACTCAAGGGCGGCGTACTCAGCGGCGACGAGGAGATCGAAGCCGTCACCGCCTTGGCCGAACGGTTCCCGGACGCGCGCATTACCCTCGACCCGAATGGAGCATGGTCACTCAAGGAAGCCATTCGACTGTGCCGCGATCAGCATCACGTACTCGCTTATGCCGAAGACCCGTGCGGCGCGGAAAATGGCTACTCGGGCCGCGAAGTCATGGCTGAATTTCGCCGGGCCACGGGTTTGAAAACCGCGACCAACATGATCGCCACCGACTGGCGCGAAATGGGCCACGCCATCCAGCTGCAATCGGTGGATATTCCGCTCGCCGACCCACACTTCTGGACGATGCAAGGCTCGGTGCGTGTGGCGCAGATGTGCAATGACTGGGGCCTGACCTGGGGTTCGCACTCCAACAACCACTTCGATATTTCCCTGGCGATGTTCACCCAGGTGGCGGCGGCGGCGCCGGGCGACATCACCGCCATCGACACTCACTGGATCTGGCAGGACGGCCAGCGCCTGACCAGGGAGCCACTGAAAATCGAAGGGGGTTGCGTGCAGGTGCCGAAGAAGCCCGGGCTAGGGGTTGAACTGGATCTGGATCAACTGGCCAAGGCCCATGAGTTGTACAAAGGCATGGGACTGGGCGCGCGGGATGACAGCGTGGCGATGCAGTTTCTGATTCCGGGGTGGAAATTCGATAACAAGCGGCCGTGCCTGGTGCGCTAATTCTTCGAAACCACCTCACCCCCTGCGGGAGCGAGCTTGCCCGCGATGAGGGACTGACATACAACATTGATGTTGACTGNNATGACCTCATCGCGGGCAAGTCGAACCGTCACACCGCCGCCCCCACAGAATTTTGTATCAGCCCGAAGCTTGCAACAACCACTCCTTGAACATCGCCATCGCCGACGTTTCAGGGCGCGACTGCAAGCGGGTCAACCAATAGCTGCCAGTGGTGATACCGATGTCGAATGGTTGCTCGATCGCCCCCGCCGCCAGTTGTCGGGCGAACATCAGCGGCGGCGCCAAGGCAATGCCGGCGCCTTGTAGCGCCGCCTCCATCATGGCCAGCGAGGAGTCGAAGACGATGCTCTTGGGCGGTGGCGTATTGGCCGGTAACCCCGCGGCCAGAAACCACTCGGGCCACTCGTCCGTGCGATAGGAACGCAACAGCGTCTGCTTAAGCAAATCCGCAGGTTCTTGCAACTGCCCGGCTATTTCCGGGACGCAGAGCACCGACAACGGCGCGTCGATCAGCTTTGACGCCTCGATCCCGTGCCACGCTCCGGCGCCAAACCGGATGGCGTAATCCAGGCCTTCGGCAGCCACATCCACCCGGTTGTTGTTGGTCGACAGGCGCAAATCTATGAACGGATGTTTCGACTGGAAGTCCGCCAGTCGCGGCAACAGCCATCCCACCGCAAAGGTCCCCACGGCGCCCACGGTCAACACTTCACGAAAATGCCCGCCCTCGAACTGGCCTAAGGTATGTGCAATACGGTCGAAGGACTCGCGCAACACCGGCAGCAGGGTTTCGCCCTCACTGGTCAGCATCAAGCCGCGTGGCAGGCGCTTGAACAGCGTTACGTTAAGCTGGGCTTCGAGGCTTTTGACTTGATGACTGACGGCCGCCGGCGTGACGAACAACTCCACCGCTGCCCGAGTGAAGCTCAAATGGCGCGCGGATGCCTCGAAGGCACGTAATGCATTCAGCGGCAGATGAGGACGAATCATGCCCACTCCCAAATTTTTCTAATGGCTAACCCGAAATATCGTCGTTTGTCGATTGCCGCCCGACTGCCTAGATTTGGCGCGCCCGTCAGCCGTCCGGTGTTGGATCCGGTCGGAGTGTAGCGGTTAAAGTAATGGCAACTCATGGAGAGTGGTTCCAATCATGTTCAAATTTCATCTGCCAAGACTGGCGTCCCTCAGCACTTTCGCCCTGTTACTCAGCGCAAGTCATTGTATGGCCGCCACAAAATCCGACGATCAACTCGACGCCCTGGTGAAAAACGCCATCGGGCCGGTCATGCAACAACAGAATATCCCTGGCGTCGCGGTCGCGATCACCTTGAAGGGTCAGCAGCATTACTTTAACTACGGCGTGGCGTCGAAAGAGGACGGTAAACCCGTCAACAAAGACACGCTGTTCGAAATCGGCTCGGTGAGTAAAACCTTCGCCACCACGCTGACGGCCTACGCCCAGGCCAGCGGCAAACTGTCCTTGTCTGACCGGGCCAGCCAGGTGTGGCCTGAGCTGCGCGGCAGTGCATTCGACACCATCAGCGTATTGCAACTCGCCACTTACACCGCTGGCGGGTTGCCGCTGCAGTTCCCTGACGAGGCCGATCATCCAGACAAAATGCTCGCCTACTTCAAACAGTGGAAGCCCGTTTATGCACCAGGCACCCACCGTCAGTATTCGAACCCCAGCCTTGGGCTGTCCGGTTATCTGGCGGCCAAAAGCATGGGCCAGCCGTTCGATGAGTTGATGGAAAAAACCCTGCTGCCCAAACTCGGCCTCAAGCACACTTACCTCAAGGTGCCGCAGGAGCAGATGGGGCTTTACGCCCAGGGTTACGGCAAGGAGGGCAAACCGGTGCGGGTGAGCCCGGGAGCGCTGGATTCGGAGGCGTATGGGGTGAAAACCAGCGCGGCGGATTTGCTTCATTATGTTGAAGCGAACCTGAAACCGGAGACGCTGGAGAAACCAATGCAGCAAGCGATTGCCCTCACTCACAGCGGTTACTACACCGTGGGCGAGATGACGCAGGGCTTGGGTTGGGAGCACTACCACTATCCGGCCAGCCTCGAAACGTTGCTGAGTGGCAACTCGACGGAGATGGCGATGGAAGCGCACAAAGTCCAGTGGCTGAACCCACCGCAACCTGCGCAAGACGCGGCATGGTTCAACAAGACCGGGTCGACAGGTGGCTTCGGCGCTTATGTCGCGTTCGTACCTTCGGAAGACATCGGCATCGTTATTCTGGCGAACAAGAATTACCCGAACGCCGAACGAATCAAGATTGCTCACAACATATTGAGTGCCCTACTCAAGTAAGAGTCAGTTCACTTCCTTCAGGCCGGTCAAATACCTGTGGCGGGGGGGCTTGCCCCCTCGCCATAGGATCGCGTGCTCAAGTAAGAGTCAGTTCACTTCCTTCAGGCCGGTCAAATACCTGTGGCGGGGGGGCTTGCCCCCTCGCCATAGGATCGCGTGCTCGCAATAAAATGGGCGACCTTTTTGGGGTCGCCCATTGTCGTTATTACGTCAGTTCAATGCCGAGTCGGCGCAGGAGCGTCAGGCGCATCGTTCCTCGGATCGAGATTGTCCCGAGCCTGATTCACCAACAACTCCGCAATCCCCGCCAACTGCTGAATCGCTCCCAGCATCACCCGGTTCGAGCCATCCAGCTTGACGGCAAAACTCACAAGCACCGCATTCAGGGACGCAAGGGTTTCGCTGGCCTGATGCAAAAGGGTGAGGGTGTCGACGCCCGGGGCAACAGACAAGATCTGATTGATCGGGACGGAACGCCTGGGCTTGCGCACTCGAATGCGGGTGTCGCGCTCGGCCGTTTCGCCCAGCCGGACAAGCTTCAGGTGAGTGGCGTCGGTTGGGCGTTGCGGATCATTTTTGCCGATCTTCTTCATAGACGAGGCTCCTTTCTGGCCATTGGTTATTTCGTCCCTGGATCCCTCAGTGTTGCGGACTCCCACGTCCGACCGCGATGGTTGCGGTGGCTGACAAAGGCTAACGGCGCGCTCTGACAGAAACCAGTTCATGAAGTCCGACAGGACTTGCAGGAAATTTCCGAGACCAATGAAATCAATACCTCCCCGCCCGGAACACGCGCCTTTTTTTAGCCGCAGCCGAGCAAAAAAAATGGGCGTCCCCTTGAGGTCGCTTNNNGAGCAAGCCCGCTCCCACAAGGGTGATGGCGGCGTACACAAAGACCGAATCCTGCCGGGGTCAGTCAGTGTTCAATCATCCGGCATTTCAGGGGGCTTGGCGGGTTTGGCGGGTTTGCCCGGTTTTTCACCCTTGGCACCTTTGGCGGCCGGTTCGGCAACCACGGGGGTCGCGACTGTCGGCGGTGCGGCTTCTTTCTCGGTCGCCGGCAAGGCGTCGATGGTTTCGAATATCTTCTTCAAATCGACCGACTTTGATTCATCCCCCGAACTCTCGAACTTCTTCTCGCCGTCCTTGCCCACCAGGATGACTTTGGGCAACGCCCCCGCGCCGAGTTTCAGCGAGCGGATCAGTGCCATGGTGTCCTGCTGGCCGAGATCCTTGCCGTCGAGCTGACCGAACATATTCAGCACGGTGTACACCCTGATATTGCGCTGGGCGACACCTTCCTTGTTGGCCGGATCGTTCAGCGAATTCTTGAGGCCCACCCAGACGGGGTCAACGGTGCTGGGAGCAATCACAATCAGTGGCCGGGCCCTGCCCTTGTCGATGTCCAGCGGTGAGCCGTCTTCGGCGGCGAGCAAGGGGCCGGCGAAAGCCAGCAAGGTAGTCAGGGTCAAAGACCTGATGAGCATGCGCATCTCCTTTTGATATCCACGCTCTAATGATTGCGCATCGCGGCGATCGTTCCGGGTGACGTACCGCAATTGTGTTCCGCCTTGACCCAAGCTTAGGTCAGGGCGGTCATTGCGCAACAGGCTGAGCTAATCTCATCACTCATAACGAACCACCTGATCCGCCGTGAGGCCCTCGCCATGAGCGCTCAGTTGAACCACACCATCGTCTGGTGCCGAGACAAGCAGATTTCGGCCCATTACCTCGCCGAGATCCTCGGCTTACCCGCTCCCGAGCCGTTTGGGCCGATGCTGACCGAGCCCTCTAAGCGTTCCATTATCCTTTTGACCAGGGCCAGGCCTACGCCCAACCCGCCTTGTTTGGTGGTAAAAAAAGGCTTGAAGACCATTTGTTGCTGTTGCTTGGTCATGCCCTTGCCGGTATCGCTCAGGATCATGCACACATGGCCGGTCTGCGGCGATTCAATCTCGATACTCAGCACGCCGCCCCTGGGCATGGCTTCCAGGGCGTTGGCAATCAGGCTATTGAGAATTTGCGTCAGCAACACCTGCTGACTAACCACTGGCGGGCAGACCTTGGGTGTGAAACGGACTTCAACGCCGGAGCGTTTGATCAGCGCGTCGAAGGCACCCAGGGTGTCATCAATGATCAATACCAGATCCACCGCCTCATAGTCGTCATTCATCGGCCGCAACGACATCAGCAATTCACGAACCCAACGCGACATGCGATCGACCTGATTGATGATGTCGCCGATGTTCTTTTGCGTATTCTGGCTGGCGATTTCCTGGGCCAGTTCGGCGCTCGAGCGAATGTTCGCCAGCGGATTGCGCAAACTGTGGGCCACGGCCGAGGACATTTCACCCAGCGCCACGAAGGTTTCGTTGGCGATCAACTGTTTCTGCTGGCTCTCGAGCAGCTCGGACGCACGCCAGACAATCCAGAATAGCCCGAGGTAAATGACGGCACCACCAAGCAGGGTCGCCAGCCAGATCGACTTGAAACCACGCTGGATGCGCGCCACCAGGTCTGCAGGTTCTTTGTAGATCTCCACCATGGCGATTACTTTGCTTTTGTCGGCATTGAACATCGGGATGTAGTTCTCGATGAACAAGTACTTGGGTTCGCGCAGCAGCATCTGTTCGGGACGTTCTTCATCGATCTGGTGGTAGCTGGTGGACACGGTTTCCTTCATCTCAAAGGATTCGTCCAGCTCCTTATCATTTTCAATGCGCACGCCGACCAACTCCGGGTTGGTCGACCAGACCACCGTGCGATCCAGAGCGTACACCACCGCCAACAGCGTGTCCGGCAAGTGTGCGACATGATCAAGAAACTCTGTGCGGGCAGCCGCACGAGAGCCAGGATCGACGTCGGAATAGGCATTGTCACCTCGAGGATCGAGCATTTCGCCCATGGTTCTGTTCGGGGTAATCGAGGCGTGGCGGATTTCGGCATCACCAATGGCCTGAATGAATTGCGCAGTCAGCATGGAGTCGCGCTCGATGCTTTCCTCGACGACGAAGCGCGTAGATATATAACCCAGCCCCAGCGCCACGGCGGCGATGATGAAAAAACTGCCTAGGGAAAACCAGCGCAGCAGATTGAACTGGCCACGCAAGCCCGTGCCTTCTCCTGCCGCCCTGTGCGGCAACGCAGGTACTTTTTGACGTTGGAGTATCTGCATGGGTGGCTCCTGAGTACCGGGTTGAAGCCTCTTCATTGGATCAGTGCTGGTGGCATTGATCGAGCCCGACGGCTCAATGATTGTATTCAGCTGCTATTGCAGCTGCGCCGCCTGCAACGATTGTTGACGGTCAGTTTCTTCCTGCAAAAATCCCATAATTGACTGCGCAGCGTTCTCATCCAGACGCAGGTTGGGCATCGGGATTTTGTCGAAACGTTCAAACAGCTCCAGCGCGATAGGGTCCTTTTCCGCGAGCATGCGGTCCGGTTCACGAATCCAGCGGCTGAGCCAGGCCGGGGCGCGTTGCCGAGTCACGCCAATCAAATCCGGGCCGATACTGCGCAGCCCGATGCCCTGCCCGTCCAGCGGACCCAGGCTGTGGCACGACGCGCATCGGGTGCGAAACAGTTCTTCGCCATTGCTCGGCGGACGGATCTCGGGCGCATCGGCGTAACTTTCTTCAACACTGGGTTTCTTCCAGTTCTGCAACGTGTTGGCCAACTGATCGGCGAGGATCCACGGGTTCTCGAACGGCGAGGCTTTCATCCAGCGACCGGTGCTTTGGTTGCCGACGATCAGGCTCAGGTTGTGGTCTTTGCTACGTCCGTTGTCGACGCCTTCGATGAACAGGCCGAGTTTTTTTCGAAGATCGGTGACCGCTTCGAATTCACCGGTCAGAAACTTCCAGCCCGGCCCGACCTTGAAGCGTTGTGCATAAGCCTTCAGCACTTCTGGCGTGTCGCTGAGCGGATCAATGCTGATGGAGTAGAAGAAGATGTCCTGGCCGACCCGGTCGCCCAACAACTTTTGCACCTGACGCAAGCGTGCGGTTTCCAGCGGGCAGGAGTCGCTGCACGAAGTAAATATGAAATTGATCACCACCACCTTGTCCTTGATCAAGTCATCGAAGAAATGCACCTGCCGACCGTCCTGATCGGTCAGCAGGGTGTTGGGGAAGTAATCGCTGCCCCAGGGTGTCGCCGATTCCGTCGGCGACAACACCCCTTCGTGGGCGAGCAGCACCTGACTGGCCAGGAGACAGGTCACCAGGACCAGAATCAGGTGCATGCCCAAGGCGCGGGAGCGCGGCGTAGGCGGTGGTGTGTCGGCTCCCCTGCGCTTCATTTTTTCACCGCCACTTGTGGGCCGAAGCCATCGCCATTGCGGAAGGTTGGCAGTGCGGCAGAGTTGACGTAGCGCACGCCATCCCAGCTCGGCAACGGTGTCGGCATCAACTGGAATTGCCCGGGTTTCTCAATGTCCCAGCGCAGCAGCATCGAGTTATCTTCATGCTGAGTGTTGTGACAGTGCTCCATGTACGTCCCGGCGAATTCGCGAAAGTTGATCGCCATCTCGACGCTGTCCAGGCCATCGTTTTCCGAACCGATGCGGTACACGTCCTTGCGTGCCCATTTTTCCCATTCCGGTGGCGCCTTGCCGCCGCGGCTGAGTATGATCCCCTCTTCGAAGTGCACGTGCACCGGGTGGCTCCAGCCCTTGCCGCCTGCCTTGATGTTCCACACTTCCAGGGTGCCGAAACCGCTGACGCCGGCATCGGTGGGACCGGTTTTCAACTGGGTTGCCGTGTTCAAACGACGCGGGTCCATGTGGAAGCCGAATCCGCCATCGGTCTTGACCGTCCACGGTGCTTCATCGGTGCCGTCGGAACGGCCAAAGGTGAAGGTGCGGTGGCGCGCCTGGGACAGCAGGACCTTGTCGGCGGCATTGTCGCGATGGATTTTCAGCGGGATCATCACCAGGCCTTCGGCTTTACCCGGTTTGGCCGGTTCGTACGCCGCTGGGTCCATGGCCAGGTCCTGACCGGTGTAGGCCTTGACGTTCAGTTGCAACACCTTGCCTACCGCCGGGTCACCCTTGTCCCACTGCGGTCCTTTGCTGCTTTGCTTGATCACCGCCAGGTATTTCTCCGACAGCACATCGCTCAGCGAGACAGGTTCTTTCGGACCTTTGCCATCGTCATGGGCGAGCAGGTTGACGAAGAAAATCTTGTCGCCTGGCTTGATGCCGTTTTTGGCGAAGTTGACGATGATGTCGAAGCGCTCGGCAATGCCCTGGGTNGGCAGGATTGCATTGTGGTCCTGCCGGTCACCGTCGGCATCCAGGTCCATGCTGCCGTCGAAGGGCACGGCGTGTTCCATGATGTTGCCGTCGTTGCCGATCAGGTGGAACGGCACCCGGTTGTAGGAAACCCCCGAACCCGCCGGCCCCGGAAACTCGCCGCCATTGCCGCTGATTTCACGNACGAGCGCCAGCTTGTAGTAACGCGACACCGAACCGTTGAGCATGCGGAATCGATAGCTGCGGGCGCGCACGTCCAGGGTCGGTTTCCACTGCCAGTTGACCAGCACCTGGTCACCGAGGAAGCCGTCGGTGTTGAACGGGTTGAACCACAGCTGACCAGCCTGATCCCACGCCTTGTCGGCGAACACCAGGTTGACGTCGTAGTCGCGGTTGCCCCACGGCAAGGCGCTGCCGCTGGGGAAACGCAGGTTGACGCCGTCGTTCACTGACTCGTTGCCGCGGTCCAGGGCGCTGTAGTAATTCATCATCGCCGCGTTGCCCTTGTAGACGTTCTGCGCGGTGAAATCGAGCATGTGGTCGTGGAACCAGTGGGTGCTCATGGTTTCGCGCCAGTCGCCGCGGATCTTGATCGTGCCGTGGTCGCAGGTCTTGCGGCTGGGGCTTAAATCGTTGGTCCACAGGGTTTCGCCCGGCGAGCACGGGAACGCCGCGCGCGGGTCATGGGCGTCGGTGTTGATGCTGTCGTAACCGGCCAACTGGATCGGCCAGCGATAGTCGTAATACTGCCCCGGGAAGAAAAAGGCGTTGGCATAGCCGTCGCTTTCCGCCGGTGAGTGACCGTTGTGTTCGTGGGTGCTGATGGTGTGCAGGCCGAAGCCCATGTTGGCCGACGGGTCGATTGGCAAGCCGTTGTAATGGCGCATCAGCACCGGTTGACCGTAACGCACCATCAGCAACTTGGGCGGCAAGGTGCCGTCGAAGGTCCAGACCGAATTGTGGTTCTGCACCGGCATGTTTGGGTGGAAACGCGCATCGACGCCTTTGGCGGTGCCGTCCGTGGCCGGCACACCGGCAACGTTGTGATAGAGGCCACCGGGGCCGAACTCACCCAGCGCATAACCATGCATCTGATGGCTGTCACGCCAACCGCTGTTGACCCTCGCCCCGGTTTGCACGGTTTTGTAGGCCGTTTGCGGGTAGAACTCGTTCCAGCGCTGATGCGACCAGCCTTTTCCTGGCGGCCGACCTTCAGCAGAAGAACCGATATGGCGGTTGAGAAAATACTCGATCTGCGCCTGCCACGGGTTGCGGTCCACCACGTTCGAGAACTGGCTGGGGAACGGCGTCAGTCCCGGTTGACGCAAGAAGGCATCCAGCGCCGCACTCGGCGGTGCACTGCGGGCTGCGCTGGTGGGATCTTGTTGAGGCAACGGCCCAATGGCCGCCGGGGGAAAACCCAGCGGCGCCGCCGGTGTGGTGGGGTCGAGTTTTTCCGGGCCGAATTCTTCGAACAGCACCAGCTGCTGAGTGAACGGCTGAGCACCAAACAANGGGCTNGGTTTGCCGTTGGTGGGGAAGTTGAANNNGGTCTGCAGCGCTGGCGGCAGGATGTTTTCCTTGCGCGTGGTGTCTTTGCTGCCTTTGACGCCACCCGGCAAGTCGAAGGAATCGAGGTTAGCCGGGGGCATGGTCAAAATGGCGTTCAAGGCGCCTACTTTGTCAGTCGGTTCGTCGTAATATCTGGAAGGATCGTTCGGCTCAGGCTCTCGTTCGTCATCGATGGGGCTGGCACGCAGCGTCGCTGTGCCCAGAGCCATTGTCAGGAGGACGCTTAGAGGCGTTATCAGGCCGAACCATTTGAAGGGGAACCGCGCTTTTCTGTCCATCACCAGCCGCCTCGAAATCGTGAAGGGGTAGTGGTGGGAGTGCAAGGAGTTCGCCAGATTCGTAATGCTCTATACAAAGCATCAATACCCAGCAGAACAATGGCTTATCAACATCAATTTGCCATGCCCAAAAAGCGACTGGGGCATGGCACCCGCTACTGGGTAAAGTTCCTCCCCATATTCAGGGAATTCGCTTGAACAACAGGCGGACACACCGTGCCGTCGCCCTCGCGACTTTCCCGACTGAACACCCCGCCGCACCGCTCCATCATCCGCTTGACCTGCACCAGGCCACCTTGCCTGGTGGTGAAAAAAGGCCGGAACGCCAGGCTGCGTTGCTCCAGGATTTTTGCGACAGGAACAGCCCGGCGTCTTATCAGCTTGTTCAGCAGGCAAGAGTCCGTGGGAAGCATTCATCACGTTTGGATTACAGGTGGCGGGCGCGTCGAAAACCGATCAACAGAAACAGGGTGAACAAGCCGAGGACAAATCCAAGACCAATCGCCGGGTTTACCACTGGCTCAAGGTGATCTTCTTCGCAGGCAGTGCTATTGAATTGCGCGACAGTAATTCGCTGATGATCCATCGAAGACCGCGTTTGGCCAATTTGGATCGCCGCCTGTTGCTCTAGATCCAACGCCTGATACTTCCAGAGCGTTGAAGATCCTTCTCGGCAGTAGGTAAATTCAGCGGGATGTGAAGCGGCAATAATACAAGCGTCGTTGATGCCCATTTTTTGCAGCGTTTCTGTTGCGGATCGGGTGAAGTCCAGCTCGAAGACCGGAATGATCCCGGTAGCAGAAGCGGTGAGCGAAACCAACAGGCTGCTCATGGCGCAGGTCGTTGAAATGTTCAAGGTCGGGCTCCCCTATTTCCATTCCCTGGTCAAATGTTGATCGAGCGTTTCCCACGAACCGACATACCGGCGTGCCAGAGTGGTTCACGCATTTTCGGCCGAACAAACGGCCAGAGTTTTAAAAAAACGGAGGGCATCCATTGCCCTCCCCTCCGATGTCCACGCTCCCTGCGACATTGCTGATCAGAACCTCAAGTGGCCAGAATGAAGTCTGCGGCAGTGACGGTTGTTGCATCGGCCACACCGACCAGGCGGATGGATTCAGGCCCTGCGGAGCTGATCAAGGTATCCGCACCGATATCGGTGATGATAACGATGCCGGCAAAGGTCGCAGCAGTGACGCCGAACGCGGAAATATCGAGCCGGTCCTGGCCTCCCACCGCGTCGGCATCGAAGCCGATGATCTGATCGGCCCCGAAGCCCGCTGCGAACATGAAGATATCGTTGCCACTGCTGGCAACCATCATGTCGTTACCGGCACCGCCAGTGACCGTATCGTTGCCAATTCCGCCATCGATAAAGTCAATGCCGGTTCCACCCAACAATATGTCGTTAGCGTCACCACCGAGCAGCGTGTCGTTGCCTGATCCACCATTCAAGACATCCGCCCCATCACCGCCGTCGAGGCTGTCATCGCCATTGCCGCCGTTCAGGGTATCGGTGCCAATGCCACCGAACAGTTGGTCGTTGCCGTCGTTACCATTGAGGGTGTCATTACCCGCTCCGGCGGTGATGACGTTGTTCAACCCGTTGCCGTTGCCGACGAAGTTGCCGACTCCGGTGTAGGTCAGATTCTCGACATTAGCGCCAAGCGTGTAGCTGGCCAGCGAGGTCTGCACGGTGTCCGTACCGCCACCTAACACCTCGACCACCACGTCCAAGGCTGCGTCGACGACATAGGTATCGTTTCCGGCGCCCCCCACCAACCGGTCAGCACCTGCACCGCCATTGAGGAGGTCACTACCCACCCCGCCGGTGATGATGTTGGCTAGCGCGTTACCGGTACCGGTGAAGTTTGCGGTTCCCGTATAGGTCAGGTTCTCGACGTTGGCACCGAGCTGGTAGCTCGTCAGACTGGTTCGCACCAGATCGGTACCACCACCCAGCGCCTCGGTGACAAGGTCACCGACGTTGTCGACCACAAACGTGTCGTTGCCGGCACCGCCGTTCATGGTATCCGCGCCGAGCCCACCGTTGAGGGTGTCGGTGCCGTCCTCGCCATTGAGGACGTCGTTGTCGTCTCCGCCGTTGAGGATGTCGTTGCCCGTGCCGCCAAACAACTGGTCGATACCGGCCAGGCCATTCAGCGTATCGCTCCCTCCCAGGCCAATCAGCACATCGTTACCCGCAGTGCCGGTGAGGGTGTTCGCAAACGCATTGCCCTGCAGGACCACGCCACTCAGTACCGTTACTGCCGCCGTCGCCGCAGAGGTCACCGACTCCAGCGTGCCGAAGCCATCGGTGTAGCGCACGATCACTCGCAGTTGCAGATTGCCTTGCGCCGCACCCGGGGTGAAGGTCGCAGCAGTCGCACCGTTGATGTCAGTGAAGGACACACCGACACCTTGCTGCCACTGGAAGCTGAAGGTGCCCAGTCCATCCGCATCGACAATCTCGCCCGTCAGCGCGGTCAGCACCTGCCCTTGATTCGGTGTCGTATCGCTGATCAACAATGCGCCTGTCGGTGCATCATTGGCGTTGGCCACCGGCCCCAGGGTGTTGGATGAAACGCTTTCGGCCGCACCGAAGTCATCCACGTAACCGATGACCACGCGCACTGCCTGTCCGACCTGAGCCTGGCCAAGCGCGAACGTGCTACCGGTAGCGCCGTTGATGTCGACGAAGCCAGACCCGTTGTTCGCCTGCCATTGGTAGGTGAACTGCGGATTGCTCAAGCCATCGACGTCGATGATGCTCGCCGGGTCAGCGGTCAACACCTGGTTCTGCACGGCAAGCCCGGTTAAGGTTGGCCCTGCAGTCGGTGCATCGTTGACGTTTTCCACCGGCCCCAGGATGTTGGACGAAACGCTTTCGGCCACACCGAAAGCATCTACGTAACCGATGACCACGCGCACTTCCTGATCGACCTGAGCCTGGCCAAGCGCGAACGTGCTACCGGTAGCGCCGGCGATGTTGACGAAGCCAAGCCCGTCGTTCGCCTGCCACTGATAGGTGAACTGCGGATTGCTCAGGCCATCGAGGTCGATGATGCTCGACGGGTCAGCGGTCAACAGCTGGTTCTGCACGGCAAGCCCGGTAACGGTCGGCCCTTCGGTCGGTGTGCTGTTCCCGGACGAATCGACGATCTCCAGCGTGCCCTTCGCATCCTGGTACACCGCCCGGACGCGGATGTTCAGACCTGCCACATCGTCCGTCACCCGGTAGGTGGTGCCGATCGCCCGCGTTGCCTCGCCCGCAGCGAGGGAGGTGATGTCATCATAAACGCCCGTGCCGGCAATGGTTTCGACCTGCCAGTAGTAAGCCACCCCGCCAGTCACCGCACCGGTCGGGTTGGTCCCGCTTTGGTTGTCCGCGTCGTGTACCGCCCGATCACTGACTCGCAGCAACTGGCCGGCAACAGGCGTTTCGTCACGCACACCGGTTGCAGCATCGAGGATTGCCAGATGACCCGATGGGTCGTTGTTTTGAGCGGTGCCCACTCCGGACGATTGCGCCACGTCAGCGAACTGCAGACGCTCGATGCCTGTCAGGCGATCGACGCCATCACGCCCCGCCACCGAGTCGGTCACGATGACAGTGTCGCCATCGATCTCGATGCCGTATTCCCCCAAATTACCGGAGAACAATGCAGTGTCGTAGCTGTCATTGCCGGTCAGAATCTCCCGCACGATGACCAACTGGCCCGGGTTGTAAGTACCGTTCAACATAAACGGCACCAGCGGCTCCATGCTGTCGAACGTGGCGATTTCCTCGCCTGTGCCATCGACATTTTCCCGCACGCTTATACGCACGTTCAGCCACTTGTCACCATCGATGATGTCGTCACCACCGCGACCTTCGATCAGGTCGCTGCCGCTGCCGCCGAGGATGATGTTGCCACCGTCGAAGAACGTTGCTCCGGCGGGCAGAAGATCAACCAGGCCGTCGATCAGGTTGATGTTGGTCAGCACACTGCCAGTTGCTCCGGCGCCGGGCAGTGTTGTGGCATCTTCGTTATCACCGCGCAGGTAGTCCCCGTGTGATGAACCCGACAAACCTTCCATGATGTCGAACCGCACCAGCGCCGAAGCCCCCGAACCCGGCACCGGCGGAACATCGAAAAAGCGATCGGTGAAGTCGATGGTCACGCCCTGGGCGAGCCCCTTGAAGGTTGCCCAGTCATAGCCGGAGCCACCGATATAGCGGTCACCCAGGCCGAGACTGCCGACCATGATGTCGTCGCCGCCCTCGCCGTTGAACTTGTCGTTTTCGCTAGCGCCGATGAACACATCGTGGCCGATTATCGGGTCGTTGCCGAGCGGGTCGAAGTTGTCGCCAGGTGCACCATCCGACGTGCCCTTCTCGATCCAGTCGTCGCCTTCGTTACCCATGTCCTGTTCGTTGGCTTTGCTGCCCAGAATGAAGTCGTTGCCGTGGCCACCAATAGCCTCGGAGGCGTCCTCGCCGGTCACGATGAAGTCATTGCCGAACCCGCCGATGATCAGGTTGACGCCATTGCCACCGTGCAGCACGTCGTTGCCGTCGCCCCCCTGGATGTTATCGTCGCCGCCGCGGTCAGTGATGATGTCGTCGCCGGCGCCACCGCGCAGTTGGTCGTTGCCGTCACCGCCTTCGATGACATCGTTGCCGCCGTCACCCCAGACCGTGTCATCGCCTTCACTGGCGATGAGGATGTCGGCATTGTTGGTGCCGCCCAGCACGATGTGCTGATCACCCGTGTACTTGATGTAGTTGGTGTCCGGTCCTGCGGTCAGCGGGTTGTCGCGGAACACGACCTGCTCGCCGTTCTCGCCAAGCGGATCAGCGTTGCCCAGGCCATCGTTGTACTGCTTGCTCTGGTCCCTTTCCAGATAGAAACCAGGGTCCGAGAACACCAGGCCCGGCAAGTGCGTAGCCGAGGTGTTGGCCATGATCAGCTTGGCGAACGAATTGCTTTCCAGTTCGGCATTCATCGACAGGCCAGCCGTACGCTCCAGATAGTAGAAGCGGTCACCGTCCTGCAGTTTTTCCAGCTGGTTCTCGAACACGAAGTTGAAGGTCGAGCCGAGCATGCCGCCGAACGGGGTTTTCTCTTCGGCCAGGCCGCCGATCCAGAGATCGATGGCATCTACGCCCGTGATCGTCACTCCCTTCAGATCGTCGGCAGTTCCCATCACCCCATCTTTGCCGGCCAGCGTGACGTTGGCCCAGGTACCGGTTCCGTTGAGGAAGTCCAAGCGGTCAGCCGGCGCATCATCACCACCAAATACCAGCGCCATGGCTGCAGCGCGTTTGGCTTCCAGTGTGGTCGCCTCCGTGATCGTGCTATGCGTGCCATAGGCTGCGATGAAGTTGATCAACGACTCTGGATGCTTGAGGTGCTGCACCAGGTCGACCCAGCTGATGTAAGGCTTGAGTTGGGTATCACCGGTTTGGCTGTAGATGTCGCGGCGGACCGCATTGAGCGAAGGAATCCCCACATCGCGGCCACGGGCAATGTTGATCGCTGGCAGGTCGAGCGGCAGGCCGAGCAGGTTGTTGCGCAGCGCCTCGGTGACGAACTCGTCGATTTCGTTACCGGCTTGCCGAGTCATCCCACGCACGATCGCACTGGTCGCATCTTCGGGCGTCACGCCACTGGCGGCATACGCCAACGGGTTGAGGAACGCCGCGATCAGGCCGAGTTGCTGATCAGGATCAGCGCTGTTCGGATCGCCGATCACGTTGAAGTCGACGTCGAAGCGATCGACGGTCTCGGTCAGCATCGAGTGGCCAAACCGGTACACGGTATGGGCGAACTCGGCGACGATCGAGGCATCGAGGTCAACGTCATAGACCTGGGTCGGTGCAAAGAACAGGTCAACGTTGGGCTGGATGGTCCGCGCAAACTCCTCGAACACCAGGTGCTGATACTGCATCTCGGTGCCGAACTTGGCAGCCTGGAACAAGCGCTCGCCATTCCACACAAGCGCATCGATCTCAGCCTGGTTGGCGGGCAAAGCGCTCACCGGAGTGAGCAGCCACTCGTTGAGGAAGGCTACGTCACCCGAATCAAGCACGGTGTCCTTGGTCTGCGCGACCAGCCGATTATGCTCGGAGTGGAAGATCGCATGCACCGCGGTCAGGCCGATGTTCTCGTTGACCCGGCCGTCGCCAGCGATGTAATGCGCATCGAGCAACTCGTTGTCGTAGGCCAGGTTGGCCCCGGTCTGCGGATTGAACGGCACTGCGTTGCCAGTATCCGAATCCGCGTCAGGCACGAGCACGCCACCGCTGAACACCGGCGCTGCATTGTGGGCAATGTCGGCGAGGAACTGGTGACCGGTACGCACAGCGTTGGTCAGGCTAATGGGGTCAAGCGGATTGCCTTCGACAAGGACGTCATCAGCCGTGCCACCAAGACCGTCAGCGCCCTTCATCACGACCATCGGGAAGCCGTTCGGCCCCTTGATGAAATTGCCATAAGCGTCGGTCGCCAACAGCGGGGAGTTGTCGACGTCGGCGTCGGTAAGGCGGATACCCAGAATGTCGTTGGCCTGCGCCTTGACCACTTTCCAGGTCGCCATACCACCGATTTCGGTGTCGTCTGCGGTACCAAACTTGCCATCCGCCCCCAGGTCACGGTTAGTGATCAATCTGCCGGTCGCGATGGGGCCGTTGTCGGTCAGCTCATAACCGCGCAGGAAAACCTGGTGTGATGGGTGCGAGCTGTAGGTCTGGTTTTGATCCACGAATGGCGACGTGGTGTTGGTGTGCTCATGGATGTCGTCGGCCGTGCCGAGAACGCCATCCGCCCCGGGCAGGTTGGTCGCGCGGGTCAGCACCATGAAGTTGGTGTTGCCACCGGGCACATACAGCGGATCATCCGGTTGCAGCGGGATGAAGATCGTGCCCGAACCGCCTTTGGTCACCAGGTCCAGACCGTGATCGAAGAACTGCCCGAAGAAGGTCATCCAGGCGTTGAACGGCGCGGACAACCCTGCGTCCGACGCGGTGTTCTCGAACAGGTACACATCATGGTCGTCGGCAGTACCGAACTGACCATCCATGCCGGGGCTGGCGACTATTCGAGTGCCATCCTTGAGCACGTCGTCGTTCCCCTCTGCGCCGAAGTTGAGCACACCGTCCGCACCCGGGTCGTAAGCAGTGGCATAGGCCGCCGGGTTGTTCGACGTCTGGTCGACGATCAGATTACTGATCGTGCGCGGCTGCGAGTCAAACACAAAGCCGCTGTTCTGCTGATACGACGATCCCGGAATGGCCGGCGAGCCGGGGCCGAAGAAGCCGGCAGGAGCACCTTCCGCCGGATTGAAGACCGGATCGGTCAAGCGCGGGAAGGTGTTATCCGCGGCACCAAACTCGGTGTTGTTGATGCCGTTGAGGTTCATCAGGTTGTTGTTCGAGCCGTCGACCGCACGCAGGCCCAACGGCGCGCGGATATTCGGGATCAGCGAGAGGATGTCCTGACCGGCCGCATCAGCCTCGGCAATCTTGATCTGATCAAGGATGAAGTTGAGGTCGGAGCGGACCATGTTAAGGCCCTCGCCCCCCGCAGTGGCATTGACTACCGGTGTCTGCGCCGTCGGCACAACCGGCTCGCCGGGAGCCACCACATCAGTCGGTTGCGAGAACACCACTTCAGTCGTGCCGTGACCATCCTGGTAGATCGCTTTGACCCGCAGTGCCAGCCCGGCAAGATCCGGCGAGACCTTGAACGTGGTGCCGTCGGCACTTTGGAACGCCAGGTCACCCGCTGGCAGCTGGATGATGTCTTCGAACACGCCGGTGCCGGGGTCGGCTTCGAACTGCCAATAGTAGGACACCGAGGCATTGTTGACGAAACCCTGCGGGTTACCCACCGTGATGTTGTCGGAATCGCGCACTCCGGCCATGCTCACCGTCAATGTGTCGCCCACTGTGATCGCGCCGCCGTTTCCATCCGCGACGGTCGGTCTGCCCAACGGTTGTGCGTTCAGATCCGGCACCAGCACTTGCTGGGTATCGGCGAACTGCAGGCGTTCGATATGCAGCAAGGTATCGGTGCCGTCGCGACCCGCTTCGGTATCGGTCACTGTCCAGACATCGTCCGCCACATTGGCCGTGCCTCGGGTGTCACGCGTCACCACATACTCAGACTGAAGGCCGGAGAAAACGGCAGTGTCGAAAGCCGCCCCGCCTGTCGAAGTGCCGGGCAGGATTTCCCGCACGGCCTTGAGCTGACCTGGGTTATAGGTGCCGTCGATCATGAACGGAATCATGTCGACCATGCTGTCGAAGGTGGCGATTTCAGGGCCGGTATGGTTGACGTCGTTGGGGCCATACACCGCAATTCTGACGTTGATCCATTTGTCGCCATCGATCAGGTCATCGCCACCACGCCCCTCGATCAGGTCACTGCCATTGCCACCGAGGATGATATTGCCCGTGGCAAAACCAGTGGTCGGCAAGCCGGCATCGGCCAGGAATTGCTCCAGTCCGCGAATCAACGCCACATTGGTCAGCGCACTGCCCGTGGTCCCGCCGTGGTCGGCAATCGTGACCGCATCAACATTATCGCCCTTGAGCACATCGCCAAATTGCGAACCGGACAAGCCTTCGACCTCGGCAAAACGGTCGAGGATCGAGGTCGGCGAGGCACCGACCGGATTGAACGGCCCGTTGTTCTGGTTTGGCGCGTTGCCGTGTGGTTGCGCCAGCGTGGCCATGGTCAGGTCAACGGTCACGCCGACCCTGTCATTTTTGTAGGTCACCCAGTCGAAACCGGACATGCCGTCCATATTGTCCTGGGCATCGCTGCCGACAAAGATGTCATCGCCACCCTCGCCGATCATTTCGTCGAAGCCACCACCACCGACAAAGATATCGTTGCCGATCACGTCATCATTGAGCAACGGCGAGGCGTTATCGCCTGGCGCGCCGTCCTGGGTGCCGCTTTCGATCCAGTCATCTCCTTCATTGCCCGTAGCTGGCAGGTTGGTCTTGGCACCGAGGATGAAATCGTCACCCTGACCGCCGAAGGTGGTGCTGATGTCTTCGGTGGTGATGATGAAGTCCTGGCCATCGCCCCCCAGGATCAGGTTGCCGCCAACCAGCATGCTACCGGCGACGATCACATCGTTACCGGCATTACCTTCCAGACGGTTGTCACCGAACGAGTCGGTGATGATGTCATCGCCCGCGCCGCCCAGTACCGCATCGTTGCCGGCGCCGCCTTCGAGGCGGTCGTTGCCGCCGTCGCCGTAAAGGGTGTCATCGCCCTCACCGGAGACGATGATGTCATTGCCAGCGGTGCCACCCAGGACGACATGGTCTTCACCGGTATATTGCAGATAATTACTGTCCGCCCCCACGGTGTCGGGGTTATCGCGGATCACCAGCGGCACGATTTCCACACCGTTGATCATGAGGCCGCCAGTTGGATCGGCGCTGCCCGCGCCAAGGCCAGTGAACTGATTGGCCTGATTCACTTCCAGGGTGTAAGTAGGCGTCAGGAACACGGTGTTCGACAGGTGTGTGACATCGGTGTTGAGCATGATCAGCTTGGCAAAGGAGTTGTTTTCCAACTCGGTGCCGAAGTTCAGGCCCGCGGTACGTGACAGATAGTAGAAGCGGTCGCCGTCCTGCAACGCCTCCATCTGGGTCTCAAACACGAAGTTGAACGACGAACCGAGCATACCGCCGAACGGCATCTTCTGCTCGGCGAGGCCACCGACCCAGAAGTCGATATCGTCGACGCCCGTGATCGTTACACCCGCCACGTCGTCGGCAGTACCCAGCAGCCCATCCTTGCCGGCCAGCGTTACGTTGCCATAGGCACCGGTACTGTTGAGGAAGTCCAGGCGGTCAGCCGGCGCATCATCACCACCGAATACCAGCGCCAGGGCTGCAGCGCGTTTGTCTGCCAGCGTGGTCGCCGCCGTAATCGTTTCATGCGTGCCATAGGCTGCGATGAAGTTGACCAACGACTCGGGGTGTTTGAGGTTGTCCGCGAAGTCTGCCCAACTGATGTACGGCTTGAGTTGGCTGTCGCCGGTTGATGAGTAGAACTCACGCCGCGCCTCATTCAAAGTCGGGATACCCGTGTCGCGACCACGCGCCAGATTCAAGGCCGGCAAATCGAGGGGCAGACCGAGCAGATTGTTGCGCAACGCTTCGGTGACGAACTCGTCGATCTCGTTGCCGAGCTGGCGGGTCACACCGCGAATGATCGCCCCTGCCGCTTCGTCCGCAGTGGCCCCGCTGCCGGCGAACGCCAGCGGATTGAGGAAGGCCGCGATCAGACCCATTTGCGAATCCGGGTTGTTCGGGTCAGTGAGCAGCGGATTGAACTCGGGGTCGAAGCGATCGACGGTCTCGGTCAACATCGAGTGACCGAAGCGATACACCACATGGGCGAACTCGGCGAGGATGGCCGGGTTGATCGAGGTGTCATACCCGTTGGGGGCAAGGAATGCGTCAACCTGCGGCTGAATGGTCCGCGCGAACTCTTCGAAGACGAGGTGCTGGTACTGCATCTCGGTGCCGAACTTGGCGGCCTGGAACAGGCGTTCGCCGTCCCACACCAAGGCTGATATTTCGGCGAGTGTCGTAGGCATTGCGGCGACGTCGTCCACCAGCCACTCATTGAGAAACGCCAGATCGCCGGCGGCCAGGATGGTTTGCTTGGATTGCTGGACCAGGCGGTTGTGCTCGGAGTGGAACACATGGTGCACGGCGGTCAGGCCAATGTTTTCGTTCGCCCGGCCGTCGCCGGCAATGTAGTGGGCGTCGAGCAGTTCGTTGTCATAGGTCAGGTTGTTGCCGCCCGCACCCACGGGCTGCGCATTGCCGACATCGGCGTCGGCATCCGCTTGCAGAACCCCACCGACGACGACCGGCGCGGCATTGTGGGCGATGTCGTCGAGGAAACCATGTCCGGTGCTTACGGCGTTGGCCAGACTGATCGGCGCATCCCGGTTGCCTTCGACCAGTTGCGTGACGTCATCAGCCGTCCCGGCAATACCGTCGGTACCGTTACTGGTGCGCATCACCACCTGCGGCATACCGTTCGGCCCCCGGATGAAGCTGCCATAGGCATCAGTCGCGAGCAACGGCACGTTGTGCACATCGAGGTCGGTCAGGTTGATGCCGAGAATGTCACGGGCCTGGGCTTTTACCACTGCCCAGGTCGCCATGCCGCCGCTTTCGCCGTCGCCATCATCGGCCGTGCCGAATTTGCCATCAGCGCCGAGATCGCGGTTGGTAATCAAGCGCCCCGTTGCAATAGGGTCACCGGCCGCGTTGAGGACGTACTCACGCAGGAACACCTGGTGCGACGGGTGCGAGCTGTATGTTTGGCTCTGGTCTACGAACGGTGAGGTGGTGTTGGGCTGACCATCATCGGAAGTGCCGACAATTCCGTCCGCGCCGGCCGTACGCACTGCACGTGGCAGCACCATGAAGTTGGTCGGGCTGCCCGGCACAAACAACGGATCGTCCGGCTGCAGCGGAATAAACACAACGTCGGTACTGCTCTTGCTGAGCAGATCAAGGCCGTGGTCGAAGAACTGGCCGAAGAAGGTCATCCACGAGTTGAAGCCGGCGGTCAGGCCGGCGTCCGGCGACTCGTTGGGGATGAAGAATACTTCCTTGTCGTCGGCCGTGCCGAACACGCCGTCCAGACCGGGGCTGATCACTGGGTCAGCACCACCGTTCGCAGCGACAGCGGCCGGGTTGTTGGCGGTCTGGTCGTTGATCAGGTTACTGATAATCCGTGGCTGCGGATCGACCACCGTCCCTGTCCCGGCGTACGACGCACGATACGAAGCGTCAAGCAGGCGCAGGAAGGAATTGTCCGCAGCGCCAAATTCGCTTTGTCCGGCGACCAGGTTGTTGTAGCTGCCATCGACGGTTCGCAGGCCGTATGGCACCTGACTGTTGGGTAGCAAATCACTAAGGCTGGCGCCGTCGGCATGCGCTTCTGCGATGAAGATTTGCTTGAGAATGAACTCCAGGTCCGACTTGTTGAAATTGGCCATTTCGATTGCCCTCGATCTATATGGGAAAGGCTCGGGACGAATAAATCCTCCCGCGCCAAGTCACGTGCTGGCTTGCGCAGTTCGTTGGTTCAGTGTTTGGCGAGAGCAGGCGTGGGGCAGGCAAAGCCGTCCCCTGCGCCGGTGAATGCGCGCCTGGAATTCGCTGGATGAAATTGCTCGCTGAGCGTTTAGGCAGAGCGATTCCGAGCCACTGGTGGGCCATGGAATCGGGAAGTCGAAGCGAACTTCCTGAACAGCTCCGTCACGGTGCAACAGAACAAAATGATCGACATGCCGTGCTCCTTCAGGACCACCGTGCCCTGCACTTTCGAAGCGATGGCAAGATTCAGACGGGCGCCCTTGAACATGACTAAAGTTCTATAGCAATGCGCTGTCAATATTACGACGTAAAAAAATATCATCGTCATTGGACATGCCAACTTACTGTTATTAAACGACATATAAATATTCATACGAACTACTAGAGCGAAATGTTATTTCAAACTGTATCGCTAGAGAGACAAACGCCACCTACGCTGCTGCATGTGAACATAAAAATTTACGGAACTTTTCCAGGAACGCTATGGCTTGTGTCCGCGAGAAGCATTCGCAACTACATCTATGGTTTTTCACACATTTTCCTTGCTGCTTTTTGCCGCAAGCACACCCGGCTTTTCGGTGAGGGTCTATCAAATGCACAAGCTCTCAAGTACCCGATCCGAACTGGCCGACGCGCTCTTTCGACTTCGCCGCAGTTTTTACTCGTTGGCCGGATTCAGCGGCGTCATCAACGTCATGATGTTGACGCCAGCTATTTATATGCTGCAGGTCTACGATCGGGCCTTGGTCAGTCGTAACGTCACAACATTGACGATGCTGACCTTCCTGGTGATAGGCCTGTTCTTGCTAATGGCCACGCTGGAAATGTTCCGCACCCGTGTGCTGATCCGAGTCGGCAACTGCCTCGACATGGACCTCAATCGACGCATTTTCACCGCAGCATTCGAGCGCAACCTGAGTCGCGCCGGAGGCAATCCGGCCCAGGCCCTGCAAGATCTCGCACAGGTGCGTCAATTTCTCACCGGCAATGGTCTGTTCGCATTCTTTGATGCGCCTTGGACCCCCATCTACCTGCTGGTCGCCTATTTGATCCACCCGCTGCTCGGACTGGTCACGCTGATCGGCTCGCTGATTCTGGTGGGCCTGGCTTATCTCACCGAGAAGGCAACGCAAAAGCCACTGGCCGAAGCCAATCAGGCTGCCCTCACCTCCGCCAGCTACGCCAACAACAACCTGCGCAACGCCGAGGTTATCGAGGCCATGGGCATGCTGCCTTCGATCGGCAAGCGCTGGTACCAAAGCCATTTGCACATTCTGGAAATGCAGACCCTGGCTTCCGACCGTGCCGCCCTGATCAGCAGTACCGGACGCTTCGTGCGCATCACTTTGCAATCGCTGATCCTCGGCGCCGGCGCGTTGCTGGCGATCGAAGGCAAGATCACCCCGGGGATGATGATCGCTTGCTCGATCCTCACCGGCCGCGCGCTGGCCCCGGTTGAACAAGTCATCGCGTCATGGAAGCAATTGCTTGGCTGCCGTTCGGCCTGGGCCCGGTTGAACGAGATGCTGAACGACTATCCTCGCCGGCCACCGAGCATGTCGCTGCAGCGGCCGCTGGGCATGCTGGCGGTGGAGAATGTGTATGCCGGTGCGCCCGGCACCAGCAACACGATTCTGCGCGGAGTGAGCTTCAACCTTTCCCCCGGCGAAAGCCTTGGCATTATCGGTCCATCCGCCTCGGGCAAATCCACCCTCGCTCGTCTGTTGGTTGGCGTTTGGCCGGCGCAGGCCGGCAAGGTGCGCCTGGACGGCGCGGACATATTCACCTGGAACAAGGGCGAACTTGGCCCCTGGCTCGGTTACCTGCCACAGGACGTGGAGCTGTTCGAGGGCACCATCGCCGACAACATTGCGCGCTTTGGCGAAGTGGACAGCGATGCGGTCATACGCGCCGCCAGGACGACTGGAGTGCACGAGATGATCCTGCGTTTGGCGCAGGGTTATGAGACCCGTCTGGGCACCGATGGCAGCCCGCTGTCCGGAGGCCAGAAGCAACGCATCGCCTTGGCTCGCGCGCTGTATGGAGAACCCAATCTGATTGTGCTGGACGAGCCGAACGCCAACCTCGACGACGTCGGTGAAAAGGGCTTGGTCGAGGCGCTGGCTCAACTGAAAAACCGCGGCGCCACCGTCATTCTGATTTCCCACCGTCCCAATGTGCTCTGCGCCGTCGATAAGGTGCTGATGCTGCGCGACGGCGGTGTGCAGATGCTCGGTACTCGCGACGAAGTATTTGCAGCGCTGCGCAAGGCCAGTGTGATGCCTGCGGGCGCATCGACTCCGCTGGCCTCCGTCAAATCACGGGAGTGACCGATCATGCAAATGAGCCAACACACCGAGATGATTCTCGCCGATCCCAGGAACGTGGTGGATCTGGACGTCGGTAAACCCGTGCGCTGGGGCATGTTGCTGATGCTCGCCGGCTTCGGCGGCTTCCTCCTGTGGTCCTGGCTGGCGCCACTGGATGCCGGCGTGGTCGCGACTGGCACGGTCAAAGTCACCAGCAATCGTAAAGCCGTGCAGCATCTGACCGGCGGCACTGTGGAGGCCATTCTTGTTCGCGAAGGTGATGCAGTGAAAAAAGGCCAGGAGCTGGTCCGCCTCGACTCGCTGCGCGCCGCCTCCGAACAGGGTGCGGTCAGCGCCCAGTACATCGTCAGCAAGACGGTGGAAAACCGTCTGGAAGCGGAACGCGACGGCCGCGACGTGGTGAACTACGACCCCGAATTGCTCAAGCGCTTCGGGAATGACCACCGCCTGGTGGCCGCCATGAATCTGCAACAACGCCTGCTGGATACCCGACGCGCCGGCCTCGCTGGCGAAATCAGCATCCTTCAGGAAAACCTCGCGGCGTCGGCGGTGCAGCTCAAGGGCCTGCAGCAGGTCTATGGCGCCCGCGCCTCGCAGATCGACTTCCTCAACCAGGAACTAAAAGGTACCCGCGTGCTGGCGGCCGAAGGCTATGTGCCACGCAACCGCCTGCTTGAGCTGGAACGCAGCAATTCCGACCTCTCCGCCGGCCAGGCCGAAAACCTCAACAACATCGCCCGCATACGCAGCCAGACCACCGAAATCAAGCTGCGCATCCTTCAGCGCCAGCACGATTACCAGAAGGAAGTCGAATCGCAGCTCACCGACACCGCCAAGGAAAATACCACCCTGGCCGACCGCTTGCGTGCGCTGGACTATGAAGTGACCCAAACGGTGATTCGCTCGCCGATTGATGGCATCGTCCATTCACTGAGCATTGCGACCATCGGCGGGATCATTCAGCCCGGCTTCAAAATCATGGAAATCGTTCCGGACAATGAACCGCTGCAGGTTGACGCGATGATTCCGGTACAGGCGATCGACAAGATGGTCCCCGGCCTGGCCGTGGACATTGCGTTTCCGGCCTTCAACCATGCCCAGACGCCCAACATCCCTGGCCGTGTGAAGACAGTCTCCGCCGACCGCCTGCTCGACGAGGAAAGCAAGCAACCGTTCTATCTGGCACAGGTAGAAGTCACTCCCGATGGCATGAGCCAGCTTGGCAGCAATCACATTCGTCCCGGTATGCCCGCCAGCGTCACCATCAAGACCGGCGAGCGCAACTTGATGAGCTATCTTCTCAAACCAATGCTCGAGCGTGTAGACAGCTCGTTCAAGGAACAATGAAATGGACCGTCATTGCCTGATCTTTTGCCTGCTTGCGCTGTCCTTCCCGGTTAGCGCCATGGACCTCAAGCAAGCCTGGGATCTGTTGCAGTACCAAGGCCCCGTCTATCGCGCCGCCGTACATGAAAAAGAGGCCGGCCTGGAAAACCGCGCCATTGGCCAGGCCGGCCTGCTACCGCAGATCAGTGCCTCGGCCTACGACAACAAGGTCAATGGCACCCAGCGCCAGAGCGGCATCGAAAGGGATCTCGACTACGACTCCAAGGGCGCTAACGTGCGCTTGCGCCAGCCGCTGTTCAACAAACAGAAAATGGCCGAGTTCCGCCAGGGTAAACAGCGTGCCGACTACAGCGTCGCGGTGTTCGATGCCAAGAGTCAGGACGCCGCAGTGCGCCTGGCCGAAAGCTATTTCGACGTGCTCCTGGCCAGCGAAACCATCATCCTTGCCAAAGCCAAGTTAAGCGCCTTTGACGAGCAACTCGCTTCGGCTAAACGACGCATGGAGTTGGGGGCCGGTACCGTCACCGACATCGATGAGTCGATCGCTCGCCGCGACCTCGCCGCGGTTGAGCTGATCGAAGCGCAGGACAACCTGGTCAACGCGCGCCGCAAGCTTGAGGAATACATCGGAGAATCCCCCGAATCCCTGACCACCTTGCGTCCGACCTTCGATACGCCACCGCTGCTACCGAGCAACCTGCAGGACTGGTTAATCAAGGCTCAGACTGACAGCCCGCTGATCCATGCGCGCCGTCATAGCAGCGACCTCGCGGAAGAAGAAGTGAAGCGCGCCAGGGCTGGCCACTGGCCGACACTTGATTTCGTTGCCGGCTACACCGCGGGCGATAGCCAATCAATCTCCGAGCTGAATCAACGCAACCGCTACGCCTCAATCGGGCTGGAGGCAAACTTCCCGTTGTACAACGGTGGTGGCACTAGCGCGTTGACGCGCCAGGCGAGTGCCAATAGCTATAAGGCCCTGGACGAACTCGACGCTACGCGCCAGGAAGTCATCTCCGGTACCACCCGTGAGTATCGCGGCGTAGAGAGCGGCGCCCAACGTATTCGCGCGCTGGAGAGAGCAGTGGAGTCCAACGAACGCTCACTGACTTCGACACGCAAAGGCTTCAAAGAAGGCGGCACCAGCACCAACTCGGACGTTCTCAATGCCGAAGAGCTGCTCTTCGATGCGCGCCACGATTTGTTCGAGGCCAAGCTGCGCTACTTGATGTCGCGCCTGCGCCTGGCCTCTTCGGTGGGCAGTCTGGGCGACGACGATATTGACCACATCAACGACTACCTCGGCCCGGAACTGTTGGTCACCAACTGACGTTCACCTGCGCAGCACTTTTTGAGCAGAGGGTGCGGCAGCGATCTTTATCGACAACCAAGAGCAAGCAACGGCCCAACGAGATCAACGATTACGGCGGCGGCCGGCGGGTGTATTTCGATGACCCGGACGGGCATCTGCTGGAGATTCTCACGCGTTCCTGATGCAGCAAGCGATGCCGGCTCAAAACGCCAGTTTGTAGCCGATCAATACCAGCATCGTGGCCAAGCAAGGACGCAATACCTCGTCGGAGACTTTGCCGGTCATGTGGCTGCCGAGGTAAATCCCCGGCAGCGACCCCATCAGCAAAAAGCCCAGCAGGTGCCAGTCCATATTACCCATGCTGGCGTGGCCCAGGCCCGCCACCAGGGTCAACGGCACGGCATGGGCGATCTCGGTACCGACGAGGCGGCGTGTCGGCAGCAGCGGATAGAGGATGAACAGCGCCACGGTGCCGAGGGCGCCGGCACCAATCGAGGTCAGCGCGACCATGGTGCCCAGGACCAGACCGGTGATGACCGTCAACACATTCAAGCGCGAACCGCTGGGGTTGTACTGACCGCCCGCCCGCTTGTGGGCGAAGTCGAGCAGGCGCTTCTTGAAGAAAATCGCCAGTGCCGTGGCAAACAATACGAAGCCCAGCGCCTGTTTGATGACGGCGTTCATCGCGTCGGGCGAGGTCTGCAAACTGCTCAGGAACCACAGCGTCAGTGCCACCGCCGGCACACTGCCGAGGGTCAGCCAACCGGTGATCGCCCAGTCGATGTTGTTGTTCTTGCGATGAACCAGCACACCACTGGATTTGGTAATGGCCGCGTACAGCAAGTCGGTGCCCACCGCCGTGGCCGGGTTGATACCGAACCAGAGCAGAATCGGGGTCATCAACGAACCACCGCCCACACCGGTCATACCGACGATAAAGCCCACGACCAACCCTGCAACCACCAACCCGAAGTTAACGAAATCCATTAACACGCCCGCAAAAAACACATGAAAAAACTGGCCCGCAGCATAGCGATTTTTCTTATAACCACTTATATCGATGCGGACTATCGTTATTCCACAACACACCTATCTTCCTGTAGACACAATCCCTGAGGGAGCGAGCTTGCTCGCGATAGCTGTCTGACATTCAACACTTGTAGTGGCTGATAACCCGCAATCGCGAGCAAGCTCGCTCCCACAGGGGATTTGCTGAGTCAGTGAAGGCTGGGCCAAATTGAAGCGGGATCTACTGCACCGGCAAAAAATTCAAAAACAGCAAGCTCTGCGCGTAGTTCAGGCCGATCCGCCGATAACGCTCGTCCAGCATCTGCGTCAGCAGGTCCAGCCGCGCAACGATCTTTCCGAACTCCACGGCAAAACTCAGGTTGCTGCCCTCCTCCGAAATTTCGTTGGAGAACAGCAAGGGCTCACCGCTTTTACTTTGCCGCTGACTCAAGATCCAGGTGGCTTTCTCGATGTTGCGTGCGGCGTTGCTGACGAAGGTCGGGTTGATCGCATCGGTCATGTAGAACTCGAGACGATTGCCGTGGGCGGTGACCAGCATGCTGCCAATGGCGTAAATGAAAGCGCCGACCCGGTCGCCGAGAAACTCCGGGCTCATGGCGTAGCTCAACGCCGCGAGGTCTTTCTTGCCACCGAGAGTCGGCAGCGGCTGTTGTTGTTCGATGGCCAGGCGCACTTGTTTACCGGCGGTGCGGGCGTCGAGGAAGCCGGATTTTTTCAACTCGTCCGGGTTACGCAGGTAGAGCTTGCTCATCAGCAAGTAGAGGCTGTCAAGGTTGTCGCGCATCGTCAGGGTCGCCATACGGTCGACGCTGGTCTGGAGGAATTCCTGGGGCGTGCCTTCGCGGAACTGGCTGACGATGTCGCTGCCCTGTTGCTGGCTGCAACCGCTGGCGAAGAGCATCGACAGGCTGGCCAGCAGCAGGCATCGGCGACGTAGAGGTGAAGCAAAGAAGGGTAAAACTCGAGCCATGGGTGCTTGAACTTGGGCATTGGCCGACGGTGGGGATCGCCGCAGGCTGGCCAAGGATAGAGCCGCCAAAGCTGAAAAAGTGCAGTGCCGATGGTCCGTAAACGCTGCCCCCTAGAACGAACACCGAGACATTAGTCATACTTTATAGTTGCAACACTCCGCATATCAGCTATAAATCCTGCCTTAATCGATGATCAAAATCGATTATTAGTATGACTACATGCCAAAAACAACAAAAAAGGAAGGTCAACCATGCTGCACTCCCGACACCTGCTCTCCGGCCTCGGACTGTCCCTGATGATCGCCACACTCCCCACTCAAGCGGCTGGCCTGTCCAGCGAACACAAAGCCTTCGGCAAAACCAATGACGGCACCGCCGTCGAACAGTACGTGTTGCGCAACAGCCATGGCATGCAAGCCACGGTCATCACCTACGGCGGCNTTTTGCAGTCGCTGAAGGTGCCGGACAAAAACGGCAAGCTCGACGACGTGGTGCTGGGTTTTGATGACGTTCAGGGCTACCAGGCCGGCAGCGCATTTTTTGGCGCGACCATCGGGCGCTTTGGCAACCGCCTCGCGGGCGGCGCCTTCGAACTCGACGGCAAACGCTATCAGGTGCCGCTCAACGACGGTTCCAACTCGCTGCACGGCGGCCCGCTGGGGTTTGACAAGCACGTGTGGAAAGCCCAGCCAAGCAAAGGCAAGGATTCGGTGGGCGTGACCCTGACCTATCTGTCGGCGGACGGTGAAATGGGCTTCCCCGGCAACCTTAAAACCGAAGTCACTTACAGCCTCACCGAAAACAATGAGTTGCGCATCGACTACAAGGCCAGCACTGACAAACCCACCGTGCTCAACCTCACCAACCACAGTTACTTCAACCTCGCCGGCGCGGGCAACGGGGATGTACTGAATCAGCTCGTCACCCTGCATTCGACCCACTACACGCCGGTCACCGCCAAGCTGATTCCGACCGGCGAACTGGCCCCGGTCGCCGGTACGCCGATGGACTTCACACAGCCCACCGCCATCGGCAAAAACATCAAGGCCGATCACCCGCAACTCAAATTCGCCGAGCCGAAACAGGGCGGGTTTGANTTCAACTGGGCCTTGGATGCCAAGGGCGATGTGGGCAAGCTGGCCGCCGATGTCAGCGACCCAGTCTCCGGGCGCCGCTTGCAGCTCTACACCACTGAACCCGGCGTGCAGTTCTATACCAGCAACTTCCTCGACGGCACGGTCAAGGGCAAGGCCGGCAAGACTTACCAGCACTGGAGCGGTTTCACCCTGGAGACCCAGCACTACCCGGACTCGCCGAACCAGCCGAACTTCCCGTCCACCCGGCTTGACCCAGGCAAGGTCTATACCCAGAGCACTGCGCTGAAGTTCTCGGCCCACTAAACCTCCAACATCCACAATCATGTGGCAGCTGCCGAGCAGCTGCTACACGTCTACGGAACCACCGAGGTATTCTGCTGCCAACCGGAGAGTATTTATCGATTCGAAAAAGGAGGTTTTCATGCGGACCCTCGAACTGGCCGGCGTCAACGTACCGGTCATCGGCCAAGGCACCTGGCGCATGGGCGAAGATCCCTCGCAACACAACAAGGAAGTCGCCGCGCTGCGCCTGGGCATCGAGTTGGGCATGACCCTGATCGACACCGCCGAGATGTACGCCGAAGGCGGCGCGGAGGAAGTGGTGGGTGAAGCCATTACAGGCCTGCGCGACAAGGTCTTTCTGGTCAGCAAGGTCTACCCGCACAACGCCAGCCGCAAAGGCATCCCCCAGGCCTGCGAACGCAGCCTGCGACGCTTGAACACCGANTACATTGACTTATACCTGTTGCATTGGCGCGGCCAGTACCCGCTTGAGGAAACCGTCGAAGCTTTCGAGCGNCTGCGTGAAGACGGCAAGATCGGGCGTTGGGGCGTGTCCAATTTCGACGTCGACGATCTGCAGGAGTTGAACTCTGCGGACTGCGCCACCAACCAGGTGCTTTACAACCTGGAAGAGCGCGGCATCGAATTTGATCTGCTGCCCTGGTGCCAACGGCATCAGCAGCCGTTGATGGCATACTGTCCCATCGGTCAGGGAGGAACGATGCTGGCCCACCCGGCACTCAAGCAGATTGCCACCCGTCACTCGGTGACGCCGGCACAGGTAGCACTGGCATGGATTCTGCGACAGACAGGCGTGATCGCCATTCCCAAAGCGGTCAGACCTGAACATGTGCAACTGAATGCGCAGGCCGCGCAATTGCGGCTCGGAGACGAGGACCTGAAGGCGCTGGACCACGCGTTTCACGCGCCACAACGCAAGCACCGGTTGGCCATGGTCTAAGCCATCGCGGTTCTGTCAGAGGGCTTCTGCATGAGAAGCACTGATCAGCTCGACGACTTTAATTTGCCACGCTTTATCCAGGCTCAAGACCCGGTGTTCAATCGGGTTCAAGAAGAACTGCGTGCGGGCCACAAACGCAGTCACTGGATGTGGTTCGTCTTTCCGCAGTTCGCCGGGTTAGGCGGTAGCGAGATGTCCCGGCACTTTGCCATTCGCTCCGTCGAGGAAGCCGTGGCTTACCTGAATCATCCGCTGCTGGGTTCACGACTGCGTAGCTGCACAGAACTGGTGCTGAGCATCAAAAAAAGCTCAATTGCCGGCATATTCGGCCATCCCGATGACCTCAAGTTTCACTCGTCCATGACACTGTTCGCCCAGATTGCGCCCCAGGGCAGTGTCTTCCACAAGGCACTGGATCAATACTTCCACGGCATACGGGATGACTGGACGCTGCAGCTGCTGGACTCAAAACAAGCCCAGTTGCCCACCAATCAAGGTTGAGAAGTCGTCGTCCACGAAGGGCAGAATCGCATCCGCCACCGGTTGCAATTGCCGGGTGACGTAATGATCGTAGTCGATGGGCGCGCTGCGAATCTCCAGCGGTTCGGGCCCGGCGACACTGATCACGTAGCTGATCCAGCCGCCGTTCTGGTATTGCCGGGGGCGGCCCTGCTGATCGTTGTAGTCATCGGCGATCCGCGCCGCACGGACGTGGGGCGGCACGTTGCGTTCATAGTCATCCAGGGTACGGCGCAGGCGCTTGCGGTAGATCAGGCGGTCGTCGAACTCGCCGGCCAGGGTTTTACGCACGTAGTCGCGCACGTAATCCTGATAGGGCTGGCGATGGAAGATGCGCTGGTAGAGTTCCTGCTGGAATTGCCGGGCCAGGGGCGACCAGTCGCTGCGCACGGTTTCCAGGCCTTTGTAGACCATTTCTTCGCTGCCATCGGCGCGCACGACCAAGCCGGCGTAACGCTTTTTACTGCCCTCCTCCGCGCCGCGAATGGTCGGCATCAGAAAGCGTTTGTAGTGGGTCTCGAACTGCAATTCCAGGGCGCTTTCCAGCCCGTATTCCTGTTGCACATGCTCGCGCCACCATTGGTTGACGTGGTCCACCAGCGCGCGGCCAATCTGCGCGGCCTCTTCCTGGCCGTGGGCACGACGCAGCCAGACGAAGGTCGAGTCGGTGTCGCCGTAAATCACCGTGTGCCCTTGGGCTTCGATCAACTGCCGGGTGCGCAGCATGATCTCATGGCCGCGCAAGGTGATGGACGACGCCAGGCGTGTATCGAAGAAGCGGCAGCCGCTGGAACCGAGCACACCATAGAAGGCGTTCATGATGATCTTCAGCGCTTGCGACAGCGGCGCGTTGTGCTCGCGCTTGGCGGTCTCGCGACCTTCGGCTACCCGCGCGACAATCGCTGGCAGGCAATGCCGGGTCCTGGAAAAGCGCGCACCGCGAAAACCCGGCACGGACTCGCTGTCATCGGGATGCTGCAAGCCTTCNATCAGNCCGACCGGGTCAATCAGGAAACTGCGGATGATCGACGGGTAGAGGCTTTTGTAATCAAGCACCAACACCGACTCGTACAACCCAGGTTGCGAGTCCATGACAAAACCGCCGGGGCTGGCCTGCGCGGGCTTGTTCCCCAGATTCGGCGCGACGAAACCCTGGCGGTGCATCAATGGCATGTACAGATGGGTGAACGCGGCGACGGAGCCGCCGTTGCGGTCGGCCGGCAGCCCGGTGACGCTGGCCCGTTCCAGCAGGAACTTGAGCAGCTCGGTCTTCTCGAAAATCCGCGTGACCAACTCGCAGTCCTTGAGGTTGTAGCGCGCCAGGGCGGGCTTGTCCTCGGCGAACATGCGGTTGATTTCATCCATGCGCTGGTAAGACGTGGAGATGTCCTTGCCTTCGCCAAGCAGGGTTTGCGCGACGTTTTCAAGGCTGAAGGATTCGAAACTCCAGGTAGCCGAACGCAGGGATTCGATGCCGTCGATGATCAACCGGCCGGCGGCCGAGGCGAAGTAATGGTTGCGACTGCCGTGTTCACGCCACTGCATTTCTTCACCGCCACGCCCCAGTTTCAGCGGCACGCCGAGCTGACGGGCGTGTTGGTGCAGCACGCGCAGGTCGAACTGCACGACGTTCCAGCCGATGATCGCGTCGGGGTCATGGCGGGCGAACCATTCGTTGAGCTTTTTCAGCAGCACGGTTCGCGAGTCGCAGTAGTCGAGCTGGAAATCCACCGCGCTGTCGTCCCCATTGGGTGGGCCAAGCATGTAGACCTGGCGCTCGCCGCAGCCTTCCAAGGCAATGGAATATAACTCGCCCTGAGCGGTGGTTTCGATGTCCAGGGACACCAGTCTGAGGTTGGGCCGGTAATCGGGAGCGGGTTTCATCTGCGCGTCGAGCAGCAGGCCTTCGTCGCCAGGCGTGCCACCAAACAGAACAGGCGCGGTAATGAACCGCTCCATCATGTAGCGTTCCGGCGGGCGCACGTCGGCTTCGAACATCTCGACGCCGGCTTTGCGCAGCGCGGTTTCCAGGCGCATCAACTGACCGTGCTGCTGGCAATACAGGCCGAGCACCGGGCGGTGTTCAAAATCCTGAAGGGCCAATGGCTTGAGCTCGACATTTTTTTCGCCGCGCAAAACAGCCTCGGCCTGCTCGCGCCGGGCCGCCGGGATAAATGCCACCGACGGTTGATGAGGCAGACGGATACGTTGGGGACCGGTATCGGTCGCCAGCCAGAACTCGACTTGCGTACCGGCCGGGGTGTCGCGCCAATGCCGGGTCAGGACGAAGCCCTGCTGTAAATCCACCACTGCAACCTCAAGATTTGATTCAGGCGACAATTCTACGCGTCATCGCGGGGGATAGCCCTCTCTGAGCTGAATGCAACCCCTGTGGGAGCGAGCCTGCTCGCGATGGCGGTGCATCAGTCGCCACTTGTATTGGCTGACCCTGTGCTATCGCGAGCAGGCTCACTCCCACAGGGGATTGAGTTCAGCCCATGGATCAGCGTAAAACTTCCGGTTAACTGAAGAAAATCCGCCGAATGACGTTTTTTGCGCGTTATCTGCCGCTTTCCGCCTTGCCCTCGGCGTCTGGGTCTACGATTCTTCAATAACAACGACAACACCTGAGAAGCCATCATGAAAACCGTCGCCCAACTGCTCAAGTTGAAAGATCAGAAAAATCAGGAAGTCCACCAGATCAAACCCGATCACATGGTGCTCGAAGCCCTGATGAAGATGGCCGAAAAGAACGTCGGCGCCTTGCTGGTGGTGGAGAATGACGAAGTGCTGGGCATCATCAGCGAGCGGGACTATGCGCGCAAACTGGTGCTGCATGGCCGTTCTTCGGTGGGCACGCCGGTTCGCGACATCATGGTGTCGCCGGTGATTACTGTGGACACCCATCAAACCGTCGATACCTGCCTGGGCATCATGTCCGACAGACGCCTGCGCCACCTGCCTGTGGTGGAAAACGGCAAGNTGATCGGCTTGCTGTCGATCGGCGACCTGGTCAAGGAAGCCATCGCCGAACAGGCTGAATTGATTCGTCAGTTGGAGCAGTACATTCGCGGCGAGTGATTCCAACACACCACATATCCCCTGTGGGAGCGGGCTTGCCCGCTCCCACATTTGATGTGTGGTGTTTTCAGGTTGGCCAATGCCGGGCGAAGACCGGTGCCAGGGTCGGGTGGCGGTCGATCCGTATCAGCCAGGCATAAAAACCGGGCCGGGCATTGCGCAGATGCTCGCGACTGCCCGCCCATCGCGTCACCACCGCCGCCAGCACATCCAGCGCACCTGGCGTCTCATCATCCAGATACAACTCGCCCGAGAACTGATCGGCAAACACCTCCCAACTCCAGTGCAACCGTCGACGGGCGCCGGCCATGAGATTTTCCATGGTTGATTGATTTGCCTCGATCAGCCAGCGCTCGGGGTAATCGATGATGCCGATGGCCGCGTAGCAATTGCTGACGATGTACACCAGGCCCCGGATCGCCTGATCACGCTCGGCGGGCGTGTTCGACAGCAGGTTCGACTCGGGAAACGCGAGCCCCAGATGAATCAGGATCGCCGCGCTTTCGGTGAGGATGCTGCCGTCGGGCAATTGCAAGGTGGGAATCTGCTTGAGCGGGTTGAGTTTCTCCAGGGCTTTGGCAGCCTCCGCAGACGACTCGACGTCGATGAAGCGATAAGGGATTTCGCAGAGTTCAAGGGCGGCCTCTATCGCGGCGGCGCCGGAGTTCTGGTGTCCGTAGAGCTGGTACATAAGCACCCCCCTTTCAAGAGTGTCTCTTTGTAGCATCTGATACTGACCATGCTGGAAAATTTCTTTTTATGCCACTGCATCCAAATCGCTTTCCGATGGGTAGTACCAATAGCAGCCCCTGAGGCTGCCGAGCAGATTACTCATTTACGGAGCACTATTCATGAACGCCAAACAGCTGATTTGCCTTGCCGGTTTGTTCGTCGCAGGCCCCATGGCCTACGCCCAGTCAGGTCTGCCCGACAGCATCAAGGTCCCGGACGGGCACAAGGTCGCCCTGGAAACCACCGGTGTCGGCGANATCACCTACGAATGCCGCGACAAAGCTAACGCTGCCGGCCAGACCGAATGGACCTTCGTCGGCCCCAAAGCGGTACTGAATGACCGCAGCGGCAAGCCAGTGGGCACCTACTTCGGCCCGCCGGCCACCTGGCAAGCCAAGGACGGTTCAAAGGTCACCGGCACCCAATTGGCGGTGGCGCCGTCGGGTGCGGGCAACCTGCCCTATCAGTTGGTCAAGGCCAACCCGGCCGAGGGCAAGGGTGCGATGACTGGCGTAAGTTATATCCAGCGGGTCGCCCTAAAAGGTGGCGTGGCCCCGAGCACTGAATGTTCGACGGCCAATAAGGGCAAGCAAGAAGTGGTGAAGTACCAGGCGGATTACATTTTCTGGGCAGCCAACTGAAACCAGGCCTGCAGGAATTTGGTCTACGCTGCTCAGCACTGGCCCCGGTCCAATGGCCCGGGGCTGCTGCCCATTATTGACGGCTGAGATCAGTGTCCTTACCCGAAACTCTTTTCGATTACGAAGCCCACATCGCCACCTGCGCCCGCGGTGAACGTCAGGCCCTGCGTGATTTGTATGTGCAGGAGAGTCCGCGCCTGCTGGGCGTTGCCAAACGCCTGGTGCGTGACACTGCGCTGGCGGAAGACATCGTCCACGACGCCTTCATCAAGATTTGGAAGGGCGCCGCGCAGTTCGACCCGGCGCGAGGGTCAGCGCGGGGCTGGATGTTCAGTTTGACGCGGCATCTGGCACTGAACTTCATCCGTGACAACAGCCGCGAAATTCAAGGCGATTTCGATGAGGTGGCCGACACGGCAACATTCGATGCTCAGGCTCATTCCGGGCGCATTCATCAATGCCTGGAACAACTGGAGCCCGCAAGGCGCGCCTGTATCCTGCATGCCTACGTCGACGGATATTCTCACGCTGAAATCTCACACAAACTCGGCACCCCGCTGGGCACCGTCAAAGCCTGGATCAAGCGGAGCCTGACGGCACTGCGGGAGTGCATGGGATGATCAGCAAACCAACGAATGAAACCCCGGAAGAACGCGACGAACTGGCCAGCGAATATGTGCTGGGCACGCTGTCGGCAGAGCTTCGCACCCAGGTCCAGCAGCGCCTGCGCGACGAACCTGAGTTACGGTCCGCCGTGGACGCCTGGGAGCGTCGCCTGCTCGGCCTGGCCGATCTGGCCGGACCTCACACGCCGTCACCACACCTTTGGCAGCGTATCGAGCGCAGCGTGAACAACGTGACTCGGCCACCTTCGCCGATCGCGGCTCAGTCTTTATCCTGGTGGAATCTGTTACCGCTCTGGCGCGGGCTCGCCGGTGCGGGGCTGGCGGCCACGTTGCTGCTTGGCGCATTGATGCTGACGCAAACCACCGTCAAGCCTACCTACCTGGTGGTGTTGGTCGGCCCTCAGGACAAGGCACCTGGTTGGGTGATCCAGGCCAGCAACCCGAGGGAAATCCAGCTGATTCCGCTGGGTGTCATTGAGGTCCCGGCCGACAAGGCGCTCGAGTTCTGGACCAAGGCCGACGGCTGGCAAGGACCGGTGTCTCTGGGGTTGGTCAAACCGGGACAGACTCTGTCGATCCCACTCGACAAATTGCCGCCACTGCAACCCAATCAGCTGTTCGAGCTGACCCTGGAAAATCCGCAGGGCTCACCGATCGGCAAGCCGACCGGGCCGATTCAATTCATCGGTCGCGCAGTGAAAGTCATCTGAGCGCGATCAACCGAGCGCCGCGATCAACTCCGCCGTCGTGACAATCGAGTGGGCATACGTCGGCCCGTTAATCTCATGCGCCGCGTGCATGGCCTCGGCACTGAAAGCGGCCGTGGCGTCGCGCACCAGCGTGACGTGATAGCCCAGTTCGGCGGCGAATCTTGCAGTGCTTTCGATGCACGTATTGGCGAGCATCCCCACCACCACGACCTTGTTGATCCCGTGCTGTTTAAGCAGGTAGTCCAGATCGGTGTTGGCAAAACCACTGCCACCCCAGTGCTCCTTGACGATCACGTCACCGGCCTGTGGCTGGAAGTCCGGGTGCCATTCCCCGCCCCAGGTTCCAGCGGCAAATACCTGCGCACGGCTGGCACCTTGCTGATAGGGGCTGGGGTGTTTCCAGCGCGCCAGTTCGTCGGGTTCGGCGCGGTGATGCGGAACATAGAAAATCTGGATGCCAGCCTTGCGAACAGCCGCCACCACGGTTTTCAGATTGGCCAGCGTGCCGACGCTGTCAGCCACCGGTTGAGCGCGGCCATGCAGTTTGCCGCCTTCGCTGAGGAAGTCGTTATAAGGATCCACCAGCAGCAGGCCGGTGTGCTCGGGAACACAGGAACTGGCATTCATGATCGACTCCTCGAAGGCAAAGGCACGCGCCAGCTAACCAGTGTAGAAGCGCCGATCCACCCCGCCGCCGCCATCCGACGACTGAACCATCACGCCCGCATGAGGGGTTTCGTGTCACCTATCAATGCCGTCGATGTTCAACATCACATCAATGAAGTTCTCATAAAAAATCCGCGGCGTAACATCGCCTCCATACCAAACAACTACCCCCCGGAGCACACCATCATGAAACGCCAAATCCTTCTCAGCATCGCTTTCTCGGTTTTTGCAGTTAACGCTTTCGCCGCTACCTCTGCTCACCCGGTTGTCGCTGAAGGCGGCTCGGATCGCTTGATCGAAAGCCGTGTGGCTGAGGGTGGTTCGGATCGTCTGATCGAAAACCGCGTCGCTGAAGGTGGTTCCGACCGTCTCATCGAAAACCGCGTAGCCGAAGGTGGTTCGGATCGTCTGATCGAAAACCGCGTTGCCGAAGGTGGTTCCGACCGTCTGATCGAAAACCGCGTNGCTGAAGGTGGTTCGGATCGTCTGATCGAGAAACGCGTTGCCGAAGGTGGCTCGGATCGTCTGATCGAAAANCGCGTTGCTGAAGGTGGTTCGGATCGTCTGATCGAGAANCGCGTTGCTGAAGGTGGTTCGGATCGTCTGATCGAGAAACGCGTTGCTGAAGGTGGTTCGGATCGTTTGATCGAAAACCGCGTCGCTGAAGGTGGTTCGGATCGTCTGATCGAAAACCGCGTCGCTGAAGGTGGTTCCGACCGTCTGATCGAAAGCCGCGCTGCATAAATGAATGGTTTTACCGCGGTACTCAATGAAAAACCCGGCCTCATCAGCCGGGTTTTTTTACGCCTGTATTTTGCAGCCGGTCACTTGCCCGCCCGCGTCATGCATCGCTGATAACGCTCATCAACCCGCTTGGCGAACCATGCTGTCGTGAGTTTGCGGGTGATTTTCGGGCTTTGCAGCACGATGCCCGGCAACACTGCACGAGGCAACGGTCGACCTTCCGCCTTCTCTGCCAGGTCGAACACCCGCGCATAGAGTTGGGTGTCCTCGAACTGAAAGTTTTTGCCCTCCTCCAATTGATCGCGAATGGTCGTGTTGCGCATGCCCAATTGCTTGCCAAGGCTGCGCACCGCCAGTTCCGTGGTGCCCGGCATGATCGCGTCGTAGCGCACCAGATCGCCATCCAGCGCCAAAGGGATGCCTGATGCTCGACTCACCGCGTTCTGAAACGCCGCATTGCGGCTGGCGTACCAACCGGCATTGAAATCGGCGAAGCGATACAGCGGTTGCTTGTAGCTCACCGGGTACCCAAGCAAGTGGGCAATGCCGAAGTACATGCCGCCGCGACGGCTGAACACTTCACGACGGATCGAGCCCTCCACCGGATACGGATAATCCCGTGCCTGTTGCTCGGCGAAGTCGATGCTGACCTGCATCGGCCCACCGGTGTGCACCGGGTTGAGCCCTCCAAACAAGGTCCGCCCCATGGGCACAATGCCGATGAAGTCATCGAAAATCGCGCTGAGTTCTTTTTCGCTGCGCGCCGCATTCAGCCGGTCACTGTAGCTTTTACCGTTGGATGAACTGACCTGCAGTGCACCGCTGACCAGCAGGCTGGGGATATGGACTTTAGCGGCACGACGGTCGATCTCTTCGCGGGCGATCTTGCCCAGGCCCGGCACGGGTGGGTCGACCTGGAAGGTCGACTCTTGCTCGGTGACCGCGAGTACCGAACACAGGTTTTGCGTGGAGGGATAGATGTTCTGCGCGGCAAAGGCGGCGTAGATGTCCGTGGCCCAGCCTTGGCGGTCAACGGTTTTCGCCGGCAGCAGGCGCACGATCTCAGCCTTGACCTCGGCGGGTTTGCGGGCCGGCAACTCCTGAGTGCGCTGGGTGCCGCAACCGGCCAACACCAGCAATGCCGCGATGCTCATGATCAATCGATTGGCTTGCATGGTGCTCCATCAAATCCGCTGGACCGGGTTAACCATACGATCAATGGCATGGCGCAGGCTATGACTCCTGCCGCAACGCCCCGTTCCCCTTGCCTTGCATCCCCCGCCACTTCGCGGTTGCGGGGCCTTTTCCGTTGGGCGGCCAGCCTTATCATATCCACGGGCTGGACCATACTTGAGCCACACACCGAGGAGGACAGGCTCATGAACCGTAGCGACGTGCTGATCGTCGGCGCCGGCCCGACCGGGCTGGTACTGGCGCTGTGGTTGAGCAAACAGGGAATTCGGGTACGGATTATCGACAAGACGTCGGCCCCCGGCACCACGTCCCGGGCGCTGGCAGTCCAGGCGCGGACGCTGGAGCTTTACCGTCAGCTCGACCTCAGCAATGCAGTGGTACAAAAAGGCCACCGGGTGGACGCGGCGAATTTCTGGGTGAAAGGCGAGCCCGTTGCGCGCTTGCCATTGACCGGCATCGGCGAGGGGCTGACGCCTTATGCGTTTCTCGAGATGTTCCCTCAGGATGAACACGAACAGCTGCTGATTGAACGCCTCGAAGGGTTCGGAATCAAGGTCGAACGCAGCACCGAACTGGAGGGTTTTGAGGAAACCGGCGATGGCATCAGCGCAAGGCTGCGCTTGCCCGACGGCCAGCAGGAAAGCTGTCAGGCGTGCTACCTGGCGGGTTGCGACGGCGCCCGGTCAATCGTGCGCAAGACCCTCGACACCGGTTTCCCCGGCGGCACCTACCAGCAGATTTTCTATGTCGCCGATGTGCAGGCCCAGGGCCCGACGTTCAACGGTGAACTGCACCTGGACCTGGATGAAGCGGACTTTCTCGCAGTGTTTCCGTTAGCCGGTAAAGGCCGCGCCCGCTTGATCGGCACCGTGCGCGACGAACGCGCCGACCGTCTTGAAACCCTCGGGTTTGCCGATGTCAGTAGCCAGGCCATCGAACATCTGAAGGTGCAGATTGATCAGGTGAACTGGTTCTCGACGTATCGTGTGCATCATCGGGTGGCGGATCACTTTCGCAGCGGTCGCGCATTTTTACTGGGCGACGCGGCCCACGTCCACAGCCCGGCGGGCGGCCAGGGCATGAACACCGGGATCGGCGATGCCATCAACCTGGCCTGGAAACTGGCGGCCGTCTTGAGCGGCGGCGCCACGGCCACGTTGCTGGACACCTACGAAAACGAACGCATCGCCTTTGCCCGCAAACTGGTGGCCACCACCGACCGGGTCTTCACGTTTGTCACCGCCGAAGGGCGCATGGCCGATTTGCTGCGCACCCGTCTGGCGCCGTTCCTGATCCCCAAAATGGCCTCATTCGAAACGTCCCGGGAGTTTCTGTTTCGCACGGTGTCGCAGATCACCCTCAACTATCGTGGAACAGCGTTGAGCACGGGTGTCGCCGGCCACGTTCATGGCGGCGACCGCCTGCCCTGGGCTCACGACGGTGAGGGGGACAATTTCGAATCGCTGAAGTGTCTGACCTGGCAGGTGCATGTGTATGGCGACACCAGTGACGAAATGATCGCCTGGTGCCACGAGCATCACCTGCCGTTGCACGTGTTCGACTGGCGGCCGGCGTTTGAAGCGGCGGGTTTGGGGCGTAACGGGTTTTATCTGTTGCGGCCGGATACGTATGTGGCGATTGCCGACAACTCGGCCGATCCGAAGGTGATTGAGCGGTACTTCAAGGAGCACAAGATCCGGCCGTTTTTCGGCAGCCGCTGAAGACACCCAAAATCCCTGTGGGAGCGGGCTTGCCCGCGATGGCGTNATGTCAGTCNACANATGCANTGACTGATCCACCGCTATCGCGGGCAAGCCCGCTCCCACAGGGATGAGTGCTAGCCGTCAGATCCCGGCCAGAGCCAGGTCCATCGCGAAGTAGGTAAAGATCAGATCCGCCCCCGCCCGCTTGATCGCGCCAAGGCTTTCACGCACCACACGGTCCTCATCAATGGCCCCGGCCTGCGCGGCNAATTTGATCATCGCGTACTCACCACTCACCTGATAGGCCGCCACCGGCAAGCGCGAGGCTTCGCGAATGTCGCGGATGATGTCGAGGTAGGCACCGGCAGGCTTGACCATCAGCGCGTCCGCGCCCTCTTGCTCGTCCAGCAGCGATTCGCGCACGGCTTCGCGGCGGTTCATCGGGTTCATCTGGTAGCTTTTACGGTCGCCCTTGAGGGCGCTGCCACCGGCTTCGCGGAACGGGCCGTAGAGGGCCGAGGCGAATTTGGTCGAATAGGCCATGATCGCGGTCTGGGTGAAACCAGCTTCGTCGAGGGCCCGGCGAATGGCCTGGACCTGCCCGTCCATGGCCGCTGACGGGGCAATCACATCCGCACCGGCACGGGCCGCCGCTACGGCTTGTTTGCCAAGGTTGATCAGGGTCTGGTCGTTGTCGACTTCATGGTTGTGCATCACGCCNCANTGGCCATGGTCGGTGTATTCGCAAAAGCAGGTGTCGGACATCACGATCATTTCCGGCACGGCNTCCTTGGCAATGCGCGACATGCGCGACACCAGACCGTTGTCACTCCAAGTGTCGCTGCCGCTGCTGTCCAGGTGATGGGACACGCCGAACGTCATCACCGANTTGATCCCGGCACGAGCAAAACGCTCGATCTCACCGGCCAGTTTCTTCTCTGGGATTCGCACCACACCCGGCATGCTGGTGATCGGTACGAAGTCGTCGATTTCTTCTTCGACGAAAATCGGCAACACCAGGTCGTTGAGGGTGAATTCGGTTTCCTGGAACAAGCCNCGCAGGCTCGCATTGCGGCGCAGACGGCGTGGACGTGCTTCGGGGAACTGACTGGACATGAGGGGGTTCCTGAAAAACGGAGGTCGAGACGAAAGTCGTAGGGGGCGAAGCTTATGCCCTGCGAGGCGCGGGGCACAAACCTCAGGTGCATAACAAACCCTTACCGGTCCGGCAATAATCGCGCATCCAGGATAAAACCCTGTGGGAGCGGGCTTGCCCGCTCCCACAGGGTTAAGGGTTAAAGCGTCAGGGTNAAAACCCTGTGGGAGCGGGCTTGCCCGCTCCCACAGGGTTAAGGGTTAAAGCGTCAGGGTGCCACTTATGCAGGTGACCACTGAACCGCCAATCCAGATCGCATCCTCCACCTGCTCCACCTGAATGCGCCCGGCGCGGCCCATGGTCAGGCCCTGGCTGACCACGTAGGTCGCCGGCGCCAGCCCCTCGGCAAGCAACCACTGCGCAATTCCGGCGTTCAAACTGCCAGTGGCCGGGTCTTCCGGCATGCCGTCGCCGGAGATGAACGCACGCACTTCAAACTGCGCGTCATCGCCATCGCGCTCGGGGTGCCATGGCGCGATCACGCCGACGGCCAGGCCCAGCATTTGTGAATGATCCGGTTGCAAATCCAGCACCTGACGGCGGTCCTCGACCATCACTGCCAACCAGCCGGCACCGTTATCGACCCACTGGGCCCGGACAATCGCCCCCGGTTCCAGTCGCAGCCCACGGCGCACGCGTTCGACGACGTCAGCGTCCACCGGCCCTGTCTTGATCAGTGGCGGCGCGAGAAAGGCCAGCTCCGCGCCTTGCTTGCGCACCCGCACCAGACCGACGCCGCACTCCTGAATGATTTCCTCGCCCTTGGGCACGCCACCGGCCTCAAGCCACGCGTGGCAGGTGCCCAAGGTCGGGTGACCGGCGAACGGCAACTCGTTGAGGGTGGTGAAGATCCGTACTCGATAGTCAGCGCGAGGGTCGCGCGGTTCGAGGATGAACGTGGTTTCGCTGAGGTTGGTCCAGGTCGCGAACGCCGCCATGCGTTCATCGCTGAGCCTGTCTGCGCCGAACACCACCGCCAACGGATTGCCCTTGAGCGCAACCCGGCTAAAGACATCCACTTGCTTGAAATCGAATGAGCTCATTGCCTGCCTTGGTCTTGAGAGAGTCGAAGAGATTTACTTGGGAATTTCCAGCCCGCGTATCACCGCCGGCCGCGCCAGGAAGCGTTCCAGCACGCGTGTGACATTGGGGAAATCCTTGATGCCCACCAGATCGCCTGCCTCATAGAAGCCGATCAGGTTACGCACCCACGGAAAGGTTGCAATGTCGGCGATCGTGTAGCGTTCGCCCATGATCCAGTCGCGCCCTTGCAGACGGCCATTCAGCACTTGCAGCAGGCGTTTGCTTTCGTCGACGTAGCGGTCACGCGGACGTTTGTCCTCGTAGTCCTTGCCGGCGAACTTGTTGAAGAACCCGAGCTGGCCAAACATCGGCCCGATGCCACCCATCTGGAACATCAGCCACTGGATCGTCTCGTAACGCGCCGCCGATTCCTGCGCCAGCAACTGGCCACTCTTGTCGGCAAGGTAAATCAGGATCGCCCCGGATTCGAACAACGGCAGGGGTTTGTCCTCTGGACCGTGGGGGTCGAGGATCGCCGGGATCTTGTTATTGGGGTTCAGCGACAGAAACTCGGGAGACATCTGATCGTTGGTGTCGAAGCCCACGCGATGGGGTTCGTAAGGCAGACCGATCTCTTCGAGCATGATCGACACCTTGACGCCGTTGGGGGTCGGCAAGGAGTACAGCTGGATCCAGTCAGGGTAGTGGGCTGGCCATTTTTGGGTAATCGGGAACGCGGACAGATCGGTCATGGGAAGCATCCACAGGGAAAACGTAAGCGCTGATCATAATGGAGGCGCCGGTTTTTTTGGTATCAATCCTGCTGATGAACAAGATCAAAACATTACAGTCTTTCTGCAGCGCCTCTACGTGTACCGTGTCCATAAATCCGCAACATCCTGTCGATAACCTCTACTCCAGCCCATGTAAGGTTACCGGTACATTGCGGTGCAGTCGCCGGAATCGAACCAAATGGGCTCAGAGGACTCTGAGAACTGCCCTTTCGGAAACGGACCGGCCCAACGACATGGAAAACACCCGATGCTGGGAGCTCGTGGTGTAAAGGTTTGTCAGCCTTAACCGAACGCGCTGAAGATCACTTATTAAATGATGAACCTTTTGAAATTCGTTAGTCGCTTCAAGCAACGCGCGTATATCGTCCTGCCCTCCCTGCTGGCGGTGAGCGCGTTGTTCTTGTCGCTGGAGTCCAGAGAGAGCCGCGCCCAACCGGCAGACGGCACGCAGACGTTGGTATTCCTGCGTCACGGTGAAAAACCGGTCGGCGGCCTCGGCCAGCTCAACTGCCAGGGCCTGAATCGCGCGATGAACCTGGCGAGCGTATTGCCGGAAAAATTCGGCAAGGCCAATTACGTATTCGCCGCCAACCCGACACGCAACGTCGAGGAAGGTGAACACGACAATTCCTACAGCTACATTCGGCCGCTGATGACCATCAGCCCCAGCGCCATCAAGCTCGGCCTGCCGGTGAATATCAAATTCTCAGCCAATGACACCAGCGCCCTCGCCGACGAGTTGGTCGAAGACAAGTACCACAACGCGNTCATCTATACCGCCTGGTCCCACGGTTACCTGCCCGAGCTGATCAACAAGGTCGCGGGAGATGCGGTCGGCAAGAAACAGAAGATCACCGAAGACTGGGAATCCAGCGACTACGACTCGCTGTTTGTGCTCACGCTGACCTGGCACAACGGCAAGGCGAGCCTGCAGAGCCATAGCTACAAGCAAGGGCTGGATAATGGGCGGGAGACGTGTCCGACTTAAGCTGTCGGGCCCCTTCCCGGCATTAAAGTCTATAGCGCCTGTTTGGGCCTCATCGCGGGCAAGCCCGCTCCCACAGGGATCTGTGGTGAACTAAAACCTTGTGGGAGCGGGCTTGCCCGCGATGAGGCCGGNANANNCAACCCATCACTGTCGGTTGATCTCCCACATTGGATCTCCGGCGCGACACAGATCCAGTGTGGGAGCGAGCCTGCTCGCGATGGGGCCAGAAAAACCGCCTCATCGCGGGCAAGCCCGCTCCCACAGGGATCTGTGGTGAACTAAAACCTTGTGGGAGCGGGCTTGCCCGCGATGAGGCCGGCAAAAACAACATTATCCTCGCTGCGTAGCACGCTCACGCAAGTACTCAAGAACCGCGCCCTGCTCCCCCGCGAACTCGATCCGTGCGCCTTTGCTTTCACGCTGGAAGGCGTACATCGGGTCGTAATACTCACGCAGCAACCCTTCGATCCACACCCGGTGCAAGTCCACCGCACCGCTGCGGGCCTGCTCCGCCAGCGCGTCTTCCATCAGGATCAACATCCGCCGGTGCCGTTCACCGCCCAGGCGCTTCTGAACGTTGTTCAAGCTTTCCAGCAGACGCTCGGAAAACAGCGCAAAACCTTCATCGCCGTGCACGCAGATGAACTCGGCACACAAGTCCACGACGTAATCACGCAAGATCCGTTCGACCCGTCCTTCCAGGCTGTCTTCCAACCAGACCATCGGATACTGCTGCATGCCCTGAAACAGCGGCAATGGCAACGCGCAGCTGCCGATCGCCCGGCTTTCGTCTTCCAGCACAAACTGCTCGATGCCGTGGGCCCGCTTCTTCAGCACGTCCACCGCCAGGCGGTTTTCGAAGTCGATGTTGGACGGTTGTGTCGTGGCGCGCTTGCCGAAGCTGGAACCGCGATGGTTGGCGTGCCCCTCAAGGTCCAGGGCGTTNNGCAGCTGCGTGAGCACCTCGGTTTTACCCGTGCCGGTCATGCCGCCCAGCAATACGAAATCACACTCGGCAACGGCCTGATCGACCGTGTCCAGTAAGAAGCTGCGCATGGCCTTGTAGCCGCCTCCGACACGCGGATAGTCGATGCCGGCCTCGTCCTTGAGCCACTGCTGGACGATCTGCGAACGCAAGCCGCCGCGAAAACAATACAAATAGCCCTCAGGGTGCGCCCGGGCAAAATCGGCCCAGGCCTGGATGCGTTCGGCCTTGATCTCGCCGGACACCAGTTGATGCCCCAGGGTGATCGCCGCTTGCTGGCCGTGTTGCTTGTAGCAAGTGCCGATCCGCTGCCGCTCGTGGTCGTTCATCAGCGGCAGATTGACCACACCGGGAAACGCGCCCTTGATGAATTCGATCGGCGCGCGGGTATCCATCATCGGCCGGTCGTTGAGGAAGATGTCGCGGTAGTTGGTGAAGTCGATTGACATCAAAACACCTCGACCGCGTTGATCTGTCGCTCGACCAGTTCACCGATTGGTTCAAGGGACAGCCCCAATTCGCTGGCCACTTTGAGGAATTGCTCGTTGCCTTCGGGCGTGACCGCCACCAGCAGGCCGCCGCTGGTCTGCGGATCGCACAGCACCCGTTTATGCAGTTCCTGCACGCGCCCGACCTTGCTCGCGTAACTGTCGAAATTACGCAGGGTGCCGCCCGGCACGCAGCCCTGGTCGAGGTAATACTCGACACCCGGCAGACGCGGCACGCGGTTGTATTCGATGCGCGCGGTCACGTTGCTGCCATCGGCCATTTCAACCAAGTGCCCCAGTAAACCGAAGCCGGTGACGTCGGTCATCGCCGTCACGCCGTCGAGCTTGCCGAAACGGCTGCCGGGTTTGTTCAGGGTGCACATCCAGTCGCGGGCCAGGCCGACATCCGCCTCGCGCAATTTGCCCTTCTTCTCGGCAGTGGTGAGGATGCCGATGCCCAGCGGTTTGGTCAGGTACAGTTTGCAGCCGGCGGTAGCGGTGTCGTTGCGCTTCATGTGGCGTTTTTCTACCAGTCCGGTCACCGCCAGGCCGAAGATTGGCTCCGGCGCATCGATGGAGTGCCCACCGGCCAACGGAATGCCCGCCTCGTCACACACCGAACGTCCACCGCGAATCACTTCCCGGGCAATCTCCGGCGCCAATACATTCACCGGCCAGCCGAGGATCGCAATCGCCATCAACGGGTCGCCCCCCATGGCGTAGATGTCGCTGATCGCGTTGGTGGCGGCAATGCGGCCGAAGTCAAAGGGGTCATCGACGATCGGCATGAAGAAGTCGGTGGTCGAGACCACGCCGCGTTCTTCGTCGATCGCGTACACCGCCGCGTCATCGCGCGAGGCGTTGCCGACCCAGAGCTTGGGGTCAAGATTCTGCGCCCCGCTGCCGGCCAGAATCACCTCCAGCACTTGCGGTGAAATCTTGCAGCCACAGCCGGCGCCGTGGCTGTATTGGGTCAGACGAATCGGCTCGCTCATGGGGGAATAACCTCGTGAAGACAATGCGGGCGAGTCTAGCATTGACGGTCAATCCAAGGCGTCAGTTCGCGNGCATTGACGGTCAATCCAAGGCGTCAGTTCGCGTATTTGACCAAGTCGACAATAAAAACCCTGATTTCGTCGATTTTTCATGGAATTGAAATAATTGGCATCTCTTGTGCAAACGTTTGCGAGTCGCTGATACAGACGTTTTCGCGACATAACCGCGCACGCCCGAAGAACCGGGCTTTTGATCCGCACGAAAAGGGACTTTTAATGCACCGCACGTCCAGCCGCGTGACTTGCTCGCGCACTCTTGCTGTTTCCTTGCTGCTGGCCAGCGTTACAGGACTACTCAGCAGCACCGTTTTGGCGCAACCCGCGCCCGCCGAAGAATCCGCCCAGGGCGAAACCCTGAGTCCCGAAGCCAGCCCGCCGAAAAAAGGCGTTTACCTGTCGGACTGGTTCAATCAGGACCTGACACTGATCGGCAGCAAAGACATCAGCTTCGGCCCCAAGCCGCAGGATGACGTCTATCTGGAGTACGAGTACTTCGGTCGCAAGGGCCCGTTCGAGTTGTACGGCTATATCGACGTGCCGAAGATTCTCGGCATCGGTAACAGTAATGACAAAGGCGCGTGGGACCATGGCTCGCCGGTATTCATGGAGCACGAGCCGCGCATCTCCATCGACTACCTGGCTGGTCGCAGCCTGGCCATCGGGCCGTTCAAGGAATGGTATGTGGCGTTTGACTGGATCTACGACCATGGCAGCAATAAGTCCAACCGCGCCAANACNCTTTACAGCGGCCTGGGCACCGACATCGACACCCACTCGCGAGTCAACTTGTCGGCGAACTTCTACGGGCGTTATCAGTGGGAAAACTATGGCGCGAGCAATGAATATTCGTGGGACGGCTACCGTGCACAAATGAAGTACATCGTGCCTATCAGCAGTTTCGATAACGGTGCGTCGCTGACCTACATCGGCTTCACCAACTACGATTTCGGCTCGGACCTGCACAAGGACAACCCGGCGCGCACCGCCAACTCGTTGGTGGCGACCAACGTGCTGCTGTATTCGTTTACCCACCTGCGCTTTACCCTGGTTGGCCGTTACTTTCACAACGGCGGCAACTGGGAGGACGGCAGCGAGCTGAACTTCGGCGAAGGCGATTTCCGCGCTCGCTCCAATGGCTGGGGTTACTACGCCGGCATCGGTTATCAGTTCTGAGGCTTGATTGAACCTGGAGGTTTTATGAATGCAATGACGCGTATTTCCCTGGCCTGTGCCACCCTGCTCTCTTCCACTGCCTGGGCGAGCGAAGCACCGATCCAGCCGAAAGTGATGCTGATCACCATGTTCGCCCCCGAGGCGCAGACCTGGATCGACCGCCTGGAACTCAAGCAGGAAGTACGCGTGCCGGGCCTGTCGGCTGAATACCCGGTGATTCGCTGCAACNCNCAGGATGTATGCCTGCTGGTGACCGGCATGGGCCAGACCAACGCCGCCGCGTCGACCCTGGCCTTGGCCTTGTCGCCCAAGTTCGACCTGCGCCAGAGCTATTTCCTGATCGCCGGGATTGCCGGTATCAGCCACAAACACGGGACCATCGGCACCACCGCGTGGGCGCATTACCTGGTGGAGTTCGGCACTCAGTGGGAACTGGATTCGCGAGACGTGCCGAAAGACTGGCCGACCGGTTACATCGGCATCAACACCAAAGGCCCCAACGAAAAACCGCCACTGGACTACAAGACCGAAGTGTTCGAGCTCAATCCGAAGTTGCAGGCCAAGGCATTCGCCCTGACCCACAACGTCCAGTTGAGCGAAAGCAAGGAATCGGCGGCATGGCGCCTGAAGTACCCGTCGGCCCCGGCCAATCAGCCACCGACGGTGACGAAGTGCGACACGCTGGCGGGCAACACCTGGTTTTCCGGGACGCGCTTGAGTGAACGTGCCGAGGTCTGGACCAAACTGTTCACCGACAACAAAGGCGAGTACTGCACCACCCAGCAGGAAGATAACTCCACCTACGAAGCGCTGCTGCGGGCAAGTCGCGAGGGCCTGGTGGATGTGCAACGCCTGGCGGTGGTGCGCGCGGGCTCTGACTTCGACCGACCGGCCCCGGGCCAGAGCGAAGTGGACAACTTGCTCAAGTATGCGGATCAGGGCGGGTTTGTGCCGGCACTGGAGAACCTGTACCGGACGGGGAATCCGTTGGTGCAGGAGATCTTGAACAATTGGTCGGCGTGGGAGAACGGTGTTCCCGAGGTTTGATCTGACAATCCAAAACCCTGTGGGAGCGAGCTTGCTCGCGATAGCGGTGTATCCGGCAACACAAATGTCGACTGACACTCCGTCATCGCGAGCAGGCTCACTCCCACATTTTGATTGGCGTTACGGCAACAAAATCACCTTATCCCCGGCACCTTGATTCACTTCTTCATACCGCTCCAACCCCTCCGCCAGCGGCGATTCAAACAACCCTTCCGGCAACGGCAGCAACCCTTGGTCAAAGAACTTGCCGAACTGATCGAGCATCGCCGCACACGCCTGGACGCCGTACAGCAACGAATTGATCCCCACCACCGAACCGCCCTTGCGATACAACGCCAGTGCCGGCAGTTGCACCAGGCCGTCTACCGGCGCCGCGATGATCGCGATGCGGCCGAACGCCGCGAGCGCCGGGACCGAGGCCGGTAGCCAGAAGCCGGTGGTGTCGAAAATCACGTCGGCGCCGCCGGTATACACGGCCTGCACCTGCGCCCCCAGGTCGTCCGGTTTATCCAGTTGCAGCGTCTGATACCCCTGCGCCTGCAGATCCTTGACCTGCTCGGGCCGCCGCGCCGCTGCCAGGACTTGAGCGCCGCGCACCTTGGCCAGCGCCAGCGCGGCACTGCCGACCGCCCCGCCGCCGATCACCAACAGCCGCGTTGCGGCCGTCACCAGGCTGCGCTCCAGTGCATCCCACGCCGTGGTGTACGGCACGCCGAGGCTGGCGGCCTGGGCGAAGCTCAGATGGGTGGGTTTGAGTGCCACGCCATTGGCCGGCAGTTTGACGAATTGCGCATGGGAGCCGTCGGCAAAAAAACCCAGTTCACGACCAGTGCCCCAGACTTCCTGACCGATCAGCGCCTGAGGCCCTTCAACCACCACACCGGCGAAATCCCGGCCGGGGATCCGTGGCAAGGTGGTGTAGGGAAACCGTCCCAGCACGTTCTTCACATCGCTGGGGTTGAGTCCGGCCGCCTTGATCTGCACCAGCACTTCATCGGCGCCGGGAACGGGGGTCGGGACATCGACATAACGCAAGGCCGAGAGGTCGCCGGTCTGGTCGAATTGCAGTGCTTTCATGGGAGTGTCCATCGCATAAAGGAAAGGGTTTCAGGAGACCCAGCCAGCCATCAGTTGCCGGCCCATGGGCCACAACTTTTCGCCGACGAGCATGCCCAGCAAGCCCACCAGGGCAATGGCCGGTGGGGCGGGCGAACGAAAATCCAGTGCGCCGTAGATCAGGCCGACGCCAAGACCAATGACCAGCGAGATGAGGTAGCTCATGGCAGACTCCGTGGGCAATCAAGGTATGCCCAAAGTCTAGAGCGAGGTTTCGGCGGGCATCGGCCAAGTGCTTCTGAATATCGGCCAAAGCGCCGATGCACGATGCACGATGCAATGCGAACTGTGCAGCAGCTGACGAAGCCTGCTGCTACACAGGTTTTGCTTATGGNCGCCGATGCACGATGCACGATGCAATGCGAACTGTGCAGCAGCTGACGAAGCCTGCTGCTACACAGGTTTTGCTTATGGCTGGACTTAATGTTGGCTCGCGCAGAACTGCGAAGGCGCGACACCCAGTTCCCGGCGGAACATGTCGCTGAAGCTGCTCGGCGAATAGCCCAGTTCGCGGGCAATCGTGCTGACCGGCACGCCTTGAATCAATTCCGCCGCCGCCGTCGCCAATTGCACCTGCCGCCGCCATTCGGCGAAGCCCATGCCCAGGCCTTCCTTGAACAGCCGCGCCAGGGTGCGCACGCTGGCACCGGCATTTTCCGCGTGCTGCTCAAAGGGAATGTCCAGCGAGGGCGCGGCCATGACGGCCTGACACAGGTGCATCAGGCGTCGGTCGGAATCATCCGGCAACGGGATTTTCAACAGCGAACGCCTGGCTCGCCTAAGCTCCAACAGCGCCAGGCCAACCAGCGCTTCGTAATACTCGGGCGCACCATCATCGCCCTGCTCCACCAGCCCGACGATCAGCTCACGCAGCAGCCCGCCGACTTCAATCACCTGAACACTGTCATCCAGCGTGGCCGCCAATGAGGGCCGCAGGTAGATGTTGCGCATCTGCAGGTCCGAGACCACGCGAATGCCATGTGGCACGCCCGGCGGCAGCCACACCGCCCGTTGTGGCGGCACCACCAACGCCTCATGGGGCGTTTCGACCCACATTACCCCGCTCATCGCGTACAGCAATTGGCCCCATTCATGCTCGTGGGGCTCGATGTACAAGCCGCGCGGGTAAGTGCGTGCCAGCGGTTGAACGGGCACATCGGTGTCACTCAGGTCTGGCGGGGCGGCGAGGGCCATGGGCAATGATCATTGGGGTTTTCAGGTCTTGCATGGTAACGGGCCACTCACCTTGTTGCCACCGGCGGCGGCCGTCTGACAATTCGAATGAATTTTCCGTTACCCAAACGATCCTTGTATTACCACAGGGAGGAATACGGGCTTTATGAACAACGCAAAACTTTTCGTCATTGAATACACCCTTCATGGCGCGCCAAAGTCTTTCATTATCCGCCTGGACAAAATGGACAACGCGGAGGCTTGGCACTGGGCCAGTTGTGATGCCGGGGTCGGACGAATCCCGCGCTTTGGCCGAGAGAAGGTGCAAAAAACCAGCAAGCCGCTGGCGGAAAAATTCGGCATCGAAAATGTGACGTGGCGACCGGCGGGTTGAGCATCACAGGGGGAAGTCACCCGACATTAAAAGTGGAGCCCGAGTGGCTCCACTTGATGTTGATGACCTATATGGCGTGTGCACACTTGCAACCCTTACTCGCACACGCCTCGCCATGTTCGTGGTGCTTGGCGCACGCTTCACAGCAATAGTGTTTGCCGTGACGCGCTATCGGGTGCTCGCCCAGTTTGCAAGAGCATTTGGGGCAGTCGCATTTACTGTCACTGTCGATCATGAGTCTGACTCCATGGGTGTGGTCGTCGCGTGCGGCAAATGCGCACCTCACTGATCAGTGTAGGAGCCCCTGCTNAAATCGGGGTTACTCGCTTCGGGTGCTGCTGCGATACATGAACAGCAACGCCAGCGCCAGGCACACCATCGCCAGCATCCGGCTGCCCGACAGTTCGATGGCCGGGTTACCGAGCCAGCCGAAGTTGTCGATCAGCATGCCCATGCCCAATTGCCCGACGATCACCGCCACCGTTGCCACTGCCGTGCCAACGNGGGGCACCGCGCCGACCATGACCATCATGTAGACCACCCCGAACAAGGCGCCGCTGAGCTGCCATTTCGGCACGTCCAGCAAGCTCACGGCATGGGCCGGTTCGAAAAACAGGATCAGCAACCCGGTGACCACCGCGCCCACGGCGAAGGTCAGCAGACTGCTGCGCAACACGCCGACGGTTTCGCCCAGACGCCCGTTGATCGCCGCCTGGATACTCAACACCGCGCCGGCGGCCACGACCACGGCCAACAAAATAATCAGATTCATCATCAACCCCGAGCAATCAGAACAAGTGCCGCGACAATCAGCAGCAACGCCAGCCAACGTTCACCGTTGACCTTTTTGCGGGCGGCGCCGAACCAGCCGAAGTGGTCAATCAACACACTCTTGCCCACCTGCCCCGACAGGATCGCGATCATCGTCATGGCGATACCGATGTGCGGTGTGGCGAGTGTCAGCACCACCACGTACATCGGCCCGAGGAACCCGCCGATCAACTGCCAGCGCGGCAAATTGTTGANGGCCGGNCCTTNTTGCGGGCCGCTGAACAGCAACAGCAGAAACAGAATCGCCGAGCCGACGCCGAAGATGCTCAACGTCGCCCACAAATGCCCGACCTGCACACCCAATGGCCCGAGCAAACCGGCCTCCACGGAAAGGCCCATGCCGGCGAGAATCACCAGAGGCAGCAGCAACAGCCGCAGCCCAGGTTTGGTCGCTGGCGCTGCAGCGATGTCGATTGAAGAAGATTGCATAAGGAAAACCTGTCCGTTATCAGATGAACACGCCCCACAAGGGGGCCGTTGTGGCGGGCATTATCGGCTGGCGATCCTTTGCGATANATAAGGAAAACCTGTCCGTTATCAGATGAACACGCCCCACAAGGGGGCCGTTGTGGCGGGCATTATCGGCTGGCGATCCTTTGCGATAAATGGGAGCATCCCGACAACACTTTTGCGTAACTCGCACAGTAGGATCGATCATGCACGGCCTCAACGAGCTCGGATTCAAGGCACTTCGGCTGTTTGTCGCGGTGCTCGACCATGGCAGCTTCTCCGAAGTCGCACGCCGCGAGAGCCTGGCGCCCTCCTCGATCTCGCGGCAGATCCAGCTGATGGAACAGGCACTCGGCCAACAATTGCTCTACCGCCACACGCGCGCCGTCACGCCCACCGAAGCGGGACGCATGCTCGGCCATCACGCGCGGCTGGTGCTGGTGCAACTGGAGGAAGCCGAACAGGCCTTGCAGGAACAGGAAAGCGAACCCNGCGGGCTGGTGCGGATCAATGCGCCAGTGGTCTTTGGGCAACGGCATCTGACGCCGTGGCTGGGGCTGTTGTGCGAGCGCTATCCGAAACTGCAACTGGATATCCAGCAGACCGACAGCTACGTCGACCCGTTGCAGGAAGGTGCCGATTTGCTGTTTCGCATTGGCCCGCTGCACGATTCGAGCATGCAGGCGCGGATCCTGGCGCCCCATCGCTTTCAAGTCGCGGCCAGCCCGGCCTACCTCAAACGCCATGGCACGCCGCACCATCCTGAAGAACTGGCGGCGCATCAGTGCCTGGCCTACAAGGGCGTGGCCGGGCAGCAGCGCTGGTTTTTCCGCAAGGACCCGCAGGACTGGACGCCCTACTCCGTCAAAGGCCCGATCACCGGCAACCACGCCGACACGCTCACGCAAGCCGCCGAACAAGGCCTGGGGTTGGTGATGTTTCCGTCGTGGCTGATCGGCGAAGCGGTGCGCAACGGCACGCTGGTGCCGGTGCTGGGGGAGTATCAGGTGTCCAACAGCCTCGAACCGCAGCAGATTGCGGTGCTGTGGCCAGGCAGCCGACGGTTGTCGGTGAAGGTGCGCACGGTGATTGATTTCTTCGTTGAATGCTTCGGATCGGTGCCCTACTGGGACAGGCCCTGACACCACATAACCTTGCTCGCGATAGCGGTTGATCAGTCACATTGATGCTGGATGTGCTCGCTCCCACAGGTTCAGTGCTTGCCTCCAATATTTCGCAAATAAAGTCAGATGCGGAACTGGCCGACCAGTTTGCCCAGGCGCTGACCGAGATCGGCGAGGCTGCGTGAGGTCTGGGCACCGAGTTGGGTTTCATCGGCCACGCTGTCCACCGCCACGGCGATTTGATGCACGCTGCGGTTGATCTCTTCGGCCACGGCGGTCTGTTCTTCCGCCGCGCTGGCAATCTGCGCGTTCATGGAATTAATGGTGCCGATCAATTGGGCCATGGTGTCCAGCGACGCCCCGGCTTCGTTGGCCCGGGCCGAGGTACCGTCGCCCGCATCGCTGGAGCGGCGCATCGCTTCCACCGCCGATTGGGTCCCGGCCTGCAAGCGATCGATCATGCCCTGGATTTCCTGGGTGCTGATCTGCGTGCGACTGGCCAGCGCCCGCACTTCGTCGGCCACCACCGCAAAACCACGACCCGCTTCACCGGCACGCGCGGCTTCAATGGCGGCGTTGAGCGCCAGCAGATTGGTCTGCTCGGCAATCGAGCGGATCACGCCAAGCACGCTGACAATCGACGACACGTCCTGTTGCAGGCTGTCGAGGGACACGCCGCTGCTGCGAATATCGTTCACCAGCGCATGGATCTGCGCGATGCTGCCGTCCACCACACGCTTGGCGGCCTGGCCTTCCACGTCAGTTTGCTGCGCCGCCACCGNCGCGTTTTGCGCACTCTTCGCCACTTCCTGAGCCGCCGCCGACATTTCGTTGATCGCCGTGGCGACCTGATCGGTCTCGTGGCGCTGACGCTCCATGGCCTGGTCCGAGCGCTGTGCCTGGTCCGATACCTGACTCACCAGGCCGGTGAGTTGCGCAGTCATCTCGGTGATCTGGCGCACCAGGCCGTGGATCTTGTCGACAAAACGGTTGAATGCGCCGGCCAGATCGCCCAGTTCGTCCTGGCTGGTAATGGCCAGGCGGCGGGTCAAGTCGCCCTCGCCCGCCGCGATATCGTCGAGGTTGGCTTTCATCAGGTTCAGCGGGCGCAGGATGGTATTGGCCGTCACCATACCCACGGCGGCGATCACCAGCAGCATCACTGCGGCGATACCGGCGATGGTCAGCACCACGCCTTCCATGCGCTCCTGGACCTTGGCCTGGACCAGCGCGACTTGCGCTTCGATACCGTCGAGGTTCACCGACGTACCGACCGCCATGTCCCATTTCGGCAGGTACTCGGTGTAACCCAGCTTGGGCACCAA
>NZ_NMOJ01000043.1:0-10074 GCF_002251635.1 Pseudomonas mandelii
TCGGTCTGCCCCGGCTGGGTCGAGCTGTATTGCAGGTAGTGGGTGCCGTCTTTGCCGACCTTGACCAGGTCGCGGTTTACGTAGACCCCGTTGGGGTCGCGGTTGTCCTTGAAGCTCTTGCCGACGCCGTCCGGGCTGTTGCCCTTGAACAGGCGAATGGTCTCGGAGTCGTAGCCGAAGAAGTAGCCGTCCTTGCCGTAGGTGGTGTTNGACAGCANNTTGATCACGTGCGCCCGCGCCGCGTCATCGCCAGGGGCGGCCGCGTCGTAAAGCGGTTTGATCGTGGTCATGGCCACGTCCACATAACTTTTCAGCGTGGTCTTGGCGTCGTTGAGCAGGCGCTGGCGGGTTTCATCCACCTCATTGCGCGCCTGGCCCTGCAGAATCCACACGGTGGTCAGGCTGATGACCACGGCAAAGAGCAACACCGGGAGAACGGCAAGGGACAGGACTTTAGCCTTCAGGCTCATGCGCATGACGGTTCACTCTTTTGATTTTTTTGGCGTGGTTAAAGGCTTTAACGGCACGCCGGACCAAAAGTTGAATCCGCCCCTGTGGGAGAATCGCGGGCAAGCCACGCTCCCACAGGGGATAGGGGGTTACAGCACCATCGCGGCCACCCAGCCGAACGCCAGCAGCGGCAGGTTGTAATGCAGGAAGGTCGGGACCACGGTGTCCCAGATGTGGTGATGCTGGCCATCAATGTTCAGACCGGAGGTCGGGCCCAGAGTCGAGTCCGATGCAGGCGAACCGGCGTCACCCAGCGCACCGGCCGTGCCGACAATGCACACGATGGCCAGCGGGCTGAAGCCCAGTTGCACGCACAACGGTACGAAAATCGCGGCAAGAATCGGCACCGTGGAAAACGACGAACCGATGCCCATGGTTACCAGCAGACCGACCAGCAACATCAACAGCGCGCCGACCCCTTTGCTGTGCCCGATCCACGCCGCNGACGCTTCCACCAGCGAACGCACGTCACCGGTGGCCTTGAGCACTTCGGCAAACCCCGAGGAGGCGATCATGATGAAGCCGATCATCGCCATCATTTTCATGCCTTCGGTAAACAAGTCGTCGGTTTCACGCCAGCGCACAATGCCCGACACCGAGAAGATCAGGAAGCCGGCCAGGGCGCCGATAATCATCGAGTCCAGCAGCAGCTGAATGATGAACGCCGCCGCGATCGCCACACCGGCGACGATCAGGCTCAGCGGGTTGTATTCCACCGCGACTTGCTCGACTTTCTCGATCTTTTCCAGGTCGTAGACGCGCTTCTTGCGGTAGCTGATAAACGCCACCGCAAGGCCCACGACCATGCCCAACGCCGGAATGCCCATGGCATGGGTGACGTTGATGCCGCTGATGTCGACGCCGCTGCGCGCAACGTTGGCCAGCAGGATTTCATTCAGGAAGATGTTGCCGAAGCCCACCGGCAGGATCATATAAGGCGTGATCAGGCCGAAGGTCATCACGCAAGCGATCAGGCGGCGATCCAGTTGCAGTTTGGTCAGCACATATAAAAGCGGCGGCACCAGCAGCGGAATAAAGGCGATATGTATCGGCAGAATGTTCTGCGAAGCGATGGCCACCACCCACAGCAAGCCGATCAGCAGCCACTTGACCTGCCGGCCACCGCTAGCGTGTTGGCGATCGACCAACAGCAGCGCCTTGTCCGCCAGGGCATGAGCCAAGCCGGATTTGGCAATCGCCACGGCGAAAGCGCCGAGCAAAGCGTAGGACANCGCGACCGTCGCCCCGCCGCCGAGGCCACCGTTGAATGCTTTNAGCGTGGCCTCAATGCCCAGGCCACCGGTCAAGCCACCCACCAGGGCGCCGACAATGATGGCGATGACCACATGCACGCGGGACAGGCTGAGGACCAGCATGACGCCGACCGCGGCAATTACAGCATTAATCATCGTTACCTCAGGGCATGCGAAATGAGCTCAGCCGACAGTCTGCGAAGAGCCGCCAGCGGATTTAAGAATGGGTTTTATTAGAGGGCGCGCACTGTGCCGCAGAGTCGGCCCGGTGTCAAAGCGCGTGGTCGGTGAAGATGTGTAACAACTTAGGGTGACCTGTGGCGAGGGAGCTTGCTCCTGTTCGACTGCGCAGCAGTCGCAATTGGGCCTATGCGGTGTATCTGACAAACCGTTATCTCAGGTTTTGGGGGCGCATCGCCCCCCGCGGGAGCTAGCGCCCTCGCCACTAGTGCCCATTTGTCCGATGGCATAAAGAAAGCCGAATGACGGCCGTTACAGTGCAAAGTCTCAGATAAATATCGAATAAGGACGTCTCTCCATGTCGCTCAGACAACTTTCCATCCAATGGAAAATCACCCTGCTGGCCGGCCTGTGCCTGCTGGGAATCGTGACCCTGCTGGTGGGTCTGTCGCTGTATCGCATGGAGCAGAGCTCGCAACAGGTCAAAGCCTCGAGCATGGAGATGCTCACCGAAGCCGCCCAGGCCCGGATCGAATCCCAGGGTGAAAACCAGGCGCTGGTGATTCGTCAGCAATTCATGGACGCCTATCAATACGGCCACGGTTTTTCGCGTCAGGTGCTGTTCCTGCGCGATCAGGCGGAAAAACGTTTTCTGGACGCCTTCGACCTGCGTGAAGACCTGACCCGCCAGGTCAAGNCCGCGCTGCANGCCAACCCGGATTTGCTCGGCNTCTCGCTGGTGTTCGAGGCCAATGCGCTGGACGGCAAGGATGAGTTGTTCGCCAACCAGGCGGAACTGGGCAGCAACGACAAGGGCCGATTCGCTCTCTACTGGTCGCAGCCGACACCCGGCAAACTGACCTCCATGGCACTGCCCGAAAGCGACATGTCCGACACCAGCACAGGCCCCAGCGGCGAGAAAGCCAACGCCTGGTTCACCTGCCCGCGCACCACCCTGAAACCCTGCGTCATCGAACCCTACTTTTATATGATCGACGGGCAGAACGTGCTGATGACCAGCATCGTCTTCCCACTGATGGTCAATGGCAAAGTCATCGCCTCGCTGTCGGCGGACATCAACCTCAACAGCCTGCAGGCCATGAGTCAGGGCGCGAGCAAGAAGCTNTACGACGGCCAGACCCGCGTCAGCATCNTCAGCCCGGTCGGTTTGCTCGCCGGTTACAGCGCGGACGCCAGTAAACTCAGCCAGCGCCTGGACGCCGTGGACAAGACCAACGGTGCCGAGCTGATTCGCATGCTCGCCACCAGCAGCAACACCGAAAGCCTGCACAGCAACCAGCAACTGAAAGTGCTGTCGCCGTTCCAGCCGATCCCCGGCGGAAAGTCCTGGGGCGTGTTGCTCGACGTGCCGGAAAAAGTCCTGGTCGGCCCCGCCGAAGCCCTGAAAAACCAACTCGATGACAGCAACAGAAGCGGCACCCTGGTTGAACTCGGCCTCGGTGTGCTGGCCGCAGTGATTGGCTTGATCCTGGTGTGGCTGATGGCTCGCAGCGTGACCCGACCGATCCTCGGCGTGGCACGCATGCTGGAAGACATCGCCAGCGGCGAAGGCGACCTGACCCGCCGCCTGGCCTATGACAAGAAGGATGAGCTGGGGCAACTGGCCGGCTGGTTCAACCGCTTCCTCGACAAGCTGCAACCGATTATTGCTCAGGTGAAACGCTCGGTGCAGGACGCCCGTGGCACCGCCGACCAGTCCGCCGCGATTGCCAGCGAAACCAGCGCCGGCATGGAGCAGCAATACCGCCAGGTCGATCAGGTGGCGACCGCCTCCCATGAAATGAGTGCCACCGCCCAGGACGTCGCCCGCAGTGCCGCGCAAGCCGCCCAGGCCGCGAAGGATGCCGATCAAGCGACTCGCCGGGGCCTGACCGTCATCGATCAGACCACCACTAGCATCGACAACCTCGCCGCCGACATGAGCGCGGCCATGGTGCAAGTCGAAGGCCTGGCNGCCAANAGCGAGAAAATCGGTTCGGTGCTGGAAGTGATTCGCGGGATTGCCGAGCAGACCAACCTGCTGGCGCTCAACGCCGCCATTGAAGCCGCCCGCGCCGGTGAGGCCGGCCGTGGTTTTGCCGTGGTCGCCGACGAGGTCCGCAACCTGGCGCGACGCACCCAGGAGTCGGTGGAAGAAACCCGCCTGGTGATCGAGCATCTGCAAAGCGGCACCACCGAGGTGGTCAGTTCCATGGGCAACAGCTATCGCCAGGCCCAAGGCAGTGTCGAGCAGGTCGGCCAGGCGGTCACCGCCCTGCGCCAGATCGGCGATGCCGTCACGGTGATCAGCGACATGAACCTGCAGATCGCGTCTGCGGCCGAAGAGCAGAGCGCGGTGGCCGAGGAGATCAACAGCAACGTGGCGACGATTCGCGATGTCACGGAGTCGCTGTCGGGGCAGGCGAATGAATCGGCGCGGGTGAGCCAGTCGCTCAATAGCCTGGCGAATCAACAGCAGAGTTTGATGGATCAGTTTCGCGTTTAATGCAAATACCTGTGGGAGCGGGCTTGCCCGCCATGAGGCCATAACATCCAACATCAATGTTGACTGTTAGATCGCCATCGCGGGCTAGCCCGCTCCCACAGGTTGATCAGTGAGCCTCAGGCCCGCGTCAGCGTTTGGGGAGTGTGATGAGGACCTTCAGGCCGCCCCACTCGCTCTCCTCCAACCTCATCACCCCGCCCCACGTGTCGACGATGTCGCGCACAATCCCCAGCCCCAACCCATGCCCATCTGTCTGTTCATCCAGCCGTGTCCCCCGGTTCAGCACCTGATCGCGCTGCGCCTCGGGAATCCCCGGCCCATCATCTTCCACGCTTAACTCAAACCCTTGCGCCGTCTCTACCACGCTCAACCGAACCTCGGCATCCGCCCATTTGCAGGCGTTATCCAAGAGATTGCCCAGCAGTTCGAGCAAATCCTCGCGATCCCACGGCAGCTGCAAACCGGCCGGTGCGCGGTAGCTCAGGTTCAGGTGTTCGCCATGAATCATGTTCAACGTCGCCAACAGTCCTGGCAGTTCCCCATCACAATCAAACAGCGCCCCCGGCAGCGCATCGCCGGACAATCTGGCGCGATTGAGTTCGCGATTGAGCCGCTGCTGCACCTGCTCAAGCTGCGCCTTGAGGAGCTTGCGCAGTTCGGGATGCGCGTCGAGCTTCTCGCTGGAAGCCACGCTCAGCAACACCGCCAACGGCGTTTTCAGCGCATGGCCGAGGTTGCCCAAGGCATTGCGCGAACGCTTGAGGCTGTCTTCGGTGTGGGCCAACAGGTGGTTGATCTGCGCCACCAGCGGCTCGAGCTCCAGCGGCACTTGAGNATCAAGTTGCGAACGCTGGCCCTGCTGCAACTGGGCGATTTGCTCACGGGCCTTTTCCAGTGGACGCAAGGCGCGGCGCACGGTGATCCGTTGCAGCAGCAGAATCAGCAGCAACCCCGCCAGCCCGAGGCCCAGGCCGACCTGCTGCATGCGCCGGAAACTCTCGCGCACCGGCGTGTAGTCCTGCGCCACGCTGATCGAAATCGATTGCCCGAGCCGTCGATAATCTGAACGCAACACCAGTAATTGCTGGCCTTCCGGCCCCAGTTGCAGGTTGCTGTGCAGGCCGGGATGGTCGAGTGGCGGCAGCTCCTGATCCCACAACGAGCGGGAACGCCAGTGCTTGTCGGCAAAATCGATACGGAAGTAGTGCCCGGAGAACGGNCGCTGGTAAGCCGGTGACAGGCGTTGCTCATCCAGTTGCACACCGTTCGGCCCGCGCACCAGCGCCACCAGCAAGTTCTCGCTGTCGTTGCGCAAACCGTCTTCGAGGTAGCGCTGTAACCCCATTTCGAACACCCACAGACTGGTTTGCGCCAGCACCAGACCGACGATTACCATCACGCTGATCAGCCCCAGACTCAAGCGGCGCTGGATCGACCTCACTGGGCTTGCCCGCCGAACAGGTAACCCTGGCCGCGACGGGTTTCGATGACGCTTTTTCCAAGCTTGCGCCGCAGGTGGTTGACGTGAACTTCGAGTACGTTGGAATCGCGCTCGGTTTCACCGTCGTAGAGGTGTTCGGCGAGGTGGCTTTTGGAAAGGATCTGCTCGGGGTGCAGCATGAAGTAGCGCAGCAGGCGGAATTCGGCGGCCGTGAGTTGAATGTCGGCACCGTCGCGGGTCACGCACTGGCGACCTTCATCCAGATGCAGCCCCGCCGCCTTGAGCGTCGGCTGATTGGCCTGACCGTGGGAGCGACGCAACAACGCCTGGACTCGCAGGTGCAGCTCTTCGGGGTGGAACGGTTTGCTCAGGTAGTCGTCGGCGCCGGCCTTGAGCCCTTCGATACGCTCGGCCCAGGAACCGCGCGCTGTGAGGATCAGCACAGGGGTCATCAGGCCACCGGCCCGCCATTGCGCCAACACGTCGAGCCCCGGCAACCCCGGCAGGCCGAGGTCGAGGATGATCAAGTCATAAGGCTCGCTGCTGCCCTGATACACCGCGTCGCGGCCATCGGCCAGCCAGTCCACGGCGTAACCCTGCCGGTTGAGGCCGGCCATCAATTCGTCGGCCAGCGGCACGTGGTCTTCCACCAGAAGCAAACGCATCGATCAATCTTCCTTGTCTTTCAGTAACTGGCCAGTGGCGGCGTCGAGGTCCAGTTCACGGACCACCCCTTCGGTGGTCAGCAGCTCGACTTCATAAATGTAGACGTCGTGTTTTTCTTCAAGCTCGGCTTCCAGCAGTTTGGAGCCGGGGTAGCGGTCCAGCGCCTGTTTCAACAGTTGCTCAAGCGGCAGGATCACGCCTTGCTGGCGCAAGCGCAGGGCTTCGTCCTGATCGAGGTCGCGGGCCATGACGACCGAGCAGAACGCCAGCAGCACCAGCGCCATGCGTGAAAATGAACACACCTTCATTACGTATCCTGATGATCCTTGAGAACCTGCCCGCTGACAGCGTCTAATTCCAGATCCCACTCAATGCCTTGTGGGTCGCGCATCTCAACCTGGTAAATGTACTTGCCGTACTCTTCCTCCAGCTCGGTTTCGGTGATTTTGGCACCGGGATGTTTGGCCAGAGCGGTGGCGTTGAGCTTCTCGAAAGACACAATGGTACCAGCGTCGCGCAGCCGAAGGGCTTCGTCGGGGCCCAAGTCACGGGCGTGGGCGAGGCTGGCGGTCAGGGTGATGATGGTCGCGGCGAACAGGGCAGTCAGGGATTTCATGGGGCGTCTCCGTATTTTTTATGTGTTGCCTACGGGGGGCACCTTAGCGAGCTGAACTTAACTGAAACTGAATTGCCATCATCAGACGGCATTACACAAGCCCCTGTGGGAGCGGGCTTGCTCGCGAAGGCGGTGTATCACGCGATTAAGATGTCGACTGACACACCGCTTTCGCGAGCAAGCCCGCTCCCACAGGGGATTTGTGGCGTTGCATGACCTGTTTATAATCCCCCGCTTGCCAGACATCGAGACCGGTATGACCGCCATCCACATCAAGTTCCCTTCCCTGACTCTCAAGGCCGGCCCTCGTGCCTTGGCGCGCATCCGTGAAAACGGCCTGAGCGCCGCCGATGTCGGCACGCTGCCGGGCGCCGCCGGTGGACCGAAAGCCTTGGGGATTCAAGGTCTGGACCTGGCGTTGTTTGGCGAATGGCTGCCGGCCGCGCCGCGGGAGCGTTCGTTGATTGGCGCATCAGTCGGTTCCTGGCGCTTCGCCAGCGCCTGTCTGCCGGACGCCGCCGAAGGCATCCGGCGCCTCGGTCAGCTGTACACCGAGCAGAATTTCGCCAAGGGCGTGACCATGGCGCAGATCAGCCAGAGCTCCCGGCGCATGCTCGATGAACTGCTCGACGGTCGCGATGCGGCGGTGCTGGACAACCCCGACTACCGCCTGAACATCATGGTGGTCAAAAGCCACGGCCTGCTCGCCGATGACCACCGTGGGCGGTTGGGCCTGGGCCTGTCGTCGGTGATTGCCGACAACCTGCGGGGCCGCGCACGGCTGTCGCGGCATTTCGAGCGGCTGATCATCCACGACCCACGCCAGGCGCCGCCGGTGCATCCNCTTAAGGATTTCCCGTCGCGCTTCGTCGCGTTGAATGCCGGCAACCTGCGCCAGGCCCTGCTCGCGTCGGGCTCGATCCCGATGGTGATGGAAGGCGTGCGAGACCTGCCGGGCGCAGGTGCGGGGACATTTCGCGATGGCGGCCTGCTGGACTACCACCTCGACCTGCCCTACCACGGCGATGACATCGTGCTGTACCCGCATTTCACCGACCGGGTCATTCCCGGCTGGTTCGACAAGACCCTGCCGTGGCGCCGAGCCTGCCCGGCGCGGTTGCAGGATGTGCTGCTGTTGGCGCCGTCCAAGGACTACCTGGCCCGCCTGCCCTACGGCAAATTGCCGGACCGCAGTGATTTCAAGCGCTTCATGGGCGATGACCCGAGCCGGCAGAAATACTGGCGTACAACGATGGACGAAAGCCGTCGCCTGGGTGACGAGTTTCTCGAACTGGCCGCCAATGGTCGCCTCGGCGAACGCTTGCTGACCCTTTAGTCAGTGTTTTGCCCGGCGCTCTGGTAAACTCGCCGCCTGCCCACATCGCCGCGGCGATCGCCACCTGACAGAGCTGAAATCACTGTGGAAATCTTCAAAGAGTTTACGTTCGANTCCGCCCACCGCCTGCCCCACGTACCGGAAGGCCATAAATGCGGGCGCCTGCACGGGCATTCGTTCAAAGTGGCGATCCACCTGAGCGGCGACCTGGATCCCCATACCGGCTGGATTCGCGACTTCTCGGAGATCAAGGCGATTTTCAAGCCGCTCTATGAACGCCTCGACCACAACTACCTCAATGACATCCCCGGCCTGGAAAACCCGACCAGCGAAGTGCTGGCCAAGTGGATCTGGAATGAGCTCAAACCCCTGCTGCCGGAACTCAGTGCAATTCGTATCCATGAGACCTGCACCAGCGGCTGCATCTATCACGGCGAGTAACCCGCTCTAAAGAACACCAAAAATCCCTTGTGGGAGCGGGCTTGCTCGCGAAAGCGGTGTGTCAGTCGACATCTATATTGACTGACACACCGCTTTCGCGAGCAAGCCCGCTCCCACAGGGGTACTGCGTTTCGTCAGCGATACAAAAAACAGCCTTCATTGGCTGTTTTTTTATGCCTATGCTTTTTGGCTCGAACACGCCAAGAGGACATCCCCATGAGGACTGACTGGCCGCTGGCTCAGACCTATCGCTTCAACGGGCACTCCGTAAGCTACGCCGTGCGTGGCGACGGCCCGCCGCTGGTGTTTGTGCACGGCACGCCCTTTTCGTCTTACGTGTGGCACCGCATCGCTCCGCACTTCATCAGCACCCATCGGGTGTATTACTTCGACCTGCTGGGTTATGGGCAATCCGAGAAAATCACCGGTGACGTGTCGCTGGGAGTGCAGAACGACCTGTTGGCGAACTTGCTCGATCACTGGGGCCTGGATCGGCCGGACGTGGTCGCCCACGACTTCGGCGGCGCCACCGCGCTGCGCGCGCACCTGCTCAACGGCAAGGATTACCGCAGCCTGACATTGATTGATCCGGTGGCGCTGACGCCCTGGGGTTCACCGTTCGTGCAGCATGTACGCCAGCATGAAGCAGCGTTCAGCGGACTGCCCGATTACATTCAACAGGTGATCGTGCCGGCCTATATTCGCGGGGCGATCAAGCGCGACATCCCCGATGAAGAGCTCGACCCGTATGTGCAACCGTGGCTGGGCGATCCCGGGCAAGCGGCGTTCTATCGGCAGATTGCGCAGATGGATGAGCGTTACACCCGCGAGGCTGAAGGGTTGTACCCGACGGTGCGTTGCCCGGTGCAGATTCTGTGGGGTGAGGAGGATCAGTGGATTCCCATCGAGCGCGGACGGGCGCTGCATCAGATGATCGCCGGGGCGCAGTTCCATCCGGTTCCCAATGCCGGGCACCTGGTTCAGGAAGATGCGCCCGAAGCCATCGTCGCGGCGTTGCTGAAGTTTTTGCCGTTAATCCAGTCCCCTTGAAGAAACCGAATCCCCTGTGGGAGCGGGCTTGCTCGCGAAGGCGGTGTGTCAGTGAATGTAGATGGTGACTNANNC
>NZ_NMOJ01000043.1:10081-20377 GCF_002251635.1 Pseudomonas mandelii
TNNNGATCAAATGTGGGAGCGGGCTTGCTCGCGAATGCGGTGGATCAGTCANNACATCTTTGACTGACACACCGCATTCGCGAGCAAGCCCGCTCCCACATTNGNTCTGTGTTNNTTCAGGTGCACCGCTTTTGTGCCCCTCCCCCGCGTCAATCCCGCCGCTCGGCTATACATAACTAAGCCATCCCCGTTTGGCACGACCACTGCAACCTCTCCCGCGTCACCCATTGAGCAAGGAACGCCACATGACGCAGCAAGAACCGGGCAACGATTACCCCCTCAGCGAAGTGCCGATGCATGCGCGCAAGGGCCTGGCGTCTACCGCCATGGTGCTGCTGGGTTTCACTTTCTTCACCGCCACCATGTTCGCCGGCGGCAAGCTCGGCGTGGCGTTCAGTTTTGGCGAGATGATGGCGGTGATTGTCGTCGGCAATCTGCTGCTGGGGATCTACGCCGCANGCCTGGGTTACATCGCCTTCAAAAGCGGCTTGAACTCGGTGCTGATGGGGCGTTTCTGCTTTGGCGAGGTGGGCAGCAAGCTCAGTGACTTGATCCTTGGCTTCACTCAGATTGGCTGGTACGCCTGGGGCACTGCCACCGCCGCTGTGGTGCTGGGCAAGTATTTCGAATTGGGCCAAGGCTCGGTGCTGGCATTGATGGTGCTGTTTGGCCTGGNNTTTTGCGCCACCGCGTATATCGGATATCGCGGGCTGGAAATCCTTTCGTACATCGCGGTGCCGGCCATGATGTTGCTGCTGATGCTGTCGATGTGGGTCGCCACGGTGAAAGTCGGCGGGCTCGACGGGCTGCTCGCGGTGGTCCCGACAGGCACGCTGGATTGGTCGACCGCGATTACCCTGGTCTTCGGCACTTTTGTCAGCGGCGCGACACAGGCCACCAACTGGACGAGGTTTTCTCGTTCGGCCAAAGTCGCGGTGCTGGCGAGCCTGATCGGCTTCTTTATCGGCAATGGTTTGATGGTGTTGATCGGGGCCTATGGCGCCATCGTCTATCAGCAGCCGGACGTGGTCGAAGTCTTGCTGCTCCAAGGTTTCGCGATGGCGGCGATGGCCATGTTGCTGCTCAACATCTGGAGCACCCAGGACAACACCATCTACAATTTCGCCGTCGCAGGCTGCAATTTGCTGCGCACCCGCAGGCGCAAGACCGTGACCCTGGCCGGCGCGGTAATCGGCACCCTGCTGGCGTTGCTGGGCATGTATGACCTGCTGGTGCCGTATCTGATCCTGCTGGGCACGGTGATTCCGCCGATAGGCGGCGTGATCATGGCGGATTTCTTCTTCCGCTATCGTGGTCAATATCCTCGTCTGGCCGATGCTCGATTGCCGGCGTTCAACTGGCCTGGTTTGACCGCCTATGCCGTCGGCACTGTCGCCGCATTCAGCTCGCCCTGGATCGCGCCACTGGTAGGGATTGCCGCTGCCGCGCTAACGTATGTGCTATTGACCAGCGTACTGGGTGCCCGTGCCGCTGAAGCTCCCTTACAAGATCTATAAAAGGATTCGCCTGATGCACATCATCAACGCTCGCCTGCGCAACCAAGAAGGCCTGCATGAGTTGCACCTGGAAAACGGCCTGATCCGCACCATCGCCCGTCAGACCGAAGCCCCGACCCTGGGGCCCGACGACCTCGACGCCGGCGGTAACCTGGTGGTGCCGCCCTTCGTCGAACCGCACATTCACCTCGACGCCACCCTCACCGCTGGCGAGCCGCGCTGGAACATGAGTGGCACGCTGTTCGAAGGCATCGAGTGCTGGGGCGAACGCAAGGTCACCATCACCCAAGAAGACACCAAGACCCGCGCCAAGAAAACGATCCAGGCCCTGGCTGCCCACGGCATCCAGCATGTTCGCACCCATGTCGACGTCACCGACCCCGAACTGACCGCGCTTAAGGCGATGCTCGAAGTGCGCGAGGAAAGCCGTCACCTGATCGACCTGCAAATCGTCGCGTTCCCGCAGGAAGGCATCGAGTCCTATCGCAACGGTCGGGAGCTGATGGAAGAAGCGATCCGCCTGGGCGCCGATGTGGTCGGNGGCATTCCGCATTTCGAATACACCCGCGANCAAGGCGTGAGNTCGGTGAAGTTTCTCATGGACCTGGCCGAACGTACCGGCTGCCTGGTAGACGTGCATTGCGACGAAACCGATGACCCGCACTCGCGTTTTCTCGAGGTTCTTGCCGAAGAAGCCCGCAGCCGCGACATGGGCACACGCGTCACCGCCAGCCACACCACGGCCATGGGTTCCTACGACAACGCTTATTGCGCCAAGCTGTTTCGCCTGTTGGGGCACTCAAAAATCAGCTTCGTCTCCTGCCCCACCGAAAGCATCCACCTGCAAGGTCGCTTCGACACCTTCCCGAAACGCCGAGGCGTGACCCGGGTCAATGAGTTGCTGGAAGCGGGGATGAACGTGTGTTTCGGCCAGGATTCGATCGTTGACCCATGGTATCCGCTGGGTAACGGCAACATTCTGCGGGTGCTGGAAGCGGGGCTGCATATCTGCCACATGCTGGGGTATCGCAACCTGCAAAGTGCACTGGACCTGGTGACCGACAACAGCGCCAAGGCCATGGCCNTTGGGGACCGGTACGGCCTGGAGCCCGGGCGCCCGGCCAATCTGTTGATCCTCTCGGCAGACAGCGACTACGAGGTGATTCGCAGCCAGGGGTTGCCGCTGTATTCGGTGCGCGATGGCAAGGTGTTGATGAAGCGGACGATGCCGGTGGTGGAATTCAGTGGTGGTTTGAGCTGAGATTTTCGTTGAATCTGATGGCCTCTTCGCGGGCAAGCCCGCTCCCACAAGGATCTGTGTCGCTCATAAATCCCTGTGGGAGCGGGCTTGCCCGCGATGACGGCTTTCAATTCAACCCATCAACCGAGCCGTGCCAAATAACCTGACCCGACTCAATTCCCCTGCCAATTCCTCCAAAAAAACCGGCGCCGTGCCGCCCGGCATGACGACTTTCACCTCTCCCGCCGCCACCCAACCGACCCGCCACGCCGCACACGCCACCGCACTGGCGCTGGTGCCTGACGACGCCGTTGGCCCTTCCCCACGCTCAAACACCCGTGCCACCAAGCGCCCCTCGGATTCAAGCATCGCCCATTGCACATTCACCCCCGACGGACACGGCTGCCCGGCCCCGGCTGGCGCGGCATAGGCGATACGCATCAAGCCTTGGGCCAAGGGCGCTTCACGCATCCGCTCATTGCTCGGCAACGCGTCGGCATTCGTCAGCAGCGTCACGCAATGGGGATTGCCGATGCGCACAAACTGGCTACGGTTCCAGGCAGCATCAAGTGCCGACAACGGCTGCACAAGGCTCACTTCGCGAGCATTCAGCGTTACGCGCTCAACCTCATGCGCGCCCACCGCTTGCGGCCCGAACGAAGGTTTGCCCAGATCCAGCCAGAACCCTTGCACGCCGTCGACTTCAGCGGGTTTCACCGAGGTTTCCACCGGCGAGACCGCATCACGCTTGTCGTGATGAACCCGCAGCAGGCACGCCTGCTCCTTGGGCATCAATCCTTGCTCGCTGAGCGCCTGCGAAAATATTGTCAGCCCATTGCCACTGCGCTCGGCCAGGGTGCCGTCGGTATTGACGATCAACAGATCAAAGGGTGGCGAGGATTGAAACGGCCCTACCAACAGCCCGTCACAACGATGGTCTTTGCTGCCGGGCGGCTGGGTGCCGGGCGCCCAACTGCAGAATGCCTCGATGGCGGCCGATGCCCAGCGCTCGCGAATCTGCGCAGCGTCGCCGGCCTGGTCCGGCAAATCGATACCGCGACCGCGCACCTCGTCGGGCGGCACCACCGCGTAGATATTGCCTCGAGCATCGTAGAACGGCGTCATGGATCAGTCCTGAAGTCAGCCTGAAAAGAGCCTGTACTGTAGGCGTCAACGGCCTGCGATGAAATACCGCCCCGGCGTCACGCCAAACGTTCGCCGGAACATCGCAATGAATGCGCTGACATTGTCGTAGCCCAGTTCCAGGGCGATGGTGGTCACCGGTACGTCGGCGGCGAGCAACTCCAACGCCCGCAGCAAACGTGCGCGCTGGCGCCATTGGCTGAAGCTGAAGCCGGTTTCATCGACGAAGCGCCGGGCCAGGGTCCGGGCAGACAAACCGGCCCATTGCGCCCACTCGGTGAGCGAACGGTTGTCGGCGAGGTCGTCGGCCAGCGCCTGACTGATCCGCCGCAGACGCGGGTCGAGTGGCAGCGGCAGACCGAAGGGCTCGGCGGGTAGCGCGGCGACCTCATCCACAATCATTTGGGCGACCCGCTCCTGTCGCTGATCCAGCGGTCCCTCGCCCCAGGTCGCCGCCCGGTCGACAGCCTCACGAAGCAAACCCGAGGTCGCGATGATGCAGGGGTGTCCGGGCAATTCGCCACAGGCCGGCGCGGCCACATAGACACTCCAGCCGTGGAAGGGGCCATGGGAACGCAAGCCATGCACACTATCGGGTGGAATCCACACCGCATGGGTCGCCGGTACCACCCAGTGATGATCTGCCGCCTCCACCGTCAATAGCCCGCGCCGCGCGCCCAACAGTTGCCCGCGCGCATGCCGGTGGGGAGCGCTGGTGCGCTCGATGGGACTGTTCAGGACCGAGGCAATCACCAGCGGTCCCGCGTTGGATTGCGCCTGTTCAACAGATATCAGCGGTTTAGCCATTGGCAGTTTCACGTTATCGAATGACCCAGATAGCGCAGTTTAGCCATGAGCAACGGATTAGTCTGGGCACTCATTCACCGGAGTCTCAACCATGCGCGCCGAAGACCTGCTTCCCGACGATCTGAACCAAGGCCAATTCAATGGAACTGTTGTGCGCAAAGGCACGGTCGGGGCCTTTCTGATCAATGCCCGGATGCTGATCGATCCCCAGACACCCGAAGATCAACGCACGGCCGCGACGCAAGACATTCGCCAGGCGTTGCCGGCGCTTCGTGCCCTGGGTCTGTTCGAGTTGATGCAGGTACGCGACCCGCTGATTCGGGCACTGTGCGAGCACGAGCCGGGCGTTCCTCCAGTCACTCAGTTATAAATACAACGCCACTTATTGCGAACAAGTCTGCCAAACCTGTCAGTTATGACAGCAGACAAGCCTTCGCGCGCGGGCCAGAGTGAAGCTCCTGATTCGCGTTTGGAGGAACGTCATGAAACGGACTTCCCTGCTGCCCCTGCTGGTTGCCCTGGTACTCGGCGGAGTGGTCATCGCCGATCAAAAAGGCCNCGACGTCGTGCCTAACCACATGTCTGACATTAATAACGTCGAACCGCTGTTCCTCCGGGGCCGCAACGAATGGCGTCACGATTGCCCCACCTGCGATAAAGGTGACGCCTTCCTTGATGGCAAAGCCGATCTTAATACCGACAACCCGCGTGTGTTCGAAACCTTCAGCGCCGAATTCATCACGCTGCGCAACGATTACGGCGCCGGCTCGTCGCTGGAACTGGGGGCCTGGGATCCACGTCATGCCGTGGCATTGAACCGCAGCCCTGCGCAGAACCAATGGAGCGGTTCGATTGATGTGCCGGCGGATCAAGGCATCCAATGGAAATGCATCGAGCGCAATAACGACTCGTCGGACGCCGTGCGTTGGCAGCCGGGACCAAACGTCAGCTTCACCAGCGGCACCGAAAGCGAGACTCGAGGTACGTTTTAGATGGGCCGTGAGAAACCTTCAAGGTCGCGGGACGCTGCCTGATATGCAAGGATGTTGCCCTGCATTCTGTCAGCAACCTGCACCGCCAAGGATTTTTCATGCTGGTTCCTGACGGCGCAACTCGCCTGGGCGCACTGTTCAGAACGGTCCCGGCCCTGGGCGAACTGGCGGTGGGTGTTGTTTACGGTTATTTGCATGACCGTTCTGACTTGGATCCTCGTCTGCGTGAAGCGGTGTCGTTTGCTGCGATTGTCGCGGCGGGCATGGTCGGGCCACCGTTGAGTGTGCATTTCAAGACGGGGCTGGCCTCGGGGCTCGCACCGGCAGAACTGACGGGAATATTGCTGCAGGCTTCAGCCTTCGCCGGTTTTCCGAGAGCGGTGGCTGCGGCCGATCAGCTCAATCGACTGTTTGACGAAGCCGCAATTGTTTCGCCGCCTCCCCCCACACCGCGCGAGGTAGCGCTGGCGTTTTGTGAGCAAGTACGCAATGGCAAATCAGCCGTCCCCCTGAGTGCTGCGATCAAACGCCTGTTACGCCGCTCGCTACGCCTTTCGATCCAGGCGACAACGGCCGGCACCGTCATTGTTGAATGTTTCGACGACGAGCCCTCCCTTCCTGCCGCGCTCTTGCACATTCAAGTGCAAGGAACGCAGATCGTCTCGGTGACACGTTTTATTGCTCGTTGATCGACAACCGTTCGTGACCACAGCCAGTGCGTCGGAAAATACCGCTGCAAACCTTCAGAATCCATACGTTGTCGCCTGCACAGGCGATTAACTCGCGGCCTGCGCTCGCGACAGAGGGTCAGGCTATGCAAGGATGTCGCCCTGAGAAACCTTCAAGGTCGCGGGACGCTGCCTGATATGCAAGGATGTTGCCCTGCATTCTGTCAGCAACCTGCACCGCCAAGGATTTTTCATGACTGCCCTCAACACGCCTGCTCCCGTCATTCCCGGACGCCTGGAGCAGATGTCGACCCGTATTGCCTTTTTCATCGCCGGCTTCGGCATCGCGGCCTGGGCGCCGCTGGTGCCGTATGCCAAAGCGCGCGCAAATCTCAATGAGGGCACACTCGGGTTGTTGCTGTTGTGCCTGGGGGTGGGCTCGATTCTGGCGATGCCGATGGCTGGCCTGCTCGCCACGCGTTTCGGCTGCCGTCGGGTGGCAACCGGGGGGACGTTGTTGATTTGTGCGGCGTTGCCGTTGTTGGCAACGGTGTCGTCGGTGCCGGCATTGATTGCCACGCTGTTCATGTTCGGCGCGGGCCTGGGCACGGTGGACTCGACGGTGAACCTGCAAGCGGTGATCGTCGAACGCGCCAGCGGCAAGAACATGATGTCGGGGTTTCACGGGATGTTCAGCCTCGGCGGGATTGTCGGTGCGGCGGGTGTCAGCGCCCTGCTCGGCTTGGGGCTGTCGCCGCTGGGGGCGATGCTGGTGGTGAATGTGTTGCTGATCGTGGCGTTGCTTAAAGCGGCGCCGCACCTGTTGCCTTATGGCAGCGAAAGCTCAGGACCGGCGTTTGCCGTGCCCCATGGCATCGTGCTGTTTATCGGTGGAATGTGTTTCATCGTGTTCCTGGCCGAAGGCGCGGCGCTCGACTGGAGCGCGGTGTTCCTGGCGCAGGAGCGCGGGATCGACACGGCGTATGCGGGGCTGGGTTATGCGGCGTTTGCGCTGACCATGACCGCCGGAAGACTGACCGGGGACCGAATTGTCCGGCGCCTGGGCGCGACACGGGTGATGGTGTTCGGCGGCCTGACGGCGGCGGCAGGTTTGGCATTGGCAACGTTTGCGCCGGCCTGGGAGGCGGCGCTGGTCGGGTATGCGTTATTGGGTGCCGGTTGTTCAAATATCGTGCCGGTGCTGTACACCGCCGTCGGTAAACAGAAGGTCATGCCGGAACATATCGCNGTGCCGGCGATTACCACATTGGGCTACGCGGGAATTCTCGCGGGCCCGGCAGTGATCGGCTTTATCGCCCATGGCAGCAGCTTGAGTTTCGCCTTCGGGTTGATGGCGGTGTTGCTGGTGGCGGTGGCCATTGGCGGCAGAGTGTTGAAGGTCTAAAAGCATCGCGGGCAAGCCCGCTCCCACAGGGATCGTCTATCATGTGGGAGCGGGCTTGCCCGCGATGAAGGCGACTCGGTCTATCAGAACCCGACGCTGGCCTGCACAAAGAACGTGCGCGGTGCTCCGACGTACATCCCCGAGTTGTTGTCGCTGGAGCGGGTGAAGTACTGCTTGTCAAAGACGTTCTTCACCCCGGCCCCGAGCTTCAGATTCGACAGTTGCGCGCCGAAGTCATACCCACCGCGCACGTTCCAGGTCACGTAACCCGGAATGTCGCCGTACTGACCATCGGCGGTGCCTTCGGTGATGTAGTTGTTGGTGAAGCTGCCATCGGCGTTCACCGCAACACCCGGTGAGCGCTGCTTGGACTGGGCAAACGCGTCGAGGTTATAGGTCCAGCGGTTGATGTCGTAACGCAGGCCGGCGGTCGCCACCTGGCGCGAATAGAACGGCAGGTCACGGCCCTTGAAGCCTGGAATTTCACCTTCATACACGGCGCGGGTGTAGGTGAACCCGGCGTTGGCGGTCAGGCCGTCGAGCCGTGGATCGAGTGCCGCCATGTTGTAGTGCACCGATGCCTCGATGCCCTGGTGCGTGGTCGCGCCGAGGTTGGTCCAGCCCGCGTCGTTGCTGATGTATTGCAACTCTTTATCGAAGTCGATGTAAAACGCCGTCAACTCGCCGCCCCACACCTCATTGTTGTAGCGCGTGCCGACCTCATAGGTCTTGGCCTTTTCCGGCTCCAGGCCATTGGCGGTTTCATCCCCCGTGCCACCCTGACCCAGCTGGAAATACTGCAGGCTACCGAAGGACGTTTCGTAGTTGGCGAACAGTTTCCAGGCGTCGGAGACGTGGTACATCACGCTCAGGGCCGGTAGCGGCTCGTTGCTTTCGATGCTGCGGTTTTTCTCCGGTACACGTCTGCCGGCGGTGTCGAGCACGGCGCGGTCGTGCCAGTCGGTGCTGATGTGTTCGAAGCGGATGCCGGGCGTAATCGTCCAGTTACCGACGTCGATCTTGTTGTCGACGTACACCGAGTTGGCTTCAGTGCCGCCGGTACGATCCTGGTACACATGGCCGTCCGAACCGGGACGGATCACCGGCTCGTTGTTGACCAGCGCCAGGCGGCTCGCCTGCTCGTGCATGCCCTCCTTGAGGTAGCGATAACCCAGACTGACTTCCTGGGTGCTCGGCCCCACGTCGAACACGTGGGACACCCGTGGTTCGATGCCGAAGGTGTAGTAGGTGCGCGGGTAGGAGCTGATGGTCTTCAGGTCGCGGTTGGCGATGTTGCTGCCGCGGAAACTGTCGGAGTAGTACGTCAGCACTTCGGCCTGGGTACGGTCGTCGAGCTGCCGCGTCCACTTGAACGAGACATCCTTGCGGCGCCCGCTGAAGTTGTCGTTATTGCGGTCGGACTGAAACGGATTGGCGTCGTACTGCGCCTGGGTCAGACCGCCGGGCATGTCAGCGCTGGCGTCGTAGTAGTGAAAATTGAGGCTGAAATCGTCGACATCGGTGGGCGCCCAGTGCGTCTTGAGCATCACGTCGTCGATGTCATTGCCGTTGTTGCGCTCGCGGTAACCGTTGCCGTTCACGCCGGAATACAACAGCGCCATGCCGATGCCGTTGTCGGCGGTGCCGCCGAGAAATGCGTTTTCAATGTGTTTCCAACCGCCGTGGGCCGAGGTTTCCAGGGTGGTGCCGACGTCGCCGGAGAATTTTTCCGGGATGGCGCGGGTCACGAAGTTGATCACACCACCGACGTTCTGCGGNCCATAACGCACGGANCCGGCCCCGCGCACCACGTCGATGCTGTCGAGGTTGCCGGAGGAAATCGGTGCCATGGACAGTTGCGGCTGGCCGTAGGGNGCGAACGCCGCCGGCACGCCATCGATCAGTACGGTGGAGCGTGGCGACAGGCGCGAAGTCAGGCCGCGAACGCCTACGTTCAGGGAAATGTCGCTGCCGCCGGTGCCGTTGGCTTCCTGCACCTGTACGCCAGGCACACGGCGCAANACGTCGCCGACGTTCATGGCGCCCTGCTCGACCATCGCTTCGCGGCGGATCACGGTACGTGCGCCGGGATGGTTCTGCACCACCGCAGCGTCGGCATCGCCGAGCCAGTCGCCGAGCACTTTGATGTCGGTCATGCCCAGTTCGATCGGGCCGGCCGTTGCGGAAGTCGGCGCTGGCGTCAGGGTCACCGAGCCTTGATCGATCTGGTATTGCAGGCCGCTGCCTTGCAGCAATTGGCGCAAGGCCTGTTCCGGCGAGAGGTCGCCGTCGACGGCTGGCGCCTGTTTGCCGGCCACCAGATCAGGACTGAAGAAAACCTGCAGCGACGTTTGCTGACCCAGCTCACTCAAGGCCTGGCCCAACGGCTGCGCGGGAATATGAATGCCGTCGGCGGCGAATGCCTGGGGAAGCGCGGCACTGACGGCCAGGGCGAGGGCGAGCCGCAGCCAGCGTGAATTGTTGTTTTTAGCGGTGGTTTTCTTCACGTCGAACATTGTCCTGT
>NZ_NMOJ01000044.1 GCF_002251635.1 Pseudomonas mandelii
GATCGCAAGAGTGCGCGACTGTTAATGCAAACCAGTTGCAGTTGCAGAAGAAGACGTAGAACTCAAAAAAAACCTGAATCGGTTTGGAAATTAATTGGAAATTATTTCCTGACTGCCATCATCGAGGGTCCGCACGGCCACCGGCAGAATGCTCGGCAAGGCCTTGAGCAGCGCGTCGGTATTGTCGGATTTGAACACGCTGGTCAGGCGCAGATTGCCCACTTTGTCGTTGCCGACCGTCAGTGGCTTCTCGCGGTAGCGCGAGACTTCTGCGGCGACCTCGCTGAGGCTGGCGTTGTTGAACACCAGTTTGCCGCTGCGCCACGCGGTCAGTTCTGCCGGATTGACTGCGTATGCGGCAGCAACCATGCCCTTGGCATCGACGCGAGTGCCGAGGCCTGCGGTGAGGCTGATGACATCCGGTCCCTGGCCCTGAACCTTGACCGTGCCCTGCTCCACCGCAACCCGGGTTTCCGTGAGATCGCGACGCACATCGAAGCGCGTGCCGGTGACCGTCACCTTGCCGCTGCCCGCCTCGACTACAAACGGGCGGCTTGTATCGTGTTCGACGCTGAACATGGCTTCGCCTTCGGTCAACTCGATGCCACGACGGTCCTTTTCATAGCGCACCTTAATGCGGCTGCGGCTGTTCAAGTCGATCACCGAGCCGTCGGGCAACGCCACATGACGGCGCTCGCCCAACGCCGTGGAATATTCGGCGGTATAAATCGCCGGGTGATTCAAGCCGCTGAACAGCCCCAACCCGAGCGCCATGGCCAGCACACTGGCCGCCACCGCGTAACGCACCAGCGGCTGGCGTTTACGCCGGGCCGGCGGAGTTTCGCACAGGGCTTGCAGACGCTTGGCGGGCAGCAGATCGGCCGCCGTCCACAGGCCCTGAAGCAGTTGAAATTCGTCGCGATGCTGAGGGTGTTCAGCCAGCCAGGCTTCGAAACGCCGGTATTCCTCGACGTCCACAGCCGGTTCCTGCAGACGCACAAACCACCGCGCCGCGTCGTCGCGAACCGTTGTTTGCCCGCACGCACAAGCACGAGTATCCGTCATGGAAGTTCCTGTCTGGCTGGGGATGAGAAGGCGCGGCCGATCATGGGTGCTGTCCGTCGAGGCGGTCGCGCAGATGCCGCAAGGTGCGGATCATATACTTTTCCACCATGTTCTTGGACAGTCCCAGGCGTTCGGCGATTTCCGACTGGGTCAGGCCTTCGATCTTCTGCCAGACAAACACCTTGCGGCAGTTGACCGGCAGCTCGGTGAGCGCCCGCTCGATGGAATCAGCCAACTGGATCGCATGCATGAAATGCTCCGGGTCGCCGGACGACGACGCACTGTGATCAACCGCCTCCGACTCCATGGCACCCCGCCGGTCCTCACGCCGATAACCATCCACCGCGATATTGCGCGCTGTCTGGTGCAAATACGCCCGGGGTTGCTCCACCGCCGACGAATCGGACTCAAGCACCCGCACGAAGGTGTCGTGGGCCAGATCCTCAGCCTGCTGACGATTTCTCAGGCGACGGGTCCAGGTGCCAATCAACTCTTCGTAATGCTCGAAAAAGCCTGTTCTGCGGGGCGGCTGAGGNGTCATNGCAGTGTGCTGTGGAGACGGGGCGTGAATAGTAATGCTTCCTATTAAGGGGAAGCAATGGATTCCACATCGTCGGGGTTGCCGTTAGTCAGTCAAGCCAACAGCCCCCGTTGCAGGGGCCGTCGCAAACCTCTGGATCAGTGCGCGATGCAACAAGCCGAAGACGGGCGTCAGGTGGTGGGGAGTTTTCGGATTTAAGGGTGATGGTGCCTGGCATCAATGAATACGCGGGTAGGTTAGTTTTAGGCTTTTGGCAGATCCATTCGATAACCAGCCCCCGGCGCTCCTTCATGCATCGCCGCCTGAATGTCCGCATACAAAGCGTTCGCCTCCGCAGTAGTGATCGATCGCGAACAATCACGCAGCACCACGCGCAAAAGCACATTTTCCTGGCCCGGCAGCAGCCCGAGTCGTTCAATCGCCTGCGCGGGTAAATCCGAGAATGCCCAACGCCCCTTGATCTGCATCTCCTCGATCCAATCAGAACAGTCACCCGCCGCCTGCAACATTCTCTCGGTCAACACCTCCTCGCTCAGCCCGGGCGTAACCGCCAACGAAATGTCACGAGCAATCGATGGCAAACGTGATACCGGGGCCCATGGATTCAGATCATGCATCTGCGCCTGCACTCGTACGTTCTGATCTCGCAGCAAGCGAATATCCGGGATACCTTTGCGCAACATCGTCAGCCGATCCAGCCCCATCCCAAGCGCCAACCCTCCATGACGCTGCGGATCAATCTTCAAGCGCTCCAACAAAGACCTCGCTATACGGCCGCACTCCAGTACTTCAACCGGAGCACCGTCATTCACCACATTCACTTCGATTCCACCCTCCGTGTAGTGATGCGGACTGTCGCTGTAGACCCAGGATTTTTCAGGAACAGCAGACTTGAGGATGTCGCCGACCAGACGCAACAGCTGTTCATGCGTCGACAGCTCCGGATCACCCAATACCCAGACATCCATCTGATGTGGCTCCGCGCAATGCCAACGATCCCGGCTATCACGACGGAAAGTTATACCCGGCGCGGCCAGCAAGATCGTTTGCCCCGGTTGCCGCACTTGAGCCGCTCGCTGAAGCGCGGCCGGAATCTGGCTGGTGGTTTGTGTTCTCAACAGCGAGTATTCATCGACCCAACGGGTGTGCTCACTCCCTAGCGTGACCTCTGCCGGGTCATAGCCGAGTAATCCGTAATTTTCCTCGGCGGAGACAATTCGCGGCCCCGTTTGCAGTTGAGCCTGAGGCCAACCTTTTTCGGCAAGTCCTTGGAGTATTTCAGTTAGCAGGAGCCGGACGGAATGGTCGGGATTGTTTGATTCGGTTAGATCAACCATTAACAGGGCTTGATGAACAGATGTATCCGTCAGATATTTCTTTGATGCATGCACTATACAACCCTCTCTACAATTGAATATCGAGCTAAAAAACCAAGCCCACAAATAAACCTAACGACACAAGATCATTGACCACAACCAAAAAAAGCAATATTTCAGATTATCAGAACAAGACTACAGACCAACCTTACATAAATAACCGATTTGAACACCCCAAGTATCTTCATAGCCAAAACAATTCTAAAAAACCTCAAACAAACTATTTATCACATCAAGAAACTCTGTATTAATTTATGCACTCCCGAGAAATTCAGGGAGCAAAAACCAAAAAATGAAAAAGGATGATCAAATGAAAAACAAAAAAAACGTCAAAGAGAAACTTAACCGGATCACTTCTGGCCCGGAAAATTTCGGATGGGCGCCGCTGGCTTGGGCTCACACTGAAGACTAAATAAGTCTAATGCACGGCAAGCTTTCTTGCCGTGCATTAGAGAATCAGGAGGGTTTTATGTCACCATCGAATATGATATCGACACTCTTTGACCGTGAAAAACCATCAATCATCGCGGACTCAGAAGACTTCCTCAGAGAATGTGCGCTCCTAGGATTCAGCACGGCCAATATTACTGAGCTACAGAAACTACAAAAAAACAGTATTGTGTTTTCTTTTAGTAATGACGCTGAAAAAAAAACGTTCGAACTGGCAAAAAACACAGAAAGCAAAAAAAGCGTTTTCTGCGCGACTCAAGTGTTCGAGCCCACCACAGCAATTGCACTCTATAGCTTGAATCTTTTGCTAAGCAGCAATTTTGAACGTGCATTGCACACACAGCGCTCCGTGTTAAACATGCTTAATTCGAACGAGAAGTTTTTCCTGTCTGGTAACGACGCCGATGCGCAAGTCTCAATTTCTCCACACGCTCAGCCTTACGCACTGCTCGCTGAAGACGTGTCAGGTGATTTCGTTCAGTCCGTAGCTGAGTTTTTTGAAGTTCACTACGCACACATGGACCCACAAGAGCTTTGCCCGTTTTCTTTTTCGGGCACATTAAAAATTGCGGGAATATTGACCGTACTTAGAAAGCCCAACCCGAAACTACCAGAGGGTTTGAAGACTCCACTTAAATGGCTGAGCGATCAAATATCGAAAGATGGGGCGCTCTTATCAATTGAAGACAACACCATCACGTCACTTCAAGTAAACAATGAGGAGCACGTTAAACTTCTGGATCTTGCAGCGGGTTCTCGCGGACTTAAACTGACGGAGTTCGCCATCGGAGTCAACGAGGCCATTGCTTCAAACATTGACTACAGAATCAACTCACAAATGAATGAAGGCATCAGCGGGATTCACTTAGCTATCGGTGATGGTTCTTCTGGTTATCACATCGACTTCCTTAGTCCAGCAGTGAGCGTATATCCCGAGAATTAGTGGTTTATTAGTGCGGAAGTTACAGATACCTGCTTTATATCTCCTATAAGGGTGATGGTGCCTGGTCTATCGCCATCGCGGGCAAGCCACGCTCCCACAGGTTTTGTGGCGTTCACTTATTTTGTGATCACCTCAAATCCTGTGGGAGCGTGGCTTGCCCGCGAAGAACGATAACGCGGTATTAAGGTGATTACTTCGGCACTTCGACGTTATCCATCATCCGGTTCACCGCCAGTTCCGCCTGCATGATGATCTGCTGGATACCCAGCGCCGTATGCCGATGCGGTCCTTCCAGGTAGGCCGCGAAATCGGCAGTCATGACGCTGGCCGAGGCCAGTGATTCGCAGGTGTGTGCCAGCAGGTCTTCGTCTTTGATGTCCGGTGCGATCATGAACATGGTGCTCGGTTTTCGAATGACCGGGATTTTGAGGGCTGCGGGGTTGAGGTAATGGTCGAGGGCGCGTTCGGCGGCTTCGTGGAGCTTTTTGGAATCGAGTGATTCGTAGGGGGATGCCGGATCAGTGTCTGGCGGGTTTGGAGTTATTTTGCACATATTTATTCGTTCCTGAATGGGCAGCCTCGCCTCGCTACTAA
>NZ_NMOJ01000045.1 GCF_002251635.1 Pseudomonas mandelii
ACGAGGGGTGGCAGCTGTACGCAGGTTAGTAGACCGGGGAANNANNNNAANNCCGGCGCACCCGAAGGCGCCCTACGCACAGCCACCATCAGGCACAGACATGGAAATACCTGTCTGACAGACGCCTGTCGCATTATTCGAACCTCGAGCTACTAAACCCGTTCACTGGGAATCAGTGACGGGGATCAAGTTACCGAGGGCGTCCAAAGCGCACAAGCCGGCGGATTCTGGCGTAGTCGTAGGCAACGGCGCAAGGCGTTGTAGCTTTCAGGAAGTATCCTTAAACGCCTTTAAACATGTACTCCGAACAGGCACCGCCATCGCGAGCAGACTCGCTCCCACAGTTGACCTAGTTGTCCGGACGAACGCTGTTGCCGGTGATGTCACCAGAAGCAGTAAACCAGGGCCACGGCAGCGGCAATACCAAACGCTCCCAACGCCTTTGCCGGCAAGTATCCGGTCAATCGTTGCAAGGACGCGTCCGACAGCACCGCGTAGTCATCGCGGTGGCGCATGGTCGCCCTGTAGGTGTATCGAAAGCCAATCAACAAAAACAGCAAGATCATGCCGAAGGCTAAACCGCGAGTGATCGCCGGCTTGATCAAAGGCGCAGGGGTATCTTCCAGGCAAGCGGCGCTATCAACTTCCACGACCGTGATTCGCCCGAAATCGGTGGCGGGTCGCCGTTCACCTTTAAGGATCGACGCCTGCTGTTCCAGATCCAGCGCCTGATATTTCCAGAGCGTCGATGATCCTTCACGGCAGTAGGTGAACGCTGCAGGGTTGGAGGCGGCGATAATACATGCGTCATTGATGCCGATTTTTTTCAGGGTCTCGACAGCCGGTCGTGTGAAGTCCAGGTCGAGGACAGGAATAATCCCGGTGGCAGACGTCACCGTCGAAACCAACAGGCTCCCGATAGCGCAGAGGGCTGAAATTTTCAAGGTTGAATGCCCCTTGTTTCGCAATATTTTTGTTGTTTGAGCGCGGCTGCAACATGCCTTCCGAAGTCTAGAATTCTAGTTGAACCTCGATGATCTGCGACGAGTTGACCCTCAATATTGGCCGAAAAAAACCTGACTCCCGGCCATGCAAACGCCTGCAACTAATTTCAGAGTGCATGGATGACGATTGAGAAATTCAACGAAGACCTGCGCCAGGCCCGCCTGGAACTGACCGCCGCAACGGCGGCGGTCATGGAACTGGTTCGTTCGGGCAAGGCGTTCGGGGATGAATGGGACGCTGCGGTCGCGAGAGAGCGCAAAGCCTTTCAGAAAATGCATTGGGTGCTGGATAGCCCCTTGGCGCCCCGGGTAGATAAAAAGTCAGATCCTTAGTGTCTCGAAGACCCGGCTAATTGCCCATCCCGCCTTATATCGCGATGCCTTGTGGGAGCGGGCTTGCCCNNGNNGTTGGATCAGTGCTTGCGTAACCACTCGATAAACAGCGCAAACAGTTCCGACTGTGACCCGATGTTCAACTTCAGATAAAGATTCTTACGGTGCATGCGCACCGTCTCAGGCGATATGCTCATCTGGCTGGCCGTGGATTTCACGGAGTGCCCGCGCAGCACCATGTGCGCCACTTCCCGTTCGCGTTCGGTCAGCAAGTCGCAGCCAAAGTTTTCGAAGGCCGACTGCACGCGTTGCTTGAGATCATCACGCACGCCCTCGTTGACAGCGCTGAGCTGTAAGCCCCGGCGGCTGAACTCGCTGATGAATTCGCGCACCAGCGGCTCAACCGCCCGCAGCAGGTTCAGCTGTTCAAGCCGCAGACTTTCCCCGCCGAAGCCTTGAAACAGGCTCACCGACACCTGGGTGTCATGGCCGGTATCGACAATGTAAAAACTGTCTTCCGAACTGCCGGCCTTCAGGTAGTAAGTCTTGTAATACTCGCTGTCGAAGAAGTTGTCCGGGGCAATGTCCTCCAGGTGATAAAACCCTTCGGCCAGCCCCTGCTCCACCGCCAGGCAAAACGGGTCGAGCAGGTAGCCCCCGGAAAAATAGCGGTCGATGATCGACTCCCGGTATTTTTCCGGGATGCCACGCTGATACAACAATTGTGGCGGGCGGTCCTTGTGTTCCAGGCTGATCATCACCGATTCGATGGACACCAGATGCCCGAAGGCCGACGCCAAAAAGCTCAGCGCGTCGGGCTCATCGATGTGGGCGAAGGCCTGGCGCAGGTCGCCGTGCCATTTATGCAGGGCGCCGAAGGTCAAGGCGATCAATGTGTCATCGTTTGGTTTGCTCATGCCCCGCAGTCTAGCGGGTGAACCGGCCCCGGGTAACCGCAGATTCGCCGACCTCATTGGCCGAAATACAGGCCGTTCTGCTCAAGTTCGCCCGCCACTTCAAGAATGCACACCCGCAGGGTCTCGACGATTTCATCCACCTGGGCGCATGACAGGATCAGCGGCGGCGACATGACATTGAGGTGCATGATCGGCCGCACCAACAGCCCTCGGGCCTGCGCCCGCGAGTGAATCATCTCGCCGATGTTGATCTCGTCGGCAAACAACGCCTTCGTGCGTTTATCGGCGACGAATTCCACGCAGGCCATGAATTTCTGGCAGCGCACATCGCCCACCAGCGGCAAGTCGCTGAGTGTGGCCAGACGCTGTTCCAGATACGCGCCGACGACGTCGACATGTTCCAGCAGGTTTTCCCGCTCAATGATTTCAATGTTCTTCAACGCCGCCGTGCAGCAGACCGGGTGGCCGCTGTAGGTGAAGCCGTGGGTGAAGCAACGGCCCTTGCCGGGCTCGGCGATCACCTTCCAGATGCGCTCGGAAAAAATGCACGCGCCCAACGGCAGATAGGCCGATGTCAGCCCCTTGGCCGTGGTGATGATGTCCGGCTGAACATCGAACACATCCAGGGAGGCGAAGAACTTGCCCAACCGCCCGAACGACGTCACCACTTCATCGGCGACAAACAGAATGTCGTAGCGCTGGCAGACTTCCCACATGCGTTTCAGGTAGCCCTTGGGCGGAATGATCACGCCGCCGGAGCCCATGATCGGCTCGGCAAAAAAGCCTGCAACCTTGTCCGCACCGATGGACAGAATCTTGTCTTCGAACTCCTTGATCAGAAACTCGAGAAACTGCGCCTCGTCCATGCCGTCCGGCGCCCGATAAGGATTGGGGTTGGAGACGTGGTGAATCTTGTCGTTGGCGTAATCGAATTCCGGCACGCGGTCGGCGGCCTTGTTGCCGATCGACATGGTCAGGGTGGTGGAGCCGTGATACGCGTTGAAACGGGCGATGACGTGCTTCTTTTCCGGTTTGCCGCGGCAGTTCTGATAGTACTGAATCAACCGGTACGCGGTGTCCACGGCGGTGGAGCCGCCGGTGGTCAGGAACACGTGATCGAGATCGCCGGGGGCGAGGCTGGCGAGTTTCTCGCACAACTGGATGGCGACGTTGTTGGACATGTCGGAAAACGGGTTCGAGTACGCCAGTTGACGGACCTGGTCGGCAATCGCCAGTGCCATTTCTTCTCGGCCCAGACCGATATTCGTACACCACATACCGCCCACCGCATCGAGAAAGCGGTTGCCCTGGGTGTCGTAAATATAAGCGCCATCACCCGCCACAATGTTCAGCGCGCCCTGCTCGGCGTGTTCGTCGAACATGTGATAGCCGTGCATGTAGTGGGCTTTATCGGCTTTGAGCAAATGAGCGTTATCGACGCTCGACAGCACTTTCTGAGTTGGAGTAGCCATACACAAACCTCAAACCAAAGGGGTAAACAATCAAATCCCGCTCTTCACCGTGCTCCAGACGCGGGTCATGGCACGCATCTCTTTTGCATCCTGGGTTTTCTGCGGAAACAGGCGCTGGCGGGTTTCGTCATCGGGATAAATCGCCGGGTTGTTGCGCACATCGGCGTGCACTAATGGCGTGGCCGCCGCGTTGCTGTTGGCGTAGTGAATGAAGTCCGTCACATCGGCCATGACTTGTGGCTGCATCAAGTAATCGAGGAACTTGTGGGCGTTGGCCACGTGGGGCGCATCGGCGGGGATGTACAGGTTGTCGAACCAGATCAGCGAACCTTCCTTGGGAATGAAATAGGCCAGTTTGATCTTCAATTTGGCCTCTTCGGCGCGGGCCATGGCGGTCGCGTAGTCGCCGGACCAGGTCATGGCCATGCACACATCGCCATTGGGCAGGCTGGTCAGGTAGTTGACCGAGTCGAACTTGCGGATGTACGGCCTGACCGACAGCAGCAGATCCTGGGCGGCCTTGAGATCCTCCGGCGCGGCGCTTCGCGGGTCGCGCCCCAGGTACTTCAGCGCCAGTGGAATGACTTCAGTGGGCGCATCGACCAGGGTCACGCCGCAATCGGCGAAGCGTGAGACGATTTTCGGGTCGAAGATCATCGCCAACGAGCCAATCGGCGCGTCCGGCATGCGCTCCCTGATTTTGTCGACGTTGTACGTGATGCCATTGCTGCCCCAGGTATAGGGTGCCGAGTACAGCGTGCCGGCATCGAATCCCTGCAAGTCCTGCAAGACTTTCGGGTCCAGGTTGGCCCAGCCCGGCAGCAACTTTTTATCGAGCGGCTGGAACACTTTGGCTTTGATCAGCGGTGGCGCGAGGGAGGCATTCAACACCACCAGGTCATAACCGGAGTGGCCAGTGAGCAACTTGGCCTGGACCGTTTCATAGGCATCAAAGGTGTCGTAGATCACCCGGATGCCAGTGGCTTTCTGAAAGTCGGCAATGGTTTTTTCGCCGATGTAATCCGCCCAGTTATACAGCCGCAGTGTGTGGCTATCGTCCACTTCGGCGCCGTGGACGCCTGCCGACAGCGGCACAATCAACGCACCAAGCATCACCAAGAAGGCCTTGCGCATAGCAAATTCACCTTATCAAGCGAGTTCCGATCTGGATGAGCGGATGAATCCACTATTGAGCGATTCAGCAAACGGCACCATACCCCGAATGGGTGTGTGAGCCTTGCGACGGCCCGACATGGCAAAAAGCGGCAGTTTCGTTGACGGCTTTTGTCATAGATCCGGCGCCGATCCCGCGCTTAGAGTGCCCTTCATAGCGATCACCCAGAGCACGTACATGAACGACCTGATCAAACAAGAACGAAACGAAGGTGTACTGACGCTCACCTTTGACCGCCCCGACAAGCTCAACGCGCTGAATAACAGGATGTACACGCAGTTAGCCGACCTGTTGCTGGCCGCTGATGAAGACGCTGAAATCGGCGTGATCATTATCACCGGCGGCGACACGTGCTTTACCAGTGGCAACGACCTGGCGGATTTTCTCCAGCATCCGCCGACCGATCTGGACAGCCCGGCGTTTCGCCTGATGCGCGTGGTCATCCACCTGCAAAAACCGTTGATCGCGGCGGTCTGCGGAGCGGCCATCGGCATCGGCACCACCCTGCTGCTGCATTGCGATCAGGTGCTGGTCACGCGCAATGCCCGGTTGCGCATGCCGTTCGTGAACCTGGGCCTGTGCCCGGAGTTCGGCGCAAGCCTGCTGCTGCCGCGCCTGCTCGGTCATGCCCGGGCGGCGCGTTTGCTGCTGTGGGGCGACAGCCTGGACGGCGGCGCCGCCGTCGCGTGTGGATTGGCCAACGAACTGTTCGACGACGGGCCACAGTGCCTGGCCGCCGCCGAGCACATGGCTCGGCGACTGCTGGCGCTCCCCCAGGAAGCCCTGCGTCAGACCCGGCAACTGCTCAAGCAGACATCAATGCCGGAACTGCAAGCCACCATTCGCCAGGAGAACTTGCTGTTCATCAAGCGCCTGACCACCCCTGAAGCGCAGGCAGCATTGAACGCACTGGTTAATCGCAGCACTGAAAAGAACCCATCCACAGGAAAGCCTTCATGAACACCCCAGACGTATTTGTTGTCAGCGCCGCACGCACCGCCATCGGCACCTTTGGTGGCTCGCTCAAAGAGGTTCCGCTGGCCGATCTGGCGACCACGGCCGTCAAGGCCGCCCTGGAGCGCTCCGGCGTGGACCCGGCGCAAATCGGCCATCTGGTGATGGGCAACGTGATCCCGACCGAGACCCGCGACGCGTACATTTCCCGGGTCGCCGCGATGAACGCCGGCATCCCGAAAGAAACCCCCGCCTACAACGTCAACCGCCTCTGCGGTTCCGGCCTGCAAGCCATCATCAGCGCGGCCCAGACCTTGCTGCTGGGCGACGCCGAGATTGCCATCGGCGCCGGTGCCGAGTCCATGAGCCGTGGCCCGTACCTGATGCCGTCCGCCCGTTGGGGCGCGCGCATGGGCAACGTCCAGGCCATCGACTACATGCTGGGCATCCTGCACGACCCGTTCCATGGCATCCACATGGGCATCACCGCCGAGAACGTCGCCGAGCGCAACGGCATCACCCGCGACATGCAGGACGCTCTCGCCCTGGAAGATCAAAAACGCGCGGCGTTCGCCATTGCCAATGGCTACTTCAGTGAGCAGATCGCAGCGGTCGAAATCCGAGGCCGCAAGGAAACGACGCTGTTCAGCATCGACGAACACCCGCGTTCCACTTCCCTGGAACAACTCGCGCAGATGAAGCCGGCGTTCAAGAAGGACGGTTCGGTCACGGCCGGCAATGCCTCGGGCCTGAACGACGGCGCTGCGGCACTGGTCATGGCCACCGGCAGCGCGGTGCAAGTCAACAATCTTCGCCCGCTCGCTCGCCTGGTCAGCTATGCCCACGCCGGTGTTGAGCCAGAACTGATGGGCCTGGGCCCGATTCCCGCCACGCGCCTGGCGCTCAAACGCGCAGGCCTGACCGTGGCTGACCTGGACGTGATCGAAGCCAACATCGCCTTCGCCGCCCAGGCCTGTGCGGTCAGCCAGGAACTGGACCTCGACCCGGCCAAGGTCAACCCGAACGGCTCGGGCATTTCCCTCGGTCACCCGGTGGGCGCGACCGGGGCGATGATTGCCACCAAAGCCATCCACGAACTGCAGCGCATCAACGGGCGTTATGCGCTGGTGACTATGTGCATTGGTGGTGGTCAGGGGATTGCGGCGATTTTTGAGCGGGTTTAAATGTTAGAGCGACGGTAAACAAATGTGGGAGCGAGCTTGCTCGCGATGCGGTGTTCCAGGCGAGAATTTTCTCGGCTGTACCGCCGCTATCGCGAGCAAGCTCGCTACTCCCAGAACACGTCGCCGTGCCGTGCGGCCAACATTCCCCAGGTCCGTATCGAGGAACTGGTGGGTTATCTACTTCAATCTCGGATTACTTGCCTTCGCTTTCGGTAATGAAGCCGATGATGCTGACACCACCGCGCATGATGTCTTCAGCAATGGCCTTGCGCGCCTTGGCCGGCTTTTTCTCGCGCAGGGCTTCGATCAGTACCAGATGCTCGTCGGCACCGATGTAGGTGTTATGCCCCTTGGTGTAAAACAGATTGAGGATCGGCCCCATGGAAACCCACAACCCTTCGATCTGGGCAGTCAGCATGTCCATTGCCGCCAACCGGTAGACCGTGAAGTGGAACTCACGGTTGAAATGCATTGCTTGCGGACCGTCGTTGGCTTGGTCGGCTTGTTGAAAACTGGCATGCAGTTCTTCCAGCCGAGTCAGGTCCTGCGGCGTAACGTTGCGCGTGGCGAGCTCAGCGGCCAGGCCTTCCAGTGCGATGCGGATCGTGCGCACCTCCAAATACCGGCTCATGGTCAGCTCCGGAACCATGGCAAAACGGCCCGAACGCAACTCGAGACCGCGCTCGCTGACCAGCCTCAGGCAGGCTTCGCGGACTGGGGTGACGCTGGTGCCAAGCTTGTCGGCCAGGTCTTGCATGACCAGCCGCTCGCCGGGCCGGAAGTTGCCGGCGATCAGTCCTTCGCGAATGGCGTAATAGGCGCGGGCGGACAGGTTGCCTTGTTCCAGCGGTTGAATCTGCACGGTCGAACTCCTGGATAATGCTTTTTATTGCGCAGCCTGTCGGGGTTGCGCCAAAAATCTGAAATACATTGTCTTATATCCTATAAGTAACACTCAACCTCGCTCTACAGCGGTTTGGGAATCATATGCAGAAAGAGCGGCACTGCGCGTGCCGCTCTCCGTTGCTCGGCCTAGCGAATCAGCGCCTTGAGGGCGTTTTCGATGACGTCGAGGCTTTCATCGAGAATCTTTGTGGTATGCGAGGTCGACAGGTACAGGCGCTTGAGGGGTAATGGCTGAAAAATCATCCGCTGCTCGATCAAACGCTTGCGAAACGCCAGGTCCAGCGCGTCATCGTTGCGCAACAAATCACGGTACTGGCTGTACGGCCCCTCGAAAAAGTACATCAGCCAGACCGACCCATATCCGGCACTTTGAGCGGGAATGCCCAGCCGCTGGATAATGCCGTCGAGCTGCCCGCGCAAATAGTCGCCCATGGCGAACAGGCGTTCGTAGACGCCTTCGCGAGAAAGCTCCTCGATGGTCGCCAGCACCGCCGCCAGCGTCGATGGCGTTCCATTGAACGTTCCGCCCATGAACACGCCCCGGTCGCCCGACTGCCCTACGCGCTCCAACAGATCCCGACGGCCGGCGACCAAGCCCACGGGATAACCTGATGAAGCCGCCTTGCCGAAGGTTGCCAGATCCGGTGTCACGCCGACGATCGACTGATAGCCGCCCAGCGCATGACGAAAGCCGGTGATGACCTCATCGAAAATCAGAATCACGCCGTGCTCGACGGTCAATTGCCGAAGCGCCCGCAGAAATGCCGTCGATGCCGTCACCGAGCCCATGTTGTGGGCAATCGGTTCGACGATGATCGCCGCGACCTCCCCCGGATTGGACTTGAGGTAACGCTCCACCGCCTCGGCATCGTTATACGGAAGGATGATCGTGTACTGCGCGGCATCCAGCAGAATACCGTCAGACATCGGGTCGAAACTGTCCATGCGCTCACGGGATGTCTGGCCGTTCATCGCCACATAGTCGTGCCAGCCGTGATATCCGCCCTGGAATTTTATGATCCGTTTGGCGCCGGTGACGGCCCGCGCCAGGCGCAAGGCGTGATAAGTCGCTTCGGAGCCGCTGTTGCAAAACGCGACCTGCTCGGCGCAGGGAATGCACTCGACCAGCGCTTGCGCCGTCTCGACTTCCAGATCGGTAATGCCGGCGCCGATCAGGTCAAGGCGTTCGCTGACGTGTGCAACCTTTTGACGAATCGCCTGATTGCCGTGCCCGAGCACATGCGCGCCGAAACCACAGTGGAAATCGGTATGACGGTCGCCGTTGGCGTCGTACAGATACGGACCTTCTGCACGAACAAACGCATAAGGCTGACCGAGTTTGCGGCTCGGGCTCAGATGGCCGCCCGGCAACACCTGCCGAGCCCGTTCATGCAAGGACTGATTGGCGTCAAGCAACATGATCGACTCCTGGGGCAAGTGCCTCCCGGGCAACGGCTTCAATACCCACGGCATCCAGCCGGTAATGGCGATAGAGATGGGTCGGCGGGGCAATGAGGCTGTATTCATCTTCGATCCCGTGACGCCGCAAACGCGTCCCTTGACCCGTGTCGGCCAGCACTTCCGCCACAGCACCGCCCAGCCCTCCCAGCACGTTGTGTTCTTCGACGGTCATCAACAACCCGCTTTCGCCCGCCGCATGCAGCACCGCATCACGATCCAGCGGTTTGATGGTGTGCATATCGATCACCCCGACCGATAAACCACTGGCGCGCAAGGCCTGCGCGGCTTCCAGCGTCGGGTGAAGCATGCTGCCGGTGGCGATCAGGGTCAGGTCACTACCCCGCTCATGAACGATGGCTTTGCCAAACTCGAACACCACGTCATCGGGGTAAACGTTAGGTTCCTGGCCCCGACCAATACGGAAGTAAATCGGTTGCGAATGGTTGATCGAGGCACGTATCGCCGCCGCCAACTGTGGGCCATCGGCGGGTGCGACGACCGTCAGATCAGCGATGCTGCGGGTGATTGCCAGGTCTTCGGTGGCGTGATGCGAGGTGCCATAGAAACCGAGGCTGATTCCCGAATGGTGTCCGATCAGCCGCACCGGAAGTGCGCTGTAGGCCACATCCATGCGAATCTGCTCGCAGCAGAGCAAGGCCAGGAATGAAGCGAATGTCGCCACAAACGGCATGCTCCCGGTGGTGGCAATGCCCGCCGCCGCGGTGACCATGTTTTGCTCGGAGATACCGAACTGGATAAACAGTTCGGGGTGGCGCTGAGCGAAGCGACTCAAGCCGTTGGAGTACTGGAGGTCAGCGGTGCCGACGGCGATCTTGTGACCGGCGTCAACCAGGTCGATCAACGCATCAGACAAATAGTTCAGGCCGGGGGCGCGAGCGTTGATCTGCCGGTACTGCCAGGTATCGGCGCTGACGGGCGAGCTCATTGCACACCTCCTTTGGATTTGATTTCTTCGATAGCGAGCAATTCGTCTTCCTCGGCCAACCAGCCAAGATGCCAGCCGGGCTCGGTTTCCATGTACTCGACGCCTTTGCCCTTGACGGTCAAGGCGATCACGCAGACTGGCTTTTCGCGTTGCGTATCGGCTTTCAGCTGGCGCAACAGACGAGCCACGGCGGCGACGTCATGCCCGTCGACCTCATGCACGTCCCAGCCGAAAGCGCGCCATTTGTCGCCCAGCGGTTCAATTCCGATGATGTCGTCGACCTTGCCGTCGAGCTGGTAACCGTTTCGGTCGATGATCGCGATCAGGTTCGATGTTTTGTAATGCGCAGCCGCCATTGCCGCTTCCCAGACCTGGCCTTCATGCATTTCGCCGTCGCCAAGCAGCACATATACATCGAACGGATTGTTCTGCAGCCGTCCACCCAACGCCATGCCCAGTCCGCCGGACAATGCATGACCAATGGAACCGGAACTGAAATCGACCCCCGCGACCTTGCGCATATCCGGGTGATCACCTAACGGATTACCCAGGCGCGTATAGCCGTCGAGCAGCGCCTTGTCGAAAAAGCCCCAGTCCGCCAGTAACGGATACAGCCCCACTGCGGCATGTCCCTTGCCCATCAAGAAGCGATCACGACCTGGCCACTTGGGCTCGCCGTGGCGCAAGCGCATGGCGTCGTAATACAGCGCCGAGAAAATTTCAGCACAGGAAAACACCGAGGTGTAGTGCCCCACCTTGGCGATGGAAATCAGGCGCACGGTTTCCAGGCGTACAAACAGCGCGCGCTCTTTGAGGTGGGCGATGTGCCCGGGACTCAGGTCCTCGACCGGAACGGGAATGGGGGGTGGAGCGGCTATCGACATGGCTGCATTTCCTGAATGGTTGTTAGAAAGGCGACCGCTCTCACGGCCTCCTTCTTACAACTTATAAGATATATATTGCAACAACAAGCCGTTGGCGTTATTTTTTCCAACAGGCAGGAATGCCCCGGCCAGACTAGGCCGAATTTTGCGATCTTATAAGTTATATTGATTTCAGCTCTCGGAGATGCCACTCGTGCCGCACGAAAACACCCCCGCAGCCAGCGTTCTGGCCCAGGCAGATCAACGCTTTCACCTGCACTCGCAGACCAACCTGCGGCGCCATCAACAACAAGGCCCGATGGTCATCGAACGCGGAGATGGCATCCACGTCATCGACGAACACGGACAGCGATACATTGAAGGAATGTCCGGTCTCTGGTGTGCCAGTCTGGGGTTTTCCAATCGTCGACTGGCCGACGCCGCACAACGCCAGTTCGACGTGCTGCCCTACTACCACACCTTCAATCATCGGGTTCCAGCGGTGACGGCACGCCTAGCCGAACGCATCGCCACCCTCGCGCCACTACCGGATGCGAGAGTGTTTTTTGCCTGTTCGGGCTCGGAAGCCAACGACTCGATGATCAAAATGGCCTGGGCCTGGCACCGGGCGCGGGGCAATACGCACAAGCGCAAAATCATCGCCCACCAGAAAGGTTTTCATGGCTCCACGGTGATGGGGGCGACGCTGTCCGGGTTGCCAAACATGCACGCTGCATTCGGCTTGCCGCTGGACCAGGTGATTCATGTCGAGTGCCCCCATTACTACCGTAATGGCTTGCCCGGTGAGTCTGAGGCCGCCTTCTGCGAACGCTTGGTCGCCGACTTGCAGCGACGCATCGAGGCTGAAGGAGCAGACACCATCGCTGCCTTCATCAGCGAACCTGTCATGGGAGCCGGCGGCGTGATCGTCCCGCCATCCGGCTATTTTTCCGCGGTACAGGCACTGCTGGCCCGTTACGACATTCTGATGCTGGCCGACGAAATCATTTGTGGCTTTGGTCGTACCGGTCAGTGGTTCGGCCATCAGACGATGGGCTTTGCACCCGACATGATGGCTTGCGCCAAAAGCCTTTCGGCGGGCTATCAGCCAATTTCCTGCACCGTGGTCAGCGGCCCGGTCTACCGAGTGCTTGAAGAACAGAGCCAGCAACTGAACGGCTTCGGACATGGCTTCACCTACTCCGGGCACCCGGTGGCCGCCGCCGTCGCCCTTGAGACGCTATCCATCTACCAGGAGCTGGACATCCCTGCCCGCACCCGCCAGTTGGGTGAGGTTCTGCACGGCGAACTGGCGCCACTGTTCGACCACCCTCTGGTTGGCGAAATCCGCGGCATCGGGCTGGTTGCGGGTCTGGAACTGGTGGCTGACAAGTCATCGCGACGCTCGTTTTCGGCGCAGGTGGCGATCGGCGCGCAGGTCGAACTGGCGGCACGCAAGCACGGCCTGATCGTGCGCAACATGGGCGATTCAATCGCCCTGGCGCCACCTTTCATTATTGAACCGACACAGCTGCGCGAACTGGTCAGCCGCCTGACGGACGCGCTGAACGACGTCAATCACGCCACGGGACACTGCTCATGAATAGCCTCGCCCATTCCCTCGACTCATCCGGTGCGTTGATCGACCTCAACCATGTGCAAAAGAGTTATGACGGCAAGACGCTGATCATCAAGGACCTGAATCTCTCCATCGCGCAAGGAGAATTCCTGACGCTGCTCGGTGCGTCCGGATCGGGCAAGACCACCACGCTGATGATGCTTGCCGGCTTCGAAACCCCGACCCGCGGCGAAATCCGCATGATGGGCAAACCGATCCAGAACGTCCCGGCACACCGACGCGGCATGGGCATGGTATTCCAGAACTACGCGCTGTTTCCGCACATGACCGTGGCCGAGAACCTGGCTTATCCATTGAAAATGCGCGGACTCAATCGCATCGAGGTGCAGAGCAAGGTCAAGCGTGCGATCGAGATGGTCCAGTTGCATGACATGCAGCAACGGCGCCCCACGGAGTTGTCCGGCGGCCAGCAGCAACGCGTCGCCCTTGCCCGCGCCATGGTATTCGAGCCACAGGTCATCCTGATGGACGAACCGCTCGGCGCTCTCGACAAGAACCTGCGCGAGCACATGCAGTACGAAATCAAACAGTTGCATCGAAGACTCGGCGTCACGGTGGTGTACGTGACCCACGATCAGGGCGAAGCCTTGACCATGTCCGACCGGGTAGCCGTGTTTCATCAAGGTGATATTGCCCAGATCGGCGATCCGGTTTCGCTGTACGAGCATCCTGAAAACGCTTACGTGGCCACGTTTATCGGTGAAAACAATGTATTGCGCGGGAGTCTCGTTGCACGCCATGGGCATGAGGTCGAGGTCGCACTTGACGCTGGTTTCGAGGCCCGTGGCATGGGCGTGACGATGCCAATCGGCGCCTCGAAAAAAGTCGAGCTGCTGATCCGTCCGGAGAACATCCGACTGTCCCCGATCAATCAGAACAGCTATCAGGCAACTCTGGCCGACCGTGTCTACCTGGGCGATCACCTGCGCATTCACTTGAAACTGGACAACGACGACACGCTGATTGTGAAAACCGCCAACGATGAGGCCATCAAGGGCTTGAACAACGGTCAGCGCATCGGTTTTAGCTGGCGCCCCGAAGACGCGCGGGTTTTCGCGCAGGGTTGAGCACCGCTCCGCGCCTGACCCAAAACCCTTGTCACCACCGAAACACACCACACCCACAACAATAAGAAGGTCATCACTATGCACAGTTTCGATCACTCGACCTGAGCCGCTTTCCTGCCGGTACACCCGCTAATCCCTATTTGCTTTTCCTTCAGCAGGAGAGTTGCACCATGCACTCACATTCAACACGCTTGGCCCTTGTACTCACGCTGGCACTGACCGGCCCCCTCGCCCAGGCCCGCGACCTGACGGTGGTCGGTTTCGGTGGCGCCACGCAGGAGGCTTTCGACAAGGCCTGGTTCAAACCGTTTGCCGCGCAAAGCGCCAAACCGGTGGTTCAAGACAGCTACGGCGGCGGCCTGGCGAAACAGAAAGCGATGGTCGAGTCAGGTAATCCCACGTGGGACCTGGTGCAGATGGACCAGAACGAAATGGAATTGGCCTGCGAACAGGGCCTGCTCGAAGACCTGGATCACAAACAATTGAAGAATGCGCCCGAGGTTAATCCCGAGGCCTTTTCGGAGTGCGGTGTGGGGGCGTTTGTTTGGTCCGAAGTGATGACCTACGACCCGAAAAAATTTGGCGCCGACGGCCCGAAAAGCTGGGCTGATTTCTGGAACGTCCAGAAATGGCCAGGCAAACGCGGCTTGCGTAAACAGGCACGCATGACCCTGGAAATTGCCTTGATGGCCGACGGTGTCGCACCGGCCGACGTCTATAAATTGCTGGCGACCCCGGCGGGACAGAACCGTGCATTTGCCAAACTGGACCAAATCAAACCCTACATCCAATGGTGGGAAACCGGCGCTCAGCCGCTGGAATGGCTGGCCGCCGGTAACATCGCCGTGAGTGCCGCCTACAACGGCCGGATCGCCATCGCCAATCAACAGGGAAACCATTTTCCACTGATCTGGCAGCAACAGCTGTACAGCATGGACTACTGGACCATCATCAAGAACACCCCGAACAAAACCGCCAGTTATCAACTCCTCGACTACATCCTCGGTGCCAAGGCCCAAAGCGATTTCGCCCACGCGATTCCTTACGGCATTGTCAACAGCAAGGCCATAGCGGCCATGGATGAGAAGACGGCCAGCGCGTTGCCCAACGCCCCGGCCAACATGAAAGATGCCCTGCTGCTCGATACACCGTTCTGGGTCAACTACGAGGAAGACCTGATGAACCGGTTTACCCGCTGGGTCGCACAGTAAACAGGCCTCAAGACCGCGCCGCCGATGACGGAGGCGCGGTTCGAGTATGGTTTTATCAAGGTGGGTTTCACTATGTCCGTTTCCTCAATAGATGCACCGGCTTGCGTCGACACGCTGGCCGTCGCCCATTATCAATCCAGTCGCCGCAAGCGCTGGGTTTCGATGCTGCTGCTCTTGCCGCTGCTGGCTTACACCTGTGTTTTCTTCGCTCTGCCGATCGGCATGATGTTCTACCGGGCCGTCAGCAATCCCGAACTGCTACAAGCGTTCCCCACGGCCATCAGGACGATGGTCGACGAGCCGGCGAAGGATTCAACGGCGCTGCCAACTGACCGGGTGTTCGATGCGCTCGAGCAAGACTTTATCAACGCCCCGAGCAATGCAGTCATTGGTGAGGCGGCACGACGCCTCAACTACGAGAACAGTGGTTATCGCTTCCTGGTCATGAACACCGCACGGACCTACAGAACGCCGCTGGCGAACCCGGAAAGCCAGAGCGCCCGAGAGCGTTTGGCCGCCATCGATGAACGCTGGATTTCACCACAGGTGTGGGAGGACTTTCGCCGCGCGTCCCCGGCCTATACGCCGTATTACCTGCTGGCCGCCCTGGACTTGAAGCAAACGGATCAAGGTGTCGCGCCGGTCGAAGAAAGCCAGCGGGTGTACCTGGACTTGACCTTCAAGACCCTGAAAATCGCCCTGATAGTCTCGCTGTTGTGTCTGTTGCTGGGCTTTCCGTTTGCCGCGTTGATGGTCAAGGCTTCACCGGCCCTGCAAGTCTTGCTGTTTCTGGCGGTCATGCTGCCGTTCTGGACCTCGTTGCTGGCACGAACCACGGCCTGGATCGTGGTACTGCAGGACAAAGGCATCGTCAACACGTTACTGCTGCGCTTCGGCCTGATCGATCACCCGCTGCCGATGATTTTCAACCTGTCGGGTGTGTACATCGTGATGGTGCACATCCTGCTGCCGTTCAGCGTGCTGCCGCTGTACAACGTGATGAAAAATATCCCGCCCCATTTCATGCGCGCCTCAGCCTCACTCGGCGCTCATCCCATACGCGGGTTCATGCAGGTCTACTTGCCCCTGACCTTGACGGGGATCGGTTCCGGCACCCTGCTCACGTTCATCGTCGCGGCGGGTTACTACGTGACGCCGACCCTGGTGGGCAGTGCCCGCGAACAGATGCTTGGCTATTTCATTGCGTTCTATACCAACACCACCGTCAATTGGGGCATGGCCTCGGCACTCGGGCTGGTGCTGATTTCCTGTGTCATGGTCATTTACCTGCTGGCCGCGCGCCTGGTGGGTATTCGCCAGATTGCCGGCCTGCGCTGAAGGAGCTCCCATGAACCATTTCATACAGGCTTACCTCGCCCGCAAGGCTCATGTGTTGTTCGGTCTATTGATGAGCATTTTCATGATCGCACCACTGTTGGCGGTGGTACCGATTTCATTCAGCAGTGGCACGTTCCTCTCCTACCCGCTCCCGGGACTCTCCCTGCAATGGTATGAACGGGTATTCACCAGCGGTCCCTGGATGCAAGCGCTGAGCAACAGCCTGTGGGTCGGCATCGCCTCGACACTGCTGGCGACATTGCTCGGAACGCTGGCCGCGCTGGCCTTTGCACGCCGCAACCTGCCAGCCGCCAGCGGAATGCTCGGCCTGCTGATTTCACCGATGATTTTCCCACCTGTGATCTCCGGGCTGGGCATGTATTTTCTCTTCGGCAAACTGGGCCTGACAGGTACTTTGTTCGGTCTGATTCTGGCCCACACCGTCCTGGCCACGCCTTTCGTCCTGATCAGTGTTGCCGCCAGCCTGCAGGGTTTCGACATGACCTTGCTCAAGGCCGCCGCCATGTCCGGCGCCTCACCTGTGCGGGCCTTCGCGGGTATTGCTTTGCCAATCATCGCACCTGGTGTGATATCGGGCGCACTCTTCGCCTTCATGACATCGTTCGACGAAATCGTCGTGGTGCTGTTCATCGGCGGCCCCAGCCAACGGACCTTGCCCCGGCAAATGTTCGATGGCATACGCGACACCATCGACCCCTCGATTCTCGCCATGTCGACATTGTTGCTACTGGTGGGCATTGTCGGGCTGATGACCACTACCTGGCTGACCTTGCGAGCACAACGCAACGCCCGCCAACTCAAGGAGCAATAACCTATGAGCATGTACATCGTGACCGGCGGCACCCAGGGCATCGGTGCCGTCACCGTAGAGCAGTTAATCGGCCAGGGCATGTCAGTGGTGTTCACTGGACGTGACGTCGATGCGGGAGAGCAGCTGTCCCAGCGCCTGCCGGGCAGCACGTTCGTGGCGGGCGACGTGCGGCAAGAGGCCGACTGTCAACGCGTCGTCTACCGCGCACTGGAACTGGGTAACGGCTCCTTGCAAGGTCTGGTCAACAACGCCGGCATGGCCGGGCGCAAGGCGCTCACACAGACCTCACAACTGGAATGGGACACGATGTTCGAGGTCAACACCCGCTCGGCATTTTTCTTCATCAAGCACGCCTTGCCCGGCTTGCAGGCGGGTCATGGAGCGGTGGTGAATGTGTCGTCGATCGCCGGCAAGACCGGCGAAGAGGGACTGGCCACTTACTGCGCCAGCAAGGCGGCCTTGATTGGCATGACGCAGGCGCTGGCCCTGGAATATGGCGCAAGCGTACGGTTCAACGCGGTGTGCCCCGGTCAGATCGCCACGCGCATGATGGACGCGATCATGAAGGACGCACCTCGTCTGGCTGCCCTGACCGCAAGGATTCCCGTAGGCCGCCTGGCCGCGCCCGAAGAAGTGGCCCAGGCGATTTGCTGGTTGCTGTCGCCAGCGTCCAGCTACGTCAACGGTACGGTGTTGACGGTGGACGGTGGAAATGTGGGAGCGAGCTTGCTCGCGATGCGGTGTTCCAGGCGAGAATTTTCTCGGCTGTACCGCCGCTATCGCGAGCAAGCTCGCTCCCACAGAGTCTTGCGTTTTAGATGTTTTTTTCGTCGATCCCAGCCTGTAACGACTGACTATCGAAATGACCGCCAAGGGTGACAGGCCCCAGTTTGACGCTGTGCTCACCCGGTGTTGAAACGACCGGTTTACTGGCTTCACCCTCTGCCTTTTCAGGCAAATCCAGACCGGCGTTGACCCCATAATCACGGTTGTCCACGGTCGTCGTGCTGACCTTCGACCCACCCAGATCAACGCGGCCTTCAGTGGACGAAACCCGTGCACCGGTCAGCTGCGTTGCGCCGCCTACCTTCAGGTTCACGCCTTGGGTGCCACTGATACCGGAAACCTGGCTGACGCTGTCTTTATGCGCGTAGCCACCCTCAAGTTTCAGCGTCGGTTTGTAGTCGGTCCCGCCCGGTTTCACATTCTCTGCGACTGTGTCCTTGTCGGACGGTGCGGCCTTCTTGCCCGTCAGGCCGAGGTCAACATCAAGCTTGGCGCTAGTCTGGCTGTCCTGGCGGCTTTCCACGTTCAGGTCACCGCCGACCTTGCCGCTGACGCTCGCCGCATCGATCCGCGCGCCCGCCAGACGAGTATCACCCACGCTGTTCAACACCACGTTGTCAGCCTTGATCTGGCTGTTCTGCTGGGTGGTGCCTTGCTGGTAATCCACGCCGACCTTGGCCCCGGCATTGAAGCCGTGATCACTCGTGGCGACGTTCTGTTCATCCACCACAACCGGCGTGCTGTTGCTCAGGTTGCCGCCGGCATTCAGAGCCACATTCCAGTTGCTCCGGTTTTGCGTGGACTCGGCCGACTCCTGATAGATTCCGCCATTCTGCGCATCAAGACTGACGCCCGGGGCGTTGACCTGAGTGCCTTGCAGGTGGATCGCCTCACCGCTGAGGGCGATGCTGTCCTGGCTGTTGAGCTGGCCGCCGGTCAAGGTCCGGCTCGATTCGTTGACCCGACCGATGTTGAAATTGCCGCTCACGTTACCGCCCTGGTCAGCACTTTTCTCCGTGCTGGTTTTGCTGCCGCCCACCTTGAGGCCGCCGCCGAGGTTGCTGCCGGTCGCGGTGTGGGTGTCGGTCGCCGCTTGCAGATCGAGTTTGCCGCCAGCCTTCAGGTCGATGCCACCCACTGTGTCGACCTTGGTCCCTTGCTGGATCTGGTCGCCACCGCTGCTCAGCAGCACCGGACCTTTACCCTGAATGCTCGCCACACGCGCCTGGCTGTCTTCAGTCTGTTTGCCGGTGTGATCGAGCTGGAAACCAGCGCCAAGATCGACATTGGTGCCGTTGGTGCCCGGCGCCGTGCCGACGTTCAACGAGCCGTTGCCGCGCAGGCTGGAGGTGTCGCTGCTCTGATGGTCATTGGCCTGGTTCAGCGCCAGTTCGCCGCCAGTCTTGATCGCAACACCGCCCTGCCCGCCATCGAAATGGCTGCCTTCGAACTGACCATCGCCGCGCAGGTTGATGTTCACGCCTTCGCTGCCGGCATAGCGGCCGACGACGGCGTTCGAGCTGTCTTTGCGCGTCTGGCTGCTGCCGCCCGCGCCGCTGCCGGCGACGTTCACGTCCTCACCGGTTTTGGTGTAGACCCGCACGTCAGCCTTGGCGTCCAGTGCCTGATCGGTGCTGCTGTGGGTATTGCTCGCAGCGCTCGCCACCAACGTATCAGCGTTGATATTTACCTTGCCCGCGCTCGCCTTATATTGCGTGCCTTGGTCCTGCAACGTCCCGGCCACGTTCACATCCACGGTGCTGCCCTTGAACTGGCTGGCCACGGCGTTGCTGGTTTGCTCGGTGTGGCTGGCGTTCTGATGACCGATGGCGACGTCGATGCCCACGTTGGGTTGACCGAGATTCGCCAGTGCATCCTTGTCCGGCACCTTGCCGGCGAGTACGTCCTTGACCGCGCCGGCGATTGGCCGGGCGATGTCTTTGTACTCGACGTTGGCGCCGATGTCCGCCGACCAGTTGCTGTCTTTATGGGTGCTGCTGTCGGTGTTGTGCACAGCGCGATTGTCGACTTCAACTGCGGCGACATTCAGGCCTTTGCCGGCATCCAGACGCGCGCCTTCGGTGGTCAGTTTGCCGGTGTTGATGGTCAGGTTGCCGCTGCTCTGCACGCCGGTAGTTTGTGCAGTGGTTTTGCCGGTGGTGTCTTGTGAAGTGCTATGCGCGAAATCGACACCACTGCCAGCACGGTCGAGACCGCCGGTGTAGTAGAAGCCGCCGCGGGTGCTGGTTTGATCGGTCGAGGTGCTGTGGCTGTCCTGTTCGGCCAGCAGCGAGACATTTTTGCCGGCCAGTGTCGCGTCGCCGTGGGTGGCGCTGACCTCGGCGCCCTTAAGCGTCAGGTCGCCGCCCCCCACCAGTTGCACGGTGCCGCCGCTGAGGCTGGAACTTTGCTGCTTGACGTCGCTGTTGGTCACGGTTTGCTGCTTGTCTTCGTAATGCACACCGGCACGATACTGCCCCGCGTCCGGGCCGTTTTCCCTGGCGTAGGCATCGAAGCCGCGCGTCTCGGTGGTCGTGCTGCTGCCGCGAGTGTCTTGCGCGGAATGCACCTTCACATCCCCCGCCGCGTCAGCACTCAGGGTGCCGCCGGCCTTGACCGTGGAACCGGCCACCTCAATATCCTTGGCGCTCTTGAGCGTAAGGTTGCTGTCCGAGGTCAGCTCGCTGCGCACCGTGCTGCTGTCCTTGGCGGTCTGCCGCGTTTCGTCCTTGGTGATGCCGAAGAACTTGCTGTCCTTGTCGTGGCTGTTGGTGTGAGAGGTGTCCTGCACGCCATCGATCACCAGCGAACCCTTGTCGCTGATGACGCTGGATTCGGTGCCGCCGCGCACCTGGCTGCCACTGATNCGCACTTCATCCGCCTTGACGATCAGCTTGCCGTCGGCGTTGANTTTGCTGCCCTGGTTCTGGGTCTTGCCTTGATCGGCGTCGCCGGTCTTGCCAAAGAAACCACCGCCCACCAGATCGCCCGAGTATCGGTTGTCGCTGTTGCGCTGAGTGCGGCTGGCGCTGGTGATTTCCACCTGTTTGCCCGCGAGGTGGATGTCAGCGGCGCTGCTCAATTCAGCCCCTTCGGAATGCAACAACCCGGCGGTTTGCAGGGCGATGTTGCCGCCCTTCAAGTGGCTGGTGATGCTGCGCTGCTCTTCGCTGCTGGTGTTCCAATCGGCTTTCCACAAGTGTTTGCGATGGTTGCCCTGATCGGTCTGGGTGTGGCTTTCAGTGGCGGCGCTCAGGCGCAGATCGCCGCCGCTTTGCACGCTCAGATTGTTCGCCGCTTCGACCTTGGCCGCTTTCAGTTCAGTGTCGCCAGCGGACGACAATTGCGCGTCTCGGCTGGCGAGAATCTGGCTGCCATGCTGGCGTGAATCGCTGTCGGTCTGCGTGCGGTCGTAGGTTTCCCAGGTGATGCCGAGGGTGCTGTTGTTCCAGTTCTCGCGCTTCTCCTGGAGACGGCGACTTTCGACGGTGGTCAGGGTCAGGTTGCGGCCGGCGTCGAGTTTGACGTCGCGACCGCTGACGTCGGCGGCGGCCAGGGTCAGGTCCTTGCCGCTGTGCAAGCCAACGTCACCCTGGCTGCTGCGAACGCCTGCCCGGACCACTTCGAGACTGTAGGGAACGGCTTGGCCGCTGATGCTCAAATCGCCTGCCGAGCGAATCTGCACGCCCTCACGACCCGCGACCTGCACCGGCCCGACCCGCACACCCGCGCCGTCGGCGGTGCTGACGATGTTGATGCGCCCGGCCTGCATGGCACCAAACAGGCTGGCGTCGATGCGTTGATCGGTGGTGTTGCCGGCCGGGTCCACGGTTTTCACCTGGCCCGAGGCGTAATCCACCTGATTGCGGCCGACGGTGAGGTTCAGTTGATCCCGAGCGTTGAGGCTGCCCTGGCTGTCGATGCGCGGGGCGATCAGGTTGATCGAGCCCTCACGGTTTTGCAGGCCCGCGCCCTGAATCTGCAACGTCCCGGTGGCATCACGGGTGCTCAGGGCTTGCAGCTTGCCGTCGTTGANTTCAGGACGGCCCACCACCAGGCTGGCATTCGGGGTGTTGATGAAACTGCCGCCGTTGACAGAGATGCCGTTAGGGTTGGCCAGCACATAGTCGGCCGCCCGGCCAAAAATCTCCTGGGCGCCGTTGAGGGTTGAGGCGTTGCGGCTGATCACTTCGTTGAGGATCACGCTTGCCGCCTGGCCCTGGAACTGCGGGTTGGCTGCCAACTGCCCGGCGAGTTGGGATTGGCCGGCCTGCAAGGCGTTGTTCAGCACGACGCCCTGGCGGTCGACGTTGTAATCGAGGAACTGGTTATGCGACAGGCCCGAGCCGTTGGGCGCAACGATATTGACGATCGGCACGCCGCCCTGGGTTTGCAGTTGCGCAGTGCCGCCGGGGCCCGGCGCGACCACCACGCCGCCCGCGAGAGCGCTGGGCAGATGGGCAATCAGGAACAGGCTGGCAATCGCCCAGCGCAGTTTTCCCCGAGGGGAAAGATGAAACGCAAATGTTTGTTCAGGCATAGGAACCTCTCAATAAAAGTGCGGCATCACGTTGCGCGTTGGGATGATTACCGAGGCTGTCGCGCACAGGTCCGACGGCTGAGTGTGTGTCGGGTGAGTCGGTGGTCATATCTGCAACCCCACGCGCATCAGCCAGGTCTCTGGCTCATGCCTTAAACCGCTGGGGGTGTTGAGGCTGCGTTGGTAATCGACGTCCACTTGCAGGTTTTTCCAGCTCAGGTTGACCCCGGCGCTGGCCCCGCTCAGGCGTTGGCCCTGGGCGCCGTGGTCGGCNTTGACCCAGCCGTTGTCCAGGCCCAGGCGTGGCGTGATCTTGACCGCCAGGTCGCTGTTGAGCGGCAGGCGCAAGGTGTTGCGCCANANCGCGCCGATGGCACCAGACGCACTGTTGACCCGGTAACCGCGCACGGCGGAATCGTCGGTGCCGAGCAGTTGTTCGATGGCCGGCAGCGGATCGGGGCTGTACTGCACGTTCAATTGGCTTTGCCACTGCCACGTCTGCTGACCGAACCTCCCGTTGCGCCATTGGCTGAGACCGGCGCGGTACTTGCGAAACTGCGCCTTGGGCAGGTTGTTGACCTGGCGCTGGGCATCGTCATCGGCACCGAACCAGGTCAGGCCTTGGGCGTAATTGACGTCGAGGTTCCACACCGCGCTGTTGAGCCAGAACAGGTTCACGCCGGCCTCGGCCACGGTCAGCGTTGGGCTCTGGATGCCCAGGCGAACCTTTTGCAGGTAGCTGTCGACGTCCTTGTAGGCCAGTTGCAGGTTGGCGCTGAGTTGATGGCCCTGGTCGCGCCACAACACCCGGTCGGTGCGCAAGCTGACCTGATCGGTGCGGCCGCTGTTATAAAACGTGGCGCTGCTGAGCTTGAAGGGCGAGCGGTATTCGGCATGGCTGGCGAACAGGCTGTAGGTCCAGTAGCCGTAAGGGATGGAATAAAACAGGCTGTTGCTGCGGCTGTAGCGATCGCCGCGATTGAGGGTGTCGCTGACGCTCACATTGAGGGCGTCGTTGAGTTCCAGCGGACTGTCGAGGCTCAGGCTCAAGGTGTCGCGATCACGCCCGGTGCTGGCGCTGCCGAGGTTGTCGACGCCCAGGCCCAACGCCCATCGCGACTGGCCGTTTGTGCGCGAACGCAGGATGATCCGCGAGGCGCCGGGCTGCGTGCCGGGGGCGATGTCGGCCGTCAGGTCAAGCGAACGCAAGCGGTTCAGTTGATCCAGGCCTTGTTCCAGGTCGCGCAGGTTCAGCGGCTTGCCGAGCATCCCGGGAAACGCTCCGCGTAANGACACCGGCAGGCTCTGGTCGGCCAGTTCGATGGACTCGACGTAACCTTCATCGACCACGATATCCAGCGATTGCCCGGCGACCGGCGCGCTGCGCAGGTACGGCCGACTGGCGATGTACCCCGCGTCCACATAAAGGCCGGTGATGGTCGCCAGCAGATGGTTGATCTGACCGACGCCCATGCAGGACGACAGTTGCGGCTTGATTCGCTCGTTGAGTGACTGGCTGCTGATCAGGGTAACGCCGCCGACGCGCGTGCCACTTAGCGGCCAGCAGCGTTCATCGGCGGGCACACTGGCGGGGACGGCCGGCGCGACTGGCGCAGGACCAAAGCTGCCGCGCTCCAGTTGCCGACGGCGCTGGTCCAGTTGCAGCTGTTGCAGATCGCGCTGCTGCTGTTGTTGCTGGCGCAGCACTTCCTGGCCTGGGGCGGCAGGCTCTGCCGCCTGGAGTGCAGAAGCACTCAGGCTCAACAACGAAGCCAACAACAGCGTGCAAGGCGAGGAACTACGACGAGGCACAACGCGAAACGAATACGGCACTCAACATCCCTGTCATCATCAAATGGCTTAATGCCATCCCATCAATGCGAGTGATAGTCAGATCGTTCCTACACAAATGCAAGACGCGTCCTACAACGCTTACATTTCTTAAACAATTGGTTTGTTTGTAGTGACCACCGACGACCTGACGACCGGAAGCAGAAATCATTTGCCACAAAATATTACCTACGTCATATTACACTCGTAATAAAGACCCGTTTCCCACAGGTATTCACTCAATGACCAGCATGCCCAGCCTCGAACCCGACGTTGCTGTCCCGGTGAGCACACCCAAGCCTCCCCTGCTCAAACGGTTGATCCTGCTGACGGCGACCATCGCGGCCCTGTTGTTTGCCGGGTTGTACGCGACGCATTGGTGGACGGCCGGGCGTTTCATTGAAGAAACCGACGACGCCTATATCGGCGGCGACGTGACAGTGATCGGCCCGAAAGTCGCAGGGTATATCGAAGAAGTGCTGGTCACTGACAATCAGAAGGTCAAGGCCGGTGACGTGCTGATCCGCCTCGACGCCCGTGACTACCGCGCCAACCTGGCCAAGGCCGAAGGCGCGGTGGCCGCCGAAGAAGCGTTGCTCGCCAACCTCGACGCCACCGAACAACTGCAACACGCGGTGATCGGCCAGGCCCGCGCTGGCATCGATGCCGCCGGCGCCGAAACCGCGCGTTCACGGGACGACAATGCGCGCTACAAAAAACTGGTCGGCAGCAATGCGGTCTCGGTGGAAAGCGCCCAACGCGCCGACGCGACGTTCAAAACGGCTCAGGCCCTCAGTTCGCGGGCCCAGGCCGAACTGCTGGCGGCGCAACGGCAGCTGAACGTGATCGCAACCCAGAAACAACAGGCCCGTGCCGCGCTGATGCAGGCCCACGCCGAACGTGATCTGGCGCAACTGAACGTGGGTTACACCGAACTGAAGGCCCCGGTGGACGGCGTGGTCGGTAATCGTCGGGCGCGGGTCGGCGCTTATGCCCAGGCGGGTTCGCAACTGCTGTCGGTGGTACCGTCCAGTGGTCTGTGGGTTGATGCCAACTTCAAGGAAGATCAACTGGCGCGCATGATTCCGGGGCAGCGGGTGGTCATTCATGCCGACGTACTGTCAGGGCAGGAATTCCACGGTCATTTGGGCAGCCTCGCGCCGGCCAGTGGCTCACAGTTCAGCGTGCTGCCGCCGGAAAACGCCACCGGCAACTTCACCAAAATCGTTCAGCGGGTGCCGGTAAGAATCATCCTCGATCCTGCCGATGGCGTACTCGGTCACTTGCGTCCGGGCCTGTCGGTGACCGCCGAAGTGGACACCCGCAAAGAACCCGAATCTCCGGCCATGGCCAGCGCGCCATGAGTCGCGCCCTCGCCGCCCCCGCGCAACCGTTCAATGCCGCGAACATGGCGACGGCGACCAAGGTCTTCGCCTTCGCCTCCATGTGTATCGGCATGTTCATCGCGCTACTGGATATCCAGATCGTCTCCGCTTCGCTGCGTGACATCGGCGGTGGGCTCTCGGCGGGCACCGATGAAACGGCGTGGGTGCAAACCAGTTACCTGATTGCTGAAATCATCGTGATCCCGCTGTCGGGCTGGCTGTCCCGGGTGTTCTCGACGCGCTGGCTGTTTTGCGCTTCTGCGGTGGGATTCACCTTGGCCAGCCTGCTCTGCGGCGCAGCCTGGAACATTCAGAGCATGATCGCCTTCCGTGCCCTGCAAGGCTTTCTCGGTGGCTCGATGATCCCGCTGGTGTTCACCACCGCGTTCTTTTTCTTCACCGGCAAACAACGGGTGATCGCGGCCGCGACCATCGGCGCAGTGGCTTCGCTGGCACCGACACTGGGCCCGGTGATCGGTGGTTGGATCACCGACATTTCATCCTGGCACTGGCTGTTCTACATCAACCTGGTGCCCGGGATTTTCGTCGCGGTGGCGGTGCCGATGCTGGTGAAAATCGACCAGCCGGAATTGTCGCTGCTCAAGGGTGCCGACTATTTGAGCATGGTGTTCATGGCGCTGTTTCTCGGCTGCCTGGAATACACCCTCGAAGAAGGCCCGCGCTGGAACTGGTTCAGCGACAGTACGATTCTGACCACGGCGTGGATCAGCGGCCTCGCCGGTCTGGCCTTCATTGGCCGCACCCTGCACGTGGCCAACCCGATCGTCGATTTACGCGCCTTGAAGGATCGCAACTTCGCCCTCGGCTGTTTCTTCTCGTTCGTCACCGGGATTGGCCTGTTCGCGACCATATACCTGACGCCGCTGTTCCTCGGCCGGGTGCGCGGCTACGGTGCGCTGGACATTGGTCTGGCGGTTTTCTCCACCGGCGTGTTCCAGATCATGGCGATTCCGCTGTACGCCTTTCTGGCCAATCGTATCGACCTGCGCTGGATCATGATGACCGGCCTCGGGTTGTTCGCGCTGTCGATGTGGGATTTCAGCCCGATCACCCATGACTGGGGGGCCAAAGAATTGATGCTGCCGCAAGCCCTGCGCGGAATCGCCCAGCAACTGGCCGTGCCGCCGGCGGTGACACTGACCCTCGGCGGACTGGCGCCGGCACGGCTCAAACATGCCTCAGGGCTGTTCAACCTGATGCGAAACCTGGGGGGCGCCATCGGCATCGCCGCGTGTGCGACCATTCTCAACGACCGTACCAACCTGCACTTCACGCGGTTGGCGGAACACCTGAACAGCACCAACGAAGCGCTGAACCAATGGCTGTCCCAGGTCGGCAACAACTTCGCCGCCCTCGGCCAGAGCGGCGACGCCGGCGTCACCGCCAGCCTGCATCAACTGTGGCTGCTGACTTACCGTGAAGCGCAGACGCAGACCTATGGCGACGCCTTTCTGATGATCATGGTCTGCTTCATTATTGCCACAGTGATGGTGCCCTTGATGCGCAAGGTGCAACCACCGGCCGCGCCGTCAGCGGATGCTCACTGATCAGGCTTGAGGCATTTTGCGGAAACCCACCGCCAGACGGTTCCAGGCGTTGATCGTGGTAATGGCCACGGTCAGGTCGACCAATTCCTTCGGGCTGAATTCGGATGCCGCCAGTTCGTAGTCTTCATCCGGTGCGTGAGTCTGGCTCAGCAGGGTCAAGGATTCAGTCCACGCCAGCGCCGCACGTTCACGCGGGGTGAAGAATGGCGTTTCACGCCAGGCCGACAGTGTGTACAGACGGCGCTGGTCTTCACCGCCCTTGATGGCGTCGGCGCTGTGCATATCCAGGCAGAAGGCGCAGCCGTTGATTTGCGAGGTGCGCAGCTTGACCAGTTCGATCAGGGTCTTTTCCAGCGGCAACTTCGAAACAGCGCCTTCCAGCGCGATCATGGCTTTGAGGGCATCTGGGGAAGCGGTGTAAAAATCGATGCGAGGTTTCATGGTGGACTCCAATAGCAAGGGGTGGAGCTAAGTTAGTCCTGACGACGCCGTGGACAAATAGCCAATATTTCAGAAGTCGAGGAGGCCATTGGCGGGGCCGATCAAAAAG
>NZ_NMOJ01000046.1 GCF_002251635.1 Pseudomonas mandelii
ACAATCAATGTGGGAGCGGACTTGCCCGCGATCCGCGCAGCGGCCATCCACCTGAAGAACTACGCCCGACTGCGCAACCACCGCAAAAACCCTTTCTTCTCCACCACCTTCGGCGCTTCCTGGGTCAGGGTCTGTGCCTTGTGCAAGCGGAAATCCAGCAACGCCTTCATCGCTTCGCTGATGTCATGGCGCGCATCCAGGCACGGTTTGAGGTAGTCCTTCTCGATCCGGTACAGACTGCAGGCCGTCTTGGCGGTGAACTCTGCCGGCAGCGCGGTATCGGACAAAATCCCGCCCTCGCCGATCACCTCGCCCGGGCCCATGCGCCCAGATTCGAACTTGACCCCGCCCCGGCTCAATTGCACCGAGACCACACCCGATTCGATGATGAACAGGTGATCGCTGACCTCCCCCGCCGGCAGGATCATCTCGCCGGCGCGGTAGGTGTGCTGGGTCATGTTCTGGCTGAAGGTGTCCTTCTCTTCCTGACGCAGGGTTGAGAAAATGTTCGAGCTGTCCAGCAACGCCCGTGGCCGTGACAGGCCGGCAGGCGCGTTGGATTCGACGTTCGACAACAGGCTGACACCGGACGCCTGCAAGTGCCGGTACGCCAGGTCGAACAGCAGATTGCGCACCATGCGCTTCTGATCCATGGAGACCACGAAGCCACTGATTTCGTACTCCACGCCACTGGCGTTGGAGCCTTTCAACGCGACACATGGCGCCGGTTTGTTCAGCAGATAACGACAACCCTGCATCGCCCGCTCCAGCGCGTCGAGCACCGTTTGCGGGCGCGCGTGCGGGCTCAGTTGCAGGCTGATCGAGACGCCGAACATATCGCTCGGCCGGNAGAAGTTGATGATCTTGGCTTTGGCCGCCAGCGAGTTGGGGATCACCGCCATGCTGCCCTGGGAGGTTTGCAGGCGTGTGGCGCGCCAGTCGATATCCGTGACGCGGCCTTCGGTGCCATCGATGGAGATCCAGTCATCCAGTTGGTAGGGCTTGGTGGTATTGAGGACGATCCCGGAAAACACATCGCTCAAGGTGCTTTGCAGCGCCAGGCCGACGATGATCGCCACGGCGCCGGAGGTGGCGAGCACGCCTTTGACCGGCAGGTCGAGCACGTAGGCCATGGCGGCGATGATCGCGATCAGGAAAATCACCGCGCCCAACAGGTCCTGCAACAATCGCCCGCCATGCCCGACCCGATTCATCATCACCGTGCCGAGCAACACCGTGAGGGTGCGCGCGGCGAACAGCCACCAGCCGATCTGCAACCCCGTGGCCGCCAGGTGCAGCGGTACGTTGTCGGCCCAGGGTGCCGGCTCCAGCGGGTTCATGCCTTCGTTGAACAACAAGACGCTGAACAGCGCAAAAATCACCAGCCGCACGACCAGTTTCCAGTTGCTGCCGTTGGCACTGATCAAGCGCCACAAGCCGAGATCGATCAGGATCAGGACCAGCGCACTGATCAAGGGGTGATTGGTAAGCAGTGACAGCATCAAACAACTCCAGCCCATGTACGGATGGGCACAGTGTAGGAGCAATTGAGGATCTGATAACACCACAAAAAACTGTGGGAGCGAGCTTGCTCGCGATGGCGGTCAGANCAATGANCTCAATCNGTCATCTGCCCAAAACGCCCCGACTGGAAGTCGGCAAACGCCTGATGGATTTCCTGCTCGGTGTTCATCACGAACGGGCCGTGACCGACGATAGGTTCNTCGATCGGCTTGCCGCTGAGCAGCAACACCACCGCGTCGTCATTGGCTTCCAGGCTGAGCTGATGCCCCTCGCGTTCGAACAACGCCAACTGCCCTTCGCGCACAAGTTCCAGGCCGTTGACCTGAACCGTGCCGCGCAGCACCACCAGCGCAGTGTTGCGACCTTCGTGCAGGTCGAGGGTCAACCATTTGCCGCCGTTGAGGCGCAGGTCCCAGACGTCGATCGGCGTGAACGTGCGCGCCGGACCGGTGTGCCCCTCAAACTCACCCGCGATCAAGCGCAGGCTGCCGGCCTTGTCCTTGAGCGGGAGGTTCGGGATGTCGCCATCGAGAATCGTCTGGTAACCGGCGTCGGCCATTTTGTCCTTGGCCGGCAGGTTGACCCACAGTTGCACCATCTCCAGCGCCCCGCCGCTCTTGGCGAACTCTTCGGAGTGGAACTCCTCGTGGAGGATCCCCGATGCCGCAGTCATCCATTGCACATCGCCGGGGCCGATCTTGCCACCGGCGCCGGTGGAATCGCGGTGCTCCACTTCGCCCTTGTAAACGATGGTCACGGTTTCGAAACCGCGGTGCGGATGCTGACCCACGCCACGACGTTCGGTGGTCGGGGTGAATTCGGCGGGGCCGGCATGATCGAGCAGCAAAAACGGGCTGATGTGCTTGCCCATCGAGTCGTAGGAAAACAGCGTGCGCACCGGGAAGCCATCGCCGACCCAGTGGGTGCGCGGGCTGGTGTAAATACCGATGATGTTTTTCATCCTGCCTCCAAATTCGTTGTGTAACGCAATGGCCCAGCTTAAGACCGAACGCTTTGATCCACTAGACGGCAAAAATCAGCTTGAGCGTTCTATCTGGAGAACGATGGTGAAGGTTTCGACAGGGCTGCCATCGGCGAGGACTTTTGCCTTGGCGATTGCGTGTGACGACTCGACACACGGGGCTGGCGGAGTTTTTATTTCGGACATAATATCGACCAGGATTACAACCATAATATCCGCTCCCGCCTGAGGACCTCATCATGCAAAGCCCCAACCGTGACGCCACCCTCGCCCAATGGATCGCCCAGGAACAGGCCATGCGCTCGCGTCTGGCCGGACCGGGCAGCCTGTCCATGGCCGAGGTCAGTGCGCTGTCGCCCGCCGAGTTTTTCGAGGGTATCGGCGACGGCGCACTGCCTTCACCGCCCATCGGCGCCTTGATGGACTTCATCCCCATCGAATGGTCGGCCGGGCTGTTCATTTTCCAGGGCACGCCGGATTCGCGGCACTACAACCCACTGGGCAGCGTGCATGGCGGCTATGCGGCGACCTTGCTGGATTCGTGCATGGGCTGCGCGATTCATACACAGTTGAAGAAGGGCCAGGGCTATACGACGCTGGACTTACGCATCAGCTACGTCCGGGCGTTGACCGGTGCCAGCGGACCGGTCCGGGCCGAAGGGAAAATTGTGCATTTGGGGCGCTCCACCGCGCTGGCCGAGGGGCGGATTTATGATGTGGATGGGCGGTTGTATGCGACGGGGTCGACGACTTGCATGATTCTTGAGGCTCGGGGATAAGTTCCGAGACCGAGTCGCGGCCATCGCGAGCAGGCTCGCTCCCACAGGGGGACGCATTCCAATGTGGGAGCGAGCCTGCTCGCGATGGCGGCCGACCAGACACCCACAATCCCCCAGGCTGCCCCCTCCCCGATTCATGACTTGCGGTAAATATTGCTTTGCCCATCCAGCGGTTTTTCCCGGGGAGGCAGCCGGGGATACTCCTGCCCATTCCCACTGCAACCCCTGGAGTCATTGATGTCTATTCCCGCATTCGGTCTCGGTACCTTTCGCTTGCAAGGCCAGGTGGTCATCGATTCGGTGAGCACCGGCCTCGCGCTGGGCTACAGGGTGATCGACACCGCGCAAATCTACGAAAACGAAGCCGAGGTCGGCGAGGCCATCACCGCCAGCAGCATCGCCCGTGAAGAATTGTTCATCACCAGCAAAATCTGGGTTGCCAACTTTGCCAAAGACCGGTTGATTGACAGCCTNCGTGAAAGCCTGAGCAAACTGAAGACCGACTACCTGGACCTGACGCTGATCCACTGGCCGTCCCCGGACGATCAAGTGCCGGTCGAAGAGTTCATGGGCGCCTTGCTCGAAGCCAAGCGACTGGGCCTGACCCGGCAGATTGGCGTCTCCAACTTCACCGTCGAGCTGATGCAAAAAGCAATTGCAGCGGTCGGTGCCGAGAACATTGCAACCAACCAGATCGAGCTGCACCCGTACCTGCAAAACCGCAAGGTCGTCGAGTTTGCTCAGCGTCAGGGCATTCAAATCACGTCGTACATGACCCTGGCCTACGGTGAAGTGCTGAAAGACCCGGTGCTCCAGCAAATCGCCGAACGCCATCAGGCCACGCCTGCGCAAGTGACGTTGGCCTGGGCCATGCAGTTGGGCTATGCGGTAATCCCGTCGTCGACCAAACGCGCCAACCTGCACAGCAATCTGCAAGCCTGTGCATTGCGCTTGAGCGAAGCCGACATGGCGCTCATCGCAGGTCTTGATCGCGGCCATCGATTGACCAGCCCCAAAGGCATCGCGCCGCATTGGGATTAAGCGTCAGCCCGGCTCAAGGCTCTGATCGAGACTTCGCATGGCGTGCTGCAATTGATCGACGGCCTCGTCGATCGATGCCGCATGCCCTTCGCCACAAGCGCGTTCCAGCGCCTCACAACACTCGATCAACCGCTGGGCCCGGACCATGCGCGCACCGCCCTTGATGCGGTGCGCCAGGTTTCGCAGATCAGGGAGATTGTTGTCAGCCTGTGCTTTAAGCAGATGTTCACGGTCATCCCGATTGGTCACGGCCAGTTCGCGCAGCAATTGATTAATCAACGTCCGGTCTTCACCGACGTATTGCTCCAACTCGCTCAAGTCGATCGGCGAAGACGAAGGGGCTTCACTCCTGGCCTCTTCAAACCGGTCAGCCAGCCATCCACTCAGATCCGCCAGCCGAATGGGTTTGAACAGGCAGTCATCCATGCCCGCCTCAAGGCACCGGACCTTTTCCTCGCGCTGCGCATTGGCGGTAAAACCCAGGATCAGTGTCGGCGGCAGGCCTTGCAGACGCTCTTCATCGCGTATCGCACCGGTCAATTCATAACCGCTGCGGTTCGGCATATTGCAGTCAGTGATGACCACATCGAACTCGTGGACACGCCACAGCTCCAGCCCTTGCTCGCCATCCTCGGCCTCCATCACGCGATGCCCCAGATAGCCCAGCTGACTTGAAAGCAACAGGCGATTGGCCGGGTAATCGTCAACCACCAGAATGGTCAGTGGCCGCGTGGGTTTCGGCGATCCGCTGTCCACTGATTCACAGGGTGGCAACGCTTTCAACACCATCAGCGAAAGACTGATGTCGACGTGCGAGCCCTGGCCGAGGACGCTGTGCAGCACCAGCCGTCCGCCCATCATTTCGCACAACGTGCGGCTGATCACTAACCCCAGGCCGGAACCCTGGCGGGCGGATTGCTGGCTGTTACCGGCCTGAACGAACGGACTGAACAACCGCTGCTGGTCGGCTGCACTGATGCCGATGCCGCTGTCTTCAATGCGCAGATTGACCGCCAGATGCCCCGACACACCGGACACCACGCGTAACGTTAAACTCACCTCACCGTCACGGGTGAACTTGATCGCGTTGCTCAACAGGTTGGACAGCACCTGTTTGAAGCGCGTGGGGTCGACCAGCACGTCGCGGTCGCTGCGCGGGTCCAGATCGACTCGCCACGCCAGATTTTTCTCCCGCGCCAGCCCTTCAAACACCCGGCAAACTGACGCCACCAGGTCACGCAGATTGACGCGCTCGGGTGTCAGGGATAAATGCCCGGATTCGATGCGTGCGATGTCCAGGATATCGCCGATCAATGCCAGCAACTGCTGCGCGGCAGTGGACGCGACATCTATGGCAAAACGGTCGACGATGCCCTCTTGCGCCTGCTTCTCAGCCATTTCAAGCATGCCGATCACGGCATTCATCGGNGTGCGGATTTCATGGCTCATGGTCGCCAGGAANGTGGTTTTGGCACGGTTGGCATCGTCCGCTGCGTCCTTGGCCTCCTGCAATTGCTGCATCCACTGCTGGCGCTGGCGGATCTGCCGACGCTGCCAGGCAATCCAGCCCAGCGCCAGCAACCACAACGCCACGGCGGCGGCAAATGCCTGCAAGATGTTTTGCCGATGACGCAGCCAATAACTGTCCTCGACCACCGCATCATTGCTCCAGCGAGCGACCAACCCGTCCATCTCTTCGGGCGAAATGCTCAGCAACGCCTTGTTCAAAATCGAGTGCAACTCCGGCTGGTCACGACCGGTGGCCATGGCGATACGCGCCGGCTCGTCGCCCACAGTGCTGCTGATCCGTAAACGCCCCTGGTAGTACCGGGCGATCAGGTAACGGGTGATGAACAATGAGCTGAGCGCGGCATCGGCCTGTCCTTTCGCCACCAGCTCCAGACCTTCGGCCGGGTTTTGTACGCCCACCATCTGCACCTGCGGCGCCCGCGCCTGAATGAACGCACGCATCGGGTGACGGGGATATATCGCCAGGCGCTTGCCGGCCAGATCGCCCAGTGTCTTAGGGCTGTCGGCGGTTGCTGCACTGACCAGCGTGTACGGATTGGTCACATAGGACCGGGTAAAGTGCAGCCCTGCGACGTCTTCGGTCGTGGGGATGATGGCGGGCAAGACGTCGATCTCGCCGGCTTTGAGCCGCTGGATCTGCTGGTCCAGGGTCTGGCCTCGCACCACGTTGAAGTTCAAGCCGCTACGCTGGCTGATCAGCGTCAGCAATTGCGCCGTCAACCCACTGAAGCTTCCATTGGCCGTGTAAAACGTCAACGGCGCAAAGTCCTCGATCGCCGCCACCCTCACCGTCGGATGCTGATCCAGCCAGCGCTGTTCACTCACACTCAGATCCACGCGTTGCTGTCCCGCCACTTTGGCCCTGCCGGCGCTCCAGCGCTGCTCGATGATTGAGCGCTGCTCCATGGGGATCGCCGCCAGCGCCTTGTCGAAGAGGTCCTTCAGCGGCAAGTTGTCCCGGGCCAGTGCGAAGCCGAACGGGTTAGCGTCGAGGCCCGACGGTCCTACCAGATGAACGGAATTGAAGTAGTTGTTGTTGATCAGGTAATTGCCGCTGATGAGGTCGCTGAGGTACACATCATCCTGCCCATACGCCACCGCCCCGAGCGCATCGAGCGCCGACGGATAACGTTTCAGGCTGGCCTCGGGATAAAACGATTCAACGGTCTGCGCCGGCAGATAATCATCGGCCATGGCAATGCGTTTACCCGCCAGATCCTCGGGCATGCGCTCGTCCAGTCGGGTGACCAGCATCGGCTGATCTTCAGCGTAAGCACTGGACAGGATCAGCTCGGGGTCGGCCAGTTCGAAGTTGTTTGAGGTCCCGAGCAGATCCAGTTCGCCGTATTTAAGGGCTTCCATGGCCGCTTCACGCGTGACGTAGCGCAGCACCTCGATTTCCACGTCCAGCAGTTGCGCAACGAGCATGGCGTAATCGGCGGTGATGCCTTCCAGCTCGTCGTGATTGCGCGTCACCTCGAACGGTGGGTAGTCCGGCCCGCTCACCCCAAGGCGCAACACACGCTTGTTGCGCAGCCATTGCCGGTCCTGTTCATCCAGATGGACCGCGTAGCCCTCCACCGTGGAACGCCCCAGCAACTGCAAGCGCTCAGGCTCGCCGGTGGTCCGGGCCGAGGCTGGCAGCACCAGGCACATCATCAGGATCAGCAGAATGCATCGCACGGTCTGGCGCACTCAGATCAGGTGATTGCGTATGGCGAAGTCCCGCAGATGCACCGCCGCCACAACCCCCAGTTTTATGACCAGGCGCGTTTTGTAGGTGCTGACGGTTTTGTGGCTCAGGTTCATGGCTTCGGCGATCGCTTTGTTGGAGAAGCCTCGGGCAAGGTATTGCAAGATGGTCAACTCGCGGTTGGACAGTGTATCGATCAACTTTTTTTCGCTGTGTTGCAGCGGGTTCATCGGCCTGGACAGCAACTGCGAAAAATAGGTGTAGCCCGCCATCATTGCGTGCACAGCCTTGTGCAATTGCTCCAGGCTGTTGGTTTTTGAGACATACGCCAACGCGCCGCCGCGCATGCACCGCTCCTGGAAAAACAGCGGATCGAGCGAGGTGAACACCAGCACCACGCATTTCCAGTCGCTGGCCTTGATTCGCTCCAGCAGGTCCAGGCCGTTGCCGCCGGGCATCACCAGATCCAGGATCAGCAGATCCACCCGTTGCTCACGAAGTGTGGTCAACGCTTCCCCAACGCTGGCCGCCTCATGAATCTGCTTGAAACCTTCCCGCCCCAGTACAAGCTTCACTGCGGCGCGAACCACCGGATGATCGTCCACAATCATCGCTGACTTCATGGCAACTCCCTGTGCAAAGACTCAACGAATGCCCGTCGGATAACGCCGGGGCAGACGCAACGGCTGCGCCAGGACTGTTGCATGGGAGAAAGGCAGAATCTACCTGTCAGAAATGACAGTGCCGACGAACGGTATGTCGCAATCACCCGGCGTACCGCTGATGACGCTCCTGCGACGATGGATCAATGATCGCCATCAACATCTGGATACACCGCAGATCAGGCAGCGCCGCATGGCTCACTTGAACCTTCGGTTGCCGGCCGGCCGGGATCGCCGGCAACTGCGCCCGTTGGCCGTCGAAAATCAGTGCGTGGCGAACCTGCCGGTTATCGAGGACATAGCTGAGCAAATCCAGTTCGCCGGCCGCCAGCGCGGCATTGACGACCACCAGGTCGAACGGCTCACAACCGTACTCGACCAGGGTCAGCATTGAAGCAAGATCCTGCACCGGCGCCACGCGGTAATAATCGAGCTGATTGAACAGCCGCTCGATCAGCATCCGGTGAAAGTGCTGCTCGTCGGCGATCAGGATGCGCAAGGCTTTATTCGGCATCGTAGCCTCATGTGTGAATAGCTGATTTTTGAAGCGGCGAGGCTACGGGAGGCGCACAGATGTTTCTGTAGGACTTTTCTGAAATAACCAAAGACCCGGCCATTACTGCCATCCAAACCGCCGAATGTAGAAACCCTTCACCGCCTGAGTCAGCCCCATGTACGCCAGCAAAATCAGCGGCAGGAACACAAAGTACAACGACGGCAGCGCCTGCAATTTGAAGTAGTGCGCCAGCGGCCCCATCGGCAGGAAAATCCCCACAGCCATGATCACACCGGTCATCACCATCAACGGCATCGCCGCCCGGCTTTGCAGGAACGGGATTTTCGGGGTGCGGATCATGTGCACGATCAGCGTCTGGGTCAGCAGCCCCACCACGAACCAGCCGGACTGGAACAGGGTCTGGTGATCGGGCGTGTTGGCATCAAACACGTACCACATCA
>NZ_NMOJ01000047.1 GCF_002251635.1 Pseudomonas mandelii
GGGCTGGCCGCGATCGGGATTTCCGCTGCTCGCTTTACGGCGAGACAACGGCANCAGAATGCGCGTTACCTTGCCAAGTATGTGCCGGTTACCGAAACCGGCCGACTACTGTCACTCGAACAAGTACCCACTTAGGGTCTCCGCTATTGATGAAAACGCGCGAAGCTTACGCCCCGATTTCTGGAGAGTAAACGAAGGAACGGCGGGTGGTGGGGGAATTGCGGGGTTCTTCAGGAAGGGTTCAGCTTTCAATATTTGTGGTGACTTTCAGGACCCCATCGCGGGCAACCCCGCTNGAACACGGATTTTGTGCCAATAGATCAAACTGTGGGAGCGGGCTTGCCCGCGATGACGGCCTCACAGCCACCACACATTTTAGCTCGCAGTGGCCAACAACAAATCCACCATCGACCGGCTATGCCCACGGTGCTTGCCATGGTCATACAAGGAACCGGCAATCTCATCCGCGCGAATCGGCAGGATCGACAACAGCGTGTCGCTCAAACCGTGGCTCGCCTGGCAGAAGCCCTGCATATAGATGCCGGCCTTGCAGCGCTCGTCGGTGATCAGTTTGTAGTTGCGATCCACCTCGAAATCACCCAGGTATTGCTCCAGCGGCGCCAGCAGTTTGCGGTGCATCTGGCGCTCGTAGCCGGTGGCCAATACCACGGCATCGTACAGACGAACCGTGACTTCGCCGGTCGCGTTGTTACGCACCGCCAGTTCGATACCGCGCTCGGTGGCGGTGGCTTTTTCGATGGTGGTCAGGGTACGGAAAGTGTGGCGCGCGATGCCTGAGACTTTCTGGCGATAGAAGATGCCGTAGATGCGTTCGATCAGGTCGATGTCCACCACCGAATAGTTGGTGTTGTGGTACTCGTTGACCAGACGCTCACGCTCGCTGCTCGCCTGCTGGAACACCAGATCGGTAAACGCCGGCGAAAACACTTCGTTGACGAACGGGCTGTCATCGGCCGGCTTCAGCGCCGAGCCACGCAGGATCATGTCGACCTGCACCGACGGGAAGCTGTCGTTCAAATCGATGAAGGCTTCCGCCGCGCTCTGGCCGCCGCCGATGATCGCGATGCTCATCGGCTGATTGTTCACGCAAGACTGCTTGGCCATCTGCGCCAGGTACTGGGAATGGTGGAACACCCGGCCGTCCTCCTTGAGCGCCTTGAACGCCGGCGGCACACGAGGCGTGCCACCGGCGCTGACCACCACCGAACGGGTGGTGCGCACGTGTTGTTGCCCTTGAGTGTCACGAGAGATCACCCGCAGCGCCTCGACCTGCTGGTTGTGCAGCACCGGCTCGATGGTCAGCACTTCTTCGCCGTAGCGTGCCTGAGGCTGGAACTGCCCGGCAACCCAGCGCAGGTAGTCGTTGTACTCCATGCGGCACGGGTAAAAGGTGCCCAGGTTGATGAAGTCCACCAGGCGGTCGTGGGCCTTGAGGTAGTTGACGAAGGAGTAAGGGCTGGTGGGGTTGCGCAAGGTCACCAGGTCCTTGAGGAACGAAATCTGCAGTTCGCTCTGGGTCACCAGGGTATTGCCGTGCCAGCGATAGTCCGCCTGCTTGTCGAGAAACAGAACATCCAGCTCGCCCTGGCTCGGCCCGCGCTCTTGCAGAGCGATGGCCAGCGCCAGGTTCGAAGGGCCGAAACCGACGCCGATCAGGTCGTGAACGATGGGCGATGCAATTGCCTGTGTCATTTCCAGTGTCCTCTGGATGAACCCCTCAACAAGGGGAATAAGCCTAAGTGACCTGATGCAGGACAGCAGGTCGTCTGTTGAGTAGGAACGAGGACAATGAAAAAAAATTTAGAGAGAAGGGATCAATGGGCGTCCCACTGACGCATCCGCACGCGGCAATGCTTCATGGCATTGACGATGTGCTTCTCCACCAGCGCGCGCGAGATACCGAGGTGCTCGGCAATTTCGGGGTGCGACAGGCCCTCGATCTTGCGCAGCAGAAAACTTTCGCGGCACAACCGCGGCAATTCCGCCAGGGCACGCTGGAGCATCTCCAGGCGCTGGCCATGATCGAGGCAGTTGTGCGGGGATGGGGTGAAGTAGCGCTCTTCGTTGTCGAGCACGTCCAGCGATTCGACCTGGCGCAAGGCATTGCGNCGATGCCCGTCAATCACCAGGTTCAACGCGGTGCGGTACAAAAAGGCGCGCGGTTGTTCGATCGGCGTGTCACTGGCGCGCTCCAGAACCCGGACGTAAGCGTCATGCACCACATCCTCGGCCACCTGACGGTTGCCCAGCTTGGCGTTGAGGAAACACACCAGCTCGCGATAGTAGTTTTCCAACATGACTCCCGGCCGCACGAGGTGCGGTTTCTATCCTTGAGCCACTTCTGCGACCGCACAAATGGGCAGTGGCAAGATGGTGGCAGTTCGAGCCGCGTAATTTATAGTAATTCTCATATAGATTTAAAGTGTTGCTTTGACTTACCCGATAAATAGTCATGTGCTACACCTGTGTGGCGAGGGGATTTAGCCTAAATTCCCCATCACTTTCCTCGTTTACAGGACAGCTCCCCGTGTCTGTCGGCTCCCCGACAGCGTTCGCCTGCCGCCGTCTTTCATGCGCAGGTTGAACGACGGGCCGATACCCATTGGCCGGAACCCTGCATGAAACGTCCCCGACAGACCCGACGCGCCCTGCTTGTAGCACTTTGTCTGATCCCCGTTATCGCCATCGCCGCCTGGCAAGTGATCCCGCCGGGCCGGGATAAATTCGCCACCGTGCAAGTCAGCCGTGGCGACATTGAAAGCAGTGTCACGGCGCTGGGTACCCTGCAGCCCCGGCGTTANGTCGATGTGGGCGCCCAGGCGTCCGGGCAGATCCAGAAGATTCATGTGGAAGTCGGCGACGTGGTCAAGGAAGGTCAGCTGCTGGTGGAGATCGATCCGTCCACCCAGCAGGCCAAGCTTGACGCCGGACGCTTCTCCATCGAGAACCTCAAGGCGCAGCTCCAGGAACAGCGAGCCCAGCACGAACTGGCCCGGCAGAAGTTCCAGCGCCAGCAAAACCTCAAGGCCGGCGNCGCCACCCGCGAAGAAGACGTGCAAACTGCCAGGGCCGAGCTGGACGCCACCCAGGCGCGCGTCGGGATGTTCCAGGCGCAGATCCGCCAGGCCCAGGCCAGCCTGCGCAGCGACGAAGCCGAGTTGGGCTACACGCGCATCTTCGCACCGATGGCCGGCACAGTCGTCGCGGTGGACGCGCGGGTTGGCCAGACGCTCAACGCTCAACAACAGACGCCACTGATCCTGCGCATCGCCAGGCTATCGCCGATGACCGTGTGGGCCGAGGTCTCCGAAGCCGACATTGGCCACGTCAAACCCGGCATGACCGCCTATTTCACCACCCTCAGCGGCGGCAGCCGGCGATGGACCAGCACCGTGCGGCAGATTCTGCCGGTGCCGCCCAAGCCGTTGGACCAGACCAGCCAGGGTGGCGGCAGCCCGGCCAGTTCGAGCAAAAGCGGCAGCGCGCGCGTGGTGCTGTATACGGTGTTGCTGGACGTCGATAACGCCGACAACGCGTTGATGGCGGAGATGACCACCCAAGTGTTCTTCGTTTCCGATCAGGCGAAAAACACCCTGACCGCACCGGTCGCGGCGCTGCAGGCCGGCACTGAAGCCAACATGCAAATCGCCCAGGTCGTCGCCGAAAACGGCAGCATCCAGCAGCGCGACGTGCGCACTGGCATCAGTGATCGTCTGCGGGTGCAGATCCTCGACGGCTTGCAGGAAGGCGATCACCTGCTGATCGGCCCGGCCGACGGGAGTGGCGGCTGAATGCAGACGCCCCTGATCGACCTGCAGGACATCCGCAAAGCCTACGGCGGCGGCGATTGCCCGCAGGTCGATGTATTGCGCGGGATCGACCTGTCGATCCATGCCGGGGAATTCGTCGCCATCGTCGGCGCTTCCGGCTCAGGCAAGTCGACGCTGATGAACATCCTCGGTTGCCTCGACCGCCCGACCTCGGGCGAATACCGTTTCGCCGGGCAAAACGTCGCCGCCCTCGACAGCGACGAGCTGGCCTGGCTGCGTCGCGAGGCTTTTGGCTTTGTGTTCCAGGGTTACCACTTGATCCCTTCGGGCTCGGCCCAGGAAAACGTCGAGATGCCGGCGATCTATGCAGGCTTACCGGCCGCCGAACGCCATGCCCGCGCCGCCGCCCTGCTCGACCGCCTCGGCCTGGCTTCGCACACCGGCAACCGNCCGCATCAACTNTCCGGCGGCCAGCAACAACGGGTGTCGATCGCCCGNGCNTTGATGAACGGCGGCCANATCATCCTCGCCGACGAACCCACCGGCGCNCTCGACAGCCACAGCGGCGCCGAAGTAATGGCCCTGCTGGACGAACTGGCGAGCCAGGGCCATGTGGTCATCCTGATTACCCACGACCGCGAAGTCGCGGCCCGGGCCAAACGCATCATCGAAATCCGCGATGGGCTGATCATCAGCGACAGCGCCCATGACAACCCTGAAGCGCAAACGTCGGCCAACCCCGGCGCGCTGCAAGCGGTGGATCTGCGCAAGCGCCTGATCGAAGGCGCGGAAGCGACCGGCGCGTGGAAAGGCGAACTGATCGACGCCGTACAAGCGGCGTGGCGGGTGATGTGGATCAACCGCTTTCGCACGGCGCTGACGCTGCTCGGGATCATCATCGGCGTGGCGTCGGTGGTGGTGATGCTGGCGGTGGGTGAAGGCAGCAAACGCCAGGTAATGGCACAGATGGGCGCCTTTGGCTCGAATATTATTTACCTCAGCGGCTCATCACCGAACCCGCGAACACCCTTGGGCATCGTCACCCTGGACGATGTCGCGGCGGTGGGCAGCCTGCCGCAGGTGACGCGAATCATGCCGGTCAATGGCCAGGAGGCCGGGGTGCGTTTCGGTAACCTCGACCACTTGAGCTACGTCGGCGGCAACGACACCAATTTCCCGGCGATCTTCAACTGGCCGGTGGTNCAAGGCAGCTATTTCACCCAGGACGATGAACGCAACGCCGCGGCGGTCGCAGTGATCGGCCACAAGGTGCGGACCAAGTTGCTCAAGGACGTGGCCAACCCGATCGGCCAGTACATCCTGATCGAGAACGTGCCGTTCCAGGTGGTCGGCGTGCTCGCAGAAAAAGGCGCCAGCTCTGGCGACTCCGACAGCGACGACCGCATCGCCATTCCGTACTCCGCCGCCAGTGTGCGGCTGTTCGGCACCCACAACCCCGAGTACGTGGCCATCGCCGCCGCCGACGCACGCAAGGTCAAGGAGACCGAAATCGCCATCGAGCAATTGATGCTGCGCCTGCACAACGGCAAGAAGGATTTCGAACTGACCAACAACGCCGCGATGATCCAGGCCGAAGCGCGCACGCAAAACACCTTGTCATTGATGCTGGGCTCGATNGCNGCGATTTCGTTGCTGGTNGGCGGNATCGGCGTGATGAATATCATGCTGATGACCGTGCGCGAGCGTANCCGCGAAATCGGTATCCGCATGGCCACCGGCGCCCGTCAGCGCGACATCCTGCGCCAGTTTCTGACCGAAGCGGTGATGCTTTCGGTGGTCGGCGGGCTCGCCGGGATCGCCCTGGCGCTGATCGTCGGCGGCGTGCTGATCCTCAGCGAAGTCGCCGTCGCGTTCTCCTTGATAGCGGTGCTCGGTGCCTTTGGCTGCGCCCTGGTCACCGGTGTTGTCTTCGGCTTCATGCCGGCTCGCAAAGCTGCCCGACTCGACCCGGTCACGGCCCTTACCAGTGAATGATCTCTCCATGAAGCCGCAACTGAGTTTACTGACCCTTTGCCTGCTGCTCGGCGCCTGCGGCACGCCCGCCCAGCGTCCGGACAGCGGCATCCAGCCGCCCTCTTCCTGGCAATCGCCGCACACGCAAAACGCCACCCGCAGCAACCTGCACTGGTGGACGCAATTTGGCAGCCCGCAGCTGGATCAGCTGATTAAACAAGCGCGGGTCGGCAGTTACGACCTGGCCGCCGCCATCGCACGAGTGCGCCAGGCGCAAGCCGAAACGGTGGTTGCCGCAGGTTCGCAGCTACCCGAAGTCAAGGGTGCCCTGAACGCCAATCGGCAAAAACTGCTGCGCGGCAACGGTTACAGCCAGCTTGATGCCGACAGCGATAACAAGGCCGTCGATTACTTCAACGCCAGCCTCAGCGCCAGTTACGAAATCGATTTCTGGGGTGGTCAACGGGCCTCCCGTGACAGCGCGCAATTCGCGCTGCAAGCCAGCGAGTTCGATCAGGCGACCGTGGAATTGACGCTGCTCAGCGGCGTCGCCAATACCTACGCGCAGGCCTTGTCGCTGCGGGAGCAAAGCCGCATCGCCGAGCTGAACCTGGCGAACGCGCAGAACGTGTTGAAACTGGTGCAGACGCGTTTTGATTCGGGTTCGGCAACGGCCCTGGAACTGGCGCAGCAGAAGAGCCTGGTGGCGGCGCAGCAACGGCAATTGCCGCTGGTGCAGCAACAGGCTCAGGACGCGTTGATCGGTCTGGCCGCCCTGCTCGGCCGGCCGGTTCAGGAGCTGGCGCTGGGTCAGGAACGCTTTGATCAGCTGTCATGGCCGACCATCGCGGCCGGCGCCCCCAGCGAACTGCTCACCCGCCGCCCGGACATCGCCCGCGCCGAAGCACAACTGGCCGCCGCGCAGGCCAACGTCACCGTCGCCCGCGCGGCGATGTTGCCGAAGGTGACCTTGAGCGCAGAATTGGGATCGGGGGCGAACCGGGCGGCAGACATTCTGCGCAGTCCGTTCTACAACCTCACCGCCGGATTGCTTGCGCCGGTGTTCAACAATGGTCGCTTGGGTGCCGAGCGCGATAAAGCCACGGCCCGCCAGGAAGAACTGCTGGAAACCTATCGCGGGGCGATCATCAACGGCTTCGCCGACGTGGAAAAAGCCCTCAACAGCATTCGCGGACTGGATGCACAGCGTCAGTGGCAAAGCGAGGAACTGAACCAGGCGCAGACCGCCTTCGATATTGCGCAAAGCCGTTATCAGGCCGGGGCCGAGGATTTGCTGACGGTGCTGGAGACCCAGCGCACGCTGTATGCCGCGCAGGATCTGAATGTGCAGCTGCGGTTGTCGCGGTTGCAGGCGAGTATTGCGCTGTACAAGGCGTTAGGTGGCGGGTGGCAGGTTCTGTGATTTGAGTCGCCTGGAAGTCCGCTATCGCGGGCAAGCCCGGCTCCCACAGGGATTTATGTGNGAGCGGGCTTGCCCGCGATTGAACGATAACGCGGTATCACCTGCTTAAGTGGTAATCGGCTTGGCCTTCAAATGCCGCGCATACCAAGGCCGCTGCGGCACTTTGCGGAACAGGTCCGCCAGCTTCTTATCGTCTTCACCAAAGGTGATGCGCAGCGCCAGTTTCATGGTTTCCGGGTCCATCTCGACCGACTTGCCCGTCTGCAACCCCGGCGTGGTACTGCAGCCATGGGTGTCCGGGCCCAGCCACGGGTCACCCACTTCCACCCAGCGCCCCGGCGCAAACCAGGCCACACCGTTGACCTCAAGCCGGCTGACCTCGCCTGGATTAAACCGCTCATGGGCGCGGAACCAGTCCTCGATACGGTCATCGATCCAGCCGTGAAAGTGCCAGAACACCGGGTTTACATGGGATGAAAACGGGTCGCCGAGGAAGTCGTTCTCCGGCGCATACCAACGCGCGGCAAAGTCCGCAGGGTCGCGGGCGAACGGCACCGGTGCGCCGTTGGACGGGTCACGGGGCACCGAGGCCCAGCGCATGTGCAGCCAGTCGTGCAGGCCCAGTTCNACCTCTGAACCGAACTGCCCCAGGGTGAGCTTCGACAGATAACGCGGATCGCGGTAGCGCGACTCCCAGACCTGGAAGTTGCTGTGATACGTCTCGGCGGTCTTGATGTCGCTGACCCATTGCGAGTATTCGGCATCGTCGTCGGCCTGCCAGGTCGGCGGCAGCGCGGTGCCGTCGTGGTTGTCGCAGTAATGGGCGAAGCCGATGCGATCCCGGGCCAGTTCTGGCTGCGGCAGTGGGAAATGCTGCCACGACGGCAAGTCCTGCATCGACCGCGCCGTGCCCAGCATGTGCCGGTGCATGAAGAAAAAGTCCACGCCCGAGCCATTGCGATCTTTGCGGGCGCCACGGGCATCACGCTCCTTGTCCCGCGGTCCGGGTTGCCAGCCAATGCCACGCAGGGCGTTGCGCTTGTCTTCGGACAGCGTGTGCCACTTGTCCCGCGAGGCATGCCAGAGCTGGTGAAACAACCGATGTTCGGCAGACACCAGCCACGCCAGCAGCGGCGCATTGAGACCGGCGCGCTCGCGGGCCTCGGGGAAAACCCGTTTGACGGCGATGAAGCGATTGTCCTGGGCGGTCATCATCAGCGGACGATCGAGGTTCAGCACCCGGCCACTGAGGGTACCGCTGCCGACATTGCCGAAACCGGCCCAGACTTCGTCCAGCGACATGCTGAATTCGTAATCCGGCGTGCCGTGGGCGGCGTCGGCACTGACCAGCCGCCAGCTCAACTCAGCCGGCTTGGCTTCTGCCAGATCGCCCAGCACCCGGTAGCGCGGCTCATCGCTGGAGCGCAAGCGCTGGGCGGTGTCGAGGAACCCGATCAGGCCGCGCCCTTTGTGGCCGACGTCGAGAAACACCTCCAGCCCGTCCCGTGGCAGGCCTTCGATACCGGCGTCACGCCCTTCGAAACGAATCTGCCAGACGCCACGCAAGGTGTTCGCCAAATGCTGGCCGGCGACATCCGCCACATCGAATGAAGCTTCGCCGGGTGTGATCGTCGGATCCGGTTTCGTCCATTCGCGATGCCCATAAAAAGCCGCAGGCACGGCGGCACCGGTCAGCGCCAGGCCTGCCATGAACCATCGTCGAGAAATCGTCATTGCCCTACCTGTGTCAGCCATGAAGCAGGCTTTATCCAAGCTAGAACGTTTGTTAGCTGCAAAAATTTAAAAGCATCGCCAGCAGGCTGGCTCCCACAAGGATTGGGTGAACACCGTAGATCCCCTGTGGGAGCGAGCCTGCTCGCGATGGGGTCATCAGCCCCACTAAATTTCCAACCGGGCCACTCGTTCTTCCCAGATAGCAAAGGCCCCTGCGCCCGCACCGGGGCGGCGAACCTGACTGAGATGGCAATGACAAAACCACGTTCGAAAAAGGCTCTCTACATTGGCCTGCCGCTGGCCCTGGCGATCAGTGCCGGGGCAGGCTTTGCGGCCTGGGATTATTGGTTCAAGGACAATCCCGGTTACCCGGCCAAGGTGATGAAACAGGCCGATGAGCTGCAAGAGCGCATCCTCTCGTTCGACAGCCACGTCACCGTACCGTTGGACTTCGGCACCGCCGGCAATGAAGCGGACAAGGACGGCACCGGCCAATTCGACCTGGTCAAGACAGCNCGCGGGCGTTTGTCGGGCGCCGCCCTGACGATTTTCGGCTGGCCGGAAATCTGGAACGGCGCCAACGCCCCGCATCGCCCCACCGCCGGTTTCGTCGACGAAGCCCGGTTCGAGCAGGAAACCCGCTACAAAATCATCAGCACGATGGTTCGCGACTTCCCCAACCAGGTCGCCATCGCCTACACCCCAGACGATTTCCGTCGCCTGCACGGCGAAGGCAAGTTTGCGATCTTTATCAGCATGCTCAACGCCTACCCGCTGGGCAACGACCTGAACCAGCTGGACCTGTGGACGGCGCGTGGCATGCGCATGTTCGGTTTCAGTTACGTGGGCAACAACGCCTGGGCGGATTCGTCCCGACCGCTGCCGTTCTTCAATGATTCGCGCGACGCCCTCGGTGGCCTGTCGGAGATCGGCAAGCAAGCGGTGCATCGTCTGAATGACTTGGGCGTGATCATCGACGTGTCGCAAATGTCGACCAAAGCCGTGGAGCAAGTGGCGCAGTTGAGCCGCACACCGATGGTGGCGTCCCACTCGGCGCCACGGGCGTCGGTGGATATCCCGCGCAACCTCAGCGACAAGGAGCTGCAACTGATCAAGAACAGTGGCGGCGTGGTGCAAGTGGTGGGCTTCCCGGCCTATTTACGCCCGCTGAGCCAACCGACCCAGGACAAACTTAACGCCCTGCGCACACGCTTCGACCTGCAACCGCTGCAAGGCCTGGAAATGGCGCTGATGCCGGGCGACCCGGTGATCACCGTCTGGTCCGAACAACGTTTCGGCGAATACGCCAGCCAGCTCTACGCCATCGTCGACGAAGAACCGAAAGCCACCCTCAAGGACTACGGCGACGCGATTGATTACGCGGTGAAAAAAATCGGTATCGACCACGTCGGCATCAGTTCCGACTTCAACGACGGCGGCGGTCTGGAGGGCTGGAAGGATGTCAGCGAAGCCCGCAACGTGACGGCCGAGCTGATCAGTCGCGGCTACAGCGAGGCCGATATCGCCAAGCTTTGGGGCGGGAATTTCCTGCGGGTCTGGGACCAGGTGCAGAAGTCGTCCAGACCGGTGGCAAAAAACTGATGCCCACTTTTGCAAAAGCGAACCCAGCTCATGACTAACCGCCGTTCATTCCTCAAGCAGGCCGGTATTCTCGCGGCTGGCCTGCCCCTGAGTGCCGCCGTGAATCTACCGGCGCTGGCTGCCAATCCACCGCCGCTGTCCAAGGACAAATGGGCGCAATTGCGTTCGTTGTTCGACCAGGATCCGGACTACCTGCACTTCGCCAATTTTCTGGTGACGTCCCACCCACGGCCGGTGCGTGAGGCGATTGAACGCCACCGCGCCAACCTCGACCGCAACCCGGGCCTGGCGATGGACTGGGACCTGGGCGAAACGGAAAAACGCGAGCAAGCGGTGCGCGTCTGGGCCGGTCGCTACCTCAAGGCCAAGCCTGAACAGATCGCGCTGACCAGCAGCACCACGGAAGGCCTGTCGCTGATCTACGGCGGCATCCATGTGCGCCCGGACCAGGAAATTCTCACCAGCGAGCACGAACATTACGCCACCAATTACGCCCTGGGTTACCGCCAGCAAAAGGACGGGGTCAAGGTGCGCAAGCTCAAGTTGTTCGAGAACAGCCACACCGTGTCGGCGGATGAGGTGCTGGATTCGATCGCCAAAGGCATTCGCCCCGAAACCCGCGTGCTGGGCATGACCTGGGTGCAGTCCGGCAGCGGCGTGAAACTGCCGATCGGTGAAATCGGCAAACTGGTGAACGAACAGAATCGCAACCGCGAGGAAAAGGACCGCATTCTCTACGTGGTCGATGGCGTGCACGGCTTTGGCGTGGAAGACCTCGACTTCCCCGACATGCACTGCGACTTTTTCATCGCCGGCACCCACAAATGGATGTTCGGCCCGCGCGGTACCGGGATCATCTGCGCCCGTTCGGCCGAGCTCAAGGATGTGACGCCGACGATTCCGACCTTCTCCGAAGCCACCACGTTCTCGACCGTCATGACCCCCGGCGGTTATCACAGCTTCGAACATCGCTGGGCCCTGGACGAGGCGTTCAAGCTGCACCTGGAACTGGGCAAGGCCGAGGTGCAGGCGCGCATCCACGCCCTTAACACCTATGCGAAAAACCGGCTGCTGGAACACCCGCAGATTGAATTGGTCACGCCCAAGAGCCCGGACCTGTCAGCCGGGTTCACCTTCTTCCGGGTCAAGGACCGCGACTGCGAAAAAATCGCCGTGCAGTTGATGGAAAACCGTGTGGTCTGCGACTCGGTGGACCGCGACGTCGGCCCGGTGATCCGCATCGCACCCGGCCTGCTCAACACCGAGAACCACATCGACCGCTTCATGGCCTTGCTGAGCAAGATCGCCTGACGCAAAACCCTGTGGGAGCGAGCTTGCTCGCGTTGGGGCCAAAACATTCAACATCGATGGTGACTGATTCACCGCTATCGCGAGCAAGCTCGCTCCCACATTGGATCTTGCATGATTCCAGTTTTTTCTTTGAACGAGACACCTCATGAACAGTAATCCACTAACCCTGCCACTCAAGGCCCTGGCCCTGACGGCCCTGATGGCAGGTCTGCTGCCAACCACCGCCCAGGCGGCCACCGCCCCGCAACCGGGAAAAGTGTTCAAGGACTGCCGCGATTGCCCGGAAATGGTCGTGCTGCCTGCCGGTACTTTCACCATGGGCACGCCGGACGATGAAGTCGGCCGCGAGCCCGACGAAGGCCCGATGCACGACGTGACCTTCGCCAAACCCTTCGCCATGAGCCGCTTCCACATCACCGCCGGTGAATGGGACAGCTATATCCGCCAGAGCGGGGTCAAGATCGCCGATGGCGATACGCGCCCCGGCCGCGAATGCATCGCCAGTAAACCGCGCTACCCGCANGGCCCGCGCCAACCGGCGGTGTGCATGAACNTCGANGACGTAAAGAACTACGTCGCCTGGCTGTCGAAAAAAACCGGGCAGACATACCACATGGTCAGCGAAGCCCAACGCGAATACGCCGCACGCGGCGGCACCAAAGGCCCGTTCCCCTTCCCGTTCGATGAAGGCAAGGAATACAGCATCAGCCAACACGCCAACACCTACGGGCCGGCGGACGGTTACAGCTACAGCTCACCGGTGGGCAGCTATGCACCGAACGCGTTCGGCCTGTACGACATGCACGGCAATGTCTACGAATGGGTCGAAGACTGCGAACACCCGAACTACGTCGGCGCGCCCACCGATGGCAGCGCGTGGGTAGAACCCAACTGCGAAGCCGTGCGCATTCGTGGCAACGACTGGGGTGAAGCGCCAGTGTTCTCCCGCTCCGGCAACCGCAACAGCCAGCACCCGCAAGAGCGTGGCGACTGGATAGGCTTCCGTATCGTGCGTGAGCTCTAACCATAACCCCAACCCTGTGGGAGCGAGCTTGCTCGCGATGACTGCCTTCCATTCGATAGAGATGTCGACTGGTAGTCCGCTATCGCGAGCAAGTCCGCTATCGCGAGCAAGCTCGCTCCCACAGGGTCTTGTGTTTGAGTCGCGAGCACCACCAGTCGGCGACCTTGTAAATTAACCCCTCGATCAGACGTTCTACTGGGTATCTGCCTTTATACCCAAGGAACTGTCTTCCATGACCCAGCCTCCCCGTGGCGCCATCGGCGAGTTGTTCGCCCTGTTGAAACCGTTTCGACTCATCGTCGCCGCGTCCATTTTCCTGGGCATGGTCGGCGGCTTGAGCGTCACGGTGCTGCTGGCGACCATCAACAACGCCCTGCATTCGGACACCGGCCTGACCCAGGGCGTGGTCGCCTTGTTTGCCGGCCTGTGCCTGCTGGCGCTGCTGAGCTCGATCTGCTCGGACATCGGCACCAACTACGTCGGCCAGCACATCATCGCCAGGCTGCGTAAACAGCTCGGTGAAAAGGTCCTGTCGGCACCCATCGAACAGATTGAACGCTATCGCAGCCACCGCTTGATTCCGGTGCTGACCCATGATGTCGATACCATCAGCGACTTTTCCTTCGCCTTCACGCCGNTGGCGATTTCCCTCACCGTGACCCTGGGTTGCATGGGTTACCTGGCGATTCTGTCGTGGCCGATGTTCCTGATCATGGTCGCCGCGATCCTGATCGGCACGGCGATCCAAGCCTACGCCCAGAGCAAGGGTGTGCAGGGTTTCATGGCCGCCCGTGACGCTGAAGACGAATTGCAGAAGCACTACAACGCGATTGCCGATGGCGCCAAGGAACTGCGAATCCACCGCCCGCGTCGCCAGCGCATGTTCGTGTCGGGGATCAAGGCGACAGCCGATTTCATCTGCAAGACCCAGGTGCGCTCGGTCAACACCTTCGTGATCGCCAAGACCTTCGGCTCGATGCTGTTCTTCGTGGTCATCGGCCTGGTGCTGGCGCTGCAATCCTTCTGGCCAAGCGCCGAAAAGACCGTGATGAGCGGCTTCGTGCTGGTGCTGCTGTATATGAAAGGCCCGCTGGAGCATTTGATCAGCACGTTGCCGATTGTCAGCCGCGCGCAGATCGCCTTTCGCCGGATCGCCGAGTTGTCCGAGCAGTTTTCCACCCCTGAGCCGCACTTGCTGCTCAGCGATCAGGGCAACGTCAAGCAAGCCGTGCACGAACTGAAACTGGCCGATGTGCGTTTCGCCTTCCCCGCTGCCGAAGGTGCAGCGCCCTTCCAGCTCGGGCCGGTCAACCTGACGATCAAGCAAGGCGACATCACCTTTATTGTCGGCGAGAACGGTTGCGGCAAGACCACGCTGATCAAGTTGCTGCTGGGCTTGTACACGCCGCAACAGGGTGAGATCCGGGTCAACGACGAGGCCATCGATGCGAAGAACCGTGATGACTACCGCCAATTGTTCACCACGATCTTCGCTGACTATTACCTGTTCGATGACGTGGTGCAGGGCGACACGCACATCCCCGAGGACGCGAACAAATACCTGGAACGCCTGGAGATCGCGCACAAGGTCAGCGTGAAGGATGGCGTGTTCAGCACCACCGACCTGTCTACCGGCCAACGCAAGCGCCTGGCCTTGGTCAACGCATGGCTCGAAGAACGCCCGGTGCTGGTGTTCGACGAATGGGCCGCCGACCAGGACCCGGCCTTTCGCCGGATCTTCTACACCGAGCTGCTGCCGGACCTTAAGCGCCTGGGCAAAACCATCATCGTGATCAGCCACGATGACCGCTACTTCGATGTAGCCGACCAGTTGGTGCGCATGGAAAGCGGCCGGGTTGTCACCGAGCTGGCACCGGCCTGATTGGGGTTTTCATTGCTTTTCGCGGACCTGTGGGAGCGGGCTTGCCCGCGATGAGTCCATCACTTTCACATTGATGGTGATTGACCCACCGCCATCGCGGGCAAGCCCGCTCCCACAGGTTTCGCGAACTTTATGCTCCCCCAGAAATTTATTTGACGGCTTTCTTTCCGGTTTTTGGTTTGTGCTGCGTCTAATAATCATTCTTATTAACAAAAACTCTGCACAACACTTTTCAGGAGCTCAGGTAAGTAATGCGACCTCAACCACGCCGCACACCTCTCGCGCTGGCCGTACAGCGCCCGACTTTGCATCGCACCCTGTTCACCAGCGTACTGCTGACCGCCACCTTGCTGGGGAGCTCGATGGCCAACGCTGCACCTGTAAAAGTGAATATTGCCGTCCAGCCGCTTTCCAACGCGTTGACCGAGCTGGGCATGCAGACCAACCTGCAGATTCTCTACAGCCCTGACCAAGTGGCCGGCATCAAGTCCCGTGCGGTGTCCGGTTCGCTGGAGCCGTCCGAAGCCCTGAGCGCTCTGCTCAAAGGCACCGGCATTTCGTTCCAGATCAATGGCAACAGCGTCACGCTGGTCTCCGGCGGCGGTTCGGGCCTGCAACTGGGCGCGACCACGATTTCCGGCCAGGCCCTGGGCCTGACCACTGAAGACACCGGCTCCTACACCACCGGCGCCACCACCACCGCGACCAAGCTGCCGCTGACCCTCCGCGAAACACCGCAATCGGTGACCGTGGTGACCCGCCAGCAAATGGACGATCGCGGTGTACAGAGCGTCGGCGACGCACTGCGCAACACCCCCGGCATCACGTCGCAGAAGTACGACAGTGACCGTACCGAATTTTCCGCCCGTGGCCAGGCCATCACCAACTTCCAATACGATGGCGTCAACACCATCTACGACGGTGTGTACGGTGAAAACCCGAACAACAGTGACGACTCGGCCAGCCTCGACCATATCGAAATCATCAAAGGCGCTACCGGCCTGATGACCGGCACCGGCGACCCGTCCGCCACGGTCAACCTGATCCGCAAGAAGCCGACCAAGGAATTCAAGGCCTCGGTCAGCGCCACCGCTGGCCGCTGGGACAAGTACCGTGCTGAAGGTGACATTTCCGGTTCGCTGACCGATTCCGGCAACGTCCGCGGTCGCTTCGTGACTACGTACCAGGACGCCAACTCCTACCTGGATCACTACAGCCAGAAGAAAGACCTGTTTTACGGCGTCCTCGAAGCCGACCTGACCGACGACACCCTGCTGACCTTCGGCATCGACAAGTCCAGCGCGACCCCGCGCGGTTCGTCGTGGACCGGCAACCCGACGTACTTCGCCGATGGCGGTCGTACCGAGTTCCCGCGTCACTTCAACCCGGCTGCCGACTGGAGCCGTCGTGACTTCGACAGCACCACCTACTTCGCGTCGCTGGAGCAAGCGCTGGCCAATGACTGGAAACTCAAAGTCAGCCTGGACCAGAAAACCACCGATCACGACACCCAACTGGCCTCGGCCAGCGGCGGCAACCCGGACCGCGCCACCGGTGAAGGCATGTTCCTTTACTGGGGTCGCTGGGAAGGCCATCGCGTGCAGAACACCGCTGACGTGAACGTCTCCGGCCCGTTCAGCCTGGGCGGCCGCGAGCACGAACTGGTCGCCGGTGTCATGGCGTCCCACTCGCGTCAGACCGGTGCGACTTACGACACCAGTGCGTTCTCCCAAGTGCCAGGCAGCATCTATGACTGGAACGGCGAACTGCCGAAACAGGATTTCCCGAAAAACGGCAAATACGAACGCACCCAGAGCCAGAACGGCGTGTACCTGGCCACGCGCCTGCGTCCGACCGACGACCTGTCGTTCATCCTCGGCACCCGCCTGAGCACCTTCAAATACAACGAAGACTACAACTACAACCCGGGCGCCAACCAGACCGACACCCACGCCAGCTACAAGGAACACGGCGTCGTCACCCCTTACGCCGGTGTGGTTTACGACCTCAACGACACGTACTCCGCGTACGCCAGCTACACCAATATCTACCAGCCGCAAATCTACAAGGACGCCAACGGTTCGACGCTGGAGCCGGTTGAAGGCAGCGCTTACGAGACCGGCCTGAAAGCGGCCTACTTCGAAGGCAAGCTGAATGCCAGCCTGGCCTTCTTCCGTATCGAGCAGGACAACGTCGCCCAATCGATCGGCACCAACCCGGTCACCAACGAAGGCATCTACAAAGCCATCGACGGCGCGACCACCCAAGGTGTGGAGCTGGAACTGGCCGGTGAATTGGCCGAGGGCTGGAACCTGTCCGCCGGCTACACCTACGCCCGGACCCGTGACCAGGACGAGCAACGGATCTTCGGCTACCCGCTGTCCACCACCCGTCCTGAACACGTCGTTCGTACCTTCACCACCTACCGTCTGCCGGGCGTGATGAACAAGTTCACCGTCGGTGGCGGCGTGAGCTGGCAGAGCGCGTTCTACGGCAAGATCTACAGCGCCAGCGTGGGCGACTACACCCAGATCAAGCAAGGTGGCTACACCCTCGTGGACCTGATGACCCGCTACCAGTTCGACGACCACCTGAGCTTCACCGTCAATGCCAACAACGTCTTCGACAAGAACTACCTGACGGGCCTGGGCAACTTCGACACCACGTACTACGGCGAGCCGCGTAACGTGCAGGTCACCGCGAAGTATGATTTCTGAGTCGTGAGCTGAAATGAAAAATGCCCGTGTCGTGAGATGCGGGCATTTTTTTGAACCAGGGATTTGTGGTGAATGTGAGTCCGCCTTCGCGGGCAAGCCCGCTCCCACAGTTTTTGCGGCGTTCACAAATCCCTGTGGGAGCGGGCTTGCCCGCGATGGCAATTGCCGGGAAAACAAATGCCCTGAACCGGGCACAAAAAAACCGCCACCCCTGATCCAGGCATGGCGGCTTTTTTCATTTCAAATCAAATCCGCGAACGCACCCACTCCGCCACTTCCGAGTGAATCCCTTCCACTTCGCCCAGCAACCCCGCCATGCGCATGAAGTCATGGGTCATCCCCGGCTGCTCCAACAACGTCACCTCATTCCCCGCCGTACGCAACAGCTCGGCATATGCCAGCCCTTCGTCACGCAGCGGATCATACCCGGCCAGGTACACCAGCGCCGGTGCCACACCCGACAGATCCGCCGCCAGCAACGGCGAGCAACGCCAATCCGCCAGGTCATCCGGCGTGCGCCCGTAATGCGCGTAGAACCAGTCCAGCGTTGGCGTCTCCAGCAAATAGCCCTCGGCGAAATCCCGGTGCGAGGCACGCTGGGTGGTTGCATCCGTCACCGGGTACAGCAACACCTGGGCCTTGGGTTTCAACGCCAGTTCTTCAGGCTCACGCACTGCCATGATTGACAACACCGTGGCCAATGTTGCGCCCACGCTGTCACCGACCAGCGCCACCCGATTCGCGTCCAGCCCCCGCGCTGCGCCTTCGCGCACCAGCCAGTTGCCGGCATCGCAGGCGTCCTGCACCGGCGTCGGGAAACGCCATTCCGGCGCCAGTCGGTAATCCACGGTCAACAACGCAAACCCGCCTTGCGAGGCCAGTCGCCGGCACAGCGCATCATGGGAATCCAGGCTGCCGACCACATAGCCGCCGCCATGGAAATACAACACCACCGGCTGCAAGCCGTCGGCCGCTCGCCCATCGCGATACACCCTTGCCGACAGACTGTGGCCATCCCGCGCGGCAATGGTGAAGTCCTCGCAGGTCACGCTGTCCAGCGGCACATCGAGAAACCCTGACGACGCTTCAAAATCGATCCGCGCCTGTTGCGGAGTCTGTTCATGCATCGCGCGACTTTTACCGGTCATCCGGCCGAACTCGGCGAGTTCGAGAAATGCTTCAAGTTCTGGCAACACGGCCATGAGCGAATCCTTCTACACAAATAGGTCAATAATCGAGCAATACAAAATATTCTGATCAACGCGAACCCTGTGGCGAGGGAGCTTGCTCCCTCGNGCGAGGGAGCTTGCTCCCTCGCCACAATTGTTTTTATGCAGTGACCATGCGTCGCTCCAACAAATCTTCCAGCTCATCAAGCAATTCATCACCACGCAACAGCTCGTAGTGCCCGCCGGCCAACAGGCGATCAACGCCATGACTGCCGACTTGGCTCTCGAACACCCGGCGTTCGTCGTCACGCTCGGCCACCCACCAACGATGGGCCGAGGCCTTAATCGCCGGCAGTTGCCGATGCGCCAGCGCCAGTTGCTTGAGGCGCGAGCCGGTGGCGAAGATCTGCGTGAGCTCCCCCGCGCCCAATGCGGCTTGTTCATTGGAACCGTGCAAGGCGGCTTCAATCACGGCAGTGGAGCCCTCGCGTTCACTCAAGCCAGCGGCTTTCAGCGCGATCAGCACCTGAGCCTCATCGGCGGGCAAACCGAGCACAAACTTCAGGAAATCACCGAGGTCCTCGCGCCAGTCCCCCGCTTCTGCGGTGCCGGCTACATAGCTGTCGACCAACCCGGCAAACGCCACGGTTTCACCTTGGCTTTCCAATTCGTGGGCTACCAATTGCGTCAACGCGCCGCCCAACGACCAGCCCAGCAAGTAATACGGCCCTTTGGCCTGCTGGCTGCGAATCCGTTGCGCATAGGCTTTCGCCATGGCCAGCAGCGATTCGTCCTGCCAGTGTGGGTCAAGCAACATGCGGCATTGCACGCCGTACACAGTGCGCCGTCCTTCCAGTCGGCGGGCCAGCGGTTCGTAGTCGAACACCGTGCCGAAACCAGCGTGCAGGCAGAACAGCGCCGGCACATTGGGGATCCGCGCATTCAGCGCCAGCAGCGGGTCCGGCGCCGCTGCAACCGGTTCGGCCGCCTGATAACCGCTGAGTTCGGCGATGCACGGTTTCTGCATCAGATCCCGCAGCTTCAACTCGAAGCCCAGTTGCGGCTGACTGCGCACCCGCGAGATGACTTTGAGCACCTGCAACGAGTCGCCGCCCAGTTCAAAGAAGTTGTCGTCGATGCCCACTTGCGGCACGCCGAGCACTTCTTGCCAGATTGCGGTCAGCGCGGTTTCCAGATCGTTGCGCGGGGCGCGATAGCCGCCCAGCGCCCATTCAGGCGTCGGCAGTGCGCGACGATCCAGCTTGCCGTTGGCCGACAGCGGGAAGCGCTCCAGCACCATGATCCGCGCCGGCACCATGTAGTCCGGCAGTTGCGCTTGCAGTTCAGACTTCAAGAGCCGATCCAGCCCGACAGCACCGGCCCCCACCACATAACCGACCAATTGCTTGCCGGTCGGCGTGTCGTGCACCACCACGGCGGCATCCTGCACGCCGACGCACTCACGCAGACGCGCTTCGATTTCGCCCAATTCAATGCGGAAACCACGGATCTTCACTTGCTGGTCAAGCCGCCCCAGGTAGTCGATCAACCCGCACTCGCGCTGGCGCACCAGGTCGCCGGTGCGGTACATGCGACCACCGGCCTCGAACGGATCGGGGATGAAACGCTCGGCGCTCATGCCGGGACGCTGGTGGTAACCGCGCGCCAGGCATTCGCCGCCCAAATACAGCTCACCACTGACACCGACCGGCAACGGATTGAGGTCGGCGTCCAGCACATACAAACCCCGCCCGGCCACACCGCGACCGATGGGTGCATAGGCCGCGTCGCAGGTTTCGCTGACTTCGGCACGCCACAGCAGCGGCGTGACCACGGTTTCGGTCGGGCCATAACCGTTGACCAGACGCTGTGGACGCAAGGCGCGCTTGACCTGTTCGAAGCTGGCCTCCGGCACCGCGTCGCCGCCAAAGCAATACACCTCGACGGCCGGCGGATTACCCAGGCGCTCGGCCACTTCGGCCATCTGTTGCAGGTACGCCGGCGGGAAGCAGGCCACGGTGACACCGTGACGCTGCATCACTTCGAGGGTTTGCTCCGGGGTCCACAAACTGTCCTCGCGGATCACCAGGCTGCCACCGGCCAGCATCACACTCAGCCAGCGCTCCTGCGCACCGTCGAAGGCGAACGACATGAAGTGCAACTCACGGCTGCGCGGTGCCAGTTCGTAGAGTTCGATGATGCCGCGGCAATGCCGGGCAATCGGTCCGCGCGCCACCGCCACGCCTTTGGGTTGGCCGGTGGAACCGGAGGTGTAAATCAGGTACGCGAGGTGTCCCGGCAGCGGATTGGCAACCGGGCACGCAACGTTGTCGGCAACGCTCAACTGGTCGAGCAGCAGGCGGGGCGGGCTGTCGGCCAGGGTCAGTCGATCACCCAGATTGCTGTCGCAGAGCAACAGGCTGGCCGCCGAATCGCTCAACATGTAGGCCAGTCGTTCGGCCGGGTACGCCAGGTCCAACGGCAGATAAGCCGCCCCGGCCTTGAGCACCGCAAGGAACGCGACGATGGTGCGCTCGGAACGCGGCAACGCTACCGCCACCAGACTCTCAGGGCAAATACCGCGAGCGATCAACTGCTGCGCCAGCCCATTGGCCTGCACCTCAAGCTCGGCGTAACTGACTTCGCGATCTTCACAGATCAAGGCGATTTTCTGCGGCTGCGCTTTGACGTGTTGATTGAACGCGTGAAGTAAATCAGCGCTGTTGTCAGACGCCTGCGGCAGACTCAAACGCGCTTGCGGCAAGCCAATATTGCCGAGCAGGCACGAAGCGTCCTCAGGCAACGCACGCAACAACCCTTCCAACTGCGCACGTATCCGCTCGACTTCCACCTCACTGAAGCGATCACGCAAGAACAGGTATTCGACTTCCAGGCCTTCTTCGTTGGCGCTGACCATCAAGTCCATCGGGAAGTTGGTCACCCCGCCGCTGCCGACTTCGGCAAAGCGCAACTCACCTTCCTCGCCCCCTTTCAAGGCACGGTCCACCGGATGGTTTTCAAAGACGATGATGCTGTCGAACAACCCCTGGCCACCCTGCCCGGCCCAGCGCTGAATGTCCGACAACGGCGTGTGCTCGTAGTCGCGCACCATCAGGTTGTAATCCTGCAAGTCGCGCAGCCACTCGCCCAACGGCTGTTGCGGGTCCAGGGTCTGGATCACCGGCAAGGTGTTGATGAACAGGCCCAGCATGTCCTGCGCACCGGCCAGCCCGGTCGGGCGCCCCGCCACCGTAGCGCCGAACGCGACACTGCGCTGACCGCTGTGGCGTTGCAGCAACAGCAGCCATGCGCCTTGTACCAGCGTGTTCAGTGTCACGCGTTGACGCTTGGCGAAGGTGTGCAGTTTGCGCGTCGCCTCGGCGTCGAGGTTGCTGTACATCACGCCGTGACCGGAACCTGTCGCACCGGAAGCCTTGGCCAGAATGGTCGGTTCTTCAAGCAGCGCCAGGCGCTCACGCCAGAAGCCTTCGGCTTGCGTACCGTCCTGGCGTTGCAGCCAGGCGATGTAGTCGGCGTAGCGACCGGTCGGGGTCGGCAGGCTGTCGTTGTGGTACAGGCGCAGCATGTCGCCCAACAGGCGCGAAGCACTCCAGCCGTCCAGCAACAGGTGATGGTAGATCCAAATCATCTGGTAACGGTCATCGCCCAGACGCACCAGGATGAAACGCATCAACGGCGGGCAGCTCAGGTCGAAGCCCTTGGCCTGTTCCGCTGCGGCCAGTTCGCCCAGCGCCTGCTCGGTGCCGGCGCGGTCGCGCCAGTCAAGTTCTTCGATTGGCAGCTCGACGTCGGCGAACACCGCTTGCAGCGGATCGGCCAAGCCATCGCGCCAGCGGAATGCGGCGCGCAGCACTTCATGACGCTCGACCAGCGTCTGCCAGGCTGCGCGGAAACGCGGCACCTGCAAGCCGTCGACCGCCACGCTCAACTGGTTGACGTAGGGGTTGAGCTCCGGTGAATCGAGGCAATGGAACAGCATGCCTTGCTGCATCGGCGACAGTGGATACAGGTCTTGCAGACCGACCCGGGCGGCAATGTCGATGTGCGGCACCAGCGAGAACGCTTCGACTCTGTGCGCTTCGATCAGCGTTGCTTCACGGCGGCTGGCCACGGCGGCGAGCGCACGGATGGTCTGCTGCTCGAACAGTTGCTTGGGACTGAACACCAGCCCGCGCTGCCCGGCACGGCTTACCGCTTGCAGCGAAATGATCGAATCACCGCCCAGCTCGAAGAAGTTCTCGGTGACGCCCACCGACTCCAGCCCCAGCAGTTCCTGCCAGATCTCCACCAGCAACGCTTCGGCCGGCGACGCGGCGGCGACTTGATCGTGGTTCTGCCGCGTGGCTTCGGGCGCTGGCAGGCCTTGGCGATCAAGCTTGCCGTTCGGCGTCAGCGGCAACGCGGCCAGGCACATCAAGTGCGCCGGCAGCATGTGCGCCGGCAGACGGCTGCGCAGGTGAGCCGTCAGCGCTTCACGCAAATCCTGCTCATCGGCGAGCGGATCACGCGGCACCACGTAACCGACCAACTGGCGGCTCACCGGGCCTTCGCGGTCGATCACAAAGGCCTCACGCACGCCTTCGTGTTCCAGCAGGCAGGCTTCGATTTCGCCGAGTTCGATACGGAAGCCGCGAATCTTCACTTGCTGGTCGATACGGCCGAGGTATTCAACGACGCCATCAGCGCGGAACCGTGCGAGGTCGCCACTGCGGTACAAACGCGCGCCTGGCACAAACGGATCAGGCACGAAGCGTTCAGCGGTCAGGTCCGGACGTTGATGGTAACCACGGGCGACGCCCTCGCCACCCAGGTACAACTCGCCCGCGACGCCCACCGGCAACGGCTGCAAGCCGCCGTCCAGAATATAGGCGCTGCGGTTGCCGACCGGCCGGCCAATCGGCATGAACGCCGAGTCGAATTCGGTATCCGGATACGCCAGCCAGATCAGCGGCGTGATCACCGTTTCGGTCGGGCCGTAGCCGTTGATCAGGCGCTTGGGTTGCAGCACTTGCTGGACCTCATCGAACGCGTGCTTGGCCATGCCTTCACCGCACGGGGTGTAGGAACGGATCGGCAAATCACGCCCCGCTTCGCCCATGAAGTCGGCGATCTGCGACAGATAGGTCGGGGTAAAACAGGCGATGGTGATGCCGTGTTTTTCGATCTCGGCGCAGGTGCGCTCCACGCTCCACAACTCGTCGTCGCGCGGCATCACTGCCGAACCGAACACCAGCGGTGTCAGCCAGCGCTCGTGGGCGCCGTCGAAGCTGATCGAAGCGAATTGCAGCTCGCGATCGTCCGGGGTCATGCCGTACAACTCGCCGATCGACAGGCAATGCATGGCCAGCGGACCGTGGGCCACGCTGACGCCTTTTGGCCGCCCGGTGGAGCCCGAGGTGTAAATCAGGTAGGCGAGGTTTTCGCCGCAGGTCAGGTTGACCGGGTTGGCTTCCGACATTTGCTCCATCGGCTCGCGGTCGATTTCCAGTACCGGCAGGCCTTCGGGCAACGGCAGTTTTTCCCGCAGCCACGACTGGCTGATCATCAGCGAAATGCCGCTGTCTTCCATCAGGTAACGCAGGCGCTCCGTCGGGTAAGCCGGGTCCAGCGGCACATAAGCGCCGCCGGCCTTGAGGATTGCCAGCAAGCCGACGATCATTTCCGGCGAACGCTGCATCGCCAGGCCAACCCGCACTTCCGGGCCAATGCCCAGTGCGCGAAGACGATGGGCCAACTGGTTGGCACGACGGTTGAGCTGATCGAAGCTCAATTCCAGATCGTTGAAGATCAGCGCGGTGGCCTCCGGGCGGATGACGGCCTGAGCCTCGATCAACTGATGCACGCACAGCGGGTTTTCCGCAGCCGTGAAAGCCGGGCTCCACTCCTCCAACTGTTGTGCGCGCTCCGGCGCGGTCAGCAGGTCCAGTTCACTCAACGCAGCGTTTGGCGCGGCGACCATCGCCGCCAGCAGCGTGGCCAGATGCTCGCTCATGCGAACAATCGCTTCGCTGTTGAAATGCGCGCACTGGAAGCTCCAGTTCAGGCTCAACTGACGTTCGGCGGTGGCCGCCAGGGTCAGCGGAAAGTTGGTGCGCTCATGGTTCTGCGGAATCGAGAAGCTCAATCCGGCCGGCGCGCCTTGTTGCAGCGCTTCGGCGACCGGGAAGTTTTCGAACACCAGCAAGCTGTCGAACAGCGGTTCACCGGCACGCCCGGCCCAGCGCTGAATGTCGCCGAGGGCGGTGAATTCATGCTCGCGCAATTCGAGGTTCTGCGCCTGCAAACGGGTCAACCACTGGCCGACGCTTTCCACCGCGTCCGGGCTGCTGATCACCGGCAAGGTGTTGATGAACAGGCCGAGCTGGCTTTCGGCACCCGGCAAATCCACCGGCCGCCCCGCCACGGTCGCGCCGAAGGCGACGCTGCGTTGACCGGTATAGCGTTGCAACAGCAGCGCCCAGGCACCTTGCACCAAGGTGTTGAGGGTGACTTTTTGCTGACGGGCAAACTCGCTGAAACGTTGGCTGGTAGCGACGTCGAAGGTCTGGCGATGGTCTGCAAACTCCATCGTCGACAGATGTTTACCGTCGCCATGGGCCAGGCTCTGCGCCAGCAACGTCGGGTTGTCGAGGGTCGCTAGTTGCTCGCGCCAGAACAGCTCGTCGGCTTGCGCATCCTGACGCTGCAACCAGCCAATATAGTCGGCAAAACGCCCAATCGGCGCCTGCACTTCTTGCCCGGCATAACGCTGCAAGACTTCGCTCAGCAGCAGCGAATTACTCCAGCCATCGAGCAACAAGTGATGGTGGGTGTAGATCAGTTGCTGACGCTCATCGTCCAGCCGCACCAGGGTCAGGCGCATCAATGGCGCCCGCGTCGAATCGAGTTGCAGGCGCTCGTTGTCGATCAGCTCAATCAATGCGCCGGTCTGATCGCTGCGGCCACGCCAGTCGAGGCAGGTCATCGGCAGTTGCAGATGACGATGGACCAATTGCACCGGCGCCTCGAAGCCCTCCGGGAAATGGAAACTGCTGCGCAGGATCGGATGGGTGTCGAGCACCGCTTGCCATGCGCGGCCAAGACGCTCGGCGTCGAGGCCACGGGCTTCGACACTGAGCTGATTGACGTAGGCGCCGGACTCCGACTCGTACAAGCTGTGGAACAACAGACCGGCTTGCATCGGCGACAGAGGATACAGGTCTTCAATCTGCGCCGGCGGCACCGGCAGGCCATCGAGTTGCGCCTGGGTCAGGCGCGCCAGCGGGAAGTCCGCCGGGGTCACGCCACCCGCGCCGTCACTCAGACAATGGGCGATCAACGCCAGCAACTCGCGTTGATAATCCGCGGCCAGCGCTTCGATTTCACGTTGGTCAAAGCATTCGCGGCTGAAGGTCCAGTCGAGTTTCAATTCGCCGCCATACACCTGACCGTCCACCGACAGCCAGTTCGGCAACGGTGCGTCCGCCGATTGCGCGGCGCCGCTGGATTCGCGAGCCGGAGTGAACAGTGCATCCTCGGCGAAGCTCTGATCGAACTGCCCGAGGTAGTTGAAGGTGACCCGCGCTTGCGGCAACGCCGCCAACGCCGCTTGGGTCGAGGCATTGCCCATGTAGCGCAGCAGGCCGTAGCCCATGCCTTTGCCGGGGATTTCGCGCAGTTGCTGCTTGATCGCCTTGATCGAGCCGGCCAGGTCGGCGGTCGGCGTCAAGCGCACCGGGAACAGGCTGGAGAACCAGCCGACGGTGCGGGTCAGGTCGATGTCGTCGAACAGCTCTTCGCGGCCGTGACCTTCGAGCTGAATCAGCGCCGAGGTGTCGCCGGTCCAGCGGCTGAGGGTGCGGGCCAGTGCGGTCAGGAGCAAATCGTTGACCTGCGTGCGGTAAATCGCTGGCGCCTGTTGCAGCAATTGGCGGGTTTGCTCGCGATCCAGGCCGATACTCACGCCCTGACGCAGATGCCCGGCCTGACTGGCTTGGGCATTGGCGGCGGGCAGCGAATCATTGGCGATGCTCAGCTGCGCCTGCCACCAGTCCAGTTCGCTGGCAGCGGCTTCGGAACGTGCATAGGCGTCAAGTTTGTCGGCCCAGGCCTGGAAGGCGCTGGTCTTCGGTGGCAGCTCTTGCCCTTGGTAAGCGGCTTGCAAATCTTCCAGCAACACCCGCCACGACACCCCGTCCACCGCCAAGTGGTGGATCACCAACAGCAACCGCTGCGAGCCATCGGCCTGAGCAATCAACGCGACGCGCAGCAACGGTCCGTCTTGCAGACTGAGGCTGCGCTGCGCCTCGTCGCACACCGACTCCAGCGAAGCATCGCTGGCCACGCGAGCGGTCCAGAGCATGTCGATCACATCACAGCTGTCGGCCCCGACATAACGCCCCGACCATTGGCCGTCGACCTGACTGAAGCGCAAACGCAGCGCATCGTGCTGCTTGAGCAGGCGTTGCAGCGCCGCTTGCAGGCGTGGCAATTCGAGGGTTTCGCGCGGCACAAGCAGCACCGCCTGGTTCCAGTGCGCGCGTTGCGGGATCGGCTCGTCGAAGAACCAGCGCTGGATCGGCGTGAGTGTTTGCACACCGTCCACCGGTCCTTGTTGTGCCAGCGGTGCAGCCTGTTGTTTGACCACAGCGGCCAGGGCTTGCAAGGTCTGCTGCTGGAACAGGTCGCGCGGTTGCAGGCTCAAACCGGCACGACGGGCACGGCTGACCACCTGGATCGAAATGATCGAGTCGCCGCCCAGTTCAAAGAAATTGTCCTGACGCCCGACCTGCTCCACGCCCAACACGTCCTGCCAGATCTGCGCCAGCACCTGTTCATGTTCAGTGCGTGGCGCTTCGAAGGCCCGTTGGCTGACTTGCGCGATCGGCGCTGGCAGGCGTTTGCGGTCGAGTTTGCCATTGGGACTCAGGGGCATTTGCTCGATCAGCACGGTCTGCGCCGGCACCATGTAATCCGGCAGGCTCGCCAGCAGATGGCTTTTCAGGGTTTCACGCCACGCGCCTTGCTGCTCGGCATCAGCGCTGACCAAGGCCCGATCCTGCGGCACGATGTACGCGACCAACTGCTTGCCGCTCGGGCCATCGAGGGCCAGGACCACGGCTTCCTGCACCTCGGCATGTTCTTGCAGGCGTGCTTCGATTTCGCCCAGCTCGATACGCAAACCGCGNATCTTCACCTGGTGGTCGATNCGCCCGNCGTACTCGATNACNCCATCGGCGCGATAGCGCGCCAGGTCACCGGTGCGGTACAGGCGCTCGCCNCTGCCGAACGGATCAACGACGAAACGCTCGGCGGTCAGCGCACCACGTCGGTGATAACCACGCGCCAGGCCGACTCCGCCCAGGTACAACTCGCCCACCGCACCCAGCGGCAACGGTTGCAGTTCGCTGTCGAGGATGCAGGTGCGCAGGTTGGCGATCGGACGGCCGATCGGCACGCTGTCACGCCCTTCTTCGACGCAGGTCCAGTGGGTCACGTCGATGGCCGCTTCGGTCGGGCCATACAGGTTGTACAAATTCGCTTGCGGCAGGCTGCGCAAAGTCTGGCGTTGCAGCTCCATCGGCAGCGCTTCACCGCTGCAAATGATCCGCTGCAACGAGGTGCAGGCCAGCGCCTCGTCGGCACCGATGAACGCCGAGAGCATCGACGGCACGAAGTGCAGCGTGGTGATCGCCTGCTCGACGATCAACGCGGCCAGGCGTTGCGGGTCACGGTGTTCGCCCGGCGCGGCGATCACCAGGGTGGAGCCCTTCATCAGCGGCCAGAAAAACTCCCACACCGACACGTCGAAACTGAACGGGGTTTTCTGCAGCACGCGGTCGGTCGGCTGCAAGTTGTAGGCTTGCTGCATCCACTCCAGACGGTTATGCAGCGCCACATGGCGGTTACCGGCACCCTTGGGTTTGCCGGTAGAGCCGGAGGTGTAAATCACATAAGCGAGGTTTTCCGCGACCGCAAGGTTGGGCAGATCAGTGCCCGGTAAGTCGCTCAGCCAATCGGCGTCTGCGAGCAGGCACAAAGTGCGCACGTTGTCCGGGGTCGGCAGTTGCGCCAGCAGATGTTCCTGGGTCAGCAACAAAGAAATGCCGCTGTCTTCGATCATGTAGCTCAAGCGATCAACCGGGTATTCCGGGTCCAGCGGCACATACGCGCCACCGGCCTTGAGAATGGCCAGCAGGCCGACGACCATTTCAAACGAACGGTCGCAGGCAATCCCCACCAGCACTTCCGGGCCGACACCCTGGGCACGCAAGTGGTGGGCTAAACGGTTGGCGCGCCGGTTCAGCTCGGCGTAACTCAGGGACTGGCCCTGGAACACCAGCGCCGTCGCCTCTGGGTTTTCAATCACGCGTTCTTCGAAATGGCGCTGCACGCAGACTTCGCCCGGATAGGCCTGAGCGGTGTCGTTGAGCTCGTCGAGGATGCGCAGACGCTCGTCGGCGTCCAGCAACGGCAACTCGGCGAGTGGGCATTGCGGATTGGCGAGTACACCGGCCAACAGGTTGCGCCAGTGCCGCGCGAGGTGTTCGATGCGTTCAGCGTCGAACAGATCGGTGGCGTAAGTCAGGCTGGCGAATAGCTTGTCGCCCTCCTCCTGGGTGTCCAGTTGCAGATCGAACTGGGTGGTGTGCGCCGTGGCGTTCAATGCCTCGACGCGCAGGCCGGCGAGCAAGCCGCTGACCGCCGCCGGTTTGGCTTGCTGGTGGTTGAACACCACCTGGAACAGCGGGCTGTGACTGAGGCTGCGTTCACCTTGCAGCGCCTGCACCAGTCGCTCGAACGGCAAGTCCTGATAATCCTGGGCATCCAGCGACGCGGTACGGGTCTGGTCGAGCAATTGGCTGAACGGCAGACGTCCATCGAGCTCGGCACGCATCACCTGGGTGTTGACGAAGAAGCCGATCAGGCCCTCGGTTTCANNGCGATTGCGGTTGGCNATCGGCACCCCGACGCGCACNTCGGACTGGCCGCTGTAGCGATGCAGCAAGGCCTGGAAGCTTGCCAGCAACAGCATGAATGGTGTGACACCGCGCTGTTTGGCCAGGCTCATCAGACCGCTGGCCAACGTGGCATCGAGGGCGAAATCCAGACGCGCACCGCGTTGGCTCGGTTGCGCCGGGCGCGGACGGTCGGTGGGCAACTCCAGCAGCGGTTGTTCGCTGCCCAGGCGGTCGCGCCACCAGTTGAGTTGACGGTCCAGCTCGCCCGCCTCCATCCAGCGGCGTTGCCACATCGCGTAGTCGGAATACTGGATCGGCAGTGCTTCCAGCACGGCATGCCGGCCTTGGCAATGCGCGGCGTAGAGCCGGGAAAACTCTTCCACCAGCACGCCCATCGACCAGCCATCAGTGACGATGTGATGCAGGGTCAGCAACAGCACGTGGTCTTTGGCGTCGAGTTGCAACAGGCTGACCCGCAACAGCGGACCGTGCTGCAGATCGAACGGCCGGGCGATGTCCTGTTCGACGCTGTTCATCGCCTGATCGAAGCGCTGATCCTCAGGTTCGCCGCGCAGGTCGATCTGCTCGATGGGCAGCGAGGTGAACTCGGCCAGCGTCTGCACCACTTGCCCGTCATCCTCGACGAACCGGCTGCGCAAGCTCTGATGCCGCTCCAGCAGCCCATCGAAACTCTGCTGCAACGCAGCAACGTTCAGCGGCCCGTGCAAACGTAGCGCGGCCGGAATGTTGTACGCCGAACTGTGTGGATCAAGTTGCCAGAGAAACCATTGGCGCTGCTGCGCGTATGACAGTTCAAACGTTGCTTGAGGCTCGGCAGCCGGCGGAATCGGCAGCTGGCCAAAGCTCACGCCCTGCTCTTGCATGCGTTGCAGAAACTCGCGGCGCTTGTCGGCAGGCAGGCCGGCGAAGCGGCTGGCGATACGCTGGGCAGTGGTGTGTTCCATCAGTTGATCTCCATCTCGTCGAGAAGCGACTCAAGCGCATCAAGACGTGCATCGTTGTCAGCCGGGGCGTGTTGCCCGGCCATGGCGGCATAAGCCTGAAGGTCGGCGGATTCGAACAGCGCGCGCAGCGGCAGCTCGATACCCAGTTCCAGTTCCACACGGGCACTGGCCTGGGCAGCGAGCAGCGAATGCCCGCCCAATTCAAAGAAGTTGTCGCGTCGGCCGATTTGCGCCACGCCCAGCACGTCGGCCCAGATCGCGGCCAGTTGCTGTTCGAGATCACCCACAGGGGTTTCGAACGGCCGCTGCCAATCCTCGGCATCCGGCACCGGCAGCGCCTTGCAGTCGAGTTTGCCGTTGCCGGTCAGTGGCAAGGCATCGAGCAGCAACCAGTGGCTCGGCACCATGTAATCCGGCAGATCGACCTTGAGCGCGGCGCGCAGGTTGTCGCGCCAGGCTATTGGGTCATGCGGGGTTTGCTCGGCCACGACGTAGGCGCACAGCTGCGGGCCGCCTTCGCCGGTATGCACGCTCAACACCGCTTGACGCACGCCCGGCTGGGCCAGCAGCGCGGCTTCGATTTCACCCAATTCGATGCGGAAACCGCGAATTTTTACTTGCTGGTCGATACGGCCGAGGTAATCGATGCTGCCGTCGGCCCGCTGACGCGCCAGGTCGCCGCTGCGATAAAGACGCTGCGAAGCCTCGAACGGGCTCGGCACAAAGCGCTCGGCGGTCAGGCCGAAACGACCGTGATAACCGCGGGCCAGGCCGGCGCCGGCGATGTACAACTCGCCCGCCACACCCACCGGCACCGGTTGCAGCTGACTGTCGAGCAAGTACCAGCGCAGGTCGCGGATCGGCAGGCCGATCGGGCTTTGGGCCTTGCCGTCGAGGTCGGCCAGGCGGATGGCGCGGTAGGTCACGTGCACCGTGGTTTCGGTGATGCCGTACATGTTGACCAGGGTTGGCTGCTGATCGCCGAAGCGTTCGAACCATGGACGCAGGCTCGCGACTTCGAGGGCTTCGCCGCCGAAAATCACCTGACGCAACGCCATGCTTCGTGGGCTGGCGCAGGCAATCGGCAACAACTGGCGGAACGCCGTCGGGGTCTGGTTCAACACCGTCACGCCTTCATCACAGAGCAAGCGGTGGAACTCTTGCGGCTCGCGGCTGATGTAATACGGCACAATCAGCAGACGCCCGCCGGTGCACAGCGAACCGAACAGCTCCCACACCGAAAAGTCGAAGGCATAGGAATGGAACAGCGTCCAGACATCGTCCGGACCGAAGTTGAATTCGCCAGCGGTGGCCGTGAGCAGACGTCCAACGTTGCCGTGGCTGAGCAATGCGCCCTTCGGCCGACCGGTGGAACCGGAGGTGTAGATCACGTAGGCGAGGTTGTCCGGGGTCGCCAGCGCTGGCAGGTTGTCGGCGCTGAAGGCGTCCAGTTGCAACGATTCCAGGCTCAGCACCTGCAGGCCGTCCCGGGCCGGCAAACCGTCGATCAAGTGTTGCTGGGTCAGCAGCAGCGTGATGCCGCTGTCTTCGATCATGTAGCTCAGGCGCTCGGCCGGGTAGTGCGGGTCGAGCGGCACATAGGCGCCACCGGCCTTGAGAATCGCCAGCAAACCGATCACCAGTGGCATCGCTCGTTCGGTGGCGATGCCGACCCGCACTTCGGGGCCGACGCCCTGCTCGCGCAGTTTGCGCGCCAGTCGGTTGGCCTGGGCGTTGAGCGCGGCGTAGGTCAGTTGCTCGCCTTCGTAAGTCAGTGCGATGGCGTCCGGCCGTTGTGCAGCTTGCGCTTCGAACAACTGGTGCAGGGTCGGCGATGTCGGTTGTGCCTGGAACGCAGGGTTCCAGTGCTGCACCAAGGCCTCTTGCTGCGACCGGTCAATGAGTGGCAGTTCGGCGACGCGTTGCTGCGGATCGCTGACCACCGCACGCAGCAGGTTCAGCCACTGCTCGACGAGGCGCTGCATCGACGCTTCGTCGTACAGATCGGTGGCGTAGGTCAGGCTGGCATCGAGTGTTTCGCCCTGTTCCTGAGTGTCGAGCACCAGGTCGAATTGCGTGGTGTGTTGCTGCCAGTGCAGACGCTCGACGTTCAAATCTGCAACCGTGCGCTCGACGCTCGCACCCAATTGCTGCTGGTGGTTGTAGAGCACCTGGAACAACGGGCTGTGATTGAGGCTGCGGTCTGGTTGCAAGGCATCGACCAACTGCTCGAACGGCAAGTCCTGATTAACCTGCGCGCCCAATGCAACCTGTTTGACCTGTTGCAGCAAGGTGCTGAACGGCTGCTGCCCGTCGATCTCGGCACGCAGCACCTGGGTGTTGATGAAGAAGCCGATCAGGCCTTCGGTTTCGAGGCGCGAACGACCGGCGCTCGGCACGCCGACGCTGATGCTCGACTGTCCGCTCTGGCGATGCAGCAAGGTCTGGAAACTCGCCAGCAACAGCATGAACAACGTCACTTGCTGTTCCTGGGCGCGTTGACGCAAGCCGGCGAGCAAGTCGCGATCCACATTGAGCCTCAGGCTGGCACCGCGCTCTGTGCGACGGGCCGGACGGGTCAGTTCGCTTGGCAATTCCAGCGGCGCCTGACTGCCCGCCAGTTGCTCGCGCCACCACGTCAGTTGGCGCGCACCCTCGCCCGCTTCCAGCCAGTCGCGCTGCCAGCGGGCGTAGTCGCTGTAGTTAACCGGCAAGCTATTCAGATCGTCAGCGCGACCTTCTACGGCCGCCTGATACAACGCGCTGAACTCATCGACCATGACCTGCATCGACCAGCCATCGGCAGCGATGTGATGCACGGTCAGCACCAGCACGTGTTCGTCGGTGTTCACTTGCAGCAGCAACACGCGCCACAGCGGACCGTTGCGCAGATCGAACGGGCGGGCGATTTCTTCGGCGACGGCGGTGTCGACCGACAATTGATCGAGCGTACGCTGTTCCAGTTGCAGCGCCAGGTTGTCGTGCAATACCGGACGCGCCTGCTGGCCATCCTGTTCGAAGGTTGTGCGCAAAGTTTGGTGACGGGCCTGCAATTGGGTGAAGGCTTCGCGCAAGGCGTCACGGTTCAGCGGGCCTTTGAGTCGCAGCGCGGCAGGAATGTTGTAGGCCGGACTTTGTGGGTCCAGCTGCCAGAGAATCCATTGGCGCTGTTGGGCGTACGACAGAATCTGTGGCTGATCGACGGGCGTACGTTGCAGCAGCGGTTGGCCGCCGGCATTCGCTTGCGCTGCTCGCTCGGCAAACTCCGCCAGATTCGCGGAAGAGAACAGGCTGCTCACCGACAGTTCGAGCTGCAACTGTTGGCGCACCCGCGAGATCACTTGCAGCACCAGCAACGAGTGCCCGCCCAGCTCGAAGAAGTTGTCGTCGCGGCCAACTTGCCCGACCTGCAACACGTCCTGCCAGATCAGCCCCAGTTGCGTTTCCAGACCTTGGGCCGGGGCGACGAAATCACGTTGGCCATCGCTGGCCTCGGCACGCGGCAAGGCTCGGCGATCCAGTTTGCCGTTGTTGTTGAGCGGCAGTTTCGGCAGCAGGATCAGGTGATTCGGCACCATGTATTCCGGCAGCGACTGGCGCAGAGCGGCTTTTAGGCTTTCCAGATAATCAACTTCGGACGACAGCGAATCGCTGGCCACGATGTAGGCCACCAGTTGCGTGCTGTCCTGGGCGATGACCGCCGCGTCGCGCACGTCTTCACGGGCTTGCAGGCAGGCTTCGATCTCGCCCATTTCGATGCGGAAACCGCGAATCTTCACTTGATGGTCGATGCGGCCGACGTATTCCAGCTGTCCTTCGNCGTTGTAACGCGCCAGATCGCCGCTGCGGTACAAACGCGCGCCCGGTTCACTGGAAAACGGGTCCGGCAGGAAGCGTTCAGCAGTCAATGCCGGGCGGTCAAAATAGCTTTGCGCGAGGCAGGCCGGGGCGCCGATGCACAGTTCGCCGACACCGCCGGACGGCAGCAACTGACCCGCCGCATCCAGCACATACAGCGCACGACCGGCGATGGCGCGACCAATCGGAATGCCAAACGCATCGCTGGCATCGTCGAGACGGCATTCATGCACGCTGGACACCACGGTCGCCTCGGTCGGGCCATAAGTGTTGAGCAAACGGACGTGGCTCAAACCGGCCTGATGCCACAAGCGCAGGCCTTCGACCGACATCGCTTCACCGCCGACGTGAACCTGGCGCAAAGCACCGAGATTGCTAACCACGCCGCTCGCGCATTCGCGGGCCAGCAAATACCAGTAAGCGGCCGGCAAGTCCGCCACGGTCACGCCGTGCTGAACGATTTCAGCAGCGAGACGACCGGCATCCCACACCTCATCNCCGCGCATGATCAACGCCGCGCCGACGCACAGCGCCGGGAAGCACTGTTCGACGAAACCGTCGAAACTGAAGGTCGCGAACTGCAACACGCGGTCCGCCGCCGACAGCAGCGAATAGTCAGCGGCGCTCTGACAGAACTCGCGCAGCGCGGCATGGGCGATGGCCACGCCTTTGGGTTGGCCGGTGGAGCCGGAGGTATAGATGATGTAGGCCAGGTCTTCAGCAACCGCGTGGTTTTGCGGATTGGTCTCGGAGTAGCCAGCACTGTCGTCGAGGCTCAGACGGAGCACACCCGTCACATCTTCCAGCTGACCGGATTCGCACAGCAGCACGTCGAGACGGCTGTCGCCGATCATGTAGGCCAGACGTTCGTTCGGGTATTTCGGATCGAGCGGCACGTAGGCGGCGCCACTTTTGAGCACCGCCAGCAGGCTGACAATCAGCTGCGGGCCACGGTGCAGCGCCAGGCCGACACGCTTGCCCGGACCGGCACCGTTGGCCATCAGACGATGGGCCAGACGGTTGGCCTGGGTGTTCAATTGCGCGTAGCTCAGGCACTGGCCGTCAACCTGCAACGCTAGCGCGTCCGGGGTCGCGGCGGCCTGCGCGGCGATCTGCTCGTGGGCCAAAAGTGCTGTGGACAACTCGATTGCCGGCGGTTGGCTGATCGCGAGCAGCGCATTTTTGCCATCGACGTCGAGCAGTTCCAGCGCGCCAAGTGCCGCGTCCGGTTGCGCCACCAGTTGCGTCAGCAGGTGCTGCAAATTGGCCGACAACTCAGCGACCTGAGCAGCACTGAACCGCGCCGCGTCGTAGCTGAAATCCAGGCTCAGGCCTTCGCCCAGTTCGATGCCCAGGGTCAACGGATAGTGGGTGCGTTCGTGGTTGTGCAGGTTGCCGAACGACAACCCGGCCGGTGCGCCCTGTTTNAACGCTTCGGCCACCGGGAAGTTTTCAAACACCAGCAGGCTGTCGAACAGCGCCGAACCCTGCTGCCCCGCCCAGCCCTGAATGTCGTAAAGCGGCACGTGCTCGAACTCGCGCATGGCCAGGTTCAGCCCTTGCAGCTCGCCCAGCCATTGACTGACGGTGCAATCCGGCTTCATCGCGCACACCAGCGGCAGCGTGTTGATGAACAGCCCGAGTTGCTCTTCGATCCCCGGCAGCGGCGCCGAACGCCCGGCGACCGTCGCCCCGAACACCACGCAATCCTGACCGGTGTAGCGATGCAACAACAGACTCCACGCTGCTTGGAGCAAGGTGTTGAGGGTGACTTTCTGTTGGCGGGCGAACTCGGCCAGACGCTGGGTTGCGCGACTGTCGAGGGCGACACGAAGTTCCTCGCTGCCTTCGGCGTCAACCGGTGGACGCAGCGCTTCGGCCAGCAACGTCGGTGCTTCCAGCGGTGCCAGTGCGGCTTTCCAGAACTGCTCGCCAGCAACGGCGGACTGCTGCTGCAACCAGCCCAGGTAATCGCGGTATTGCCCGGTCGGCGCCGGCAACGACTGGCCAGCGGCGTAATGCTGGATCACTTCGGCGAGCAACTGCGCGTTGCTCCAGCCGTCCATCAAAATATGGTGACTGGTATAGATCAGGTGCCAGTCATTGGCACCCATGCGTACCAGCTTCAAGCGAAACAGCGGTGCGCTGCCCAATTCAAAACCTTGGGCACGTTCGGCGTCGGCCAGCGCATCGGTGTCGGTGGCGTCCAGCACTTCAAGCGGCAGCGCGACCTGGCGAACAATCGCCTGATGCGCGATGTCGAGGCCTTGCCAGTGGAAGCTGCTGCGCAGGATGTCGTGACGTTCCAGCGCGGTTTGCCATGCTTGGGCAAAACGCTGTGGGTCGAGGCCTTGAATGTCCAGACGCAACTGACTGATGTAGGCGCCGACCTCGGGTTCGTACAGGGTGTGGAATAGCATGCCCTGCTGCATTGGCGACAGGGGATAAAGGTCCTCAAGGGTCGCGACCGACAATTCGTCGAGTTGCGTCTGGCTGATGCGCGCCAGCGGGAAGTCCGACGGCGTGGCCTGGGCGATCTCGAGGGCGCAGCAATGATCGATCAGCGCGTTGAGTTCCAGCGCGTAATCGTCCGCCAGACGCTGGATGGTCGCCGTGTCGAACATCTCGCGGCTGAAGCCCCAGCTCAGCGCCAGTTCACCGCCGTAGACTTGGCCTTCCACCGTCAGCCAGTTGCCCAGTGGCGCCGAGGGGTCCTGGGCCACGCCGTTGCCTTCGGTGGACGGCACGAACATCGCGGCGTCATCGAACTGACGGTCGAACTGCCCCAAGTAGTTAAAGGTGATGCGCGGTTGCGGCAACGCGGCCAGTTCGGCGCGCATCGCCGGCGTGCCGAGGTAACGCAGCGCGCCGTAACCGAGGCCTTTGTCCGGCACCGCGCGCAATTGTTCCTTGATGGTCTTGATCGACGCGCCGAGGTCACTCGACGGCATCAGGTTGACCGGGAACAGGCTGGTGAACCAGCCGACGGTGCGGGTCAAATCGATGCCGTCGAACAAGTCTTCGCGGCCATGGCCTTCGAGCTGGATCAGCGTGCTGCCTTGCCCGCTCCAGCGGCAAACCGCCCGTGCCAGCGCGGTCAGCAGCAGGTCGTTGACCTGGGTGCGATATGTCGCTGGGGCGTGTTGCAGCAGTTTGCGGGTTTGCTCGACGTCGAGTTTGATCTCAAGTTTTTGTTCGAAGCGGTTTTGCAGCGCGCCGTTCGGGCGGTCACACGGCAAATCGGTCGGTGCGTCGCGCAGCTTGGCCTGCCAGTGACCGAGGCTGTTTTCAAACACTGGCAAATGATCTTGCAGACGGGCAACCCAGCGTTGATAAGTGCTGGTTTTCGCCCTCTTCACGGTGCTGCCGCTGTAGAACTGCTGCAGATCTTCCAGCAGCACGCGCCAGGAAACACCATCCACGGCGAGGTGATGGATGACCAGCAGCAAACGCTGAGAACCGTCCGCCATTGCCACCAGCAGCGCCCGGATCAACGGGCCATTTTGCAGATCGAGGCTGCGTTGGGCTTCATCGCACACCGCGTTGAGCGCTTCGACCGATTGCGCCTGACGCTGCCACAACACCGACTCGGTGGTCGGTGCCGCGTAGGCTTGCTGCCAACCGTCGGCAGTCTGCTCGTAACGTAGGCGCAAGCTGTCGTGATGGGTCAGCAACTGTCCAAGTGCGCGGTCCAGCGCTTCGACGTTCAACGCCTCGCGCGGCACCAGCAGCAGCGACTGGTTCCAGTGCTGACGCTCGGGGATTACTTGTTCGAAGAACCCCTGTTGCACCGGCGCCAACGCCACCGCGCCACTCGCCGGACCTTGGTCGATCAGCGTCTGCTCGCCGCTGCGGGCAGCCTGGGCCAGGCTGCGGACGGTCTGGTGCTGGAACAGGTCCTTGGGGCTCAACACGATCCCGGCCTGGCGCGCCCGGCTGACCACTTGCATCGAGACGATGGAGTCGCCGCCCAGTTCGAAGAAGTTGTCTTCAAGGCCGACGTTGTCGATGGCCAACACATCCTGCCAGATCGCGGCGAGGGCTTTTTCCATCGCTGTGCGCGGTGCGACGTGCTCGCGCTGTTGCTGCGAGCCGTCAATCGCCGGCAAGGCCTTGCGGTCGAGTTTGCCGTTGGGGGTCAGCGGCAGCTGCGCGAGGAACAGCAGGAACGCCGGGACCATGTAGTCCGGCAGGTGCTGACGCAGCGCCGCTTTCAGGGATTCACGCAGGGTTGCTTGCGCATCCGCGTCGTCCAGTATCGCCGGATCGGCCGGCACGATGTAGGCGACCAGTTGCTGACCGTTGGTGCCGTCCTGCGCCAACACCGCCAGCTCGCGCACCGCCGCTTGCTGCAACAGCCGCGCTTCGATTTCACCCAGCTCGATGCGGAAACCACGGACCTTGACCTGATGGTCGATACGCCCGACGTATTGCAGCGAGCCGTCGGCCTGATAACGGGTCAGGTCGCCGGTGCGGTACAGGCGTTCGCCGTTGCTGGCGAACGGGTTTGGCACATACTTCTCGGCGGTCATGCCCGGTCGCGCCAGGTAACCACGGGTGATGCCGGCGCCCGCCAGGTACAGCTCGGCGGACACGCCTTGGGGCACCGGTTGCAGGTCGGCGTCCAGCAAATAGCTGGCGGTGTGCTTGAGGGGACGGCCGATGTTCGCGCGACCGCCCGCTTCACGGCGGGTCCAGGTCGAATAGGTGGTGTCCTCCGACGGCCCGTACAGATCGTAGACGTGCTCGACGGATGGCTGCTGATACAGCCCCTCCACCAGGCTCTGCTTCAGCGGCTCGCCGGCGAGGTTGATGATGCGCACGCTCGGCGGGATCTGTCCGTCGCGCTGCAAGGCATTGATTGCGGACGGCACAGTGTTGATCAGGCGCACCTGATCCCGGGCCGGCAGTTGCGGTAATTCCAGGGCGTTGCGGGCGATGATCACCGAGCCACCGTTGGCCAAGGTCACAAACAGTTCCCACACCGACAGGTCGAAGCACACCGACGTCGAGGCCAACACGCCTTGAATGTCTTCGCGGCTGTAGACCGATTTCGACCAGTCGATCAGCGCCAGCACGTTGCGATGGGCAATGGCCACGCCTTTGGGTTTGCCGGTGGAACCGGAGGTGTAGATCACGTAGGCCAGGTTGTCTGGCGTGACGCGGGTGACCGGCGCGCTGGCCGGGTAAGCAGTCCACGTCATATCGTCCATGAGCAGCACTTGCGTTTCGGCTGCCACCGTCAACGTCGCGGCGACCGTTTGCTCGGTCAGCAGCACCAGGGCGCGGCTGTCTTCGAGCATGTAGGCAACGCGTTCGGCCGGGTAATCCGGGTCCAGCGGCACATAGGCGCCACCGGCCTTGAGCACCGCGAGCAGCGCGACCAGCACGTTGTCGGAACGCTGCATGGCCACGCCGACCCGGACTTCCGGGCCGACGCCCAGCTCGATCAACTTGTGGGCCAGGCGATTGGCCTGAGCGTCGAGTTCGGCGTAAGTCAGTTGCTTAGTGGCGAAGGTCACCGCCAATGCGTCCGGGCTGGCCGCGACTTGTTGGCTGATCAGCTGATGAATGCACAGGTCTTGCGGGAAGCTTTCGTCAGCGCGATTCCAGTCATGCACGATGCGCTGGTATTCGGCGCTTTCCAGCAGCGGCAAATCACTGATGCGCTGCCGCGAATCGCTGACCATGCCTTGCAGCAAATGCGTCCAGTGCTGCGCCATGCGCGCGATGGTCGCGGCGTCGAACAGGTCATTGGCGTAGGTCAGCGCCGCGTGCAGTTTGCCGCCCTTTTCATACGTATCGAGGGTCAGGTCGAACTGCGTGGTGCGCCCTTCCCACTCGATCANTGCCAGCTCCAGGCCGGAGGCGGTGCTGACCGAGGCGATGTCCGCGACCACCGGCTGATGGTTGTACATCACTTGGAACAGCGGCGTGTGGCTAAGGCTGCGTTCCAGTTTCAGNGCTTCCACCAAGCGCTCGAATGGCAGGTCTTGATGGGCCTGGGCACCGAGGGCGGTTTCCTTGATGGCGCGCAGCAACTCGTCGACACGGGTCTGGCCGTCGAGTCGGGTGCGCAACACCTGGGTGTTGACGAAGAAGCCGATCAGGCCTTCGATCTCGGCGCGGTTGCGGTTGGCAATCGGCACGCCGACACGGATNTCNNCCTGNCCGGTGTAGCGATGCAACAGCACGTTGAAGGCGCCGAGCAACAGCATGAACAGAGTGATGTTGTGTTTCTGCGCCGTGGCCCGCAATTGCTCGGCCAGTTGTGCGTCGACCGCGAATTCGTAACGGGTGCCGCGATAGCTCGGCATCGCCGGGCGCGGGTGATCGGTGGGCAGTTCCAGCACCGGATGCTCGTCACCCAGTTGCGCCTGCCAGTAGTCGAGTTGACGCGCCTGCTCGCCCGCCTCCAGCCAGCGGCGTTGCCACAAGGCGTAGTCGCTGTACTGGATCGGCAATGGCGCGAGTGGCGGTTGCGCACCCGCCTCAAAGGCGTTGTAGCAGCGGATGAATTCGTCGATCAGCACATTCATCGACCAGCCGTCGGAGACGATGTGGTGCAGGGTCAGCAGCAGCACGTGCTCCTGCGCGNCGAGCTTGAGCAACNTGACGCGCAGCAGCGGGCCGACCGACAGATCAAATGGCAACACCGATTGCTGCTCCGCCACTTGGGCGACGGCCACTTCGCGCTCCGTGGCCGATAACGCGCTGAAATCTACATGATCGATGACCAACGGCGCGCTGGCCGGCACTTGCAGCAACGTGTCGTCGGCCTGGCGCTGGAACACCGTGCGCAGGGTTTCGTGACGCGCCACCAGGCTGGCAAAGGCTTGCTCCAGCGCCGGCAGGCTCAAACGCCCGGTCAGACGCACCGCGCCGGGCAGGTTGTAGGCGCCGCTTTGCGGGTCCAGCTGCCAGAGAAACCACATGCGTTGCTGGGCATACGACAGCGCCTGGCGATCCTCGGCTTCGACGCCGGCAGGAATGGGGAACCGGGAAAANTCCACGCCTTCCTTTTGCAAGGCCTGTAGGAAAACCTGGCGTTTTTCCAGGGGCAACCCGATAAACCGGCGAGCAAGTTTCAAGGAGTCTTCAGCATTCATTTCTTGGAGTCCGGAGCAATGGCGGGAAGCACAAAGGCACGTCGTCCCTATAAAACGAATGCAGGCCGGAAAAATTAGCGAATGAGAACAAGTATCAGGAAGGAGGGTGAAGCGAAGTCTGTGAGCACGCCGACGATCACTGTGGGAGCGGGCTTGCCCCCACAGGTATTGGGTGAAGCTTGAGATCTGTTAGCTGACGGCCATCAAGCCATGCCGGCGATGATGCACGTCGAGCTGATCCTTGATCACCCGCAGCACCTTGGCCTCGTGCTCATGGATAAAGAAGTGCCCGCCGGCCAGCATGTCCACGGAAAAACTGCCGTGGGTTTCCTTGCTCCAGCCGATCAACTGCTCGGTGGTGGCCCGATCATCTTTGCCGCCGAGCACGTGCACCGGGCATTTGAGCAAGGGACGCTGCTGCGGCTCGAAGCGCCCGCACAGCAGGAAGTCCGCACGCAGGACCGGCAGCGTCAGGCTCATCAGCTCTTCATTGGCCAACACTTCTTCGCTGGTGCCATTGAGGGTGCGCAGTTGATCGATCAACTCGGCATCGGTCCTGGGCTCGGCGAAACCGCGATCGTAGTCGGCCCGCAGGGTGGGTGCAGCCGTGCCCGAGGCGAACAGCGCCACTGGTTCCGGGCAGCCCAGCGAGCGAAACGCATGGGCCATTTCACAGGCCAGCAACGCGCCCAGACTATGACCGAACAATGCGTATGGCGCCTTAAGCGTGGCTTTTTGTTCCTGGGCGAGCTGCAGCGCCAAGCGTCGCATGTCGGTGTGCAACGGCTCGCCATACCGCGCGCCACGCCCCGGCAGTTCCACCGGCTGCAGCTTGAGCCATTCCGGCAGTTTGCGCCGCCAGCGGCTGTAGACCATGGCGCTCGCGCCTGAATAGGGCAGGCACAGCAATGTCAGCTGGGTCACCGGGCTTACCTCGAAAAGTTGTCTATCAAGAGAACGGATGAGGTACGGCGGGAATTAGTCAGGGGGCAAACCTTGTACAGAACACTTAGTTCGGCACACCTGCGGGCGCTTTAACAAGACAAGAAAAACGGTCTAACGGAAATTTGCAGAGGGCAAAAGTCTTGACTAGAGAATGGTTTTGGGGCCGCTTCACGACCCAGCGGGAGCGAGCTCCCTCGCCACAGGTTCTGTGTTTCGCTTATCTCAGGTGGCGATAGCTTTGAACCGCAGAGCCCAGGACCACGGCGCCAGCAGCAATCGCCAGCCAGAATCCACTACGGGCCCCGAATGCATCGATCAGCCAACCGGAGCTGGCAGCGCCAATGGCCACGCCGATGCTCAGGCCGGTGATCAGCCAGGTCATGCCTTCGGTCAGGCGGCTGGGCGGCACGACTTGCTCCACCAGGGCCATTGACACGATCAAGGTCGGGGCGAAGAACAAACCTGAAATAAAGATCGCCACCGCCAACCCGGTGATATTGGTCACCAGCAGTAACGGTAAAGTGGTAAACGCCGTTGCCACGCCGCAGAACAGAAACTGGCGGGGCAACGGCGCCTTGAGCTTAAGGATGCCAAATGCCAAACCCGCCAGGCACGAACCGATGGCATACACCGAAAGCACGATGCTTGCCGCCGCCGGTTGGCCCTGATATTGGGCAAAGGCCACGCTGACCACATCCACGACGCCGACGATCACGCCCATGGCCAGCAACAGGATCATCAGGATCAGCACCGAAGGTGATGCGATCAGCCAACCGCCGTGATGCCCCGTGTGCTCATGCACGGGTGGTTCTGTCGCGCGTTGCAGCACGAAGGCCGTGACACCCACGGCCAGCAACACTGCCGCTACCAAAGGTCCTGCCTCGGGAAAGAGCACGACACACAGGCCTACGGAGATCGGCGGGCCGATGATGAAACACACCTCATCCAGCACAGACTCCAGGGCAAACGCGGTTTGCAACCTGGGCTGACCGCGCAACAACTCGGTCCAACGTGCCCGCACCATGGCCGACATGTTCGGCATACAACCGGCAAAGGCGGCGAACAGGAACAAGGTCCAGCTCGGCGCCTGCAAGCGCGTGCACAGCAATAACAGCAACAACGCCCCACCCCCCATCATTGCGGCGATTGGTAGCACCTTGCCCTGGCTGTGCCGGTCGACCAGCCGCGACACCTGCGGCGCGCAAAACGCCGTTGCCAAGGCGAACACCGCCGCCACCGCGCCCGCCAGGCCATAGCCACCGTGTACTTGCGAAAGCATGGTAATCAGGCCGATGCCCGTCATCGATATCGGCATGCGCGCAAGCATGCCCGCCAAGACAAAAGCCCTGCTACCTGGGACCTGGAACAACTCGGCATAGGGATTTGCCATCCTGCTTAACTCTCAGTCAGGGCGAGCAAGTTGCACCAACTGGGTGAGCAAGCACATGACGCATTGAAAACCCTGGCAGGCAGAACCGACCGCCTTCATGGACTGACCAACCTGATCATCAAACGCTTGCGCTGAATGCACGAAGATTAAGATCTTTTCATGGTCTGCCCTGAACTCTCGCCAGCCCCCGTCAGTCAGCTAGTTAAGCCCTCAACCCAAGGCGCTCACGCTGATGCAGATTTCCCTCGACCAACAAGTCGCCCTCGTCACCGGTGCCAGTTCCGGCATCGGCGCAGGCGCTGCCAAGGCTTTGGCTGCCGCTGGGGCTGCTGTGGTGATCAACTACCATTCCCAGGCTGAACCCGCCGAAGCACTGGCCCGGCAGATCAACGCTGATGGCGGTCGCGCCCTGGCCCTCGGTGCCGATGTCTCCAACGAAGCAGACGTCGAACGGCTGTTCGCGCAAACCCTCGAAGCGTTCGGTTCGCTGGACATTCTGGTGGCCAATTCGGGTATGCAAAAAGACGCGTCAGCCGTGGACATGACCCTCGCCGACTGGAACCAGGTGATCGGCGTCAACCTCACCGGCCAATTCCTTTGCGCCCGCGCCGCCCTGCGGATTTTCAACAAGCAAGGCATCCGCAAAGGCGTGTCCCGGGCCGCCGGCAAAATCATCCACATGAGCTCGGTGCACCAACGGATTCCCTGGGCCGGTCACGTCAATTACGCCGCGTCCAAGGGCGGCGTGGACATGCTGATGCAAACCCTCGCCCAGGAAGTCAGCCACCAGCGCATCCGCATCAATGGCATCGCACCGGGGGCAATTCACACGGCGATCAATCGCGATGCCACCTCGGGCGACCACCTGCAGGATCTACTCAAACTCATTCCTTATGGCCGGGTCGGCGAAGTCGAGGACATCGCCAATGCGGTGGTCTTCCTCGCTTCCGATGCCTCCGACTACATCGTCGGGACGACCCTGTTCATCGACGGCGGCATGAGCCTCTATCCGGAGTTTCGCGGCAATGGCTGATCATCATCCCGAGCGACAAAGTGCGATCGATGCTCACGGCATCATCGGCGACATGCGCAGCGCGGCGCTGGTCAATGACACCGGCAGTATCGACTTTTTCTGCTGGCCGGAATTTGACAGCCCGTCGATCTTTTGCTCGCTGCTGGACACACCTGAGGCCGGGGCTTTCCAGCTCACTCCCGACCTGCCCAACGCCCGCCGCGAGCAAATCTACCTGCCCGACACCAACGTGCTGCAAACCCGGTGGCTGAGCGACCGCGCCGTGGTTGAAGTCACCGACCTGCTGCCCATCGGTGACAGCGAAGATGATCTGCCGGTGCTGATGCGCCGGGTTCGGGTGGTCAGCGGCCAGGCGACCTTTCACATGCGTTGCGCCGTGCGGCATGACTACGCTCGCGCCAGGACCCGCGCGCGTATGGATGAAAAAGACGTGGCTTTCGAGGCCGACGATCAGCCCTCACTGCGCCTGTCATCGGATCAGACCTTGCGTATCGACGGCAACGCGGCCGTCGCCGAATTCACCCTCAAACAGGACCAGAACGCGGAATTCCTGCTCGGCGGCATCGACGACCCGCGTTTCAAGGAAGGCGCCGCCGGGTTGTGCCTGGAGCGCACGCTGAAGTTCTGGCGTGACTGGACGGGCCAGTCCAACTACCGAGGTCGCTGGCGGGAAATGGTCAACCGTTCCGCCCTGGCCCTGAAGCTGCTGACCTCGCGCAAACACGGGGCGATCATCGCCGCCGCCACCTTCGGCCTGCCGGAAACACCCGGCGGCGAACGCAACTGGGACTACCGCTACACGTGGATCCGCGACGCCTCGTTCACCGTCTACGCGTTCATGCGTCTGGGCTTCGTTCAGGAAGCCAACGATTACATGCGCTGGCTGCGCGGGCGGGTCAGCGATTGTCAGGGCAAACCGAAGAAACTCAACATCCTCTATGCCATCGACGGTCGCCAGGAACTGCCGGAAACCGAGCTCTCGCATCTGTCCGGCCACGGCGGCGCGACGCCNGTGCGCGTCGGCAATGAGGCTTTCGACCAGATCCAGCTGGATATCTACGGCGAGCTGATGGACGCGGTGTACCTGGTTAACAAATACGGTGAAGCCATCTCCCACGAAGGCTGGAAACACACGGTGGAAGTCGCNGACCAGGTTTGCGAAATCTGGAATCAGAAGGACGTCGGCATCTGGGAAATGCGCGGCGAGCAGCATCACTTCCTGCACTCACGCCTGATGTGCTGGGTGGCCTTGGACCGGGCCATTCGCCTGGCCTCCAAACGCTCCCTGCCCGCGCCGTTCGCCCGCTGGGACCAGACCCGCCAGGCGATTTACGCCGACATCTGGGACAACTTCTGGAACGAAGAACGCGGGCACTTCGTGCAACATATCGGCAGCACCGCCCTCGATGGCTCGATGTTGCTGATGCCGCTGGTGCGCTTCGTCGCGGCCACTGACCCACGCTGGCTGTCGACACTGGAGGCGATCCAGAAAAGCCTGGTGCGCGACGGCATGGTTTATCGCTACCGCAACGACGACAGCCAGATTGACGGCTTGCAAGGCACCGAAGGCGCGTTCGCCGCGTGTTCGTTCTGGTACGTCGAATGCCTGGCCCGGGCGGGCCAGGTGGAAAAGGCGCACCTGGAGTTTGAACAGTTGCTCAGGTACGCCAATCCGCTGGGGTTGTACGCCGAAGAGTTCGACAGCCATGCGCGGCATCTGGGCAACACACCGCAGGCGCTGACGCACCTGGCGCTGATCAGTGCGGCGAGTTTTCTGGATCGGAAATTGAGTGGGGAGAAGAATTACTGGCAGCCTTGAAACCGACGTCGCCTCCTTCGCAGGCAAGCCACGCTCCCACAGGGGGCTTGTGTCGAACATGCTTTTTGCGGACGGACACGAAACCTGTGGGAGCGAGGCTTGCCCGCGAAGAGGCCGTCAGCCATACACCGGACTTACTGCCTGCCCGCAAAACCAGTGGCGAATGCAGGGCAAGCACCTACAACCATTAAACAAACCTGCTCAATCACCCGAAACCGTCCATTCCAACAGCCCGAAATCGTTTGTTGCCAGCCGTTACATCGCCCCCTACCATCCACAGTCAACGGGTGCAGCGGAGCTGCCCGATAAAACCCGAATTCAAGGAAGCAGAATGAGCCAGCGTATCCACCGCCCCATCGATTCCCCACTCCGTTCCGGCCTGAACCGCGATGAACTGTGGGAAGCCCACGACAAGGGCCTGATCAAATGCTGGGAAATCGGTCGCCAACGCGCCGCCCGTTTCCCCGAACTCGCCCAACGCTGCCTTGTCGGTGAGTTGCCGGTGCTGGGCTGGAAAGGTGGCGTCAGCCGCAGCCTGAAGAAACTCGAAAAGTACGGATCCTTGAAATACCTGGCCCAGTGGCAGGGTTTGCGTGGGGAAGATCTGGATGTTGACCTGGGTGAAGAGCGGCCTCTGACGTGTTCGCGGACCAGGATGGTGGTGACGTTTACGCCGGACCGGTCGAAGTACTTCAACCAGGTGGCGGAAGTCGAGGTCTGAGTCGGCGGCACTCTGGTCGATTTGCATCATTCGTTTCAAAAAAACACTTCTGGAGTGTCCCATGAACAATGAAGCGTTGATCCAGTACACCAAAACCTCGGTGTTGATGGTCGCCTACGAAGAACACGGCCCTGCCACCGGCGACCCTATCATCCTCCTCCACGGCTTCCCTTACTCCCCACGCGGCTACGACGAAATCGCCCCGGCCCTCGCCGTTCGGGGCTACCGCGTTATCGTTCCGTACCTGCGCGGCTACGGCCCGACCCGTTTCAACAGCCCCGACACCCTGCGCTCCGGCCAGCAAGCCGCGCTCGCCCAGGATCTGTTGGACCTGATGGACGCGCTGGCCATCTCCAAGGCCACGCTCTGCGGCTACGACTGGGGCGGTCGGGCGGCGTGCATCGTGGCGGCGCTTTGGCCGGAGCGGGTTCGCTGTCTGGTGACCGGTGACGGCTACAACCTGCAGAATATCCCCGGTTCCACCCAGCCGCAGGCCCCGGAAACCGAGCATCGCCTCTGGTATCAGTATTACTTTCACACCCCGCGCGGGGTCGAAGGCCTGACGAAGAATCGCCGGGACTTGTGCGAATTGCTCTGGAAATTATGGTCGCCGACCTGGGCCAAAGGCCCTGAGCGCTACCCGCTGAGCGCACCGGCCTTCGACAACCCGGATTTCGTCGAGGTGGTGATTCACTCGTACCGTCACCGATTCATGTACACGCCAGGGGACCCGGCACTGGAGTGGATGGAAAAAGCGCTGACCAAGCAGCCGCCGATCAGCGTCCCGACGATTTCCCTGTGTGGTGCCGACGATGGCGTCGGACCGGCCGAGGAGATCGATGAGGACATCGAACATTTCACTGGGTTTTATGAGCGACGAGTGCTGGCGGGCGTTGGCCACAACATTCCCGAAGAAGCGCCCGAAGCGACACTCAAGGCAATACTGGATCTGCTTCAGCGCTGACAGAAAACCGCTCGCGATACGCTTGCGGCGTTACGCCCATGGCCCGCAGGAAACTGCGTCGAAGCGTTTCTTCACTGCCGAACCCGCACTGCACCGCCACCCGTTTGATTGGCAGACCGGTATCACTGAGCAAGCGTCGCGCGGTCTCGACCCGGATCAGTTCGATTGCCCGCGCCGGCGTCTGGCCGGTGTCGGCGCGGTAATGGCGAACGAAGCTGCGTTCGCTCATGCCGGCCTGCAAGGCGAGTGTCGGGATTCCAAGGTCCATGGTGAGATTTTCGCTGATCCAGGCGTGAAGTTCGTCGAACCGGCTGTCTTCCTTTTGCAGGGACAAGGTCACGCTGAACTGCGACTGACCGCCCGGACGCTTGAGGAACACCACCAGTTGCCGGGCGACTTCCAGGGCCATCGTGCGCCCGAGATCCTCCTCGACCATCGCCAATGAAAGGTCGATGCCAGCCGTGACACCGGCCGAGGTCCAGACCGGGCCGTCGTTGATAAAGATCGGATTGGGTTCGACCCGCAACAGGGGATGCTGCTGCGCCAATTGTTCGCAACGGGTCCAGTGAGTCACCACCCGCCGACCATCGAGCCAACCACTGGCCGCCAGTAAAAACGCCCCGGTGCACACCGATGACACCCGCCGACACCCCGTCGCATGTTCACGCACCCAGGCCACCAGCGACTCATCTTCCGCCGCCGCGTAAACACCCCAGCCGCCGGCGATGATCAAGGTGTCGCTGCCTTGCTCGGGCAACGGCTCGGCCAACAGCGCCAGCCCCGCCGACGACATCACCACTCCGCCACCGCTGGCAATTACCGTCGGCGCGTAGGGCGCCGGCAAGCCTTGTTGACGGGCGATGTCGTTGGCCGAGGCGAACACCTGCAACGGCCCGGTGACGTCGAGCAGTTGCACGTTGGCGAACGCGAGCACATGAATGGTCTTCGGCATGATTGGCGTAATTCGTGGGGTGATTGGCGTATACGCCAGATCCTACGAGCCTAGAGTGAAGCCGTCCACCCACTTCATGAGAAAAACACCATGACGTTGCAGATCGGTTTTCTGTTGTTTCCACAGGTTCAACAACTGGACCTCACCGGCCCTTACGACGTGCTGGCCTCGCTGCCGGACGTGAAGGTGCATCTGATCTGGAAAGACCTGGTGCCGGTTACTTCGAGCACCGGGCTGGTGCTGAAGCCGACCACGACCTTCGATGATTGCCCACCACTCGATGTGATCTGCATTCCCGGGGGCAGCGGTGTCGGACCGTTGATGGAAGATGAGCAGACATTGGCGTTTATCAAGGCCCAAGCGGCGAATGCGCGTTATGTCACGTCGGTGTGCACCGGCGCGCTGGTGCTCGGCGCGGCTGGTCTGCTGAAGGGCAAACGCGCGACCACGCACTGGGCTTATCACGAATTGTTGGCGCCTTTGGGGGCGATACCGGTGAAGGATCGCGTCGTGCGCGACGGCAATCTGTTGACCGGCGGCGGGATTACCGCAGGGATCGATTTTGCCCTGACTCTGGCGGCCGAGTTGTTCGATAAGGACACGGCCGAGCTGGTGCAATTGCAGCTGGAATACGCCCCGGCCCCCCCTTTCCAGGCAGGCAGCCCCGAAACAGCGCCGCCGAGCGTATTGGCAGAAGCGCATCGGCGTGCGGCGCCATCCCTGCAGCAAAGGGCGCAGATCACTGAGCGGGCGGCGGCCAGGCTGTAGCGGTACTTTTCGACAGGCGAAAAAAAACCCGCTTCGGCGGGTTTCTCAAGACCATTTTCGACATCCTGTCGGCAGCCATCCTGGCCAATGGTCGATCATCCCTGATCCTGAGCACTCCCTGTGCTTCAGTTGATGGATCCAGAATAGGCGTATCGGTGAAGCAACAAAAGACGACATACCCGCTAGCCGGTGTAAGCCTTTGACCATAAGATCAAAAATGCTCACTCCCACAAGGACTGTGACCCACTTTTCAGCAGGCGAAAAAAAACCCGCCGAAGCGGGTTTTCCCAAGACCATTTCGACTCCCTGTCGGAAGCGAATCCTTGCTAATGGTCGATCATCCGTGATCCTGGAGCACTTCCTGTGCTTCAGTTGATAAGGCTAGATTACGCTTCGGATCCAATGTGCAACAGACGACATAGCTACCATCGCGTGTAAGACATTCGCTATACCCGCCCTTCCGAAAACCCTTAGACGCCTCAGCCAATCAGCATGAAAGCCGCAAGTTCAGCGGCCTGCAGCTGACCGCGTGCCGCAAGGTCAGCGTTATCCTCGAGAAACCATGCTGCCGACAACCCGGCAAACGCCAACACCCATTGCAGCAGCCGTTGACGCTCCAGCCCCGCTGCCTGGGCCACGACCTCGATCTGTTTTTTGAAGCGCTGCGGATCAGTCGCCGTCGGCAATTCGGGATTGCAGATCAGGTTGGCGTAATCGAACCCGCGTTCGCCGATCACCCGCTTGGGATCGATAGCGAGCCAGCCTCGCGGGCCGAAATCCAGAACATTGTCGTGATGCATATCGCCGTGCAAAACCACCACATCCTGCGGCTCGGCGAGCAACGCTTCGGCAGTTTTCAGACTGAGCACGTAAGTGCCGCCCTGCTGTTCGGCGGCCATGCGCAAGGAAGAGAACCATGACGATAAGGGAATCAGCGGCGGCGGCGATGATGGACGCGCTGCGTGTAAACGAGCCAGCGCCGCACACAGGATCCGGCTGGCCTCGTCATCCTGGCCGTTGAGCGCCATGTGCATCAGTGATCGCTCGCCCTCGGCACGTTCCAGCAGCAACGCATCGCCATGATGAGCGTAAACCCGCGCAGCACCCTCGCCGTCCCACCAGGTCATCAGCAGATTACCGAACTTTTCCTCGGCATCGACAGCGACCTTCAACATGGCCGGCAAATCACCCATCCGTACCGGCAGCAAACGACTGCCGGGCGTGAAGATCGGTTCACCGTCTGGCACCAGGGCCCAGTGTTTCAACCAGGTTTCAAACATGCAGCTTTACTCTTCCTGACGCTCCCGAGCCTTGGCGCCGGTCTTCAGAAATTCTTCGATATTGCTCATCTGCTCATCCCAGCCACGGCTGTCCATGCGGAAAGCCTTGAGCCTGCGCGTCTGCGGGATGTGATCAAAACCGGACTCGGTGACCTTCAGCAACGTGCCTTCATCCATGTCTTCGAGCTCGAACTTGACCAGCGTGGTGGGCTCCTGGGAGTAATCGACTTCAGGCTCCACGGCATACGGATGCCAGCGAAACGAAAACACCCGCTCCGGCTCGACCCGCTCCACCAGCACATTCCACAGCAAGTGCTCATAACCCGGGTAAGTAATCTGCCCTTGCGTCCATTCACCGGCGACAAAGCGCTTGCCCTCCAGCGCCACGCCAAACCACTGCCCGAAGGCTTCGGCATTGGCCAGCACGCGCCACACGTGCGAGCGCGGTACTTTGAGCAGGATTTTCCTTTCGATGCGATCTGATGCTGGGTTCATAAGTCACCTCCTGTACTGAACAGTAGGCCTGTAAGACCACAAGACCAACCTTAAAGTTGTATCAATGGGTAGTTGTTATCAAGCATGTCTGAAATATTCGGCGGCATTTCTGACCACAAGTTCTGGTTTGAGAACGAGAGCCAACGTTCTGGAACTGCTACCGTTTGCAGCGACGACATTGACCAGACAAGGAANNTCACGCGCACCTGTCGAAAGCTGACACCGCTTCGCTACACTGCATCTCAATTTTCCATGTCTCGACGAGCCTCCCTCATGAAACCACGCTTCCTCCTGGCCCTGACGCCTTTGCTGCTCACCACCGTTGCCCACGCGGCGGACTGCGACAACGCCACTGACCAGGCCACGATGAATCAGTGCGCGGCACAGCAGAACAAGGCGGCGGACAAGGAGTTGAATGCGCTTTACCAGCAGATCACCCAGCGTTTGAAGAGCAACCCGGACAGCAAAAAGCTGCTGCTCGGGGCACAGCGTTCGTGGATTGCGTTTCGGGATGCCGAGTGCAAGTTCGCGAGTGCCGGGGTGGAAGGCGGGAGTGTGTATCCGCTGATCTACAGCAACTGCGTGACTGAATTGACCAAGGCGCGGGTGGAGACTTTCAAGAATTATTTGAAGTGTCAGGAAGGGGATATGGGTTGCCCGGTGCCTGGGGCGTAGTACTTCGGTGATGCTGAGGGCCTCTTCGCGGGCAAGCCTCGCTCCTACAGGGTCGCGTCGTACCAAATAGTGCGATCACTTCGAACCTGTAGGAGCGAGGCTTGCCCGCGAAGGCGTCAGTTCAGACGCCACAAGTTACCGGACAAATATCTGCGCCGTCGTGATCGCCATATCCCCACCCGGCAACTTGATGCTGCCAATCTGTTTCATGCTCTCCGGATCAAAAATCGCCACGTCATTAAACGTCCCCGCCAAGTAGATCTTGCTACCGTCCTTGTTGAAGGAAATGCAGTAGTAAGAATGATCCAGCGTCGCCGCCTGGAGCATTTTCTTCTCCTTGATGTCGTACTTGGCCAAGCGGTTGAGCACGCCAAACATCAGGTTCGGATCCTTGGGCGAGCGCATGCCACTGAAGTAGATTTCCGTCAGCGGGCCGAAGTCGGTGGTTTCGGTCTTGCCGGTTTTCAGGTCGATGCTGAACAGCCCGTAGAGGTACTCAGCGGTGGCAGGATCCTGCTTCTTGTCCTTGAATTTCGCCGCGGTGTAGAGCAGCGAGAAATCATGGCGATAGGTCTGCTGGTTCCACACGTAAAGAACGTCTGGCGCGCTGTAGTTCGGGCGCTTCCAGTGACGACTGGGGATCAGTACGTCGAACTTGCCGGTCTTCACATCGACCTTGTAGACGTCCGCCCCCGCCACATACAGCGTACCGTCGTCACCGCTCTGCATGATGGTCAACTGCCGTGGCGCCGGGAAGCTGCGCAGGGGTTTGGCGTCCATACCTGCGTCGGTGGCGTACACATCGAGCCGCGGTTGTTGCACTTCATAGCGGTCGTTGAGCATCAACGTCGGATTGGCGATGGCAAACAGCTCCTTGCCGTCGTGGCTGAGGGTGAAGGCGAACATCGACTTGGCTTTCTCCCCCGGTTTCTGGGTGATGCTGGCGTGGAACACCTGCTTACAGCTGTCGAGTTCAACGCCGTAGACATCCGCGTAGTGATTGTTCAACACGTAGGCGGTCTTGCGGTCCGGCGACAATTGCACGGTGCCCGGACCGAAGGCGTCCGGCATCTTGCAGGTCTTGAACAAGGTGTCCGTCGCCAGGTCGAGCACGTGCAGGTTGTTCGGGTAATTGGTGGTCACCATGTACTCGTGACCGGCTTGTAATGCAGTGTTTTCATCGGCCAGAACGTTGATTGAACAGACGCTCAGGACGGCGAACGCGGCCAGGCCGCAGGCTTTGATGCGATGCATGCTGGAATCCTTCTTCATGTCCGATCACTTGTCTTTTGGGAAGACAGTGCCGAGGTTGCGCCAGTTGTCATTGGACGCCTGGGCATCCTTGTTCCAGTCCGGATAGGTGCTCATCATGTCGGGCACCTGGGCCGGCCACCAGCAAGGGTCGGAGCAGCCATACAGGTCGGCTTCCATCGGCTGGCACAACGACGACACCCCGCCAAACGCATCGATTTCCCAACCCGGGTCAGTGGTCGAGGCGCAGCCTGCAACGGAGCTCATCGCCACCACTTCTTCGATACGGTTTTCGGCCGCGGCCTCATCGAGTTTCAACGCTTTGTTATTGATTGCCTTGAGATGTTTCATATCAGTGGGCCTTGCGCGGAGTGATGTAGCTGCTGATAAACGCAGGGTTGTGGGCCATGATCCGGGTGTAGACCTCGATGCCGAAGTCGACCCAGTCACGCATCAGTTCGCAGTAGTGATAGGTCGGGTGGGTCGGGTCGCCGTAACGGGCGTAGCTCTCGTGGTAGCAGCCGCCGGAGCAGAGATTGCGGATCTGGCAGTCTTCGCAACCGGTGTTGGTGCGGTCCAGGCGCTGGGACAGGAAGTCATTCAACTCCACCTGTTTCACACCGCTGTGAACGTTGCCGAAGGTCGGCAGTGATGAACCGGTAAACCGGTGGCAAAGGTTCAGTTCACCCTTGTGATCCACCGCCAGCATCTTCAGGCCCGCGCCGCAAGGCAGGGCTTTTTTGTGGCCTTCATGGATGTCAGTGATCAACTGGTGCAGATTGGAAAAACCGATGTTGCGGTGCTCCAGCGCGGCTTCCAGATAACGACGACCCAGCCTCTTCATGCTGGCAAAGACTTCGATCAGTTCGTCGCTGGACAAGTTGAAGGTGCTGATGTCGCCGGAGGTCACCGGGGCAAAGCCGACTTCGGCGAAACCCAGTTCGTTGAACAGGTGATCCCAGATGGTTTCCACATCGGTGACGCCGGTGGTCAGGGTCACGCGGGCACCGACCGGACGGCTGTTGTAGCGCGACAGCAGCATCTCGGCCTTGCGCCGCACCACGTCATACGTGCCCTGCCCGCCCACGGTGATGCGGTTGCGGTCGTGCACGGTTTTTGGCCCGTCGATACTCACCGAAAGCCCGAAGCGGTGAGCATTGAGGTAGTCCACGGTCTCTTCGGTGAGCAGCGTCGCGTTGGTGGTCATGACGAACTCGACGAACTTGCCCGCCTCGCGGAAGCGCTTCTCGCAATAATCGACCATGTACTCGATCAGCTTGCGATTGCTCAGCGGCTCGCCACCGAAAAACACCACGGTGAAACGCTCTTCATCCGGTGATTCGCGCAGCAGCATTTCCACCGACGCGACGGCCGTTTCGACGTCCATTTTCTTGCCGGCCGACGGCTTGTCGAGGTCTTCCTTGTAGCAGTAGGTGCAGCTCAGATTGCAGCCGGTATTGACGTTGAGCACCACGGTATTGATCGCCGTGCGCTCGACCCGTTTGGTGCCGATGTCCGGGGTCAGCGGCGAGCCGTCGCTGACCAGTTCCAGGGACATCAACTCGCGCAGGGTCTCAGTGATTTCCTCGCCGTTGAAACGCGATGCCAGACGTTCAATCAGGTCCTCCGACGAACAGCCGGGACCGCGCAAGGTATCGATGATGGTGCCCGTCAGCTCATCGCTGGCGAACAGCGAACTGCTGGGGATGTGGAACAGCATGCGGTCGGCATCGACGTGCACTTCGTGCAGGTTCCGTTCGACCAGATTTAAAATAGCGCCCATTGCAACCTCCTGTGCAAACCCCGTTTGACGGGACCTGCGGTCATTCCAAAAAGATGTCCGAAACCGTTAAAGATCAGCTAACTCATGGAATGGGTGGATTGTTCCAGCGTTGCACGGTGACGATCATGTGGCCCTCGCCGGTCAGGGATTTCCCTGCGTCGTCGACGGCGGCGATCACCTTGAGGTTGCCGGCATTGTTCGTGGACATCTTGCGTTGCGGGTTCGGCCCGGCATCGCCGGGTGTGAACACGCCACTGTCGGCCTGCATGGTGCCGGCAAACTTGACGTCTTCGTCTTCCTTGGCGCGATCGTCGAAGGCTTCGACCGACCACTGCGCCGGGAACACACCGATGCGATACGGCTTGCCATCAGCGCCCTTGCCCCAGGCTTCGGCATCGAAACGGCCCTGGACTTTCGGCGTCGAACCACCGCCCTCGCCGATCCGCGCCACCGAGAACTCGGGCACGACTTTAACTTCGTTGATCTTGCTGTAGACCGACAGGGTCGGGCCTTTCAGCGTACCGACGGTGACGTTGCGCAGACCCGGCTGGGCGTTGGCGGCGGCCTTGAGTTTGACCTTGATGCGATCAGGGCTTTGCTCGACGACTTCAACCACGTCCACGCCTTTGCCAAAGCTCGGTTTACCGGTCAGACCGCTGCCGATCAGGGTCACTTCAGTTTCGGTACCGGCCTTCAGATACCCCGGCTGCACCGCCAGCAAACGACTGCTGCCCTGTTTGGCGGCAACGAAGTCCAGACCGCGCTCATCGTGCTCGGACTCGAACATCCGGCCCTGCATCACATTGCCCTGGGCAGCGAACACCTGACGCATGGTCACGCCGTCGATGCTCACGTTGCCGCGCCATTCGTAACCGGTGTAGAGAATCGCGCTGCCTTCGCCGTTGAACGGGCTGCCATCGGCGTATTGGCCTTTGACGCTGACCTTGAACAAGTCGCTGCCATCGGCCGTAACGCTCATCACGCCGGCCAGTTCACCTTTGCCCGGCAAGTGGCCGCTGAAGCTCCAGTCACCCACCAGCGCTTCGGCTTTGGGAGCCGCACTCAGCCATTTTTTCCAGGCCGGGTTGTCCAGCGGATAACGCTTGGTCAACAGCGGCACCATGTCTTTTCGAGCCAGGTCGAACCAGTCGCGGTCACGAGACAGCGCCTGGTATTCCAGAGACGGCCATTGGCCGAGGTGGAAGTTGACCAGGCGTTCCCATTCCTGAGCCGGACGCCGTTGCAGGGCGACTCGCGCACCGGAGTGGCAGCGGCCGCACATCTGGCTGGTCTGATCGTCGAATTTCTCGAAGGTATTGAGTCGACGTTCCAGCGCATAACGCACGCCGTCGGTTTCGCTTGGGGCCAGGCCTTGGGTGTCGGCCAGGTATTTGACCAAGGTGCGGCGGTCGTCATCGCTGATCTGCAAACCATGCATGGTCTGCATCCGGGCGATGCTCATCAGCCAGCCTTCCGGGGTTTTGCGCTGGTGGCTGATGCGGCTCAGGGCATTGTCGGCTTCGGGGGTGTGACAGCCCTGACAGGTTTCCTTGAGGATGGTCTGGGCGTCGCGGGCTGCCAGGCTGTCGGGCGAATGCAGCGCCACACAAGCGGCCACGGCCAGCAGACTGGCGCTCAGGCCTGATCGGAGTCTTCTCTTCATCAACGTCGAACCTCGCACGGTGCTTTCTTATTTTTGTGGCTTATCGTTTTTATGGTTTCTGCCGTCGGCGGCGCACCGCAGACGGAGGCAAGAGAAACGTCTGCGATGAGCAATACACGGAGCGTGCCAGCTTGCCGATAGCCTTTTTTATCAAGCAGTTACACGAAGACAAGGCCCGCGAATCGCGCCTGGGCGGGTTCGCCTGCGTCTAATATCGCGACAGGTGTTGCAACCTGAGACAAGCATAGATGCCCCGGCCGGAACAGTTCATCGCCCGACGATTGACGGACGTTGCAGGCGGGCGCGAAATGGTGGTTCACCGATTGCCAGTCCGAGGAAGACAAAATGGCAAGCATCACTGTCCTGGCGGGGGACTTTCTGCAGGGTGATGGAGAGTACAGAGACGGCGTTTTTACCCTTAGAACGTCGCTTCACCCGTGGCCCGGCATCACCCTCCCGCTCTCAGCGTTCAAGCGCGTGGAAGTTGCTAACCAGGAGTCGATCAACAACATCAAGGACGCCATCGGCTTCGGCGTGGCGGGCGCGATGTTCCTCGGCCCTATCGGCGCGATTGCCGGGTTCATGCTGGCCGGAAAAGAAACCGAAGTGACCTTCCTGGCGACGCTCAAAGATGACAAAAAGTTGTTGGCCGCCGTAGATGGCGACACGTTTGAAGAGATTTCGCGGAAAATACCCTCCTGAATAGTCAGCGCGAGCCGCACCACCCGAGTGGTGCGGCGTGTCGCCCTTTCAGCTGAAGAACGTCGTCTGGGTACCTTTGTGAGCTTCGATTTCCTGACGCATATCCGCCACCAGCGAGGCGATTGCGTGGGGACTGTCCAGTGCCCATAGCGGTACATGGGTCGCCACCAAATCTACTTTGCCCGTCATGCAATCACAGACCCGGATCGTCAGCGACTGATCCGCCTCCATGCTGCACGTGCACACGGCGGGCAGCATGCTGTGCTCAATGATGCTTTGAATTTCCAGGGTTGAAAGGAACATCGTTACCTCCCTCACGCCAGATGTATTACGGGATGAACGGTCCGTTACGTCACCCACCGAGCCCAAAAATTCTAGTCCTGATTAATGAGAGCCTCAAGGCCGCAACAGGGTCGCTCGTCGTCTCATGTTTGTCGCAATTTGCAACAGCCTCACAACAACCGCGACTCCCGCCAGTAATGCAAAACCCCGCCAGCCAAGGGCGATCCTGCCTTTGCAGGGACTTGGCACAGCCATTGCGAAAGGCCTGTTCTCACGAACAACAAGAGGTCTCGCCATGCCCCTCCCTTATCTGCTTCCCGCCACCTCGGACTTCATCCAGCGCGCCCCGCGCATGCTGATCGGCGGCGACTGGGTCGAGTCCGCCGACGGCCAGACCATGCCCCTGCACAACCCGGCCACCGGCGAAGTGCTGTGCGTGGTGCCACGGGCCACGCCCGAGGACGTCGACCGCGCCGTGCTGGCCGCTCGTCAGGCCTTCGATGACTCGGCCTGGACCCGCACCCGCCCACGGGAGCGGCAGAACCTGTTGTGGAAACTCGCCGACCTGATGGAACGCGACGCCGAACTGCTGGCGCAACTGGAATGCCTGAACAACGGCAAAAGCGCGGCGGTGGCCCAAGTGATGGACGTGCAGCTATCCATCGATTTTCTGCGCTACATGGCCGGTTGGGCGACCAAGATCGAAGGCTCCAGCGTTGAAGTGTCGTTGCCGCTGATGCCCAATGATCAGTTCCACAGCTTCATCCGCCGCGAAGCGGTGGGCGTGGTCGGCGCCATCGTCGCCTGGAACTTCCCGCTGCTGCTGGCCTGCTGGAAACTCGGCCCGTCCCTGGCCACCGGTTGCACCGTGGTGCTCAAACCCGCCGACGAAACCCCGCTGACCGCGCTGAAACTGGCCGAACTGGTGTTGGAAGCCGGGTACCCCGAGGGCGTGTTCAACGTGGTCACCGGCACCGGCATCACCGCCGGCTCGGCGCTGACCCACAACCCCTTGGTGGACAAGCTGACCTTCACCGGCTCCACCGCCGTGGGCAAGCAGATCGGCAAGATCGCCATGGAGTCCATGACGCGTGTCACGCTTGAACTGGGCGGCAAATCACCGACCATCGTCTTGGCCGATGCCGACCTGAAAACCGCCGCAGCCGGGGCCGCCAGCGCGATTTTCTTCAATCAGGGCCAGGTGTGCTGCGCAGGGTCGCGGCTGTATGTGCAGCGCAAGCATTTCGACAATGTGGTGGCGGACATCGCCGACATCGCCAACGCCATGAAGCTCGGCAACGGGCTGGACCCGAGTGTCGAGATGGGGCCGCTGATCTCGGCACGGCAGCAGGAACGGGTGTACGGCTACATCGAGAAGGGCCGGGAAAGTGGCGCGACCATCGCCTGCGGTGGTGAGCAATTCGGGCCGGGGTTCTTCGTCAAGCCGACGGTGATTGTCGATGTCGATCAGAAGCACTCGCTGGTGCAGGAAGAGATCTTCGGCCCGGTACTGGTGGCGATTCCGTTCGATGATGAAGCGGATGCGTTGCGCATGGCCAATGACAGTCCTTATGGGCTGGGCGCGAGTATCTGGTCGAACGACCTGGCGGCGGTGCACCGGATGATCCCGCGGATCAAGTCGGGGTCGGTGTGGGTCAATTGCCACAGTGCGCTAGACCCGGCGCTGCCGTTTGGCGGGTACAAAATGTCCGGGGTTGGGCGGGAGATGGGCTATGCGGCGATTGAGCATTACACCGAGTTGAAGTCGGTGTTGATCAAGCTCTGATCGGCGGCGCCCACACGGGCGCCATCGCGAGCAGCCCAGACAACCAAAATCTCAGGGTTTGAAACCCTGTGCGAGCAACCAACCCCGAACCACCCGCCCCTGCTCCACCGTCAACCCGGCCAACGCCTGCTTGGCCGGTTCGGTCCGCAACCGCCGCACCAACGGCGCCAGTTCAACCCCTTGCACATGCCAGATCCCCAACGGCTGATCTGCCGTGATCACCACTTCGGCCTCATCGACAAAACCCTCGCGCAGCACCGGCGCTCGCTCGATTCTCAATGAGGAAAAATCTGCCTCGGCATGGGCCACTTCTGCATCTGGCCAGCACCGTCGTGCCTGCCAGAACGGCTGTTCCAGCCACCGCTGTTCATCGGCATAAAAATCCCGGCCGATCCGCGCAAAGCGCAAAAACAACTGCTCCACTCGCTGATGATGAAAGCGCTGGGCCAGTGCCGCGCGCTCCGGTTTGCGCAGCAAGGTGTTGATCACCGTGGGCGCCTGTAACGCTGAAGACAAGGACTGGAAGATGCCATTGCCCGATAGCGGATCCACCGCCATCGCGGCATCGCCGACCCGGATCCAGCGCTCACCACACACCTGCGGACTCAAAATCGCCGTGCTGCTGCGCGCATGCAGCTGAAGATCGATTTCAGCATCGACACCGAAAAACTCGCGCGCCAACGCCGAGCCCTGACGCCGTGCGCGGCAGTAATCCAGCAACGTCGCCTTGCCCGGCAATTGCGCGCTGGCCACGTCCACCGTCCACTGCCAATAACACTGACCGTCGGCCCGCCGCGCCATCCAGGCCCAGCCGTCCTCAAGGCTTTCCACCGCACTGGCGGTGCTGCCCGGCGTGCCTTGCCAGCGATTGAGCAGGCTGACCGTCTCCGGCCCGCGCCGGCCTTTGCCCAGTGCCGGCGCCTGACGCCCACGGGCTTCCACCAGAAAATCCGCAAGCAGCGCCTCGCGCCCTTCAATCTCGACCCGATGCCCCACCGCCGAGGCCTGAACGCTCAGCACCCGCCCTTCGATCAGCTCGACCCCCGCCAGACGCAGGTCTTCGCGCAAGCCTCGGTCGAAACTCGGGCGATCCAACAGAAATTCGATGTTTTGCGCATGTTGCTGACCGTTCCAAGACACCTGCCGCTGGGAAGGCAACGCCGCATCCGCCAGCGCCTGATGCAGGCCCGCGCCGCGCAAGGCTTCCAGCACCCGAAGCGAAACGCCTTCCAGTGCCGCAAACCGGCGCCACTCGCTGACCAGGGTCACCGCATAACCGAGCCGCCGCAAACCCAGTGCGACCGCCGCCCCGGCGGGACCGGCACCAAGAATCAGAATCATGCGCCGAAGCGCCGTTCAGGGCCGCGGTACCGGGCGTTCTCGCGCAGCCATTCGATGACGTGTTCGTTACTCGCGTCGGGATGGGCAACCAGGAAACCCGCAATGTGCCCGCTCAACGCCGCGCACCCAAGGCTCGCACCGGACTGTCCCGGATAGGTCCCATGCACGCATGCCGCGAAATCGGCCTGGGCACTATTGAGCCACGACCATTCATGCTCGGCGCAACGCGCATCGCCGGTGACGCGTAACACTTGGGGATAATTCGCTGGAAACACGCCTTCGCCCTGCGCCGGGCTGGAGGCACACAACAAAATGCCCCGCGCCACCGCCGCTGCGCAGGCTTCTCGCAACAGGCTGCGATCCTGGCGTAATCCAAGGCTCAAATTGATCAGCCGAACGTCCTGCGCCACCAGCCAGTCAATCGCGGTGGCGATCTGCAAGGCGCTGGTGACGCCACGCTGGTCAAACACCTGCCCCACGCAAAACACCGCCGCCGGCGCCCGTCGTCCGACGGCCTCGATCACCGCGCTGCCGTGGCCGAGCGGGTCGTCGCGCAAGTCACTTTCAGCCAGACCATCCTCCAGCAGCGAAAAACGCCGTCCGGCAATCACCTGCACCCGTTGCGCCGCCGAATGTCCGCTATCGACTACGCCAATCCTTAGCTCAGGCTTCATGCAGCACCGTTTTTGAAGTGAGCACGCCGTCGAGCAATTCGAAGCGCAAATCGGCATCGGCCAGCGTGGAAGGACGATGGCTGATCAGGATCCGAGTGCGCCCGGCAAACAGTCGGTCGATGGCCTCGATGACTTCGCGCTCGGTGGCTTCATCCACCGCCGAGGTCGCTTCGTCCAGCACCAGAATCAGCGGATCCTGCAACAACGCCCGGGCGATGGCGATGCGTTGTTTCTGCCCGCCGGACAGCTGCTGGCCGCGTTCGCCCAACGGACTGTCGAGACCTTCGGGCAACGATTCGATCAGGCTGTCGAGTTGCGCCAGCCGGGCGACTTCTGCAATCGCTTCGCGGCTGGCGTCCGGCACCGCATAAGCGAGGTTGTCGGCCAGGCTGCCGCGAAACAGCACGATGTCCTGACTGACCACGGCAATCCGCCGACGCAGCTGGAACAGGTCCAGCTCTCGCAGGTCGACCTCCCCCAACAACACTCGGCCGGATTGTGGGTCGTGGTGGCGTTGCAGCAGATCGATGAGCGTTGATTTACCGACGCCGGAGCCGCCGCTCAGGGCGACTTTCAAGCCATAGGGAATTCGCGCTTCGATGCCGCGCAAGGTCGTCGGGCGACCGGGATGGCTGAAGTGCACGTCGTCGAAACGCAACTCGCCAGAAGTAGGCATCGGCTTGGGTTCAACCGGTGTCAGCACCGTCGGTTCTTCACCGCGCAATTCCATGACCCGGCCGAGGCTGACGGTCATTCGTTGAATCGCCACGTAAAGTCCGAGCAGGCTCTGAACCGGCCCGACCGCCATCCCCAGGTACGTGGAAAACGCGATCAGCGCGCCCAGTTGCCAGGTCCCCTGCACCACCCAATAACCGCCAATCAAAAACGCACAGGCCCGGGACAATGACGTCAGCGTGCCGGGCACCGCCTGGGTGAAAAACTCGGTGACTTGCAGGCGCAGCAACTGGCTCATGTAGCCTTGACCGAGCGACTCCAGCCGCCGCGATTCGCGCTGTTGCTGGCCGGCAGACTGGATGAATTTCATCACCGGCAAGGTTTCGACCATGAACGAGGACATGTCCGCCGAACGCTCGCGCAACTGCCGCACATCGCGCTCGACCTTGCGCCGCATCCAGCGCAGCCAGAGCACATCGAGGGGAATCAGCACCAAAGCCAGCAGCGAGAGTTTCCATGACAGGGTCAGCAGCATCGCTACCGCAACCACCAGGCCAACCACGCTCGATACCGCCGAGAACAGCGAATCCACAGCGAAGCGCTGGATCTCCGCAACGTCGCCATCCAGGCGCGACATCAGATCACCGATGCGCCGCTGCCCATAGAAGCTCGGCGATAACTTCTGCAAATGCCGATAGAGGTCGTCGCGCAGCGAGAACAGAATCCGCCCGGACAGTCGCGTGTGCAGGTAGCGATTGATCCCCGACAGCGCCGTGCCGAGCAGCCCGGCGAGAATCATCAACCCGGCAATCACCACCAGCATCGGAAAGTTTTTCGCCAGCAAGCCATCGTCGATCAGCAGCTTGGTCAGCCACGGCTGCACCAGCACCAGCGACGAGGCGCAGACCGACAAACCGAGCAGCCCGGCAATCGCCAATCGATGCGGGCGCACAAAACTGTAGAGCCAACGCAACGCCGCTTGCAGGGCTTCGGGGTTCTGGCTGTCGATCAGCCGAACGATCAAGCGCTGCATCACGAACGCAACTGTTTGAGCTTGCGATACAGGGTCGCGCGGCTGATGCCCAAGGCGTCGGCGGCGGCCGAGACGTTGCCCTGATGGCTGTCCAGGGCCTGGCGGATAAGCTCCAGTTCGTTTTCGCGAATGCTGCCCGACGCCGGGCGTTCAGTGGCGGTGAGTTCGTCGAGCATGCTGTCGGGCAGGTGGTCAAGGGTGAGCACCGTGTCCCCGGGTTCGCGCATGGCCAGCGCGGTGCGCAGGACCATTTCCAGTTGGCGGATGTTGCCCGGCCAATGGTAGCCGTCGAGCAAGCGGCCCAGATCGTCATGCAGGACCATCGCCGGGGCATCAAGCTTGGCCAGCAGACGAGCAACCAAACCGCTGAAATCCTCGCGCTCGCGAAGGGCCGGGAGCATCACGCTGATGCCGTTGACCCGGTAGAACAGGTCTTCACGGAAGTGCTTTTCTTCGACCAGGCGCTTGAGGTCGCGGTGGGTGGCGCAGATCAGAGCGACGTCGATGTCTTGTTCCTCGCCCGCACCCAGCGGCGCCACTTTACGGTCCTGCAATACCCGCAGGAGACGGGCCTGCAAGGCCAGCGGCATGTCACCGATTTCGTCGAGGAACAAGGTGCCGCCGTGGGCCTGTTGCAGTCGTCCGATCATGCCGCCACGACGGGAGCCGGTGAAGGCGCCTTCGCGGTAGCCGAACAGTTCCGACTCGATCAGGCCTTCAGGGATGGCCGCGCAGTTCACCGCAACGAAAGGTTTGTCACAGCGGGTTCCGGCCATGTGCAGCGCGCGGGCGATGACTTCTTTACCGGTGCCGGTTTCACCGAGCAGCAACACCGGCAATTCATTGGCCAGCCCTTGGCGGGCCATGCGCAAGGCCCGGGCATAACGCACGTTACTGCCGGCCAGGGATTCGAGATCCGGTTGTGGCTTGGCGGCTTTCGCGGGGCTGCGCGGCGGTGTGCTGACGTTGATGGAACGTTGCGGCGCCCGCAGGGTTTGGTAGAAGAATTCGCCTTTGGCGGTCTGCAAACTGCCGACGCCACCTTGATGCAGACGGGACAGCAATTGCAGGCCATCGACACCGAGAAACTCTTCGCAACGCCGACCGACCAGGGCCGAACGCTCGGCACGCAGCAACTGACAGGCTTGCGCGCTGACCGCGAGGATCTGTCCGCCGAGACTCACCGCGAGCAGGCCCTGCCAAGGGGATTCAAGGTATTGCCGACGGCTGTGGAACGCGAGGACGATTTCGTCCGGGTAACTGGCGTTGAACACGCGGCTTTCGATCTGGCTGACAGCCATGGCCAGCAACGCGGTGCTGTCATGCACGCGGCCGAGCGGGCCTTCGCGGGTCAGGTCAAGGACGCCGAGGATGTCGCCTTGAGGGCAATGGATCGGCACCGATGTGCAGGAGAAATCGCTGAGACGGTCGAGGTAATGTTCACCGCAATCGATCATCGTTGGCCGGGCCTCCACCAGTGCGGTGCCCAATGCGTTGGTGCCGCGAGCGGCTTCACTCCAGCAGGCGCCCAGGGTGATGTCTTGCAGGCCGCTGCCCTTGAGGCGATCGGCACGACCTTCGACGGCCAGGATGGTGGCGTCGGAGTTGGCGAGGATGATCAGGCCTTCCTTGCCTTGGCGTTCAGCCAGGTAGTCTATGGCCGGTAATGCGGCGTCGATCAGCAGGCGATTGCTTGCCAACAGCACGTCGAGGCTGGCGCTCGATTCCAGCGCCAGTTCGTGCTTGGCGTTAAAATGCACGCCATGGCTGAGGCTGCGCCGCCACGACGCATCGATTTCGGCCCGCAACACGCCATCGGGGACTTCGCCCTCCAGATGGAGTTTTTCCCGTGCCAGCCGGGCTTCGCGGTGCAGCTTGGGAGAAGTTGTTTTTATTAGCGTCATCAAGCGCTCCGGATCGGTCCGCTTTGCGCCTTTTCAAGTTCAGCGCCCTGCCGCAATCTTTACGTTAACGTCAGGGCGATGGCAAGTGCCTTATGGCGCTTGTGTTTCTTCAAGTGGACTGAGTTATTGTTCTTCGCGGGCTTGCTCGCGAAGGCGATTTACCAGACACCATCAATCCTTGATTGCTTAAACGTGTGGATCGCCCGGTGCCTTCGAAGGCGACGTACCTGGCCCCAATGATCTCAGAGCTGCCACACCTCGGCATTCACAAAAAACGCCCGGGCATTGTCCTCAAGACTCTCCAGGTGATACCCGCCCTCCTGCACAATCAGACACGGCAACCCAAGGCTACGAATCCGTTCGCCCAACACCGCGAACCCTTCACGGGTCACTGCCACTTTGCTCTGCGGGTCCAGTTCGAAAATATCGAACCCCAGGGACAGCACCAGATGGCCGCCGGAGGATGGGGTGGTGGGTTTCGATATTCAGCTGTTGTGGACCCGCGAGCAGAAGATGAGTCAAGCTGAGTTATTGTTCTTCGCGGGCTTGCTCGCGAAGGCGATTTACCAGACACCATCAATCCTTGATTGCTTAAACGTGTGGATCGCCCGGTGCCTTGCTCGGCGTCGCGTATTGCGGCTTAAGGTGGCCNTCTTGATCGAGCAGCCAGGCATCCATGATTTGCCGCACCACAGGGCCTGCCACGCGGCCACCGGCCTCGCCGTTCTCAATCATCACCGAGATGACTATCTTCGGGTGCTCGGCCGGGGCGAAACCGACGAACAAGGCATTGTCGCGGTTGCGTTCCAGGGTTTTCGCCCGGTTGTAGCGCTCACCTTGCTTGATTGCCACCACCTGCGCGGTACCACTCTTGCCGGCAATCCGGTATTGGGCGCCCNGCGCGGCCGCTCGGGCAATCCCGCGAGCGTCGTGCATCACCATCTGCATGCCATGGTTGACCTGCTCCCAGTCACGCGGATCCTTGAGCAGGATGTTCGGCATAGGGTGCTCGTCCACCGGCGCTACGCCATCCACNGTCTTGGCCAAGTGCGGCCGGTTCCATACACCTTTGTTGGCGATCAACGCAGTGGCCTGCGCCAGTTGCAACGGCGTGACCTGCATGTAACCCTGGCCAATGCCGAGGATTACGGTTTCGCCCGGGAACCAGGCCTGACGNCGNGTCGCGCGCTTCCACGCCTGCGANGGCATCAAGCCGGCNGACTCTTCGAACATGTCCAGCGAGACTTTCTCGCCGAGCCCGAACATGGCCATGTAGTCGTGCAGGCGATCGATGCCCAGCTTGTGGGCCAGATCATAGAAGTAGGTGTCGTTGGAACGCATGATCGCCGCGTCCATGTCGACCCAACCATCGCCGCTGTGGTTCCAGTTACGGTATTTGTGATCAAAGTCCGGGAGCTGGTAATAACCAGGGTCGAAGACGCGGGTCTGAGGGGTGACGACGCCGGCATCGAGGCCAGCAATGGCCACCTCGGGTTTGATGGTCGAACCCGGCGCGTAAAGCCCGCGCAGTACGCGGTTGAACAGCGGCCGATCGATGGAGTCGTGCAGCGCAGCGTATTCCTTGAAGCTGATGCCGGTGACGAACAGGTTCGGGTCAAAGCTCGGCTTGCTGACCATGGCCAGCACTTCGCCGGTTTGCGGGTCAAGGGCGACGACCGAACCACGGCGATCGCCCAAGGCTTCTTCGGCGGCTTCCTGGAGTTTGACATCGAGGCTCAGGACGATGTTTTTGCCGGGGATCGGATCGGTGTGCTTGAGCACGCGTAATACGCGGCCCTGGGCATTGGTCTCGACCTCTTCATAGCCCACATGGCCGTGCAGTTCGGACTCGTAGAAGCGCTCGATGCCGGTCTTGCCAATGGATTGAGTGCCGCGGTACTCCACCGAATCGAGCGCCTTGGATTCTTTTTCATTGATCCGGCCGACNTAGCCGATCGAATGCGCGAAGTGTGCACCCAACGGGTAATGGCGGACGAACTGCGGCTCGACATCGATCCCCGGCAGACGGAACTCGTTGACCGCGAGAACCGCGATTTGCTGTTCACTGAGCTCGTAGAACAGGGTGACCGGCACGAACGGGTGGCGCGCCTGTTTCATGGCCTTGTCGAACAGTGTCCGGTCTTCGGCTGGCAAGTGCAGGAGGTTGACCACCTCATCGAGCTCCTCTTTGACATCGGAGGCGCGTTCGCGGGTGATGGTGAGGTTGAAGCTGGGACGGTTGTCAGCCAGAACCACGCCGTTTCGGTCGTAGATCAGTCCGCGTGTCGGGGTGATCGGCAGGACATGGACGCGGTTGTTTTCGGAGATTGTCGAGTGATAGTCGTACTCAACCACTTGCAGGACATACATGCGCACCACAAGTGCGCAGGAAATGGCGGCGACGAACAAGGCGCAGGCGATCAGCCGCTTGTTGACCAGGCGCGTCTCTTTTTCGTGGTCCTTGATGGGTATCGGTTGGGGCATTTCTGCAGCAGCTCTTTGACTAAAAAGGGAGCACCGATCCGTAGGCTTTTCATCAGTCCGTTAAAAAACGAGCTGCACCATACCAAAAACGGCGCGGTCACTTTAGCGCGATTTTCTAGAAGGGTTGTCCTTGAGGGCCAAAACGACAGTCGGTTTTTTCTTTGACTCGTGCGTTTTGTTCAAGATTGATATTCCGATTCATGCATTTTTCTTGTAGGTGGGCCTGTAGATACTGGGTGCATGTCATTCCATTTTGTTGTCTGGGAGTCTTTTCATGCATCCACGATTTCAACGATTACTCGGTTCGAATGGATTTTCCATCGGACTGGAACTGCCGCTGGATAACGATTGGTCCAGTGATGGACAACGGCTGCGGATTGCTCAGAATCGGCCTTTTGGTGTCCCCGATTTGAAGCAGCATGCGGCGATGGCGCGCCTGGCTGATACCGCCGGTTTTCGCGCACTTTGGGTGCGTGATGTGCCGGTTTATGACCCCAGCTTTGGCGATGCCGCACAGGTCTTTGAGGCCTTTTCTTACCTTGGGTATTTGGCCGGGATTACTGAGAACATCATGCTCGGTACGGCGGCGGTTGTGCTGCCATTGCGTCAACCTTGGCTAACGCTCAAGGCCGCCAACAGTGTCGATGAACTGAGTGACGGGCGTCTGCTCCTTGGGGTGGCCAGTGGTGACCGGCCGATGGAGTATCCGTTGTTTGGGGTGGATTACGATCAGCGCGGGGAGATCTTTCGCGATACGGTTGAGTTGATCCGCAGCCAGGGTGAAGGTCGTTTGCCTGAAGGCGCTCGCCTGTTGCCGGAGCGAGATCAGCCTATTCCACTGCTGGTTGCAGGTCTTGGTCAACAATCACCGGCCTGGATTGGTGAGCACATGGATGGTTGGCTCGCCTATCCTGGTACGCCGGATGAGCATCGACGTCGAGTGGGGCTGTGGCGGGAAGTTGGAGGCGATAAGCCCTATATCAGCTTCGTTCACCTGAACCTGTCTGCCAACCCACATGCGCCGATGCAACGTGTGCGTTTCGGGGGCAGTTGCGGACGGTTGGTGTTGATTGATGAGCTTCAGGCACTGCGTGATGCGGGTGTTCAGCATGTTGGTTTGCATCTGCGCCGTAGCGAGCGGCCGGTTGCTGAAGTGATTGAAGAGATCGCTGAATACGTTCTGCCGAAGTTTCACTAACCATGCTGTTACTAACAGGGATAGCCGCCGGGCTATCCTTTTTGTAGCGCTACTTTCCTGCGGACAAAACAAAACCCCTACCTGCATACGCAGATAGGGGTTTCGGAATTTAATCTTGACGATGACCTACTCTCACATGGGGAAACCCCACACTACCATCGGCGATGCATCGTTTCACTGCTGAGTTCGGGATGGGATCAGGTGGTTCCAATGCTCTATGGTCGTCAAGAAATTCGGTAGCCAGGTCGTTTGCCTTACGGCGCACGCTCCAGCGAATGGGTATGTGATAGATCTCGGTGTTTTGTGAGCCATTCGAACTTTCGGTTCATTTCGTCTTCACACACCGCAATCTGGTGCTCTTTCGCCTTTGGGCTCGAAGCAAGCAAATTGCTTGGGTGTTATATGGTCAAGCCTCACGGGCAATTAGTATTGGTTAGCTCAACGCCTCACAGCGCTTACACACCCAACCTATCAACGTCGTAGTCTTCGACGGCCCTTCAGGGGACTCAAGGTCCCAGTGAGATCTCATCTTGAGGCTAGTTTCCCGCTTAGATGCTTTCAGCGGTTATCTATTCCGAACATAGCTACCCGGCAATGCCACTGGCGTGACAACCGGAACACCAGAGGTTCGTCCACTCCGGTCCTCTCGTACTAGGAGCAGCCCCTCTCAAATCTCAAACGTCCACGGCAGATAGGGACCGAACTGTCTCACGACGTTCTAAACCCAGCTCGCGTACCACTTTAAATGGCGAACAGCCATACCCTTGGGACCGGCTTCAGCCCCAGGATGTGATGAGCCGACATCGAGGTGCCAAACACCGCCGTCGATATGAACTCTTGGGCGGTATCAGCCTGTTATCCCCGGAGTACCTTTTATCCGTTGAGCGATGGCCCTTCCATACAGAACCACCGGATCACTAAGACCTACTTTCGTACCTGCTCGACGTGTCTGTCTCGCAGTCAAGCGCGCTTTTGCCTTTATACTCTACGACCGATTTCCGACCGGTCTGAGCGCACCTTCGTACTCCTCCGTTACTCTTTAGGAGGAGACCGCCCCAGTCAAACTACCCACCATACACTGTCCTCGATCCGGATAACGGACCTGAGTTAGAACCTCAAAGTTGCCAGGGTGGTATTTCAAGGTTGGCTCCACGCGAACTGGCGTCCACGCTTCAAAGCCTCCCACCTATCCTACACAAGCAAATTCAAAGTCCAGTGCAAAGCTATAGTAAAGGTTCACGGGGTCTTTCCGTCTAGCCGCGGATACACTGCATCTTCACAGCGATTTCAATTTCACTGAGTCTCGGGTGGAGACAGCGCCGCCATCGTTACGCCATTCGTGCAGGTCGGAACTTACCCGACAAGGAATTTCGCTACCTTAGGACCGTTATAGTTACGGCCGCCGTTTACCGGGGCTTCGATCAAGAGCTTCGCGTTAGCTAACCCCATCAATTAACCTTCCGGCACCGGGCAGGCGTCACACCCTATACGTCCACTTTCGTGTTTGCAGAGTGCTGTGTTTTTAATAAACAGTCGCAGCGGCCTGGTATCTTCGACCGGCATGAGCTTACGGAGCAAGTCCTTCACCCTCACCGGCGCACCTTCTCCCGAAGTTACGGTGCCATTTTGCCTAGTTCCTTCACCCGAGTTCTCTCAAGCGCCTTGGTATTCTCTACCCAACCACCTGTGTCGGTTTGGGGTACGGTTCCTGGTTACCTGAAGCTTAGAAGCTTTTCTTGGAAGCATGGCATCAACCACTTCGTCATCTAAAAGATNACTCGTCATCAGCTCTCGGCCTTAGAATCCCGGATTTACCTAAGATTCCAGCCTACCACCTTAAACTTGGACAACCAACGCCAAGCTGGCCTAGCCTTCTCCGTCCCTCCATCGCAATAACCAGAAGTACAGGAATATTAACCTGTTTTCCATCGACTACGCTTTTCAGCCTCGCCTTAGGGACCGACTAACCCTGCGTCGATTAACGTTGCGCAGGAAACCTTGGTCTTTCGGCGTGGGTGTTTTTCACACCCATTGTCGTTACTCATGTCAGCATTCGCACTTCTGATACCTCCAGCAAGCTTCTCAACTCACCTTCACAGGCTTACAGAACGCTCCTCTACCGCATCACTTACGTGATACCCGTAGCTTCGGTGTATGGTTTGAGCCCCGTTACATCTTCCGCGCAGGCCGACTCGACTAGTGAGCTATTACGCTTTCTTTAAAGGGTGGCTGCTTCTAAGCCAACCTCCTAGCTGTCTAAGCCTTCCCACATCGTTTCCCACTTAACCATAACTTTGGGACCTTAGCTGACGGTCTGGGTTGTTTCCCTTTTCACGACGGACGTTAGCACCCGCCGTGTGTCTCCCATGCTCGGCACTTGTAGGTATTCGGAGTTTGCATCGGTTTGGTAAGTCGGGATGACCCCCTAGCCGAAACAGTGCTCTACCCCCTACAGTGATACATGAGGCGCTACCTAAATAGCTTTCGAGGAGAACCAGCTATCTCCGAGCTTGATTAGCCTTTCACTCCGATCCACAGGTCATCCGCTAACTTTTCAACGGTAGTCGGTTCGGTCCTCCAGTTAGTGTTACCCAACCTTCAACCTGCCCATGGATAGATCGCCCGGTTTCGGGTCTATTCCCAGCGACTAGACGCCCTATTAAGACTCGCTTTCGCTACGCCTCCCCTATTCGGTTAAGCTCGCCACTGAAAATAAGTCGCTGACCCATTATACAAAAGGTACGCAGTCACCCAACAAAGTGGGCTCCCACTGCTTGTACGCATACGGTTTCAGGATCTATTTCACTCCCCTCTCCGGGGTTCTTTTCGCCTTTCCCTCACGGTACTAGTTCACTATCGGTCAGTCAGTAGTATTTAGCCTTGGAGGATGGTCCCCCCATATTCAGACAAAGTTTCTCGTGCTCCGTCCTACTCGATTTCATGACTAAGAGATTTTCGCGTACAGGGCTATCACCCACTATGGCCGCACTTTCCAGAGCGTTCCGCTAATCTCAAAGCCACTTAAGGGCTAGTCCCCGTTCGCTCGCCACTACTAAGGGAATCTCGGTTGATTTCTTTTCCTCAGGGTACTTAGATGTTTCAGTTCCCCTGGTTCGCTCCATACACCTATGTATTCAGTGTAAGGTAACCATCTTATGATGGCTGGGTTCCCCCATTCAGACATCTCCGGATCAAAGTCTGTTTGCCGACTCCCCGAAGCTTTTCGCAGGCTACCACGTCTTTCATCGCCTCTGACTGCCAAGGCATCCACCGTATGCGCTTCTTCACTTGACCATATAACCCCAAGCAATCTGGTTATACTGTGAAGACAACATTCGCCGAAAATTCGATAATACTCAATTACGAGTAACTCACAAATTTTACCTTAGCCTGATCCGTTACCAGTGAAAGTAACGTTCAGTCTATCTTTCTATCACATACCCAAATTTTTAAAGAACGATCTAATCAAAGACTAGAAATCAATATTCACACCGGAATATTCATTTCTAAACTCTAACAGCAGAAGCAGTTATATGGTGGAGCCAAACGGGATCGAACCGTTGACCTCCTGCGTGCAAGGCAGGCGCTCTCCCAGCTGAGCTATGGCCCCATAACAAAATTGGTGGGTCTGGGCAGATTCGAACTGCCGACCTCACCCTTATCAGGGGTGCGCTCTAACCAACTGAGCTACAGACCCAATTTCGAGCGCGCAACTGTTAGCTTGGAGCTATCAGCTTGGAGCTTAAAGCTGCTTCTATCGTCTTCTTCAATGAATCAAGCAATTCGTGTGGGAACTTATGGAGCAGCTGATGTCGTCGATTAAGGAGGTGATCCAGCCGCAGGTTCCCCTACGGCTACCTTGTTACGACTTCACCCCAGTCATGAATCACACCGTGGTAACCGTCCTCCGAAGGTTAGACTAGCTACTTCTGGTGCAACCCACTCCCATGGTGTGACGGGCGGTGTGTACAAGGCCCGGGAACGTATTCACCGCGACATTCTGATTCGCGATTACTAGCGATTCCGACTTCACGCAGTCGAGTTGCAGACTGCGATCCGGACTACGATCGGTTTTGTGGGATTAGCTCCACCTCGCGGCTTGGCAACCCTCTGTACCGACCATTGTAGCACGTGTGTAGCCCAGGCCGTAAGGGCCATGATGACTTGACGTCATCCCCACCTTCCTCCGGTTTGTCACCGGCAGTCTCCTTAGAGTGCCCACCATTACGTGCTGGTAACTAAGGACAAGGGTTGCGCTCGTTACGGGACTTAACCCAACATCTCACGACACGAGCTGACGACAGCCATGCAGCACCTGTCTCAATGTTCCCGAAGGCACCAATCTATCTCTAGAAAGTTCATTGGATGTCAAGGCCTGGTAAGGTTCTTCGCGTTGCTTCGAATTAAACCACATGCTCCACCGCTTGTGCGGGCCCCCGTCAATTCATTTGAGTTTTAACCTTGCGGCCGTACTCCCCAGGCGGTCAACTTAATGCGTTAGCTGCGCCACTAAGAGCTCAAGGCTCCCAACGGCTAGTTGACATCGTTTACGGCGTGGACTACCAGGGTATCTAATCCTGTTTGCTCCCCACGCTTTCGCACCTCAGTGTCAGTATTAGTCCAGGTGGTCGCCTTCGCCACTGGTGTTCCTTCCTATATCTACGCATTTCACCGCTACACAGGAAATTCCACCACCCTCTACCATACTCTAGTCAGTCAGTTTTGAATGCAGTTCCCAGGTTGAGCCCGGGGATTTCACATCCAACTTAACAAACCACCTACGCGCGCTTTACGCCCAGTAATTCCGATTAACGCTTGCACCCTCTGTATTACCGCGGCTGCTGGCACAGAGTTAGCCGGTGCTTATTCTGTCGGTAACGTCAAAACACTAACGTATTAGGTTAATGCCCTTCCTCCCAACTTAAAGTGCTTTACAATCCGAAGACCTTCTTCACACACGCGGCATGGCTGGATCAGGCTTTCGCCCATTGTCCAATATTCCCCACTGCTGCCTCCCGTAGGAGTCTGGACCGTGTCTCAGTTCCAGTGTGACTGATCATCCTCTCAGACCAGTTACGGATCGTCGCCTTGGTGAGCCATTACCTCACCAACTAGCTAATCCGACCTAGGCTCATCTGATAGCGCAAGGCCCGAAGGTCCCCTGCTTTCTCCCGTAGGACGTATGCGGTATTAGCGTCCGTTTCCGAACGTTATCCCCCACTACCAGGCAGATTCCTAGGCATTACTCACCCGTCCGCCGCTCTCAAGAGAGNANAANTNCTCTNNCTACCGCTCGACTTGCATGTGTTAGGCCTGCCGCCAGCGTTCAATCTGAGCCATGATCAAACTCTTCAGTTCAAACATCTTTGGGTTTTTAAGAAACCCTAAACTTGGCTCAGCAATCGTTGGTTACATCTTTGATTTCTCGCGGAGTAACTTGTGATGCTGATAATCTTGTTGACTATCAGTCTGACTCCACAAGCACCCACACGAATTGCTTGATTCAGTTGTTAAAGAGCGGTTGGTTAAGATCTTTCGTCTCAACCGAGGCGCGCATTCTACAGCAGCCTCATTTGCTGTCAAGTGATTATTTTCAGAAGTTTTCGAAGATTCCTTTGCAACTTCAACCACTTGCGCTTCCGATCTCTCGTTAGCGGGAGGCGAATTCTACAGCGTTACTCGCTGCTGTCAACACCTCTTTTTCTCCGCTTTCGACCGAGAAGATCGAACCGTCAATCAAGCCAAACAACCCTGCCTGATCAACTCCTTCTGGGCTTCGATGACCTGAAGCAACTCGCTGCCGAAAACTGCGTAACTCTTTGTTTACCAAGGAGTTTTCCGTTTCGACTACGCCGGAAGTGGGGCGAATTATAGACTTCCAGAATCTGCCGTCAACCCCTGATTTGGCTTTTCTATCAGGATGTCCAAAATCATTGCTTATATATAGACGCAACCTTCGCGAATGCGCAGTATATTGCCCAATACACAGAACAACACTCTCGCTTCCCACTTCGGACTGCCACGTTATGAATGACCATCCCCGCAGCCTCGCCTCGACTCTGTTCTCGGTGGGCCTGCTAGTAATAGCCATGGCGTCGATCCAGTCCGGAGCCTCATTAGCCAAAAGCATGTTCCCGATTATCGGCGCTCAGGGAACGACCACCCTGCGGCTGCTATTCGCCAGCGTGATCATGCTGATCCTGTTGCGCCCATGGCGAGCAAAGCTCACCGCAAAGTCCTTGCGCACTGTCGTCGTCTATGGAATGGCGTTGGGCGGCATGAACTTCCTCTTCTATATGTCCTTGCGCACAGTCCCCCTGGGTATTGCCGTCGCACTGGAATTCACCGGGCCGCTGGCGGTGGCTATCTATGCCTCACGCCGCGCAATCGACTTTTTGTGGATAGCCCTGGCGGCTATCGGCTTGCTGCTATTGATACCGACAGGAGCGACAAGTGCGGGAATCGATCTGGCAGGTGCCGGTTACGCCTTGGGTGCGGGCGTGTGCTGGGCGCTGTACATCCTGTTCGGCCAGAAGGCCGGCGCCGACAATGGCGTGCAGACCGCAGCACTGGGCGTGATGATTGCCGCACTGTTCGTCGCGCCTATCGGCATCGTCCACGCCGGTGCCGCCCTGCTGACTCCGTCACTGATCCCCGTGGCCATCGGTGTTGCCCTTCTGTCCACAGCCGTGCCCTACACGCTGGAGATGATCGCGCTCACCCGAATGCCGACACGGACCTTCGGCACATTGATGAGCATTGAACCGGCAATTGGCGCGCTGTCTGGCCTGCTGTTTCTCCACGAGTACCTCACGCTGTCACAGTGGATGGCGATCATGTGCATCATTCTGGCTTCCGTCGGGGCGACCATGACCATGGGAAGTGCTGCCAAGCCTGCGGTCGCGGCGGATTGATACAGGATTTGACGCAGGTCTGGTATTTGCCGCTCATTTAGGCCATGTTTAGGCCCGCAACTCAGTGCCATAAATGGATTTTTCAGGATAGGGATATCAGAACGCTTCAAGCGAAAGCGAATGCAGCCACACCCGGGCACGAGATCCGGGAACGCTATAAGGACAGTAATGAAACGAATTTTGCTACTGATCGCCGTACTCGCAATTGCGGGCTGCGCGGCGACATCGAAAACACAAGTCAAACATGGCAAAAAAGGGCTGCATATCAACTGTTCAGGGCTTTCGTCGTCCTGGGACAAGTGCTACACCAGCGCCGCCAACTCGTGCGCACCCAAGGGTTACAAGGTCATCGCCAAATCGGGGGATACCGTGGAAGAGCCAGGTGATTATCCATTTGGTCTCAACCCTGCCGGTTATACCAGTCGAAGCATGATCGTCATCTGCAAATAGATTGATGCCGCCCGGCAATCTGGCGGCCAATCTCATCGTAACTGGACTTCAGTACGGTGCGCTGAATGTCGGGAGTGGCCAACATACGCGCCACAACCAAAGCACCGATGCATTGCGACAGAATCGCCCAGGCCAGGCTGTCGCTTTCCAGAATCCTCGCCCAACTCTCCTGCAGCCGGCAAATCCAGACTTCGGCCTCTTGGCGAATAGCGATATCTGAACGAGCAATTTCGGCCCCCAATACCGGTAATGCACAACCGGACTCCGGGTGCTCGACATGGGCCATGCTCAGATAATGCTTCAGGCAACGCTCGAGCCTGTCGCAATCCTGATCAGCACCCAATCGCTCCAGGCTCTGGCACAACTCGCGTTCGACGATCGAAGCGAACAGTTCGTCCTTCGACGAAAAGTGACTGTAGAAAGCAGCGCCACTCAATCCGATCGCCTTCATCAGCCCGTCGACGCCTACCGTGGAAAAACCGGACCTTTTGGCCGACCCCGCGCTGCTTGTCAGCAGTTTCTCTCTTGTTTCCAGCTTGTGATTAGCCGAGTAACGCATTGCCTTGCCCTCAGGATTGACTGCCTTGACGCATGCCAAATCCTAGCATAACGTTCGTTCAGTTAACGATCGTTCATCAAAGGGATCCACCCATGAATAATAAAAAGGTCGTACTGGTTGTCGGCGCCGGTGATGCAACCGGCGGCGCGATTGCCAAGCGTTTTGCACAGGAAGGTTTCATTGCCTGCGTCACTCGTCGCAGCGCGGACAAACTTCAACCCTTGGTTGATGCAATCAAGGCCAATGGCGGTGACGCCCACGGATTTGCCTGTGATGCACGCAAGGAAGAGGATGTGATTGCGCTGGTCGAGCAGATTGAGACCGAGATCGGCCCGATCGAAGCGTTTGTTTTCAACATCGGCGCCAATGTGCCGTGCAGCATTCTCGAAGAAACTGCCCGCAAGTATTTCAAGATCTGGGAGATGGCCTGTTTCTCGGGTTTTCTCAATGCCCGTGAAGTAGCCAAGCGGATGGCCAAGCGCCAACGCGGCACGATTCTGTTCACCGGGGCCACCGCTGGCTTGCGCGGTGCGGCAGGATTTGCAGCCTTCGCCGGCGCCAAGCACGGGATTCGTGCACTGGCTCAAAGCATGGCCCGCGAACTGGGGCCGATGAATATTCACGTTGCCCATGTCGTCGTCGATGGCGCCATCGATACTGACTTTATTCGCAACAGTTTTCCGGAAAAGTACGCGACCAAGGACGAGGACGGCATCCTCAACCCCGAGCACATCGCCGAGAATTATTGGTATTTGCACAGCCAGCCCCGGGACGCCTGGACTTTCGAGCTGGATCTGCGCCCCTGGAACGAACGCTGGTAAGCCCTCCTCTCCTCCCCTACAACAATAAGCAGAGCGCACCGACCATGAGCAAAACCGTGGAGTTCTTTTTCGACCTTGGCAGCCCCGCCACCTACCTGGCGTATACCCAACTGCCGAAGATCTGCGAGCAGACCGACAGCCAGCTGGTTTACAAACCCATGCTGCTAGGCGGGGTCTTCAAAGCCACCGGCAACGCTTCACCGGCAACCATCCCGGCCAAAGGTCGCTACATGTTTCAGGACCTGGACCGCTACGCCAAACGCTACAACGTGCCGCTCAAGTTCAACCCGCACTTCCCCATCAACACCTTGGTGCTGATGCGAGCCGTCACCGGCATGCAATTGCGTCATCCCGAACGCTTCCACGCATTTATCGACTGCCTGTTCCACGCACTCTGGGTCGAGGGACGCAGCCTCGATGATCCGGCGACCGTTGCCGCCGTGCTGATGCAAAACGGTTTCGATCCGAACGAAGTACTGGCCCTTACCGCCGATGAGGACGTCAAAGCCGCTCTCAAGGACAATACCGAGCAAGCGGTCCAGCGCGGTGTGTTCGGTGCACCGAGCATGTTTGTCGGCGATCAGTTGTACTTCGGCCAGGATCGACTGGACTTCGTCCTTGAGGCCCTGCGTTAAATCTCGACGACCAAACGACCTTGAGCCGATCCAGCAGCGAGCAGTTCATAGGCGGCCTCGGCGGTTTGCAATGTGAACTGCCGCGGATCGAGCAACGGCTTCAACTTACCGGCCTCAATCAACTGCGCAGCTTCCCGAAGGATCTGCCCGTGATGCTCGCCTCCCTTGCCAGTCAATAAAGGCAACAAGGTAAACACCCCGGAGTAGGTCGCGGCCCGAAACGATAACGGCGCCAGACTGTGCTGCCCCCATCCGAGGCAGCTCACCACATGCCCCTCGTAGACCCGAGCGGCCTTGAAGGAAGCATCCAGCGTTTCCCCGCCCACCGTGTCATAGACGATATCGAACCCCTCTCCCCCCGTGTACTCCGACACATAGTCCTCGACCGAAGACTTGCGGTAATCGATGAACGTCGCACCGAAACTTTCGATGATCGCCTGTTGCCCTGCCGAGCCAGTGGCGAACACTTCGGCACCGAAAGCCCGGGCTATTTGTACAGCCACATGCCCGACACCACCGGCACCGCCATGAATCAGCACTTTATGACCTGCACGCACCCGAGCCCGGTCCACCAATCCCTCCCACGCCGTGATGAGTACTAAAGGCAACCCTGCGGCCTCGCGCATACTCAGATTGTCCGGCTTGTGCGCCAGCAGACGCGCATCGACTGCTGCGAACTGCGCAAGCGAACCTTGCGCACCGCCGATTCCGGTCGCCATCGCGTAGACCTCATCACCCGGCAGCCATCCGCTGACACCCTCTCCCAACGCCTCAATCGTCCCTGCCAGATCCATGCCCAGCACCGCCGGCAATGGCTGACGCGCATGAGCCGCCTGACCCGAACGAATTTTTCCATCCAACGGATTCACTCCACTGGCGTTGATCCTGACCAACACCTGACCCGGCCCTGGTGCAGGCCGTGGAATGGAAAGCAAGCGTAAGGGCCCGTTGGCCACATCAACAATCAGAGCACGCATTTCAAGTGAGTCGGTCATTTCGCAAATTCCTGTCAGAGGTGGCTGTAGGACCGATCTTCCTCTCACTCACTCATGCCGATAAGACGCTGTATCGCTATAGTGACCATGCCCATATGGCATCAATGAGAAACCCCATGGACAAACTCAATGCAATGGCCATCTTCGTCCGGGTCGTCGAGCGCGGCAGCTTTTCTGCCGTTGCCAGGGAGATGCAGACCAGCCAGCCGACCATCAGCAAAGTGTTAAGGGCGCTGGAAACCGAGCTGGGCGGGAAGCTGATTTCCCGCAGCACGCGCCAACTCTCGCTGACTGACGAAGGTCAGCGGTACTACAGCGAGTGCCGACAAATCCTCGCGGCCGTGGACGCGGCGGAACACAGTTTTCAATCAGGACGCGAAACCGTTGCCGGCAACCTGAAGATCGGTTCCTCGGTCAGTTTCGGGCGTTTGCAGATTGCACCGCGGCTTCCTGAGTTTCTGAAACAACATCCCCAGGTGCAGATAGACCTGCAGCTCAGTGACCAGAATCAGGACCCGGTCAGCGAAGGCCTGGACGTTACATTCAGGATCGGCGAATTGACCGACAGCGGCCTCATCGCCCGCCGCATCGGCACCACGTACCGGGTGACCGTCGCAGCGCCGGACTACCTCAAGCAACACGGCCAGCCGCAAACACCAGAAGAACTGCGCGGACACAATTGCCTGCAATTCAACCTGCTGAACAGTCAGAACCTATGGGTTTACGAGAGAGGTGCCCAACGTCACGAAGTACGCATCAAGGGAAACGCGCAAAGCAACAACTCCGAGGCGATCCGCGAGATGGTGCTGGGAGGATTGGGGATTGCGTTGTCGCCGGTGTGGTTGTTCAGCGAGGATCTGAACGCCGGGCGAGTGACTGCGATTTTGCAGGACTACACCGCGCAGTCGCTGCCCATTCATGCCGTGTCCCCGGCGAATCGTCGCCAATCCGCCAGGGTCAAAGCCTTTGTCGACTACATGAGTCAGGCGCTCGAAACAGCGCCTGAGCTCCAACCGGTCAAATAGCCGCGGTGCGGGTATTCAACCACTCAAGTGCCGCACCATCCAGCAACGGGCTCAAGCGCTCGCGCACCTCGGCGTGATAGGCGTTAAACCATTGCTTCTCGTCCAGGGTCAGCAGCGACGGTTCGAGGCAGCGGGTGTCGATCGGGCACAGGGTCAGGGTTTCGAATTTCAGGAACTCGCCGAATTCACTCTTGCCCGCTTCGGTGTTCAACACCAGGTTTTCGATGCGCACACCCCAACGGCCCGGGCGGTAAGTGCCCGGCTCGATCGACGTGATCATGCCCGGCTGCATCGCCGTTTGCGGGGCGGCGGCGGCCTGATAGGCGATGACCTGCGGACCTTCGTGAACGTTGAGGAAGTAGCCTACGCCGTGACCCGTACCATGGCCGTAGTCCACACCTTCAGCCCAGATCGGCGCACGCGCAATCGAATCCAGCAACGGCGAGAGAATGCCTTTAGGGAATTGCGCACGGGACAAGGCGATCACGCCTTTGAGCACCCGCGTGCAATCGCGTTTCTGCTCATCCGTCGGCGTGCCGATCGGCACCATCCGCGTGATATCCGTGGTGCCGCCCAGGTACTGGCCGCCCGAGTCAATCAACAGCAAACCATCGCCTTCGATCAGCGCATGCTCTTCTTCAGTGGCGTGGTAATGCGGCATCGCACCGTTGGCATTGAATGCAGCAATGGTGTTGAAACTCAGCGATACATAATCAGGGCGACGGGTACGCGCGGCCGTCAGGTGTTCGTCGATGGTCAGTTCAGTGATGCGTTCACGACCCAACGCCGAATCCAGCCAGGTGAAGAATTCACACAGCGCCGCGCCGTCCTGCTCCATGGCCTGACGAATGTGCTCGGCATCGGCCAGGCTCTTCTGCGATTTGGCCAACGTGGTCGGGTTCAGACCTTCGACCAGTTTCACGCCGCTGTTCAGGTTATCCAGCAAACCCGCCGTCACGCGCGCCGGGTCGACTTGCAGGCTCGCGCCGCTCGGCACGGCGCTCAAGGCGGCAGCCACTTCGCTGTAATCGCGCAGGGTCACGCCATCCTGCTCCAGTATCGCGCGCAGTTCGGCATCGACCTTGCTCAGCGCGACAAACAAAGTGGCCTGCTGCTGATTGATCAGGGCAAAGGACACGAACACCGGGTTGAACGACACATCACCGCCACGCAGGTTGAACAGCCAGGCGATGTCATCGAGGGTTGCAATGAAGTGCCAGTCAGCACCGCGATCTTTCAACACCTCGCGCAACTTCGCGAGTTTTTCACCCCGGCTGACAGTTGCCTGCGGCGGCAAGTGCTGGTAGATCGGCTCATTCGGCAGCGTCGGACGGTCGCTCCAGACTTCGCTCAACAGGTCGATGTCGGTGCGCAGACGTGCGCCACGTTCTTCGAGTTTGCCGCCCAGCGTCCGCGCCGACGCCACGGCCATCACCGCGCCATCCACCGCGACCACGCCGCCTTCAAGGGTTTGCTCGGCCAACCAGTCCAGCGGGCCAGGCTGGCCCGGTTGCAGCTTGACCAGCTCGATGCCGCTGCCGTTGAGTTCCTTGGTCGCCTGTTCCCAGTAACGGCTGTCGGCCCAAACACCGGCGAAATCTGCGGTGACAATCANNGTGCCGACCGAGCCATGAAAGCCCGACAACCACTGCCGCCCTTGCCAATAGCCCGGCAGGTATTCCGACAAGTGCGGATCGGCCGACGGCACCAGCAGGGCATGAATGCCCTCCCGGCTCATCAGCTCGCGGGTTTGCGCCAAACGTTGGGGCACCGATCCATTGATCGAAGGCTGCGTACTCATCATGTCTCCTGCTAATCACTTCATCATTATTGTTGAGTGCCGATCAATGCCGGCACTTTCAGGCCTTATTGCCAAAATGCCGGAGCACTGGCGCAGGCCGCTTTAATCAGTTGTGCCGCTTGGTCGACATCCTGTTCGGAGGTGAACCGGCCGAGGCTCAAGCGAATCGTGCGACCCGCCGAGCGGGCGTCATGCCCCATGGCCAGCAGCACATGGGACGGAGCATTGCTGGCGGAGTTACAGGCCGAGGTCGCGGAAAACGCGATCGAGTTGCTCAGCGCCGCAGAATTGAACTCGCCTTCGTTGAAGGTCAGGCTCAGGGTATGGGGAATGCGTTGGGTCGGGCTGCCATTGAGCCGGACACCGGGGATGCTGAGCAGTTGCTCGAGCAAGCGTTCGCGCAGCCGCACGATGGTCGCTTTTTCTTCCTCGAACGCAGCGGCGGCCAGGGCGAAGGCGACGCCCATGGCGGCGATCTGGTGAGTCGCCAGGGTCCCTGAACGCAAACCGCCCTCGTGACCGCCGCCGTGAATCTGCGCCAGCAAACGCTGTTGCGCGCGCGGGCCGACGTACAGGGCGCCGATGCCTTTAGGGCCATAGATCTTGTGCGCCGAAAACGACATCAGGTCTACCGGCAAGCGGGCCAGATCGATTGCCACTTTGCCCGCGCCCTGGGCGGCGTCGACATGGAACAACGCATCACGATCACGCACGATCTGGCCGATGGCCGCGATGTCATTGACCGTGCCCAGTTCGTTGTTGACCAGCATCAGCGACACCAGAAAGGTGTCCTCGCGCATCGCCTCGCTGACCGCTTGCGGGGTAATCAGGCCCTCGGCGTCAGGCACCAGATACGTCACGGCAACGCCGGCGTCCTGCAACTGCTTCGCCGTGTCGAGAATTGCTTTGTGTTCGATCTGGCTGGTGATGACATGCCCACCTGCCACACCACGCGCCTGGGCCACGCCCTTGATCGCGAGGTTGTTGGATTCAGTGGCGCCGGACGTCCAGACGATCTGGTCCGCCTGAGCGCCGACCAGTTCGGCGACCTGGCGCCGCGCCTGCTCGACCGTTTGCCGGGCCTGCTGGCCGAACGCATGGGAGCTGGACGCCGGGTTGCCAAAGTTTCCGTTGAAACCCAGGCACTCGACCATCACCTGGATGACCCGCTCATCCACCGGCGTGGTGGCGGCGTAGTCGAAATACAACGGACGTTTATTCATAGAAAACTCGCAGAGCATGTTCCGGGATCAGGAGGCTCGTCACTGAACGCTCAAAGCGCAACCTCGTGAGTTGCGCCGACCGTTCAGAGCGTTAGAAATACCTGATCGGAGGCCGTTAAAGAAGTACAACTTCATTTAAAAGTGCGTAGGAACGCTCCTGAAGTCGAGCTTAACAGGCATCGGCCAACCGGTTGAAGCGATGTGTCAGCTAAAGCTCTCGAGCAACAACGGATACAGCGAAGCCACCAACAGCAAGGCCATGCCCCAGTTGAACAGCCGCAACCAGCGACGATCCTTCAACACATTGCGCAACAAAGTGCCGCAACCGGCCCAGACCCCGACGCTCGGCAGGTTGATCAAGGCAAAGACCGCAGCAATCACGATCACATTGGTGAAGTAGCCCTGCATCGGCGTGTAGGTGCTGATGGCACCGATGGCCATGATCCACGCCTTGGGATTGACCCACTGAAACGCCGCCGCGCCGAGATAGCTGATGGGTTTGCTGTCGCCCTTTTCACTCTCGGAGACCGGACCGGAATGGGCGATTTTCCACGCCAGGTACAGCAAGTACGCCGCGCCCACATAGCGCAGAACCGTATAGAGCAAAGGATAGGTTTGAAACACGGCACCGAGGCCGAAACCGACCGCGAGGACGAGCACAAAGAAGCCGCAAGTAATGCCCAGCATGTGCGGAATGGTGCGGTGAAAGCCGAAGTTCACGCCCGATGCCAGCAACATGGTGTTGTTGGGGCCGGGGGTAATCGAGGTGACGAGGGCAAACAGGGCGAAGCCCAGCAGCAGATCGAGCGAGAGCGTCATGAGCGGCAGTCCAATCAGGGTCAGTCAGGTGTTGACCCTATCGCACGCCCCGAGGGAAACCCATGGACAGTTACGTGAAACTTCGAACGGTACAGTTTTAGATCAGCTTGGACGACCGTGAAGCTGTACAGCACGTTCGGCGTTCATTTCGCCTTGTTTGTCGAAACTGAACGATTTTTGCGGCTGGCCGAGCAATTCGGCTTTTTTCGCATGGTACTCGTCGAAGGACAAACCGCGACGATTCAAGTCTTCCAGCGCCAGTTCCCGACTTTCTTCAGCGGTGTAGGGCCGCAATTCAGGCGAAACATGGCTGGCACATCCGGCAAGAACGGAGACCGCAAGCAGCAAGAAAGTGGCGATTAGAGGTTTCATGGGTGGCGTCCTGGCATCTGGGTTCGGGGCAATGAACACAGGCTACTCGCCCCCTTCGACGGGCAGAAATCAACGCTCTCGATAGTGGCTATCGAATTAGGCTAATGACGTTCAGCCANGANGACGCNTTGTTGCGCGCGGCGTATCGCTTCAGCCATTACAACCAGGTGCACACCGCTGCCCTGCTGGGCTTGAGCCGCAACGTCACGCGCACACGCCTGATCAAGATCGGCGANTTGGCGGTGAACAAGCGCCGGCCCACGGAAAACGTGCAAGGCGAACGCCTGATGCAATTGTCGATCTAAGCACTTACCTCAAATGCACCAGATTGCAGTGCAACGCGTCGTCGGGGCTACGTTCCAGACTGTGCAGCACCTGGAACGAGCCGAAGGTCACGGTTTTCGCCTGATGCGCGCGAATCAGCTGCCAGAAATCCTGCTCGCCGCTTTCAAAACTCTGAAACGCGGCCTCCCCCGCCTCGCGGGTTTGCCATTGCAGGTAGTTGAGCACCCGCCGGCCGTCATCGCTGGCCTGGATGCTCGCACTCAAAAACCCGCTGTAGCCTTGGGCCAGTCGCTCGGTCTGCTTTGACAAGGCCGACACCAACGCAGGTTGCTGATGGGGTTCGATCTCGAATTCGATCAACTGGGTGAAGCTGCGATTTTTCTCTGGCGTTTGCATGAAGAGTCCCCACTGACGTGAAAGCCGGACCTTGCGATCCGAAGGCTTGCAGGGTAAAACCTCGAGTTAACTAGAGGTCAAGAGGCATTTTTCAAATGATCACCTCGGAACATCTGCACAAGGAACTCACCGTCGGCCAATTGGCCGCGCGCAGCGGCGTGGCGGTCACGGCGCTGCACTTTTACGAGTCCAAGGGTTTGATCAAAAGCAACCGCAACCAGGGCAACCAGCGGCGTTATCCGCGGGAAGTGCTGCGGCGGGTCGCGTTGATCAAAGTCGCGCAGCGGCTGGGGATTCCGTTGGCGGAGATTGGCGGGGCTCTGAAAGCCTTGCCGGATAACCGGGCGCCGACGGCGGCGGACTGGAAGGTGATGTCGGCGCAGTGGAGCCGGGATCTGGATGAGCGGATCAGTCAATTGACCTTGCTGCGGGACAAGCTCAATGGCTGTATCGGCTGCGGGTGTCTGTCGATGGAGGCGTGTCCGTTGCGTAATTCTGGCGATGTGCTGGGGGAACAGGGGCCGGGAGCGCAGCTGCTTGGATCGAGGACAGATTCGCAATAGTGGTGCGGCCATCGCGGGCAAGCCACGCTCCCACAGGTTTTGTGTCGTTCTCAATTTTTATAAACGACACAAACTCTGTGGGAGCGTGGCTTGCCCGCGATGGCGTCCTCATGGTCAACCGAAGCTTAGAACCCCAGCGCAATCTGCCCTTTGTAGCGGGTCAGGATGAACTGCCGAACCTCATCCGATTTCAATGCCTTGGCCAGTTTCTGCAAACAGTGGCGCTGCTGCTCGTCGGGCACTCGGTGGCGCAAAAGGGGCTGACCTATAGTTATCCGACCGGAAATCGGCGAAGGAACACCTTCAATTCACAACAACAAGGGAGAACCGTCATGAGCGTCAAACCCATTCCCGAGGGTTATCACAGCATCACGCCTTATATGGGCATCGACAACGCCGCCGAAGCCATCGAGTTCTACAAGAAGGCTTTTGGCGCCACCGAAGTCATGCGTCTGTCCATGCCGGATGGCGGGATTGGTCACGCCGAGTTGAGGATTGGCGATTGCCCGATCATGCTCGGTACGCCGTGCGATCAGGGGCCATTGAGCAATCCCGACAAATCGCCGTCCGTGGGGCTGCATTTGTATGTGAACGATGTGGACAAGTCTTATAAACAGGCGATTGCGGCGGGTGGCACGGTGGTGTCCGAGGTCAAGGATCAGTTTTATGGCGACCGTTCGGGGACGTTGAAAGATCCCTATGGGCATTTGTGGTTTCTGGCGACGCGCAAAGAGGATTTGACGCAGGAGCAGATTGAGCAGCGGGCCAGGGAGATGTTTCAGCAGGGTTGAATCCTTCAGTGTCTGGACGGACCTCTTCGCGGGCAAGCCTCGCTCCCACAGGGTTTTGTGTCGTTCACAAATTCCAGGAACAACACAAAACCCTGTGGGAGCGAGGCTTGCCCGCGAAGGCGGCATCCCTGACACCACGCATCCCCGAACACACTTCATGAACAAGCGCACCACACTTTGCGCCTTGTCCCCGGCGCGCAACACTTTCAGGATGCAGGCCACTACAACAAGGACTCGCCCCATGTTCGCCGGATTCCTGAAAGACCAGCGTCACGTCAACGGTGTGGACATTGCCTACCGCATCGGTGGCAGCGGGCCGGGCCTGCTGTTGCTGCACGGTCACCCGCAGACCCACGTCATCTGGCACAANGTCGCCGAGCAACTGGCCGAGCACTTCACCGTAATCGCCGCCGACTTGCGCGGTTACGGTGACAGCGGCAAACCGCCGGCCAACGACCACCACACCCATTACTCCAAACGAGAAATGGCCAAGGACNGCGTCGAACTGATGAAGGCCCTGGGCTTTGACACGTTCTCGGTACTGGCCCACGACCGTGGTGCCCGGGTCGCCCATCGCCTGGCGCTGGACCATCCGAACGCCGTGCAACGCATGGTGCTGTTGGATATCGCGCCAACCCTGGCGATGTACGCCCAGACCGACGAAGCTTTCGCCCGCGCCTACTGGCACTGGTTCTTCCTGATCCGCCCGGCGCCGCTGCCGGAGGCTTTGATCGAGAGCAACCCCGAGCTGTACCTGCGCAGCGTGATGGGCAGCCGCAGTGCCGGGCTCAAGCCATTTACCCCCGAAGCGTTCGCCGAATACCTGCGCTGCCTGCAACTGCCAGGTACGGCGCGCGGCATCTGCGAGGACTACCGCGCCAGCGCCGGCATCGACCTGGAACATGATCGCGCCGATATCCAGGCCGGTAAAAATCTGCACCTGCCGTTGCTGGTGCTGTGGGGAGCCGAAGGCACGGTCGGGCGCTGTTTCGAGCCGCTCGATGAATGGCAACACGTGGCCACCGACGTGCGTGGCAAGGCTCTGCCCGCCGGCCATTACATCGCCGAAGAAACCCCGGAATTGCTGCTCGCCGAAGTGCTGGGTTTCCTGCGCTGATCACGATGCGTCCCGCTGCTATGCTGGCGGCTCATGCCGCCACGCTTTTNTTCTG